>NZ_JALAAB010000001.1:0-690100 GCF_037546705.1 Vibrio sp. 2-Bac 85 | reverse complement strand
CTGTTAAGAGAGGGCACAAATGCAGGGTTCTGTAATTGATTTTCTAAAACCAAGATTAGTTGATATCGAACAAATTTCAACAACTAGAGCAAAAGTGGTTCTTGAGCCGCTTGAACGTGGTTTTGGCCACACTTTAGGTAATGCGCTTCGTCGTATTTTGTTATCGTCTATGCCTGGCACAGCGGTAACAGAAGTCGAGATTGATGGTGTACAACATGAGTACAGCACCAAAGAAGGCGTACAAGAAGATATCCTAGAGATCCTTCTTAACCTTAAAGGTCTAGCTGTTAAACTTGAAGGTAAAAATGAAGTTTTAGTTAGTTTAACTAAATCTGGCGCTGGTCCTGTTACTGCAGGCGACATCATTCATGATGGTGATGTAGAGATAGTCAACCCAGAACATGTGATCTGTAATTTAACGGGCAATGCTGAAATCAGCATGCGTATTAAAATTGAATCAGGTCGCGGTTATGTTCCAGCTTCATCACGTATTCATAGCGAAGAAGATGAGCGTCCAATTGGTCGTCTATTAGTAGATGCGACTTTCAGTCCTGTTGAGCGTATTGCTTACAGTGTTGAATCAGCTCGTGTTGAACAACGTACCGATCTAGACAAACTTGTTATCGATATGGAAACTGATGGTACTTTAGAGCCTGAAGAAGCAATTCGTCGTGCAGCTACAATTTTAGCTGAGCAATTAGACGCATTTGTTGATTTACGCACTACTTACGAAGTACCAGTAGTTGATGCAAAACCTGAGTTTGATCCAATTCTTTTACGCCCAGTAGATGATTTAGAACTAACTGTTCGTTCTGCTAATTGTTTGAAAGCAGAGTCGATTCACTATATCGGTGATCTAGTACAACGTACTGAAGTTGAGCTACTTAAAACACCTAACTTAGGTAAGAAGTCTCTAACTGAAATCAAAGATGTACTTGCTTCACGTGGACTGTCACTAGGTATGCGCCTAGAAAACTGGCCACCAGCAAGTTTAATTGAAGATTAGTCTAAAACCGATTTACGAATAATAAGGATTAGGTTATGCGCCATCGTCAAAGTGGACGTCAACTTAACCGAAACAGCAGCCACCGTCAGGCTATGTTTCGTAATATGGCAATTTCTATTGCTACGCACGAAGTTATTAAAACTACCGTGCCTAAAGCAAAAGAATTGCGTCGTGTAATTGAGCCATTAATTACACTAGCTAAAACGGATAGTGTTGCTAACCGTCGTCTAGCTTTTGCTCGTCTTCGTGATGATGCAGTAGTGGCAAAATTATTTAATGAACTAGGTCCTCGCTACGCGACTCGTCCTGGTGGATACACTAGTATCATTAAATGTGGTTTCCGTACTGGCGATAAAGCTCCAATGGCTTACATCCAGTTTGTAGACCGTCCAGTTGTAGCGGACGAAGAAGCGTAAGTTTCTTTATAGTTGCATGAAAAAAGCCGAACGCAAGTTCGGCTTTTTTGTATCTTAATTTTAGCTAAATCCATCACTGATAATGCTAAGAGCCGACCTAGTTGAGGTTAATTCTCACTAACCCCATCTGTTCTTATAATCTCATAAAATTTAATGCAGATTGCTGCTAACATCTACTTTTAACATAATCAAAGGCTATTAATACTCATCTAACTTAGTTTGTACCGCTTTGTTAATTAATACCGCTAACTGATCAAAACATGTCTGACGTGCACTATTTTTACGACTTAACAGCGTAATGGTTCGTGTTGGTATTGGCGCTTCAAAAGGAATATATTTTACACCTGATTGGTAACGGTTTAACGGTATGGCTAATTGCGGCAACAGAGTTAAGCCATTTTCAGCGCTGATCATATGGCGTAGTGTTTCTAAGCTGGTTGCTTTAAAGCTATTATCTTCAATAGCGCCCGCTGCAAAGCAGAACCCCATTGCTTGATCTCTCAAACAGTGTCCATCAGCAAGCATTAATACATGCTCTCCACTTAACTCTTGTAAATTGATTAAACGATTATTTGACCAAGCATGCTTATCTGATAATGCCAATTCCAGTGGTTCATCATATAAATTTAATTGATTGAAATGCTCCATACCTGGTAACAATGCCAGCATTAAGCAATCTAGTTCACCTTCTTCTAGTTGTTTGAGTAGAACTTCCGTTTGATTCTCATGTAAATACAACTCTAAGTCAGGAAAAGTCTCTTTCATAACAGGGACGATCAGCGGTAATAAATACGGGGCCACAGTTGGAATAAGTCCAATATGTAATGTGCCACGCATTGGTTCATTGTGGCTTTTTGCTATTTCTTTCAGTGATTTAGCTTCTAATAGTATGGTTTTTGCTTTTGCGACAATGTCGTTGCCTGCAGGAGTAAAAATAACCTTACGTGAAGATCGTTCCATTAGCTGCACATTCAATTCTTCTTCTAACTTCTTTATTTGACCACTCAGCGTTGGCTGGCTAACAAAACATTTATCAGCTGCTTTACGAAAATGTTTTAATTCCTCTAAAGCAATTAAGTACTCAAGATCTCTAAAATTCATTATATAGCCTATAGGGTTTTGTTATTGTCTGGTGAGTAATATCAATAATGGTGTCACTCCCTAACAGATTCAACTGTTATTATGTCAGATCTACATTGAGATTATCATTCCCTATACTCGTTTTCATTTAGATAAAAAATTATAAGTCTTGTAGGGAAACGATTGTGATACATAAAGGTGTCTCTTCAAGGGATATTGTTAGAATCTAATTTCCTGTTAAATATAATACTGGCATAGTTCCTGCTTTTATAGCTTCGTACGACAAATTATTGGCAGGAGCTAACCATGAAAAGATTATTTCAACGTTTGACAGAACAGCAAGGTATTACCACGACTATGATGTGGATGTGTTTTAGTTGTGCCGTATTACTGGTTATGCCTAGTTCTTTATTTTCTCTGAATAATTCAGATCTTTTACCCAATACTTATGCCCCATATTTATGGATACTGGCATTGTTAACAGGTTCTTATTTATTGACGCGTGTGCTGACGTCTTCATTCAGTCGTTTAACTGAATATTATGAAAGCCAGCATTTGTTAGCACGACGTAATAAGATGATCCGCCAATTAGACTTTGAAGAGAAAGCATTATTGCGTGAATTTATTATTCAACGTAAAACTGTGTTGGCATTACCACTGACTGAGCCGGCTGTAAGTAATTTATTGGCCTCTGGTGTGCTTGCTCCTGCATTTGAAACTCAAGAAATCAAAGGCAGTAGCCGAATTATTAAGCTTTCCATTGCAATTGACGCACGAGAACAGCTGACCCATAAAGTGATTGGATTACCTACCGGAAAATTAACGGAAGCAGAAGCTGAAGTATTAAAAGCTGCACGCCCACAATATGCCCGTAATAATTATATCTCTTTATAATTTTTCTTATTGATCCTTGTGTCAGAAAACAGTCTGGTTTTTTGACACACCTTTAGCCTCCGTTAATAATTCTGTATAATATCTCTTTTGTCATGTCCCTGTGTGAGAGCTTATGACCCCCGAACGTTTTACCCGAATAACGACCATGTTAAACCGTCGCCAGCCTGATTTAACCGTTTTTATGGAGCAGGTTCATATGCAACATAACTTAGCAGCTATAGTGCGTACAGCTGATGCGATGGGGATTAATAATGTGCATGCAACTTGGGACATTGATAGTACTCGAATTTCCCGTAACGTTGCTTCAGGAAGCCAAAAGTGGGTTAATGTTCATTCGCACGAAACAACACAGGATGCGATTGCTGTGATGCGTGAGCAGGGGATGCAAATTATTGCTACTAACTTATCTGCTACCGCGATAGATTTTCGTGAAGTTGACTATACCAAACCAACTGCCATTATAATGGGGCAGGAAAAGTATGGTATTAGTGAAGAAGCTTTAGCCTTAGCGGATCAAGATGTGATTATTCCAATGGTTGGTATGTGTCAGTCTTTGAATGTATCAGTGGCTTCTGCATTAATCATGTATGAAGCACAACGACAAAGAGAAATAGCGGGTTTATATGAACAAACCTGTCGTTTACCTAAGGAAGAACAACATCGCATCTTATTTGAAGGTGGTCATCCTATTTACCGACAGTTATGCCGCGAGAAAAGTCTGCCTTATCCACCACTTGATGAGCAAGGACAGATTGACGCATCAGAAGATTGGTGGAATGCTATCCGTGGTCGTAAATAATTAAAGGGAGTACTTAATGGACTTATACCAAAACCGTTTGTTAACGGAGGGCATTCGTATCATTGAAAAACCATCTCCATCTAATCGTTTTAATGCAGATTATAGTACTTTAAACCTTACTGATGCTTTATCTAAGCGTACCCAACTTGCAGATTTACGCTACCAAGTTAGTCCCGTATTGCTACATCTACAACAACTACTTAAGTTTTCTATTGGTCTAATCTGTGTGATTTTTTTGATCGTAGGTGCAAGTAGTGTTTCGCAGTTTTTAGTCAATGAGTCGGGTACTCAAATTAACTTTTTTTGGGCTATTGTGCTGTTTATCGCGCCGAATATTTTGTCTTTAATTATTTGGAGTATTGTGTATTTTAAGCGCCATGTATTGAGTCTGCCGTGGTTAGCAAATTTGCTGTTATCGATGCTGACTTTGGTGGATAAATTACAGCATAAAGTGACAACTAAACACATCCATTATATCGACCTATTCCAATACTATTTTGAACATAGGTTTGGTGCTTACATGGGGAGAGTGCAGTTATCAATGATTAGCCATTTATGGTGGAGCTGTTATTTACTTGGTGCAACCTTGTCATTATTTTTAGTGTTAGCAACGCATCAAGTAGACTTTATTTGGCAAACGACTATTTTAAGTGAAGATACTTTCTTAAAGCTAACCCAATGGTTAACTTACCTACCTAACCTTTTAGCCATTAATGTGCCTACGCCTAGTGATGTGAGCCATGCTAGTATTGGTATTGTTAACCCTTTACAAGTAGCACAAGAAATTCGTATTAGCTGGTCTAACCTATTAATATTTAGTCTAATAGTTTACGCTTTGTTGCCTAGAATCATTTTAATGCTAGTGTTTTATCAAGGCATTAAACAGAAGAAAAAGAACTTTCAATTAGATCTTTCAGATGCCTACTACATCCAATTAAAAAATATTTTGCATCCCATTGGAAAAGCCAGTTTTATTAGCGATGCCGACCAGCACAAAGCCAATCCTAATAACCACCAAGGCAAGGAAACTAGTCAATATAATCAATCATTAGTGATGCCAGAAAACGCTTATCCGATTGCTATTGAGCTTAACCAACGCATTCTTCAACAAGCCGATAAACATGTTTTAAAACATTACTCAGTCGACTTAATTAATGTATTAGATAATGCAAGCCAACAAGCGGCACTTTCTGCGTTAAAATCATCGGCAGCTGAGCATGTTATTTTGTATGTAGATGTTAATCGTGTGCCAGATCGGGGTTGGTTGAGCTTTGCTAAAAAATGTCAGTACAAAAGCAATGTGCAGTTGTATTTACTTTTATTCGGCGAGCAATCTGCTAACAAAGCAAAAATAGCCAGTCGCTTAGAGGATTGGGTTGAGATCGCTGCTAAAGTCAATATCTCCTCGCAATACATCAGGTACTTGAATCAAAGCGTCACTCCTAACAACACACATCAGGAGGTGAAAAATGGATAAAGATCTATTGTCCGTAGCCGTTGTTGGTCATGCCAATACAGGAAAAACCTCCTTAATTCGTACTCTACTACGAGATGCTAGTTTTGGTGAAATTGCCGATAAAGCAGGTACTACTCGTCATGTTGAAGGGGCTGAAATTCGCGTTGATGATAACCATAATTTAGTTATTTACGATACCCCCGGTTTAGAAGACTCTATTAATCTATTAAGTGTCATTGATGAGCAATCGATTTCAGAGCACGATGATGGTATTGATCGGCTGTTATCTTTTATTAAAAATGAAAATAATTATCCTGAATTAAGCCAAGAATTGAAGGTCCTTAAAGCGTTATTAAGCAATGATATTATCTTCTATGTTATTGATATCAGGGAGCCTATTTTAGGTAAGTATCGAGATGAATTAAAAATTCTTAGTTATGCAGCTAAACCCATTATTCCAGTGCTTAATTTTATTGAAGCTGGTAGTGATAATATGCGTAATTGGCAAACGCAACTAGCGCGTTTGAATCTGCATGCTCATGTTAGCTTTGATAGCGTAGTGTTTAGGTTTTCAGATGAACTGAAAATTTATCAGAAGATGCAAACGCTTTTAGCACATAGAGAGCAGCAACTTGAAGCATTGATTGAGCAAAGAAAAGTACAATGGCAACAGCGTGAAAAAGCCGCGCAACAATTAATTGCTACATTATTGGTTGAAGCTGCAGCATGTCGTTTTAGAGCTGATAACAATGAACAAAGTATCGCTAAAACCAGTAATCAACTGCAGGCGTCAATCCGTGATTTAGAAACAAGTACTTTAAATCAATTGCTCGCGTTATATCAATTCAAGCAACAGGATATCGACCAATATGACTTACCTATTCAACAAGGCCAATGGGAGTTAGATCTTTTTTCCACTGATAACTTACAAGAGTTTGGTATCAAGGCAACCAGTAACTTTGTAAAAGGGGCTGGTATTGGGGTTGCTGTTGACTTAGTTGCAGCAGGGCTAACTTTAGGTGCCGCTGCGGTTGCCGGCGGAGTGATGGGAGTATTATGGGGGGTTAAGCAGCGTTATTATGATGAAATACATGCCAAGGTCAAAGGGCATCGTTATCTGTGTGCTGATGATTTGACGTTGCATATTTTATGGGCTCGTCAATTGAGCTTACTTATTGCCTTGCAGCAACGCGGGCATGCCAGTGTGACTAAACTGTCTCTGGCACAGATAAACTCAGAAAAAACAGCGTTGCCTAAAGCATGGAACCAATGGCTTAAGAATGCTCGACAACATCCACAATGGTTAGCCTCCAATAATAGTGAGCAGCCACCATTAAAAGCTAAAAAACAACTATTAATAAAGAAAATTTCTGAGAGCCTAGCTGCTATTAGTAACAGTAACAGTAATACCAATAAAAATTAAGGTTAAAGAAAGTCAGAAATAGAAATGCCTAGGCCTATTGTATTAGTGTATTCGTTATACTCGACAAGGCTGTTGCCATACCCAGAAAAAACTTGTACATAGCCTTTTATTTTACCGTATATAGGGAAACTCCAAGAGGCTGTCACTGATCCTTTACTGAAACCACTTTCAATATTATTACGACTGGTTAATGAATAAACATGCTCATTGTATTTATAAGCGGTAATAATTTGCCCATGCCCATAAAAGTCTAATAAATCAGGGTTATCATCGTCGCTATCTTCAAACCGGTACCAAGGATTAATGGAGACAACTAAGTTTCCTTTATCAAAGAGTAAGCTACCATCGAGACGATTCCAACTACGAGAGGTAGGCTCTGTGCGGCCATTAGACTGGTGTGTAAATCCAAATTGTGCCGCTTTAAAGCGCCAACCCAAACCTAATTCTTGATCCGTCTCCCACAATATAAAAGCTTCTGGCTCATAATTTGTTTCACGAAATGGTGATGAGTACTCTGTGTTGTAGGCTTGCCAATAAGAAAGCTGCGTATAAGCAACATAACCAGAGATAGGCAAGTTACCGATTTTTTGAAATAGTGGTACTTTAAGGCTAATTTGAAATTTTATTTCAGTACGTTGTGAGCTACTTTTTCCATCGCTGCCTTGATAGATTGCATAGTCTGCAATTTTTTCATTAAAATAAATCGGCATTATATAGTTTGGTTTATGCGGTATAATTGAAAAATTAAATTTTTCGCTTTTAGCTTCATCCTTGATACGTTCATCGATAGCGCTGGTTTCCGAAAAAACCATCGAACTAAAAAAAACCAATACCAAATAGATGTAACGCATAACAATTAACCTTAACAATATAATATTAAGCGCTAGTTTACGCATAAACTACTTTGGGTATAGCAATATGTATGAATTTTTGGAAGCTTGTACATAAAACATAACATCAATCAGTGGCTGGGATAAAAAATGAATTTAAACAAAATACCCCTATCTGCGTTAAAGGGCGTGGGAGCGAAAGTTGCTGAGAGGTTAAGCAAATTAGGCTTAAATTCAGTTGAAGATATGCTTTTCCATTTACCATTGCACTATCAAGATCGCACCCGAATCTACCCCATTAAAGAGATCAAAGATGGTATGCAGGTAAGTGTGCAAGGTGAGGTCGTTAGCTGCCAAGTGCAATTCGGTAAACGACGTATCTTAAAGTGTAAAATTAGCGATGGTGATGGGGTTGCTACATTAAACTTTTTTCACTTCAATGCTGCACAAAAAAATAGTTTTAGAGAAGGCCAGTGGATTAAGTGTTTTGGAGAGTTTAAACGCGGTTTTCAAGGTTTAGAGGTGACTCATCCTGATTATTCTTTAGTTGCTGAAAACCAATCAATATTAGTAGAAGAGGCGTTAACACCTATTTATCCGACAACGGAAGGTTTGAAACAAAATAGCTTACGTCAATTAACTGATCAAGCCTTACAACACCTGCAACAAAATCAAGTACAAGAATTAATTCCCACAGCATTATTATCGCATCCTATTAGCTTATTTGATGCATTGATGACAGTTCATCGACCTCCGCCAACGGCCAGCATTGAACAGTTAGAAAATCGTACTCACCCAGCCCAACAGAGATTAATTATAGAAGAGTTGTTAGCACAACAAATCAGTATGTTAGTGTTGCGTGAACAGTCGCAGAAACACCTGTCTCTAGAGCTTAAAGGTAATGGTGAGCTGAGTAAAAAATTATTAAATAATCTACCTTTTTCCCCTACTGGTGCACAGCAAAGAGTTAACCATGAAATACAACAGGATTTAATTCAAAATCTGCCAATGATGCGTTTAGTGCAAGGGGACGTAGGTTCAGGTAAAACATTAGTCGCCGCATTAGCAGCATTGACAGCGATTGAAGCTGGGTATCAAGTTGCACTAATGGCGCCTACTGAACTACTCGCTGAACAACATTTATTAAATTTTAAGGGGTGGTTTGAACCTCTCGGTATTCGAGTTGGTATGTTGTCCGGAAAAATGAAAGTGAAGGAAAAGCGAGACCAGACGGAAAATATTACCTTAGGATTATCTAAAATGGTGGTAGGGACACATGCGCTATTTTCTGAAAATGTTGTTTTTCATAACTTAGCACTAGTGATTGTTGATGAGCAACATCGTTTTGGCGTACATCAACGTTTATCATTACGAGAAAAAGGCGTGAATAATGGTTTAGTACCGCATCAACTGACGATGACTGCAACGCCGATCCCGCGGACGCTTGCGATGACGGCTTATGCAGATTTAAGTGTTTCAGTTATTGATGAGTTACCACCGGGAAGAACTGCGATTAAAACGGTAGCATTAGCGGATTCTCGCCGTGATCAAGTTATTCAACGTGTTTACCAAGCTTGTAAAACGGAGGGGCGTCAAGCCTATTGGGTCTGTACATTAATTGAAGAGTCAGAAGTTTTAGAGTGTCAGGCCGCTGAAGATACGGCTAATGATTTACAGTTAGCATTAACTGATTTACGTATTGGCTTGGTGCACGGGCGAATGAAAGCGCTTGAAAAACAATATGTGATGGATGCTTTTAAAGCCGGAGAGTTAGATCTACTCGTTGCAACGACTGTGATTGAAGTGGGCGTTGATGTGCCTAATGCTAGCTTAATGATTATCGAAAATCCTGAGCGTTTAGGATTAGCACAGCTGCACCAGTTACGTGGTCGTGTTGGCCGTGGCGAAGTCGCAAGCCACTGTGTTTTATTGTATAAATATCCTTTATCAAAAACTGCTTTAAAACGTTTAAATGTACTGCGAGAAAGTAATGATGGATTTTATATTGCAGAGCAAGATTTGGCTATTCGGGGACCAGGCGAGGTGTTAGGCACAAAACAAACTGGGATCGCCGATATGAAAATTGCTGATTTATTAAGGGATCAAGGGCTTATACCACAGGTCCAGCAATTGGCTTTATTATTAATACGCTCCCATCCAGAATATATTAGGCCATTAATTGAACGTTGGTTAGGTGATAGAGCGGATTATGCACAAGTTTAAAGTGGCATAGCTAAATAGTTCACCAACCTATTGCACTATATTGGTGCAATAGGTTGGTGAGATCACAAATTTGTTAATTTTTAACACTGTGGTAATCATTTGACCTTGGTTATGTCGTTAATCTGCTAAATTTAACTCTTTTAATTTACGCGTTAAGGTATTACGCCCCCATCCGAGTAGTTTAGCTGCCTCATGTTTTTTACCCTGCGTATGCTTTAGTGCACTTTGTAGCATTATCTTTTCAAATTCAGGTAATAATTGCCCTAATATATTGGTTTCGCCATTCCTTAATTGTGTATCTGCCCATTTTTTCAGGCTTTCTTGCCATATCACCGGCTCACCATCTTGATCAGGAATATCTTGATTGCCTAATTCAGGAGGCAAATCACTAATATGGACCTCTTGTCCACTAGCCATTACCGTTAACCAGCGACAAATATTCTCTAATTGACGGACATTGCCGGGCCAAGGTAGTTCACTTAGGTAAGTCAGTGTAGCCTTAGTAAGCTGCTTACTTTCAACAGTCAACTCATTAGCTATATTATGTAGAAAATGATTTGCAAGTAATGGAATATCTTCGCGACGCTCCCTTAGTGCGGGAAGTTGCAAGCGTATTACATTCAAACGGTGAAATAAATCTTCTCGGAAATCTCCGCTTTGCACTTTTTTCTCTAAATTTTGATGCGTAGCTGCAATAATTCGAACATCTACCTTGATTGCTTGGTGGCCACCGACACGATAGAACTGACCATCAGCGAGTACACGTAGCAAACGAGTTTGAACATCTAAAGGCATATCGCCAATTTCATCTAAGAAGAGGGTCCCGCCATCGGCCTGTTCAAATCGCCCTTGGCGATTAGCTGCTGCACCTGTAAAAGCGCCTTTTTCATGGCCAAATAACTCTGCTTCAATCAACTCTTTAGGGATAGCCGCCATATTGAGCGCAATAAATGTCTCGTTTTTACGTGGGCTATGCTTATGTAGGGCTTGAGCTACTAATTCTTTACCTGTGCCCGATTGACCATTGATTAATACACTCATGCTGGAGCGAGATAAACGCCCTATAACACGGAAAACCTCTTGCATAGCAGGTGCTTCACCAATAATTTCAGGAGTCGAAATAGGTTGAGTATTAGGCTTTTTCTGTTGTTTTAACTCTTTACTGTGGTTGATTGCGCGTTTAATTAATGCGGTTGCTTCATGGATATCAAAGGGTTTAGGTAGGTATTCAAAGGCACCACTTTGGTAAGCATTTACTGCGCTATCTAAATCTGAATGTGCAGTCATAATAATGATCGGAATTAATGGGTAGCGTTGATGAATCTTTTGCATCAGCTCTAATCCATCAATCCCTGGCATACGCACGTCAGAAATAATTATTTCAGGTTGCTCAATGAGCAGTTGTTGCCATAGGCACTCAGCGTCAGGAAAACTCGCATGTTCGATGTTTTCAGCTTTTAATGTGCGTTCTAATACCCAGCGAATGGCATGGTCATCATCTACAATCCAAGCGGCCATTTTAGTTCCTTATTTTTATTTTTATACATAGATGGAAGTTAAATTGGTAAATAAACAGAAAACTCTGTTTTACCCTTGCAACTACTAAATTCAATACGTCCATGATGTTGTTTGATCAATTCCTGTGCGATAGATAAACCTAGACCTGTGCCATCTTTGCGGCCCGTCACCATCGGATAAAATAATGTGCTCTTGAGGTGTTCAGGTATGCCTGGACCGGTATCAATAATTTTTATTTCAGTAGCTAAACGCTGCGGTAAACCATTAATCGTAATTTGATTCGCTGCACGGGTGCGCACTGTAATACGGTGTTCTTCGGGCTGATTTTGTAAGGCTTGTACGGCATTTTGAATGATATTTAAAAAGGCTTGTTGTAATTGGTCCGGTTGCATCTCAAAATCGGGAATACTGGGATCATAATCAATGTGAATAGTGATATTTTTAGGTAAATCTAAACACACCAACTTTCTAACTGTTTCTAAAACAGAGTGAATATTATGGATACCCTTTGTGCCTAATTTTTGTGGGCCTAATAAACGGTTTACTAGGGCGCTTAAGCGATCAGCTTGTTCAATAATTATTTGGGTAAACTCTTTTAATTCTGGATCTGGTAATTCAGCTTCCAACAGTTGTGCCGCACCGCGTAAACCGCCTAAAGGGTTTTTTATCTCGTGGGCTAAACCTCTGACTAATTCCTGTGCTGCTTTTTGTTGGTGCTCTTGATAATGCACCTGACTGATGCGTTTTTGCTGCTCAATACAACGCATCTCCAAAATAATATAACAATCTGATTTAACGCTCACGTAACTAGCACTTAAATCAATTAATAAAGAGTGCCCATCAATGAATAAGGTGACTTCATTTTCAGTAAAAGAAGCTTGTTCATGTAATAGGTTGGCAATAGAAACTGGGCTAAAATGGAACTGTTCAGCCAGTGAATACAGGCTTTGTGCGTATAAGCGTTGTTTGCTTTGCGACAATAATTGCTCACTCGCAGGGTTAGCGTAAATCAATTTTAATGAAGCATCTAATCCTACAAACGCGGTTTTAGCTTCTTCAAGAAAGGTAAAAATAAGTTTGTTACTGGGTTCATTCTGCATATTTTTAAGTTCTATTTAAGTGCTGCACGTTTTAAGTGAATAGTCACAATTTGCGTTTTAGCTAAGGTTTTACCTGTTTCATCCAACAAATGAACTTGTACTTGATGCGTACCACGGTCCACATTAAATGCTCGCATCGTTGGCGACAATTGAGGCGTGCCTAAGGGCTCTGCATCTAAAAATAACTGTAAACGTTGGGAGCTTTCTTTTTCAGGTGTTGTTTTAACGTGAATATCTAATGCGCCATCGTTACTGCGTATCGCCATATCATCTTGAGGTGAAATAATTTCTGCTTGATAGTTTATTGCTTTTTTCCTATCTAGACTTAAGTCATCAACTTCCGATAATTTTTTTATTGTTGGTTGGTTAGTATTAACCGGCATTAAATTTTTATTTTCGACAATAATCTGTTCTGTGCCCGGCTCGGCAGTGTCTGAGAAATGACTTTTTCCATGTTTATCAACCCAATGATAAATGGTTGTTTCTGCCTGTAATGATGATACTGACATGACAAACAACGGGATCAACAAAAGCATGGGAACTTTAATCATCAAAAACCTCATATCGTGGACAACTTATTTGTTGCTTATATAAAGGATATAGACAAAAAAACCCGCGCAAAGACGGGTTTTCTGATTTAAAGCATGAACTGAATCATGCTTTATAAAAGCTCTCTTATACGCTGTAGTATAATTCAAACTCTTTTGGATGCGTAGCGCGAGAAACGGCTTCACATTGAGCTGTTTTCAAACCAATGTATGCATCAATTGCTTCATTTGAGAATACGCCACCTTCAACAAGGAAGTCACGGTCAGCATCTAGTGCAGCAAGTGCTTCTTCAAAAGATACTGCAACCTGTGGGATTGCATCAGCTTCTTCTTTAGGTAGGTCGTATAGATCTTTATCTAGAGAATCACCAGGGTGTATCTTATTTTTAATACCGTCAAGGCCAGCCATTAACATTGCAGAGAAACCTAAGTAAGGATTCATTGTTGGATCTGGGAAACGTACTTCGATACGCGCTGCACGTGCAGTCGGTACAATTGGAATACGAATAGACGCAGAACGGTTACCTGCAGAGTATGCAAGCATTACTGGCGCTTCAAAGTGTGGCACTAAGCGTTTGTAAGAGTTAGTTGATGCATTAGTGAATGCATTAAGTGCTTTAGCATGCTTGATAATACCGCCGATGTAATAAAGCGCCATTTCAGAAAGGCCGCCGTATTGATCACCAGAGAACAAGTTAACACCATCTTTACCTAAAGATTGGTGACAGTGATTACCAGAACCGTTATCGCCAATAATTGGTTTAGGCATAAATGTAGCTGTTTGGCCGTATGCGTGAGCAACGTTATGTACAACGTACTTGTAAATTTGGATTTCATCTGCTTTTTCAACCATTGTGTTGAAACGACATGCGATTTCGTTTTGACCCGCTGTTGCTACTTCATGGTGATGAGCTTCAACAACTAAACCCATTTCTTCCATGATTAAACACATAGCAGAACGGATGTTTTGAGATGAATCAACTGGTGCTACTGGGAAGTAACCACCTTTAACACCTGGACGGTGACCGGTGTTGCCTTCTTCATATGAAGTACCTGAGTTCCAAGCCGCTTCTTTAGCATCAATCGAGAAAAAAGCACCTTGCATTGTATTACCGTATTTAACGTCGTCAAATAGGAAGAATTCTGGTTCTGGACCAAATAAAACAGTATCAGCAATACCTGTTGAACGCATGTAAGCTTCAGCACGCTTAGCAACAGAACGTGGGTCACGGTCGTAACCTAACATTGTTTTTGGCTCTAGTACGTCACAACGTAAGTTTAATGTTGCATCGTCAGTAAATGGGTCAAGTACAGCCGTTGAAGGTACAGGCATTAATACCATGTCTGAATCTTGAATCCCTTTCCAGCCAGCGATTGAAGAACCATCGAACATTTTACCTTCTTCGAAAAAGTCTTCGTTTACTTGGTGATGCGGAATAGAGACGTGTTGCTCTTTACCATGTGTATCAGTAAAGCGTAAATCAACGAATTTTACGTCTTGCTCTTTAATAAGAGCTAGAACGTCTTGAATTGTTTGTGCAGACATGTTGTAGAACCTCATTTGACATCGAAATGTTTAAAAAACAAATCGTTATTCATAAATGTATGAAAAGCCATAAATGTATGAAAATCGATTTATCGTAATTCTGAACTAGTATTTATACTTCTAAACTTATGCTGATACAAGTAGCTAAAACTATGCCAACTTGGCAAAGCCCATTATACCTCGCTTTTTCTTCTGCTACAGCCCATACAATGTGATCTTGTGCACCAATGTAGTGCTGCGTAGCTCTTTTTTGGTGCGTTTTGTGTTTCAGTGCTCAGTTGCTTGCATTTTTTAAACTTTTCAGCATTTAAGCTAACTGTGACCGACTTAAAACTTTCTATTTTTGAAATTATGTTTACAATGTGCGCACATTTGGCTATCTCACTTTAAGTGTTTTCATAGCCTAAATTTTTTCATACCAATTAAATAAAAGTGGATAATCTATTTTTATTTAATTGGTATTTTTATAGTAGTTATTTTTGAGGCACATCATGTCGTTAGATAAATTAAGAAATATAGCCATCATTGCTCACGTTGACCATGGTAAAACAACATTGGTTGATAAACTGTTAGAGCAATCTGGTACTTTGGATTCACGTGGTGATAATGAAGAACGTGTAATGGATTCTAACGATCTTGAAAAAGAACGTGGTATTACCATTCTTGCAAAAAATACAGCGATTGTATGGAACGATTACCATATCAATATCGTAGATACTCCTGGGCATGCCGATTTCGGTGGTGAAGTAGAACGTATTCTATCTATGGTAGACAGTGTTTGTTTGATCGTTGATGCGGTTGATGGTCCTATGCCACAAACTCGCTTCGTAACACAAAAAGCATTTGCTCATGGTTTAAAACCAATTGTTGTTATTAACAAAATCGATAAGCCTGGTGCACGTCCTGAATGGGTAATGGATCAAGTATTTGATTTGTTTGATAACCTAGGTGCTACTGATGAGCAATTAGACTTCCAAGTGGTTTATGCTTCTGCATTAAACGGTTGGGCAAGTACTGATATGGACACTAAAAAAGATAACATGGAAGATTTATTCCAAACTATCGTTGATACTGTTGCTCCACCAGATGCGGATCGCGATGGTGACTTCCAAATGCAAATATCTCAACTTGATTACAACTCTTACGTAGGTGTTATCGGTGTTGGTCGTATTACACGTGGTCACGTTAAAGTAAACCAAGCGGTAACTATCATTGGTGCTGACGGCAAAGAACGTAAAGGCAAAGTAGGTCAAGTATTAGGTTACCTAGGTCTAGAACGTCATGATATTGAATATGGTGAAGCTGGCGACATTATTGCAATCAGTGGTCTAGGCGAGCTTAAAATCTCTGACACTATCTGTGCACAAAATAATGTTGAAGCGATGACGCCATTAACTGTTGATGAACCAACGGTAACAATGACTTTCCAAGTAAACAACTCTCCATTCTGTGGTAAAGAAGGTAAATTCGTTACATCACGTAACATCCTTGACCGTTTGAATAAAGAGCTTGTACATAACGTTGCGTTAAAAGTAGAAGAAACTGCCGATCCTGATAAATTCAAAGTATCTGGTCGTGGTGAGCTACATTTAGGTATCTTAATTGAAAACATGCGTCGTGAAGGTTTTGAGCTAGCAGTATCTCGTCCAGAAGTTATTGAAAAAATGATCGATGGTCAGTTACATGAGCCAATGGAAACATTGACAGTTGACTGTGAAGAGCAACATCAAGGTTCAATCATGGAACAATTAGGTATCCGTAAAGCGGAACTAACTAATATGATCCCTGATGGTAAAGGCCGTGTACGTTTAGACTTTATGATCCCAAGTCGTGGTTTAATCGGTTTCCAAACTGAATTCATGACAATTACATCTGGTTCTGGTCTTTTATACCATAGCTTCGACCATTACGGTCCGCACAAAGGCGGTACAATTGGTCAACGCCAAAATGGTGTAATGGTTTGTAATCAAACTGGTAAAGCGGTTACTTACTCATTATTCTTCTTACAAGATCGTGGTCGTTTATTCCTAGGTCACGCTACTGAAGTTTATGAAGGTCAAATCATCGGTATTCATAACCGTTCAAATGATTTAACAGTTAACTGTATTCGTGGTAAACAGCTTACTAACGTTCGTTCTTCAGGTACTGATGAAGCACAAACACTTTCACCTGCAATCATCTTGACACTTGAGCAAGCGCTTGAGTTTATCGATGTTGATGAGTTAGTAGAAGTAACGCCATTAAGCATTCGTATCCGTAAGAAATTACTGGGTGAGAATGAGCGTAAACGTGCTGCACGTCCAACTAAAGGTTAATTCGTTTACTTAAACGACTAAAAAACCTAATATTAAGGTCTTACTATCGTAAGGCCTTTTTTTTGTTTACAATTTGTAGTTAAGCGATATCGACTCTTTAATATTAAATAACCTCAATTCTGGTTAATGAAAGAAAAATAAAATTTAAAATCATAAGCTTATATTTTTGGCTGTCCAGAACTGAGGTTAAATACATTATGCAGTCCATAGAATCTAAAGCTGTTTTTCCCATTGCTTAAAACTCATCTAGGAAAACTATGTTGCCATTACAAAAGCAAGTATTAGTACAGAAAGTCAAATTGGTTTACAGCTACAGTATTTTTTTATGGAAGCGCAGCCAAGAAGATAATATTAAAGTCCCTGCCGGCCATCTTGCTTACGTTACTCTTTTATCTATTGTGCCTTTTCTGGCGGTTATATTTTATATGCTGTCGGCCTTCCCGATGTTTTCGGAGTTGAATAAAATTATTGAAGATCTTATCTATAATAATTTTGTGCCAACAGCAGGTAATGCAGTCAAAGAGCATATGACCGGATTTATTGAAAATACTAAAAAAATGAGCATGATGGGGATCGCGTCATTAATTGTGATTGCCTTGTTATTGATCTCAACGATAGATCAAACTATCAATCGTATTTGGCGTTGTACTAACAAACGATCAGTAGTGCAGGCCTTTACTATTTATTGGACTATTTTAAGTTTAGGTCCAATTATTATTGGTGGCAGCATTGCCCTCAGTTCTTACCTCTTTTCTATTGTTCAAACCGGTGGTTTTTTATCGCTTGGACAACAAATTTTAAGCATTATCCCTTTTGTTTTTTCTTGGTTAGCATTTGCCGGTGTATATACATTAGTGCCGCATCAACGTGTCAGCTTTCGTTATGCACTAACGGGTGGCCTGATCGCTGCCTTATTATTTAATTTTGCAACGGATCTATTTACTTTATACATCACTAATTTTCCTTCACAGCAAATTATTTATGGTGCATTAGCGGTTATCCCGATCATGTTTGTTTGGATCTATTTTAGTTGGTTGATTGTATTGATTGGTGCAGAAGTGACCTCTACCCTAGAAGAATTTTTATCTGTATCTGAAAAAGAGATGCAAGAAACAGACAAAACATTAGCGGAGAATGAACAATGATTGCAATGATTCAACGTGTTACTAACGCGTCGGTGACCGTTGAAGGACAAACGGTAGGTGCAATTAAAAGCGGTTTATTAGTACTTTTAGGAGTAGAAAAGGGTGACACCGATAAACAATGTCTGCGCTTAGCTCAAAAGGTTTTAGCGTATCGTATTTTTGCTGATGCTAATGGAAAAATGAATCTTAACGTGCAACAAGCGAAGGGGGATTTATTAGTTATTTCACAGTTTACGTTAGCGGCAGAAACAAAAAAAGGTAATCGACCTGGATTCACCAACGGTGCAGAACCTGAAGAAGCGGATCGTTTATATCAGCTGTTTAGTCAACAATGCACCGAATTGGGCTGCCATGTTGAAAATGGTATTTTTGCCGCTGATATGCAAGTGACCTCCACTAATGATGGTCCCACCACGTTTTGGCTACAAATTTAGTCGATATTTAAACATAATTTAGGCATGACTTTTGTGCTGGAGTAATGGTGCGAATGGTATCTACTTGAAACTATATACACTCTGTTATGTCTATAGGGTTCCAGCTAGAGTTGTCGCTATAAAGAGAGTTGTTAATGATAAGCAAAATATTTATCCGATTTATATCTTTATTGATCTGTACTTTTTTAACTTCCTTACAAGCGCAAGCCGCTGAGAATAATATGAATTCATTTGAGGTGCTCGAACAGTCCATTACTAAAAGTCCCAATGATACGCGCCAATATCAAGTGATTCGTCTGGCCAATCAATTACAAGTATTACTGATTTCTGATCCTGATTTGGAAAACAGTGCTGCATCTTTATCAGTGCCAATTGGCAGTATGCATAACCCAGAGAATCAGCTTGGTTTAGCACATTATTTAGAGCATATGCTGTTCCTCGGCTCTGAAAAATATCCGGTGATTAATGAGTACAGCAAGTTTATGAGCCAAAATGGAGGCTATACCAACGCTTATACCGCACAGGATGCAACTGTGTATGGTTTTGAGGTTAATGATAGTGCATTGCCAGAGGCATTAGACAGGCTAGGTGATGTTATGCGTGCTCCACTGCTTGATGAAAAATATGCTGAAAAAGAGCGTCATACGGTTAATGCAGAGCATAAAACCTATTTTGATAACGACATGAGAAAGTTGTATGCGTTACAGCGTTATTCATTAAACCCTGAACATCCCATGGCGCGTTTTAGTACTGGTGATTTGAGTACCCTTAGCGATAAACCAGGTAGTAATTTACAACAAGAACTAGAGCTGTTTTTTAAGCAAAATTATTCTGCTAATACTATGAAAGTGGCAATGACTAGCCCGCGTTCATTAGCTAATATGCAGAAAATTGCGGTTAAATATTTAACTCAAATTCCTAATAACAATGTAACTAAACCTGTACTGATCACGCCTTTATTAACAGATAAGCAATTAGCGTTAGAAGTGCAAATGAAACCAACTGCGGATCTGAAATTGTTACAAGTTAACTTTTTAGTACCGAGTGTGAAAGATGAATATATGTATCAACCTGGTGGTTACATTAGCCGATTATTGGGTTCTGATCATAAGGGTGGTTTATCGGACTATTTAAAAAATATTGGTTTAGTAGAGTCGGTGAGTGCAGGTTTCTATGCTGGCCATAGTGAGCAGTATTCTCAATTTACTATGAGCTTTAAACTTACGGAAAAAGGTCTTCAGGATCAAGATATTGTGCTGGCGAGTTTATTTGCTTATATCAACCTGATCAAAGAACAGGGGATCAATGAATTACAATATTCAGAGCAGAAAAAGAGCCTAGATAATTACTTTAAATTTTTACCAAAAAGGGCTGGTTTTAACTATGTAATGTCTTTATCTGCCAATATGCAGCACTATCCATTGCATGATTTACTTTCTTATTCGTTTCGTTTAGATGGATTCAATCCAAAATTCATTAAGCAATTAGTAGATTACTTAACGCCAGAAAATAGTCGTATTTTTGTTATGTCACCGAATGCAATTGTTAACAAACCGATCCCTTTCTACCAAGGTCAGTATGCACAGGCGAAGATAAAAAAATCGCGTTTGCAGCAATGGTTAACCTTAGCGAAAAAAATACAATCAAAAATGATATTACCAATTAGCAATGATTGGTTACCTGAAAATTTAAGTTTAGTTAACGAACAAAGTAATAATCAAGCGATAGCACTAGTGAAGGAGTCGGGTTTATCGGTGTGGTTTAAGCAAAGCCAATTAAAAGAGCCAAAAGGCATTTTAAACCTACAACTCAATAACAACCTGAATGATCAAAGTCCTCAAGCCAGAGTACAAATGAGTTTATTGTTAAATATTTTGCAGAAACAGCTCTCTGAATTGAGTTTTGTTACGCAAGAAGCTGGCTTAAGCTTTTCTATTAGTAGTAATGAAGGTTTATTGATTACTACCAGTGGTTATAGCGACAAACAAATTAAATTATTACTGATGTTATTAGATCATATTAAAGAGATGTCAGTTGATCAGCAATCTTTGCGTCTTGCAAAACAAGAGCTGATACGTCGTTTCAATAATAAATCTAAAACAAAGGCAATGGACTTGGGCTTAGATGGATTTAGAAAAATTATTCGTCAACCATCTTGGTCTGACCAGACTCTATTATCTCAAATCGATACAGTAACCAGCGAGCAACTAGTTACTTTAGCTAAACAAATGTTTTCTCAATCTAGTGTGCGCTTATTAGCCCTAGGTAATTTTTCAACATTAGATGTATTGCAATTGACAGCAAAATTGAAGCTGAAAATAAAAATTCAGCCAAATGCTTTTTATCAAATCAAACGTGTTAATGCAGATCCTGAAAAAGGAGCATTAAACTTTATACGAAATTCTGCATTAGAGGATGATGCCTTGGTTAGTGTGTATTTATCAAAAAACCAAGATCCTACTTCATTAGCAAAAGCAGAGTTATTGAATAAACTACTTAAACCTGCTTTTTATGACCAAATTCGAACTCAAGAGCAGTTGACGTACTCACCCTTTACTGCCAGTTTTGAAGTGAATGATAGTGTTGCTTTTGGGTTGTTCACACAAAGTCCAGCTATTGGAAGTGCCGCTTTATATGAACGTTTTAAGGCCTTTTTAGAAAGCTTTAAAACAACGTTAGCTGCAACGGACGAAAGTGACTTTGAGGACATTAAAAAAGCGCATATAGCTAACTACTTAGCTAAACCAAGTAATTTAAGTGGAGAGTTTTCTTATCTTATTAATGAATGGATGAGCAATAAAGAAGCTATTGATACAAAACGCTTACATGTTGCTATGTTGGAGTCAGTGACATTACAACAAGTACAACAATATTATGCTGATTTATTCTTTGATGGGGCACAAACACAACAAGTTGTGGTACAGATAAAAGGTAAAAAATTCAGTCAAGATAAAGCTTTAGACTTAACACCGCAAGTACTGATCACTAATGTAGATCAACTCCCTAAGCAATAAAAATTCATAAAAAGCATCGATCGTTAGTTATTGATGCTTTTTATTTTTTTACAGATCTTCTTCCCCACATACAACGTATTTGATACGGGCTCTGTTGCCTTTAATTCTCTGCTAAACCTATTCACATGTTGGATTTATAAATAGTGCAGATCAATTGTTAAAGTCCGCCTCTCAATATGACTTAACCTCGACTAGCGATAATTAAAGTTATTTATATCAACAAGTTGAACTTGATACTTTACAGTGCGAATTGATATTGTGATACCGAGTCGAGAGTAATTAAATTAAACGAAAAATAAATAAATGACAAAGAAGGATAGAAAAATGAAAAAATTGCTACTTACTGCAGCCATCACTATAACGATACCATTTGCCGCACAAGCTCGAAGTGAGTTTGTTGAAGGTGATGCAACGCTTGCTGGGGAAGCTGAATTAGGTGCAACTTTGACTACGGGTAATACGGATACTGCTTCGTTTAAAGGTCGTCTAGCGTTGAAGCAAGAATTAGGAAACTGGGAAAATGATTATCTATTTGAAGGGTTATACAAAGAAGACGAAGACGAAGTAACGGCAAAACGTTATTTATTGGGTGCGCAAGGTGGTTATCAACTTGATGACGTGAGTTATTTATTTGCTAGTAGCAATTATGAAGTTGACCCTTTTACTGGCTATGATTTTACTTCAACTACTGCAGTTGGTTACGGATATCGCTTTATTGATAACAATACCATGACTTTGAAAGCAGAATTAGGTCCTGGTTATATTTACCAAAAACTTGATCGCGAGTCAGCATTGGAGGAAGGGCATGATAGTGAAGCAAATGCTGTTGCACATGGTGTAGTTGATTTTCAAATGAAAATTAGTAATTCTTCTAAATTCCAACAAAAATTTGTTGCTGACTGGGGAAGTAAAATAAAAGGGCGTTCAGATACTTCATTAACCGCTAATATTATTGGTGCATTAGCAATGAAGTTTGCCATTATTGTTCGTTATAACAGCAAACCGTTGGATGATAAAAAGAGTACTGATACTGAAACGAATATGACATTATTGTACGCATTCTAACAGCCACATCACCATTTTAATGAATTTTAATTGAGAGGTTAGCATTGCTAGCTTTCTCTTTTTATAGGCTTTTTTTCTGCAATTATTAGCACCTCTATTATTATTTTTCCTTTTATTTTTCTTATAGCTGACGTTTTTTCCTTGTTATAGAACGGGTATACTCTACGTTCATTTCATCCATAAGGTTTTTATCTATGCGCCCAAGTAATCGAGCTCCCGAGCAACATCGTGACATCAAAATTACGCGTCACTATACCAATTATGCGGAAGGCTCAGTGCTAATTGAAGTCGGTAATACTAAGGTGTTATGTAATGCGACTGTTTCAAGTTCTGTACCGCGCTTTTTAAAAGGTAAAGGTAAGGGCTGGGTGACCGCTGAATACGCTATGTTACCACGTGCGACACATAACCGTAATAATCGTGAAGCTGCGCAGGGAAAGCAAGCTGGTCGTACATTAGAGATACAACGTTTAATTGCACGTTCTCTACGAGCAGCAGTAAACTTAAAAGCTTTGGGTGAAAACATGATCACCGTTGATTGTGATGTTATTCAGGCCGATGGTGGAACTCGTACCGCTTCAATTACAGGGGCTTGTATTGCTTTAGCTGACGCACTTAATTGGATGGTTGCTCAAGGTAAGCTGAAAAAAAGCCCGTTAAAACAGATGATAGCAGCAATCTCTGTTGGTATTTATAAGGGTTTACCCGTATGTGATTTAGATTATGCGGAAGATACTAATGCAGAAACTGATATGAATGTTGTGATGACAGAAACCGGTGGCATGATAGAAATTCAAGGTACTGCTGAAGATGGCGCATTTAGTCATGAACAGTTATTAGCTATGTTAAGCTTAGCTAAAGGCGGTATTGAACAATTAGTGATGGAACAAAAACAAGCATTAAACATGGAGTAGAAAATGAAAGATTATCAAAAAGAATTTATTGAATTTGCAATTGAGAAACAAGTACTAAAATTTGGTGAATTTACCCTAAAATCTGGGCGTATTAGTCCGTATTTCTTTAATGCAGGTTTATTCAATACAGGCCGAGATCTTGCGCGTTTAGGGCGTTTTTATGCCGCTGCATTACAAGACTCTGGCATTGCTTATGATCTATTATTTGGACCTGCTTACAAAGGGATCCCAATCGCGACAACAACGGCGGTTGCCTTATCTAATGATTATGATTTAGATATTCCTTATTGTTTTAATCGTAAAGAAGCAAAAACACATGGAGAAGGCGGTAGTTTAGTTGGTTCTGAGTTATCCGGTAAGATTATGTTGGTGGATGATGTGATCACTGCCGGGACTGCTATTCGCGAGTCAATGGACATTATTAATGCCAATCACGCGCAACTAGCAGGGGTGTTAATTGCATTGGATCGCCAAGAAAAAGGCAAAGCTGAGTTATCAGCAATTCAAGAGGTTGAGCGTGATTATGATGCAAAAGTGATTTCAATTGTACAACTTGCGGATGTGGTGAACTACCTTGAAACCTTGCCTGAAATGCAACAACACTTACAATCTGTACAAGCTTACCGTGTTAAATATGGTATTTAATTCTTAGCTTAGTTATTAGCTTAGTTATTGATTCATATCTAGAAAAAGTACTAAAAATAAAGGCAAGGTAATCAATTACCCTGCCTTTATTTTTGTTTAGCCCCTTTTCTATCTTATCTGTCGTAAATGTTAAATATTAAATATTAAATGCTAAATCTTAAATTGGTTCACTATTTTCTCAAGCTCAGTGGCTAATGAGTCGACCATCTCACTGCATTTATCAATGTTGCCATAGCTTAATTGCATTTCAGTATAACCATCTTGTATATGTAACATATTGCGGTTTATCTCTTCTGTAACACTACTTTGTTCCTCAGCTGCAGTTGCTATTTGCTCATTCATTTGGCTAATTTCTTGAATGCTATGAGTGATCAGTAAGATATCCTGTCCTGCTTGCTTAGCATCATCAACACTTTTATTGACCATGTCGATACCGTTACTCATTGCCTTTTGTGCATCCTTAGAGCTTGATTGCAGCTCAGTGATCATCATCTCTATCTCATTGGTGGATTCTTTTGTTTGTAAGGCCAAACTACGTACTTCATCGGCAACCACAGAGAAGCCTCTTCCATAATCACCTGCTCGTGCAGCTTCAATTGCAGCGTTGAGAGCTAATAGGTTTGTTTTCTCTGAAACCTCATTAATTACACTTAAGAATTTTCCAATGTTGATAACAGAGCCATTTAACTTGTCGATCACCGCTGATGCATTACGTAACTCGATGGATAAGTTACTGATATTTTCAATCGTTTCTTCAACTTCATGATTACCATGTTGGCTCTGTGTATTGGCTTTTTCTGTTTCAGTTGAAGCATGTATTGCATTACGCGCAATATCATTAACGGTACTGTTCATTTCAGTGGTGGCAGTAACAACTTGTGTTACTTGCTCGGTACCACTATTTATTTTTCCTTCAATAATATGATTGTTTTTAATGTTTTCAGCTAAATTATTCTTGAGTGCATTAGAGGTATGTTGAATCTTATTGACCAGCCCTTGCAGATGTTCAACCAACTTGTTGATTGTTGAGCTGATATCTCCTAATTCATCTTTACTATTAACGTCGATACGCAGGGTGAGGTCATTATCTGTTGTAATACTGATTAGTTTACTAGTGATTTCATGGATGCCTTTATGTAATTGGTTAGCAATATAAAAAGACAATAACAGTATCAGTGCAAATGAAATTAAAATAATGATCGTAAGTGAAATTAAGTAAGTTTCTTTCTCTGATATAAGTTGTTGATTATTTTCACGTAAATTATCAAGTAGTGCTACTTCGACAGCTTTTAATAAGTTTATTTTTTGAGTGATCGTATCAAACCAAACCTTTGGGTCAGTCTTAAAGGTACCTTTATCAAGGTTATCTAGTGCAAGGTTTTCATAGTCTTTTACATTGTTTAAAGCTTGCTCTGTGAGATTTTTTTGGTAAATAGCGAACTGTTCTTTTGTTGCATGTGCTTTGAATTTATCGAGATAAACTGCCTGCTCAGCTAATAAACTAATAAATTTTTGTAATAATGCAGGGGTAAAGCGATCGATAGAGAAAACGTTACTGAGTACTGCCCGTTCGATACCCGCACGTTCTTTATGTTGTAAAAAACTACCAACCGTAACCGCTGATATAGCCAGTTTCGAACTTTGATTTTCATTGGCTGTGTTATTGATAATGGATAGCAGTAGCGCATTCAGGTTTGAATAGAAAGCGACTTCATCGCTAACGCTGATAGATAAGTTATCAACCTGTTGGCGTAAACTAGGTAGTTTATCTAATTGTTGGTTCACTTTGGTAAAGAGAGTCGTTAATTGTGGTGTAAGTGATGCTGAAGTTATAAAAGCTTGTAAGTCTTTATTTTTTTGATCCGTGGTTTGACGATGCTGTTCGATTGCTTTTTGAAATTTTTCACCTTTTGAAGATAGGTAACCAGCCGAGGCACCACGTTCTTTTTGTAGTTCATGAACCAAGAGCGAGCTTACTGCTGCAGAATTTGTAAGTATTAACATTTTCTCTAGCATTACTTTTTCTTGGTAGGCTTGTATATAGTTACTACCTGCAAAGCTGATAAAGCCCATTAGGGGTAATAATGTGAGGGCTAAAAGCTTACCGCGAATTGAAATATTATTGATAAAAGTGAGCATGTTTTATCCTAGCTTAAAAAGTATGTAGTAACAGTAGGGTAAAAAGTAAATTTTTCCACATATCAGTCAAAAAATATAACAATATAATAACAATATAACAACAAGAAAGAGGTAGGTGGGGTTTGCTAACTAATAGTAATAATTTCATAAAATAGTTGATTGATGTTGTTAGTTAAAATACATCACTTATGTGTATGAAACGTGTAAGGAACTTTATAAAACGAACAACCATTTGACTCAATAATTGCCTTAAACTCAATTCTTTTTCTACTAATTCAAGTTATGCACTTATGATCTGAATCCAAGTAATAAAAAACGCCACTGAGAAAAAATTATCAGTGGCGTTGAAGAATAAATAAACGTAATCGTTTGATTTATTAATTAGTGATTAAGCTTTGGTCGCATTTACCTTTAATGCTTTTTCTTCGTCAAATTCAGGAACCTTTTCATGTTCGCTGGCAATGAAGGAATAAATTACCGGTAAAATAAACAGCGTAAATAAGGTACCGATCGATAAACCGGCCACAATTACAACACCAATACCGAAGCGGCTAACTGCACCTGCACCGGTTGCAAATAAAAGTGGAACCAATCCAGCTACCATTGCGGCGGTGGTCATTAAAATAGGACGTAAACGAACAGCCGCGGCCGTTTTTACAGCCTCTATCTTATTTAAACCATGGTGTAATTGCTCTTCTTTTGCGACTTCAGCAATTAAAATACCATGTTTAGTTATCAAGCCAACTAAGGTTATCAAACCTACCTGAGTATAGATGTTCATTGTAGCGGCGCCCCAAGCAAGCACAACAAGCGCACCACTAATTGCTAACGGAACCGTCATTAGAATCACTAATGGGTCTCGAATACTTTCAAATTGACTTGCAAGTACTAAGAAAATGATGAATAAAGCAAGTAAGAAAGTGACATATAAAGCGCCGCCTTCAGTTACAAACTGACGTGCTTCACCGAGGTAATCGTGGCGATAACCCTGCGGCAGTTTAGTGGTCGATAACTCTTCAAAGAAGTCTATCGCTTCACCCATAGTGCTACCAGGGGCTAATACAGCACCGATTGTTGCACTATTAAGTTGATTAAAGTGCGGTAAAGAACGCGGTTCTGCCGTGATATCAATACTAATCAACTCACTTAACGGTACCATGTCATTATTTTGTGCTCGAACAAAAAAGTCACCTAGTTTATCTGGTGATAAACGATATTTACGCTCAACTTGTGCAATCACTTCATAGCTTCGTCCATCTAAATCGATACGATTTAAATAACCATCACTTAATAAGGTGCCCAATGTGATACCAATATCCTGCATCGTAATCCCGTAGGCTCCAGCTTTATCACGGTCCATACTAATATTCATCGTCGCTGAGTCAAAGGCAAGGTCGAGCTCTGAGTAAACAAAAGTAGAGTTAGCTTGTGTTGCTGCTAATACATCGCTGGCAATACTCACTAAACTTTGGAATGGATTAGACGTTGTTATTACAAATTGTACTGGTAAACCACCTGATGAACCTGGTAATTCAGGCATTTGAAACGCCGTTGTCGCCATTGATGGAATAGCGTTGAATGCAGGTGTCATGGTCGCTGAAAGTTGTTTTGGATCCTTGTCGCGTTGACTCCATGTTTTCATGATAGCGATACCAAATGCTTGGTTAGCATTAGGAATACCAGACATGGCTAAGCTACTCTCTACCTCTGGTTGATCTGAAATTATATCAGTGA
The DNA here is from genome assembly GCF_037546705.1 of Vibrio sp. 2-Bac 85. Lineage (NCBI taxonomy): Bacteria > Pseudomonadati > Pseudomonadota > Gammaproteobacteria > Vibrionales > Vibrionaceae > Vibrio > Vibrio sp. 2-Bac 85. The sequence goes on along the minus strand of NZ_JALAAB010000001.1, from coordinate 661,856 downwards.
CTAAACGCATACTATTTTCAATAAAGTCTAAATTCGCATTCGCGGGTGCTTTAGACATCATCATCAATGCACCTTTATCTTCAGTTGGTGCTAGTTCAGAAGGAATATATTTAAATAGCATTGGTAGCGAAGCAAAAACCAGTAATGCAAAAATAATTACAGCAGGGCGACGCAACATCAGGATGTTTAATGCGCGGCTATATTTATTAGTTAACCCCGTTAATACAGAATCAACAGTACGCTCAAAACGATTTGGCTGATGATTAATTTTCAACATTTTACTACACATCATGGGTGATAATGTGAGTGCCACGATGCCCGAAACAAATACAGCGCCAGCCAAAGTCAAAGCAAATTCAGTAAATAACGAACCTGTTATCCCACCCATTAAAGCGATAGGTGCATATACTGCGGCTAATGTAATAGTCATAGAAATAACCGGAACCGCAATTTCACGCGTACCAATAATTGCTGCACGGAAAGGTTCTTCACCTGCTTTGATATGACGGTCAATATTTTCTACTACCACAATCGCATCGTCGACCACCAAACCAATGGCTAATACCATAGCTAATAGCGTCATGAGATTGATGGTAAAGCCAAATATTTGCATTACAACAGCAACACCAATTAGCGATAGCGGAATGGTAATGATTGGAATGATAACGGCACGCCAAGAACCTAAGAATAAGATCATTACGATCAATACAATTAAGCCTGCTTCAGCGATAGTTTTTATTACTTCATTAATTGATTCTTCGATGGCAATAGTAGAGTCATATAAAACTTTCATTTTAATTGAGCTTGGGTTGCTGGCATCTAAAGCCGGTAACATGAGCCTTACATCTGCTGTGATATCAAGTGGATTTGCTGTGGGTGCAGCGTCAATCGCAACGACTACCGCATCATCGCCATTGGCCATTGCACGGTAAGTATCGTGACTTTTTTCAAGTGATACGCGCGCTATATCTTGTAAATGAATGGTTTTTCCATTTTCACGTGTTGCAATGATTAGGTTTTCTAGCTCGGCTGCGTTTTTAACTTGAGTTTCAGAGCTACCGTTAAATAGAGTGAAATAACCCATCGCCTGACCAGAGGCCGACTGAATATTATTAGCCTGTAAGATAGTCACAACATCAGCGGTGCTTAACCCAAAACCAGCCATGCGTTCAGGATCTAACCAAATTCGTAAAGCAAATTTAGTACCGCCATATAAATTAACCTTAGCAACACCATTAATACTAAATAATTGCGGCTTAACAACGCGTTCTAGGTAATCGGTGATTTGACTAGAGTTTAAATGGTCGCTTGAGAAAGCAATGTAGATAACGGAAGTCGTAGAGCCAGTACTGACATCAATAGTCGGATCTTCAGCTTCACTAGGTAGTTGTGAACTTACACTGTTTACCTTTGCTAGAATATCCGCCACAGCGCCACTAGGTTCAGTATTAAGTTTCATATTCACTGTAATAGTGGAACTACCCATAAAACTTTGTGAGCTGATAAAATCGATATTATCGGCCTGTGCAATAGCTTGTTCAATAGGTTGGGTAATAAAGCCCTGTATTAAGTCTGCATTTGCGCCATAGTAGCTGGTGGTTACTTTAACCACAGTATTGGTCATATTTGGGTATTCGCGTACCTGCATTTTAGTCAGTGCTTGAATACCTAATAACACAAGAAGCAAACTCAGCGAGATGGCTAAAACGGGACGCTTTATAAAAATATCTGTAAATTTCATGCCATCACCTACAATGCTGGAAGAACAGAGGGAGTATTAAGGGCTTGTGATTCAACGATTTTAACTCGTGAGCCATTACTTAAACGAACTTGACCGCTAGTTGCAATCACATCGTTTTCTTCTAAACCCGTTAAAACATGTACTTTGTCTTCTTTACTTTTACCTAGTGTCACGATTTGTTGTTTCGCTTGTAAGAACGTTTTTCCATCGTCTGTTGTCTGTTCTGTTATGACATAAACGGTTTCACCGTAAAGTGTGTAATTAATGGCAGTTGAAGGGATGATTATTTGCTTTTCAACGGTGGGTAAAATGATATTCGCTTTAGCAAACATACCCGAACGCAGTATTTGTTCATCATTTGGAATTGATGCTTGTATTTGAATGACACCACTTTGATAGTTTACGGCAGGTTCAATAGCAGAAATCACACCGGTAAAAGAAGTATCAGGACGTGCATCAACAAATACATTCATTGCTTGACCAATATGCACTTTATTGAGGTCATTTTGAGCAATAGTAAAACGCATTTGCATGCGACTAATATTTTCTAAACGCACAATATCTGTACCACTCGCAAGATATTGGCCTAAAAATACATTACGTAACCCTGCAATGCCGGAAAAAGGTGCTCGAACGGTACGAAGGCTGATAGTTGCTTGATAACTTTCTATTTCACCCTGTAAAGCAAGGAATTCAGCTTCAGCGTCATCCACTTGGCCCTGTGAAACAGAACCTCTTGTTGATAATGATTTCATTCGTTTGTAGTTACGTTCAACTGCGGGCATACGACCTTTTGCAGCTTTTAAGTTAGCTTGTTCTACTTCGCTATTTAGGTAGATGATAGGATCATCTTTTTGTAGGTTTTGACCTGATGTGAAGCTAATTTTAGTCACTTTACCGGCCACTTCATTGGCAACCGTTACACCTTGAATAGGCTCAATAAATCCAATTGCACGTAAATGAGGAGTCCAATCTTCCAATTTAACCGTTGTGGATGTGACTGGAAACTCAGGAATAGGGCGAGAGGCAAGAAACTCTTTAATTTTTTGTGCCTTAAACATGTTAAAGCCGATAACACTGCCAAATACGAGTATTGCCAAGATGATTGCCGAAGCTATCCATTTTTTCATTGAGTTAGTCCTGTTGATTAAAATTTGGGTTTTGAATGATTGCCCATGAAGCATCTCGTACTTGATCTAATTGTTTTTGATCAGGTATGAGCCGCCCTTGAATTACTTGTTTTGCTAAAGAAATTGAGGAGTCTAGACTCGCTGCCATTAATGCAAACAGTTGCCAGTCTAAGAATTTTTTTGTATCAATACCATGTTGGTAAAAATCAGTAATTGGTTTGAAAATATCATACTCAAATGCTGTTATTTCAGCTTGAGCCATATTAGGTACAAAATGCAGCATTTCGATTAAAGTAAGACGTCTTGGATTTGCTAGTACACAGTCAAAAGCATTTTGCCAAATGAGATCATATTTTTGTTTATCAGTTAAGCTATCTTTCCAGCCCAATAACACATTATTAGCTGACTCTTCTCGAATGAACTTTTGTAGTTCGTTCATTAACGCTTCTTTACTAGCAAAGTAGCGATAGATAGTCCCCGCTGCAACGCCCGCAGTATTCGCTAAATTTTGCATTGAAAATGCATAAAATCCTCGCTGCGCTAAGACTGTTTCAGCAGCGACTAAAATTTGAGTTCGCTTATCCATGAGTTCACTTTAAAATGAATGAACGTTCATTATCGTTTAATGATAGTGGATTGCAATCTTAAACTGTAAATAATTTAAAATATTATTGTGAGTTATAAGAGAGACTTTTTTTATATCTCTTATATCGTGAATAATCCTGTTTGAAAAGAAAAGACAAACCTTGAGCATAAATGGATTTATTTTAATCTTCTTTTCCTTTGTGTCTTCGTGGTTAATTGCCTTTGACCTTATAATCTAACAATCTGAAATAAAAGTATGGTTACATTAACTTCTAAAGTGTTGAATTAATGCTCTGCTACTTTGTTGCACTAGCTTTCAGTTAAAAGATAAGTAGAATCAAACTGTTTTTTTATTTTTTAGGACATTTCATGAAATTAAATCCTGGACAAGATGCCGCAGTGAAAATGATCTCGGGACCTTGCTTGGTACTCGCCGGTGCAGGTAGTGGTAAAACCCGTGTTATAACCAATAAAATAGCTTATTTAGTACAGCACTGTGATTACCATGCAAAAAATATTGTGGCTGTTACTTTCACTAATAAAGCGGCTCGAGAAATGAAAGAGCGCGTTAGTCAAACCTTAGGACGAAAAGAGTCGCGTGGATTGATGGTGTCTACTTTCCATTCATTGGGCCTAGAAATTATTAAACGTGAAGTGAAAACACTGGGTATGAAAGCCGGTTTCACCTTGTTTGATGATCAAGATACGTTAGCTTTATTAAAAGAACTGACTGAAAAACAACTCAAAGAAGATACTGACCTTTTAAAAGCGTTGGTGACACAAATCTCAAATTGGAAGAATGCATTAATATTGCCACCCCAAGCGATTAAACAAGCAAAAGGTGAGCGTGATGTTATTTTTGCCCATTGCTACGATTTATATCAACGTCAGCTAAAAGCTTACAATGCCTTAGACTTTGATGATCTTATTGTTTTACCTACTTTATTGTTGAAACATAAAGAAGAGGTGCGCTTACGTTGGCAGAAAAAAATTCGCTATTTATTAGTGGATGAATACCAAGATACAAATACTAGCCAGTATGAATTAATTAAATCCTTGGTGGGTGAGCGTGCTCGCTTCACCGTGGTAGGGGATGATGATCAATCCATCTATTCTTGGCGTGGTGCTCGACCAGAAAACTTGGTATTGCTGCAACGAGATTTTCCACAGTTAAAAGTGATTAAACTAGAACAAAACTATCGCTCTAGCCAACGGGTGTTAAAAGCGGCTAATGTATTAATTGCTAATAATCCGCATGAATTTGATAAACGCTTATTTAGCGAATTAGCCTACGGAGAGTCAATCAAAGTTTTATTTGCTAAAAATGAACAACATGAGGCTGAACGTGTGGTGATGGAACTGTCGGGCCATAAATTTATGAACGGCGCTAACTTTAAAGACTATGCCGTATTGTACCGTGGTAATCACCAAAGTCGTTTATTAGAAAAAGTGATGATGGAAAACCGTATTCCTTACAAAATAAGCGGTGGTACCTCCTTTTTTGCGCGCAGTGAAGTGAAAGACATCATGGCGTATTTAAAGCTGCTAGTTAATCATGATGATGAAAATGCCTTTATTCGTGTGGTCAATAAACCACCCAGAGGCATTGGTGCTGTGAGTCGTGAAAAGTTAGGTAATTATGCTAATTTACGTCATATCAGTATGTTTGCTGCCAGCTTCGAAATTGGTTTAGAGCAAACCTTAAATGGCAAGGGGCTTCAGTCTGTACAAGCTTTTACAAGATGGTTAGTTGAATTAAATCATCGCTTGAAGACAGAGGATGATATTGATGTCGTTCGCGACTTAATTCGAGATATAGGTTACGAAGACTGGTTGTACGAAAGTAGCCCAAGCCCGAAGGCTGCTGAAATGCAAATGAAAAACGTATCGACATTATTCAAATGGGTCACTGAAATGCTCAAGGGTGATGATCTTGATGAAGAGATGACATTAGAGCAAGTGGTTGCACGTCTCACTCTACGTGATATGTTATCTCGTAATGAAAGTGAAGAAGAATTAGATCAAGTGCAGTTGATGACCTTGCATGCATCTAAAGGGTTAGAGTTTCCTTACGTATATATGATTGGTATGGAAGAAGGGTTATTACCTCATCAGGTCAGTATCGATGAAGACAATGTAGAAGAGGAGCGGCGTTTAGCGTATGTCGGTATCACGCGAGCACAAAAAGAATTAACTTTTACGCTAGCTAAGGAACGAAGTCAGTATGGTGAGGTCATTAAACCAACACCGAGTCGTTTTTTAAATGAATTACCACAGGAAGATGTGGAATGGGAAAGTGGCCCTAAAAAACGTACAGATGAGCAAAAAAAGCAATTGTCCGATAAAGGCATTGCGAGTTTGAAAGCATTATTTGATTAATAGTCTATATAATAAAAAAAACGAAACTTGATAGTTAAAAACTATTTTAAATAGGTTTTAACTATCACTTTGCAAATAATAAACGATTTTAACTATTGTCGTTTATTTTGCATAATAACTCCATCGCAGCAAGCAGCAGCTTGTTAGCAAACTTAAAACTACAATTGATAATTATTAGGAGCTACAAATGTTAGATAATATCGAAGGTCAAAGCGTACCAAATGTTACTTTCCCAACTCGTCAAGGTGATGAATGGGTAAATGTTTCAACTGATCAATTATTCAAAGGTAAAACAGTTGTTGTATTTGCATTGCCTGGTGCCTTCACTCCAACATGTTCTTCTACACATTTACCACGTTACAACGAGTTAGCGGGTGTATTTAAAAAGAATGGCGTAGACGACATTGTTTGTATAAGTGTGAATGATACTTTTGTAATGAACGCATGGCTTGCAGACCAAGAAGCTGAAAATATTACAGTTGTACCAGATGGTACTGGTGCATTTGCTGAAGGTATGGGCATGCTAGTTGACAAAAGTGATATTGGTTTTGGTAAGCGTAGCTGGCGTTACAGTATGTTGGTTAAAGATGGCGTGATTGAAAAAATGTTCATCGAACCAAACCAACCGGGTGACCCGTTTGAAGTATCTGACGCTGATACAATGCTTAACTACATTAATCCAAATGCTAAAGCACCAGCTGCGGTAACTATCTTTACTAAGCCAGGTTGTCCTTTCTGTGCAAAAGCGAAGGCTGCACTTAAAGATAATAATATCGGCTTTGAAGAAATCGTATTGGGTACAGATGCAACGACTGTAAGCTTAAGAGCGGTATCAGGGCAAACTACAGTGCCACAACTTTTTGTAGATGGTAAACATATTGGTGACAGTGAAGCAGCTATCGCTTACGCAAATAGCTAATTTGAACAGTTTATAACTGCTCGATTATCATCAAAAGCGTATGTTCTTTGATAAGGCATACGCTTTTTTTAAATCCAAAATTCAAGAAATAAACAAAATTGGGAAACAATATGAAGCAAATTAATGTACAAGTTGCCGTGATCGGTGGTGGAACTGCTGGTTTAGCCGCTTACCGAGCAGCTAAAGAAAAAACAGACTCAGTGGTATTAATTGAAGGTGGAAAATTTGGTACTACCTGCGCTCGTGTTGGTTGTATGCCAAGCAAACTATTAATTGCTGCAGCTGAAGCGGCGCATAGTGCTGCACATACTGAACCCTTTGGTGTTTTTGTTGATGGTGATGTGCGAGTTGATGGCAAAAAAGTGATGCAACGAGTACGTGATGAACGTGACCGTTTTGTGGGTTTTGTTGTTGAAGCGGTAGATGAAATTGACGCGAATGATAAATTAATTGGTAAAGCGACATTTGTATCTGAAACACAATTAAAGATAGATGAGCATACGCTTGTTAATGCGCAGCGCATTGTTATTGCAACAGGGTCTCGTCCAAGTTATCCAGGAGTATGGAATGATCTCGGTGATCGACTTGTTGTTAATGATGATGTGTTTGATTGGATGGATTTACCCAAGTCTGTAGCCGTATTTGGTCCTGGAGTGATTGGATTAGAGCTAGGGCAATCGTTGCACCGTTTAGGTGTTGAAGTTTTAATGTTTGGTATGGGTGGACAAGTCGGCCCATTTACTGACCCTGAAGTGATGGCTTACGCAGAAAAAGCATTTAGTGATGAGTTTTATTTGGATGCAGATGCCAACGTAAAAAATATGCAACGCAAAGGTGATTTAGTTGAAATTACTTATATTGATAAACAGGGCGTTGAACAAATTAAAGAAGTTGAATATGTATTAGCGGCAACGGGGCGTCGTCCAAATATTGATAATTTAAATATAGAGAGTGTTAAATTAGAAAGTGATGATCGCGGTGTTCCAATTGCCGACCCATATACAATGCAAACTTCAGTATCGACTATTTTTATTGCTGGTGATGCGAGTAATCAAATTCCATTATTACACGAAGCAGCTGACCAAGGTAAAATCGCGGGCAGTAATGCGGGAGTTTACCCAAATATTCGTGTTGGATTACGCCGTTCATCGATTGCTGCTGTATTTACCGATCCACAATTAGCGATGGTTGGTCTTAGCCATAAACAGATAACAGAGAAGTTTTCTGGTTGTGGGTGTTTTGAAACTGGTAGCGTTTCCTTTGAAAACCAAGGCCGCAGCCGTGTGATGTTAAAAAATAAAGGGTTATTAAACCTTTACGGTGAGCAAGGTACAGGGCGTTTTTTAGGGGCTGAAATTATTGGACCACAAGCTGAACATCTTGCACATCTTTTAGCTTGGGCACACCAGAACCGTATGACTATTTCGCAAATGTTAGATATGCCTTTCTACCATCCGGTTATTGAAGAAGGTGTTAGAACCGCATTACGTGATTTGAATGCTAAATTAAAATTAGGCTCAGCAATGATCAACGAGTGTATGGAATGTGGTCCAGGTTGTTAATTGACAATAACCAGTAATATTAATTTTTAGCGATAAGACGGTTAGTGAAAACTAACCGTTTTTTTGTGGGGAGTAGCTGAGATAACCTTTAATCTTTAATCTTTAATCTTTAATCTTTAGCCATTTAGCTTTGCTGATTTACGGGTATAAGTAAGTTAGGATAAAACCGATAAATATCACTAAACCCACATAGTTATTATCTAGAAAAGCTTTAAAACAGGCTTTTTCGTCGCGACTTTTAATACTTTTTTGTTGCTGTAAAAAGAGTAAACCTGCCACTGCTAAAGCACCATAATAAAGCCAATTTAAATTCTCAATGAGACCGACAATCACTAACAAAACTAAGGTCATAAATTGTAATAGAGCAATAATTAACTTGTCATATTTCCCAAATAAGATAGCGGTAGATTTTATCCCAATTTTAAGATCATCTTCTTTATCAACCATGCCGTACATAGTGTCATAGGCGATAGTCCATGTAATATTAGCAATAAATAATAACCAGACACTACTTGATAGTATATTAGCTTGTGCTGCGTAGGCCATAGGAATTGACCAACTAAAAGCAATACCTAAAACAAACTGTGGTAAATGGGTAAATCGTTTCATAAAGGGATAAACAAACGCTAGGAACAGCCCTATAACAGATAATTGAATGGTCAGGTTATTTTGCGTTAATACCAATAAAAAAGAGCATAAAGATAAAAATAAAAATAAATACACGGCTTCTTTGCTGGTGGCTCTTCCTGAGGGTAATGGCCGATTTTTAGTTCGATTAACAAATCCATCCACTTTTCTATCGGCGAAGTCATTAATCACACAACCTGCACTACGCATAAAAAACACACCCAGACAAAAGACAATCAAGACATCGATATCAGGGAAACCTTGTGCCGCTATCCATAATGCCCATAAAGTAGGCCACAACAGAAGTAAGGTGCCGATCGGTTTATCAACACGCATTAACTCCAAAAAAGCTTGCCGTTTAGTGGCGTCTAAATAAATGATCATTGGTAAATTCCTGAAGCAGGTAAAAACACTTCGCTGACTAATAAAGGTTTATTTTCTATATAAAAAATAGATCGTCTTGCCCATAATGAATGTTCGCATGGCTGTTGTAGTGAAGCACTATACAGATGTAATGGAGAACCGACTGTAAACTCAGCAATTTCAATATTACTACGCTGCAGAGTTTTGTCTTGAAATAGAATTCTTCCTAAGGATTCAGAGCCAATATTCGCTAAGTTTTGTTGTTTGTTAGAGAGTGTACTGTAAGGGATTTCAGTTTGAGCGAACACATTAGGAATACCATCACAATATAAAAGTACCTCACGTACTAAGACTTGTTCTGGCGCGGGGAAATGTGGGGAAAGTGTTGCTTGCTCTGCATTCGTATTAAGTTGTTGCTTAACTTCTACCGAAAAATTTTGACATTTTTGTTCAAGTTTCTTAGTCAAAGATGCTTCATCTAATAACCATGACAGAATGTAGTTAGTGCAATTTTTCGATTTACTATTTTCTTGCCATTGAGTTGATGACGCAATGTTAAGCATTTGATTAAACATACAAACCTTTAATTTAAAAAACCAGTTATTTTATCTGCCCACATCAAGCAAACACTTTAGTATTGAGCTATTATACCACTCAAAAATATTAACATCTTTCCTTGAAGGAATTAACTATGCTTAAAAAAGTGTTTTTTTGTGTGCTTTATTTTGCACTACTTTCACCGCTTACCTCTGTAGTTGCTGAAGAGGAAGAAGGGCAGCAAGCTCCTGATTACCAATATTTTGCATTAAGCCCAGATATTATTACTAATTATATTAAACCCGGAAAACGTTTAGGTTACGTACGCTTACGTGTTGATTTGATGGTTAAATCGAGCAGCGCTTATGAGCAGGTAGAAATGAATGCACCATTAATTCGGGATCGCATTATTACTATTTTTGGCGAACAAAATGAAAGCCAAATAAAATCTAACACCGAACGTGACGTGATCAGACAACGTTGTTTAACAGAGGTAAACGATGTGTTGTTTGAATTTATTGGTACAAGACCCGTTGAAAACCTACTCTTTACTAAATATTTAGATCAATAAATTGACTATCTAATCTAACATTTCCTTTAGCCGTGTGTTTATAGTTTTAGTTTATGACAAACAGCGGCCAATATAAGTCCTGCTAATAGACCTATTAAGTGTGCATAATTTGCAACATTAGCGGGTAATAAGTCCACAAAGCCTAAGATTAACCAGCCTATTAAAAAAATAAACATGCTATTTGGTAAATGTACCTGGCTTTGTTTGTTTAATTGTCCAGTTAACCAACAGTAACCTACTAGCCCATAAACAACGCCACTTAGGCCTCCAAAGTAAGGTCCAACTAAAAAGAATTGAGCCAAATTTGATGCAATGGCTGAAAACAAAAATAATAAAATTAAACGTTGTTTACCCTGTTGTTTTTCTATTAAGCCAGCGAGTTGCCACCACCATAATAAATTGAACACTATGTGCAATAGGCTGAAGTGTAAAAAAGCAGGGGTAATAAATCGCCAGCTTTCAATATAGTCAAAAGGCTGTTGTCTGAAGAAGGCAAAAAGTGAGTTCATTGGATTAAAAACATTAAACGCAGTAAGCGCATAGATAATTATACAGGTTATAAAAATACCATGAGTGAATAGTCCACCATGACTTTTGAAGTTGGATAACAAGCTAGCATTGGCATAAGCTAACTGTGATGATGCGGGTTCGGTTTTACCGGTTTTCCAACTTGCTGATAAGTATTTACTTTGATTTGGGTTATCCAAAAATAATGCAAGTTCAAGTTTTGCTTGTGCTAATTGATTTTCATTTTTAATCATTATTGGATATTGGAATTTACTTTGTTCAATAATATTCGTAATATTTTGGCTGCTTAAAAAATCAGAAAATGCCTGCGCAATGCGTAAATGCTCAAAACGGTGTAACTCAATCATAATAAGTCCTCTAAAATCCAAGCTTTTAGCATAACGGATATAACACACTGGATCGAATGAATTAAGTAAGGATTTTTTTGTTAGTTGATTTTGTGATTTTTTATTGATTTAATGACAGAACAAGCTAAATTGAATGATACCCCTAATAAAAAAAGGATAATATGATGAAGAAAAAATATACGCGTGGTTTACTTCTTGCTGCATCATTGTTTTTATTACCGGCCAGTTTTCAATCTGCGTTAGCTGCCGATCTCAATAGTAAGGTGTCATCTAGCCTTGATAAGAGTAGTGCAGTAACTCAGAAAGCAAAAACAACGGTTGCTAGTGAAAAGAAAAAAGTAACTTCAACCACTGCTGCTGTTGGTAAGATATCAAAAATAGATCTTAATAGTGCCAGTGTTGAACAATTAACAACGCTTAATGGAATAGGTGATAAAACAGCACAAGCCATTGTTGATTACCGTAAAAAAAATGGAGATTTCACTAATTTAAAAGATTTAGTCAATGTTAAAGGTATTGGTGTAGCAACATTAAAAAAAGTTATTCCTTATCTAAGTTTATAGATCCTCAATTAGTAACTCCTCTATTTATCACTCATCGATAAGGTATAAATTGTAACAAGGGTGTTACGATTTATACCTTTTATCATTCAAGATGGTAAAGTTAGCAGGTAACTTTATGCAGATAAAGCACCTTGAAATCAGATTAACCCCTTTCGTTTTATTTTTAATGACTTTAGTAGTAGGTAGTTTATGACAATTTTAGTGACCGGCGGTGCAGGTTATATTGGCTCACATACCGTGGTTGAGCTGTTAGAGAAAGATCAACAAGTTATTATTGTAGATAACTTATGTAATTCTTCGCAAGAATCATTGAATCGAGTTGAAAAAATTACAGGTAAGGTACCTGTATTTTATCAAGGGGATATCTTAGATAAAAATTTTTTGGATGATGTATTCCGTCAACATGCTATTGATTCTGTTATTCATTTCGCAGGCTTGAAAGCAGTAGGGGAGTCAGTCGCAAAACCTATTTCTTATTATCAAACTAATGTACAGGGTACCTTGACTTTATTGGATGCAATGAAGGATGCAGGTGTATTTAAATTAGTGTTTAGCTCTTCAGCAACCGTTTATGGTGATCCTGCTTCTTTACCGATCAGAGAAAACTTTCGAGTGGGTGGAACAACTAATCCATACGGTACGTCAAAGTTAATGGTTGAAATGGTATTAGCAGACGTTGCCAAGTCAGATCCTCGCTGGGCGTTTGTTATTTTACGTTACTTTAATCCTGTTGGTGCTCACCTATCTGGTTTAATAGGTGAAGATCCGAATGGAATCCCAAACAATCTATTACCTTATATTTCACAGGTTGGGGTAGGGAAACTGAAAGCCTTGGCTGTATTTGGTGATGATTATGACACGCTGGATGGGACAGGTGTTCGTGATTATATTCATGTTGTAGACTTAGCGTTGGGGCACTTAAAAGCATTGCATCGCATACAAAGTGACACAGGTGTATTCATTTATAATCTAGGTACTGGAAATGGCTATTCTGTATTTGATATGATCAACGCTTTTGAAGCGGCTAGCGGTAAGACTATTCCATACAATGTTTCACCACGTCGTGAAGGCGATATTGCAGCCTGTTATGCTGCGCCTGAAAAAGCATTAGCAGAGTTAAACTGGCAAGCTGAACGTGGCTTAGATGAGATGATGCAAGATACTTGGCGTTGGCAGTCAAATAACCCTAATGGATACAAAACATAACTATTCATAACTTATTTATAGCTATGTTTAGCGTTTATATTTTATAGCTGTGATGTTTTAAAATGTAAACGCATTAACAAAATAAGCTACTTAATGCTAATTTGAAGATGCATATTTAATTGAGTCATGGCTATTAAAAACTATGCACTTTGTATCTTATTACAGCTCACTAATACTTTGTTTTTCCCGCTTTTTTTCGCTTCTGATAAACATTGCTCTACTCGGTTAATTAATGCACTGCTTTTCACTTCATTTTGGTAAGTTGCTACACCAATACTGACAGTGATATTAATAATGTCTTTGTTATATTCAACACATAATAACTCACTTTTAGCACGGATCATCTCAGCGACTTGCTTAGCAATGACGTCATTACTGTTGTTTAATAATATAATAAACTCCTCTCCGCCCCAGCGCGCAACGGTATCGGTTTTACGGATACAGTCGGTCAGCTTATTAGCAAGCTTTTTGAGGACTACATCACCCCCTGTCTGGGTATGTTGCTCATTAATAAGTTTAAAATTGTCGATATTAATTAATAAAACAGAGAAGGATTCTTTTTCTACACGTTGGGTAACAAGTACATTAGAGAGTAGCTCATTAAAATGGCGTCGCGTGTATAAGTTGGTTAATTCGTCAGTCTCTGATAACTGTTTTAATTTAGAGCTTTGATCGCTATTTTGTATTATCCAAGTGTTAATGCCTATAGACACTAATATAAAGCCGATCATTTGTGCTATATCTTTGAATAAGACTTTTAACAACCAAGGTTGAGTAAATATTTCATCGAGGGTTGTTGTTAGTAGAGTGACAAAAAGAAAGAAAAATCCACTCATTAAGTATTTGTGTACGTCACGATTATGCTTAACTTTATTTAATTGAATCAATAATAAGAATAGCGTAATAGCAATAACAGATTTAAAGAATATGTCATAAAAGTCTATTTTATAAACAGTAGGAAACATCCACGCTTGTAAGGCTATATATGCGATAACAAAAAAATACAGTGGATTGAGGGCTTTATTTTTTATCAATTAATTTTTATCTCTTATGATTATATGATGATCTAGTTTAGTTAATATTGATGATAAATAAATATTTTTGTATAACCTACTATAATTGTGTTTTTTAGTAAATAAATGAAGGTGTTAATCGAAGGAATTATGTAATTTCATTATTAGTCCTTTATTTCTGCCCACTATCTCTTTATCATTAACGATCCGTTTTTTAGATGGTTTTTTCCGATGCCTAAAGTGACTCAGCAAGATATATCAACAAGTTTTGGTCGTAATATTATTGACCGAGGTACCCTCTATTTTAAAGAAAGTCGTGTATTAGCGTGCGATTACGATGAATCGAGTAATTCACTTGTTGGATTGGTCAAAGGGACCAATGACACGCCTTATAAGACTAAAGCATCCATTAAACCGTCTAATAAAGGTGGTTATATTATTCACAGCACTTGTTCTTGCCCGGTTGGGTGGAATTGTAAGCATGCTGTTGCTTTACTGTTAGCTTACCAAGCCGATACGCCGAATTATAATATCGAAAACAGCTATCAAACTTGGTATGAAATGTTAAACGGTAAAGTAGGGCAACCAGAAAAAGTACGTGCCTCTGCTTATCAAGGATACTTCCGCTTTTCGTTTGATAAAAAAGTCCTCAATCATGAACACCGTTATATCAAAGTTGAATATGGCAGCGTGCGCTTTTTGAAAAGTGAAAATTCTCATGTTTTTAGTGAAAAAGACTTAGTGTCTGTTGCTGACAACGAAAGCTGGATGGAAAGCTTTAAATGGGTAGAGGATGAAGATGTTGAAATCTTACGTTTATTACTCACTAAAGAAGGACGAGCGACTAAGTTAGGTAAAACCTATATCAAAACTGAGCTCGACTTATTGGCTTTACAAAAAATATTAGAAACTGGTCGATGCTTCTGGGAGCACCTTGACCAGAAAATAACATTATCAGCTTCTCGTCCGGTAACGCTGGAATGGTTATCGGTAGAAGATGGCTTGAAACAGTTAATGGTCAACCTTGAAGGTAGTGAAAACTGGCTGTTGATCCCAACACCTAAACCTTATTTTTATGACCTTGATAGTCACCAATTTGGCCTGCTTGATACCCACTTTAATCGTGATTGGTTACTTTCCCTGTTACAAACTCCACCATTAGGTGAAGAACAGTGTGCGCACTTTACTCAAGAAGTATCACTGGGTTTTGCACAAGATGTATTGCCTAACCCGCAGCATTACGACATTCAGCATATTGATGAGACCTTACAGGTTATCTTTAAATTAGATGTACAACAGATTAAAGGACAAAGTCTATTTTTAGGGCGTTTGTATTTTAAATATGGCGTATTGTTATTAACACCAAGCATCTTAGAAGATAAACAACGTAATCAATATATGCACAAAGGGCAAATTGTCAGTGTTACAAGAGATATTGACGCAGAGTTAGCTGCTTTAAATGAATTTAATGAATTATGTTTGCTTGATGTGTATATGTATGACCCTAAATATGCGGTTAGTAAGGATACCCAAGGTATTTTGCCACCTGAATTAGGAGGCTCTCAAGAGTTTCAGTGGTTATCACTATTAACAGCACATAAAGCTCGCTTAGAAGTCTTAGGCTGGCAGTTTGATATTGCTAAGGACTTAGCATTACAAAGTCAGCAAGTTGATAGCATCGATATTGATATTGATGAAAAAGGTAACTGGTTTGACTTAGGTGTTTCCATTGAAGTGGAAGGCAAGCGTATTGAACTATTACCGTTGTTATTAGAGTGGTTGCGCAGTAACGAAGACTGGCAGCAGAATGATTACGATATATTATTAGCGCAAGGTAATGGTCGTCCACTGCGTGTTAAACGCGAATCTATTCAACCTATTTTATCTATTTTGCAAGAGCTAGGTGAAGTTAACGATAGTAAAATAAATTTACCTCAGAATCAGGCTGCGTTATTAGCGCAACTTCCTGAAATTAATCGTTGGGTTGGTGGTGAACATGTGCAAGCGTTGGCTAAAAAATTAGCTAACTTTAGCGGCATTCAAGACGTACCTGCTCCGCAGGGACTAGTTGCCGACTTACGAGACTACCAGAAGGAAGGTTTAAACTGGCTTATGTTCTTGAATGAATATGGGTTTTCTGGTGTGTTAGCCGATGATATGGGCTTAGGTAAAACGGTACAAACGTTAGCTTACTTATTATACAAAAAACAACAACAGTTGTTGTCGTTACCTGCGATGGTGATTTGTCCTACTTCCTTAGTCGGTAACTGGTTAAATGAAGCGACTAAATTCACTCCAGATTTGAAAGTATTAGTCTTGCATGGTGTTAGTCGTCATCAATTCTTTAAAGATATAAATAACTATGATTTAGTGATCACTACTTATCCTCTGATTGCTCGTGATTTTAAAGAGTTTGCTGAATTTTCATTCTCTGATCTTATCTTGGATGAAGCGCAAACCATTAAAAATCCACTTGCTAAAATGACTAAGAGTATTAAACAAATTGATGCTAAACAGCGCCTGTGTTTAACGGGTACGCCAATGGAAAATCATCTTGGCGAATTATGGTCTTTGTTTGATTTCTTGATGCCTGGTTTCTTAGGTTCATACAGCACCTTTAATCGAGTATACCGTAAAGGTATTGAAGGTGAGGGTAATCATCAAATTCAGCAATGGTTAATTCAAAAAACTAGACCTTTCTTATTGCGACGCACCAAGGATGAGGTGGCTAAAGAGTTACCTGCTAAAACAGAAATCATTCATACAATTGCACTACAAAACGATCAACGTACTCTGTATGAAAGCATTCGTATCACGATGGAAGCAAAAGTACGTGATTTACTGCGTGAAAAAGGTATGGCAAGAAGCCGTATTGAATTTTTAGATGCACTATTGAAATTACGTCAGGCTTGTTGTGATCCTCGTTTAGTAAAATTAGAGCATGCTCAGCAAATAAAAAGTTCAGCTAAGTTAGATTTCTTAATGGAAATTGTGCCAGAAATGGTAGAAGAGGGCAGACGTATTCTTATCTTCTCACAATTTGCACAAATGTTAGGCTTGATTGAAGAAGCCTTGCAGGAAACCGGTATTGATTTTGTTAAATTAACAGGGCAAACCCGTAACCGTAGTGAAATTATCGAGAAGTTCCAAGGTGGTGATGTGCCAGTCTTCCTGATCTCCTTGAAAGCTGGTGGTGTTGGCCTTAACTTAACCGCTGCTGATACGGTTATTCATTATGACCCATGGTGGAATCCTGCGGTAGAAAACCAAGCCACTGACCGAGCATATCGTATTGGCCAAGATAAGCCTGTGTTTGTGTATAAACTGATTTGTGAGCAAACAGTTGAGGAGCGTGTGTTAGCGTTGCAATCTCGCAAGCAGAAGCTTGCTGATAGTGTGTACGGTAAGGAGCAAGAAGAAAACTTTGCGCCGGATAATAGCGATGCGTTATTAAAACTATTTGAGCGTTATTAGATGCACGTAGATGAACAATTATTAGCGCCGATAAAAGAATTTCTGCATACGCAAACACCACAAGCTTGGATAGATAAAGCAAAACTGGTGGAGAATCAATCTGCGCTATTAATTGATCATATGATTTGCGAGTTAAAAGCTGCGCAGACGGCGATGCTATTGATTCGCCGTTATGCGGTAGACAAACAAAGCGGTGATGCTCTGATGGCTTGGCTGACCCCTTATAATGATTTTGTATATCGTAAACAAGGTGATTGGAAAGCATTAGCCAACAATAGTTTATCTAAAAAAATTGTCGCAAAAGGTAATACGCTTTATGGACAGGATTTAATTGATAAAATGATCTTGTTGATCAAAGAAGAGTTACATCATTTCTATCAAGTAGTGGAGATAATGCACGCACGCGATATTACTTTTGGTTTTATTGGATCAAGTCGTTATGCCAAAGAGCTATTAAGCCATGTCACAACACATGAGCCTAATATGCTGATTGATAAACTTATCTGCAGTGCATATATTGAAGCCAGATCCTGCGAGCGGTTTGCTAAAATAGCACCTCACTTAGACCCTATCTTAAATAAATTCTATGTTTCTTTACTTCGTTCGGAAGCACGTCATTATCAAGATTATTTAGTATTAGCAGAGCAAATAGCGGGGAAAGATATTAGTGATCGAATTGAATATTTTGGCCAGCTAGAAGGGCAGTTAATTACCTCGCCAGATGAAGACTTTAGATTTCATAGTGGCTGCCCGGTTGATGCAACTATTTAGTTCTATTAAAAAATGATTCATGTTGTTAGTTTCCATGAATCATTTAATGTTCATTGATAAGCATTTCAGTGAGTATTTAAGTATTTATCCTTAGTGATCAATACTAATATTTGATAAGGGTATACAGCTACAGGCTAATAAATAACCTGCTTCTATTTCTTCTTTGAATAAACCTTGGTCATTTAATACATCAACTTCCCCGGATAATAATTTTGTTTTGCAACGTCCACATTTGCCACCTCTGCACGAATAGGGAATATTAATTCCAGCCTGTTCTGCTTGATTTAATAGCAACTGCTGATTATCACCTGTGACTTCTAAGCCGGTATTTACAAAGTTTATCTGTAGTGCTTTTTTATTACTTTCTTCAGTTGCTAACATCGACTCATAAATAGGGGCTTGCTGCGAAGCTAATACTTGAACTTGATCTCCACTACGAATAATTCCTTGGTTTAAAGGAATTAAGTTTTGGCCAAAGTCGATATTACCTTGGTGGAACCTGTATTGTGATAATGTTTTAAGAGGTTGCTCAAGGTCTGCTTTGCCAGTTTTAGGATCTACATTAGTAAAAATACAGCGAGAGCAGGGTTTACTTACCTCAAACTCTACTTCTCCAATTTTAATACGGGACCAGCTATCTTCAACAAAGGCACTATCTCCCTTGATTAATATATTAGGGCGAAAATGTAATGCACTGACAGGGTTATCAAGCAGTGTATTAAGTTGCTCGACAGAGGCTTGATTAATGAGTAATAGCGGGTAACCGTCAGCAAAACCAACCTGTGTTTGCTTGTTTTTAACACAGCGTACACTGCTATCAGCAAAGTAAACAAGCTGACACGGTTGTTTCAAAAAACTTGAAAACCATTGATCATAATCGCTATGACAGTGTTGCGCTTGTACTGTATCTGCCCAAATCTCAACCGCTAATGATTGCTCCGAAAACTGCTCCTGTTGAATATAGAAACTAGGTTGATCGGGTGCGCTAACAAATAAGCCTTTTTTAGAAAATTCAATACTGATTTGCGTTAATTGAGGATGTGTTCGACCTGTAATAAACTGTCCTTGCATGTCAACTAACATGTAGCGCCGATCATTTTCTAAACCTTTTTCTTCCACTAATGCTTGCGGTAATTGAATGCCCTTAGTGGACTTGATCGGGTAGATATAAATGTCAGTTAAGCTTTGCAAGATGAACTCCAAACTTTATTGTGTGCGTCGAATTAAATATTTTTGATAGTCAGGGATACGTGTTGTATAAATTTTATCCATATAATATGAGTCAATGATAAAATCTGCGGTTGATATATTAGTTGCCATTGGAATGTTCCATACCGCCGCCAAACGTAATAATGCTTTTACATCTGGTTCGTGGGGGACTGAACTCATTGGATCCCAAAAGAAAATAAGTAAGTCAATTTTACCTTCCGCAAGCTTAGCACCTAACTGCTGATCCCCACCCATTGGTCCTGATAAAAGACATTCAATAGGTAAGCCTGTTTGTTTTGCCAACAAAGTGCCCGTCGTGCCAGTAGAGAATATATGATGTTGTTTTAATTGTTCTGCGCGTTTAGCAACCCATTTAATTAGCTGATATTTCATATCATCATGTGCAACTAAAGCTATTTGCTTTGAAGCGGGAATATTGCGGGTAGTATAATCCATTATTTGCCCTTTTAAAGAGTAACACTAATCACCCTAAAGGGTGATTTAATATCATCTAGAAAATGAGGGAATTGCGCAACACCAAATACAAGGTGTTGATCAAATCCACCATATTATTGATTTATAACCAGTTAGGTTAATTTAAAATTTACTATCAGTATTGTCCTTATGCAGGGTAATGCTTATCACCAAACATCATTTTATACATTAACCAGATAGCTAGAATTAAAGTAATAGTGATGGAGATGAAATTTGATCCTAGTTCTGGGTGTAATGCTCCAATAAAAGCTGCGTAGGAGAATAAACCAATAAAAAAGGCTGCCCATGCCGGACGAACACTGGCTTCATTATCTGCTTCACTAATATACAGCTGGTAAAAGCGGCTCGTTGCAAAGTACAGCGTAAAAAATGGAAACAGTGAAAATGTTATTTGTGAGATTGTTAAAATAGAAAAACATGCGTTAATGGACAACCCTATTAAAAAAGCATGAATTAACCATTTTACTGAGATATTACTATCTTGCATTACACTAACTCCTATCTATTAATTTAAATTTAAAACCTAAAAATAACATGAACTAACCTCTATTTCTTCTTTTTTGTAACGATGTGAGAAGTTAAAGATATTTTCATATTTATAATGTATGTTTAATACCCTTAGAGAGCACGCTTTGTTACAGGAATGTGTGACAAATACTGTTAGATTGTTAATATTACTATTATTTATCACTGAAGGTTGAGTCATGTCTACACCAAAAAATCCAAAAAAAGCACCTGTAAGTTATGATTATGATGCAATTGTTATTGGCACCGGACCAGGCGGAGAAGGCTCAGCGATGAAGCTTGCTAAAGCTGGTAAACGTGTCGCTGTGATTGAAAAATATCGTGATATAGGTGGGGGGTGTACACACTGGGGAACCATACCATCAAAAGCACTTCGCCATAGTGTTACACAGCTGATTGAGCTTAAAAACAACGCCTTATTTACAAATAATTATCCTCAAAAACAGTCATTTACTTTTGCTGATGTATTACGCCATACGGAACAAGTGATCAGTAAACAAGTTAAAATGCGCAGTAGTTTCTATAATCGTAATAATTGCACTTTACATTTTGGTGAAGCATCTTTTATTGATAATCATTCGATTCGAATTAAAAGTGCAGATGGCTCCCTAGAAACGATCACAGCACAAGATATTATTATCGCGACTGGATCTCGACCATATCATCCTGTTGATATCGACTTTAATTCTCCGAATGTTTATGACAGTGACACAATTCTTTCTCTAGATTATCAACCACAACATATTGTCATTTATGGCGCAGGTGTTATTGGCTGTGAATATGCTTCTATTTTTAGAGGGTTGGGTGTTAAAACTGACTTGGTTAACACTCGGGATAGGTTGTTATCGTTTTTAGATGCTGAAATGTCAGATGCATTGTCTTATCACTTCAGAAACTCTGGCATGATTTTACGTCATGATGAGGAATACCAAAAAGTTGAACATTCTTCAGAAGGGGTCGTTATTCATTTTAAATCAGGTAAAAAAATGAAGGCAGACTGCTTACTCTATGCAAATGGGCGTACAGGTAATACTGACCTATTAAACTTAGAAGCAATTGGTTTAAAACCAGATGGTCGTGGGCAACTAGCTATTAATGAAAACTATCAAACATCTGTGGATAATATTTATGCTGTAGGTGATGTTATTGGTTACCCTAGTTTAGCCAGTGCAGCTTATGATCAAGGTCGAATAGCGGCTAATTTAATTATTACCCGTGAAGGAAAAAGAAAACTGATCAAAGATATTCCTACTGGTATTTATACTATTCCTGAAATCAGTTCAGTGGGTAAAACAGAACAAATTTTGACGCAACAAAAAGTGCCTTATGAAGTAGGGCGCGCACAATTCAAAGATTTAGCCCGCTCTCAGATTCTTGGGTCAGATGTGGGTAGTTTGAAGATCCTATTTCATCGCGATACTAAAGAAATATTAGGTATTCATTGTTTTGGTGAGCGAGCTGCAGAGATTATTCATATCGGTCAAGCTATTATGGAGCAAGAAGGCCCTGGCAATACGATTGAATATTTTGCTAATACGACGTTCAATTATCCAACCATGGCTGAAGCGTATCGAGTTGCAGCATTAAACGGTTTGAATCGATTGTTTTAAAAGGGAATGAAAAGCGTGAGTAGTTATATTTTACTACTCACGAATTAGTACTTTTTTGAAACTATATATGGTGATTAAGTCAACGATGGTTTTTCATCACTAGCAATAACGCACTAATGCTACGCGCTTCTTGAAAATCATCCCGTGCTAATAATTCATCTGCTTTGGCGATTGGCCATTTTATCACTTCTAAAGGCTCAGGCTCATCACCAGGTAAACTTTCAGGATATAAATTTTCAGCCATAAATAAAGTCATCGTACTACTAAAGTAGCTAGGAGCCATCACTACTTTTTTCAATGCAGTGAAATTTTTAGCCCCAAAGCCGACCTCTTCTTTTAATTCTCTATTCGCAGCTTCTAGATCGCTTTCGCCTGGGTCAATCAAGCCTTTTGGGAAACCTAGCTCGTAGCTATGTGTTCCAGCCGCATATTCTCGTATTAACAGCAAGGTATCTTTATCATAAAAAGGCACCACTAATACGGCTCCTTGATTACCTCCCTTCATACGTTCGAACTCACGCTGTTCACCATTACTAAATTTAAGCTGTAATGTTTCTATCTTGAAAAATCGACTACAAGCGACAACACTTTTATGTAATATTTCAGGTAAGGTTGGTAAAGAATTGCTCATAGAGACCCCATGACTATCATTAGTTAATATAAATGTTATCTTACAATGCTTATCTTATTTACGATACTGTATTCATTTAATCTATTTTACTTTGAGTACACTGCATTAGGAATAATATGTTTTTAGAGAAAGATGTAGATTTAGTCTTACTAGATATGGATGGTACATTATTAGATTTACATTATGACTCTCACTTTTGGCTAGAGTTTGTACCCAGCCAATATGCATTATTGCATCGTTTATCTATTGAACAAGCCACTACTTATGTTTTTGACCAATACAAAGCCGTGTGGGGAACGTTATCTTGGTACAGCTATGATTATTGGACTGAAACCTTAGGCTTGGATATCCATCATTTACAACATGCTAATAAGCATAAGATTCAATGGCGAGAAGATACGCTTTGGTTTTTGAAAAAGTTAAAAAAATTAGGTAAGAAAATTGTTATCTTAACCAATGCTCATCCAAGTGGTATTGCGCTGAAAGATCAACAAACGCAACTGTTATCTCATGTTGACCTCGCTATTTCTAGCCATGAAATCGGCCATGAAAAAGAAAGTGCATTTTTTTGGGAAGCAGTAAAGAAGCAACTCAATACAGACTTTTCTCGCTCCATTTTTATTGATGATAGCGAGAAAATTTTAGTTGCTGCTCAGTCTGCTGGTGTTGAATATCTAGTCGGTATTAACAAACCGGATAGTGAAAAGCCCGCACAAGCGATGCAAAGCTTTTCAACTATTACTGAATTTCAGGAGTTTTTTCAACCTCACTATCAGCTATTAAAATAGCTCTTCATCATATCCTTCTGTTGAAGAGTCACTACTTTGATTGTAATTACTTTGCTCAGGTGCATAGTAAATAGGCACTGTGCCTGATTTAAAGTATTCAATCAGTGTTGTGTGATCAGTGACCGTCGATAGGAACCCTGTTGCTCTATCTATTCGCGCGTTAACAATATTATCTGGTCGTGGAGGTGAAAAAGTTGGCTCTCCTGCCATGGTTTCAACCATAAATGCATTCCAGGCTGGCAAGGCAGTGCTTGATCCATACTCACCGCCTGAAGATTGACTTTTACCTAAGTTGCTATTGTAAGCTGCACGACCTAATTCACGATTAAAGTCATCGAAACCAACCCATGAAGTGGCAACACTATTACCAACAAAACCAGAGAACCAAGCATCTTTGGAGTCATTGGTGGTACCTGTTTTGCCGCCCATATCTTGGCGCTTAACTGCTTTTCCTGCTCGTGCCCCGGTGCCATTCCAACGAGTCTTATGCGCCCAGTCGCCACCACCCCAAACTGCGGTACGCAATAGTTCACGGGTTAAAAATGCAGTAGCAGGAGAGATCGCTGAAGGTGCTATTTGTGTTTCATCGACTGCCGCAATAACACACACCTTAGCATCACCGTCTATCATTGTTTCAATCGCTAAGGGATCTGTTTTTTCTGCTTTACCTTGGTATGTTTTAATGCATTCTGGACAAACAATTTTAGGTTCTGCTTGGTATAAAACAGTGCCGTATGCATCTTCAATACGTTCAATCACATAAGGTTCAATTTTGTATCCGCCATTGGCAATGATTGCATAACCTGTAGCTAGGTCTAGCGGAGTTATCGATGCTGACCCCAGTGCAATAGAGTTACTTCTTGGCATGTCTTCTGGTTTAAAGCCAAATTTAGTGAGTTGATCAATAACTTTATCAATACCTAAGTCTTGTACTAATCGAACTGATACAACGTTTTTTGATTGTCCTAATGCTCGACGCAATCTAATGGGGCCTAAATAAATATTTGGTGAGTTTTTTGGGCGCCAAGCTTCATTTCCACTCCATTCATTAATTGGTGTATCATTTACTAACGTCGCTAAGGTGTATCCATTATCAAGGGCGGCAGAGTAAATAAATGGTTTGATATTAGAACCAACCTGACGTTTAGCCTGAAGCGCACGATTAAATTTACTTTGTGCAAAACTAAAACCGCCGACTAGTGATGTAATTGCTCCATCTTGAGGGTTTAGCGAAACAAAGGCAGCACTCACTGCAGGGTATTGTGATAGTTGTAATTGTTTCACGGAAGTCGTTTGTTTTTTGTCTTTGACTTCAATATCGACTTCTCGAGTCAAAATTTGCTCACCTACGCTGACAATGTCTTTTGCTTTTTTGGGAGGATTACCCTGTCTTGAATCGGATCTAAATGAGCGAGCCCAACTTAAACCGTCCCAATCAATGGTTGATACTTTTTCCTTATCACCTTTGATGATGACATCAATACTTTTGTCATTAACAGCAACGACTACCGCTGGTTTTAAATCAACATCGCTGGCTTCTTGTGCTAGTGCTTCCTCTATCTTTTCTGTTGTCCACGGAGTTTCATCTTCAGTCCATAACACCTTAGTTGCACCACGGTAACCATGGCGCATGTCGTAATTATGCAGGTTTTCTATGACTGCTTTATTTGCGGCTTGCTGTGTTTTTTTAGTGATCGTGGTGTATACATTGAAGCCTTCGTTATAGCTTCGCTCTTCTCCGTATAACTCAATTAATTTATTACGTGCAATTTCAGCAACGTAGTGTGCTGATAGCGTAATTTCTGCACCATGGTAGCGGCTTAAAACAACTTCATCACGTGCACTTTGATACTCTTCTTGAGTAATATAGTTTTCATCTAACATACGCAGTAAAACAATGTTGCGACGTTCCGTTGCGTTTTCAACTGAATAGATAGGGTTTAAACGTGAAGGCGCCTTGGGAAGGCCTGCTAATACAGCCATCTCAGAAAGCGTTAATTCTGAAACTGTTTTACCAAAATAAACTTGGGCAGCTGCGCCCACACCAAATGAACGATGTCCTAATGCTATCTTATTGAGATATAGCATTAAAATTTCATCTTTGGTTAATATTTGTTCTATCTGTATGGCAAGGAATATTTCACGGACTTTACGCAAAATAGTTTTTTCATTGGTTAAGAAAAAGTTTCGTGCCACTTGCTGGGTGATTGTACTCGCCCCCTGCTTTGCGCTGCCAGATAATATATAAACACTAGCTGCACGCATGATACCAATCGGATCCATACCAATATGTTGATAAAAACGACTATCTTCGGTGGCAATAAAGGCATTAACAAGTTGATCTGGTATCTCTTTACGTATTAACGGGATACGTCTTTTCTCACCAAATTGAGAGATCAGTTCACCGTCTTTGCTGAGTACTTTCATTGGTACTTGCAAAGGGATTTCTTGAATACTTGTTACATCTGGTAAATCTGCTTTTAGTTGGAAGTAGATAAATGTTATCGCAGCAACACCTATAACACCCAAGAAAATAGCTACTATGAAAAGTCGCTTTATCCATTTCATCATATTCGAATCATTCCATCTATGTTGTGAGCATGTCACTTTTTTTATTTAATATTAGATATATTGGATATGTAGTATATAGTTATAAATCATGAGTTAAAGAGGGAACTGTGACTTATTCAATTTGAACGTTATCTAATTGAGACTCAAGCTCATATTTTATTTCAATTAACTATTTTATTAGCACTTACTGCAGCAAGGAAGTTATGTTCTCTGGATTTAAAAGACTAGGTCCTAGCGGTGTCATTGGCATTGATTTTGGCTCACATTCAATCAAAGCTATCGCACTCTCTAAGGGGCAAGGAACCTATCAAATTGATGGTGCCGCAGAAGCTTCTGTCCCAAAAGGATTGATTGTTGATAACCGCTTAGAAGATATTGATAAAGTAACCTTAATCATTAAACGTTTAAGAAAATCCTTTCCTAGTAATTATAAAAATGCAGCCATTGCAGTAATGGGCGCAGATGTTATGACAAAAGTTATAACCATGAGTTCCGATTTAAATGAATTAGATTTAGAAGCGCGTATTGAATTAGAAGCAGAAACCATTATTCCTTTCCCATTAGATGAAATATTTATAGATTTTGAAATAATGGGACCTAATGAAGCGGATAGTGCTTTAAATGATATTCTGGTCAGTGCAGCTCGAAAAGAGCGTGTTTTATCACAGGCACAGTGTGTTGATGAAAGCGGCTTAACTACTACTATTGTTGATGTGGCAAGCCATGCTCTTGCTCGAGCCTCTGAATTAGTATTTACTCCTGAAGATTATAATCATGGTATTGCTGTCGTAGATATTGGTACCTCACAAATGATGTTGAGTGTTTTATACCAAGGTAATGTTATTTTTACTCGTAACAAAAATCATGGTGGTGCAGTGTGTACCCAAATGATTGCGGATCGTTATACACTTTCATTTCAGGATGCAGAAAAAGCAAAATTAGAAAATGATTTACCCGTCGATTGCCAATCTGATGTCATCGCTCCGTTTGTGAGTATGACGGTCAATCACCTTCGCTTTGATTTGCGTATGTTTACTAACTCTCCTAATAACGTTGCTATTACTAAGTTAATATTAACTGGAGGAGGTGTGTTAATGCCTGAGTTAGTGGAGCAGTTAAGAGCTGAATTAGATATTGAAGTTGAAGTTGCAGATCCTTATCTAGGTTTTGAATTCAAAAACAAGGCTGATAAAGGAGTATTAACGCAATCAGGTAGTAAGTATATGATGGCGCTAGGTTTGGCATTAAGAGGAGTTATATAGTGTCAAATATAAACTTATTACCCTGGCGTGAAGAGTACAAAAGGAAGAAAAAAATAGCCTTCTTTGTATTGCTAGGCATGTGTTGTCTAGTTACATTAAGTATATGTTATTTAGGTAAAATATATGTTGATGAGTTAATTGGTGCACAGAATTCACGTAACCAATTTTTACAAACTCAGACAATTATTTTAGATCGCCGTATTGCAGAAATACGTAACATTAAAAAAGAAAAAGCAGAATTAGTGCGACGTATTAATTTGATTCAAGAATTGGAGGAGCGTCGTAATTTGATCACGCGTTTTTTTAATACCTTGCCCGTAGTGACTCCCGCGGGTGTTTATGTTGATTCAGTGACCTTTAAAGATGGACGTATCGATGTGAAAGGTCTTACTGAGTCTAATGGTCGAGTTAGCAATATGGTCCGAAATGTTGATAATTCTGGTTGGTTAGGCGATGCATCATTGCCTTCTATTGTTAGTGGTCCTGATAAACCGATTAAGCTTTATAAGTTTGCCATGAATTTTATTGTTCTTCCTGAAAAAGGATTAAAATAATGAATATTAATGAGTTGGATTTAGAAACTATCGGCAGTTGGCCTAATCTACATAAAGCAATTACCATTTTAATCGTTTGTATTTTGTTTGTAGGTGGTTTTTATTACTATGTTATTGATGATCAATTGAAACAATTGGAGCGAGTCGAAGCAAAAGAAATTGCCCTTAAAAAAGAATTTACTGTTAAAGCGGCTATTTCTTCAAATCTTGAAGCCTATCGTGAACAAATGAAAGAGATCGAAGTGATATTAGATGGCTTAGTTAATAAACTACCAAGTAAAAAAGAACTAGCAAGCCTGTTAGACGATATTAGCTTTATTGGTTCCAATAATGGTCTTCAATTTAATAGTTTAAATTGGGGGGTTAAAAAACAATTAGAGCTTGCTGAAGAAGTGCCGATTAGTATTAAAGTGGTGGGTACTTATGAGCAACTAGGTAAATTTTCAGCGGATATTGCAGCACTTCCTCGTATTGTGATATTGGATAACTTGCGTTTAAAACATAATGATAAAAATACTCTACTGTTAGAGATAGTTGCTAAAAGCTATCGTTATAAAGAGGAGCCTTAGTGAAAAAATTATTACCTTTATTAATGAGCTTTTCTTTGTTTGCTTGTGTTGATGTACAGGTCGATGATCTAGAGGTGTTTGTTGCTGATAGCAAATCTAAAGTCTATCCGCTAAATGATGACATTCCAGTGTTGAAAAAAATTGATACGCTGACTTACACTCAGGAAGAAGCCAGAAGCCCTTTTTCTCAGCCTCAAGCAGAAGTTGCTACAGAAGTCAGAAATACACCTAAAAGTTGTCCTCAACCTAACTTTGAGCGCAAGAAAGAGGCATTAGAAATGTTCTCTCTTAGCAATATGAGAATGCGAGGGACCTTAGAGATTAATGATCAACTGTGGGCATTGGTACAAGTTTCAGGCAATGAAATACATAGAGTTAAACCTGGATATTATTTAGGATTAAATCATGGGAAAGTATTAAAAGTGACCTCCTCACAAATTGATTTATTAGAGCTAGCATCAGATAGCAGCGGTTGTTGGCAAGAACGTATTACTCAGCTTACTTTACAGTCAGAATGAATTTAATCAGGGATGAAATTTAAATCATGAAATTTAGAAATATTAAACAAACAATGCTGTCATGTATTGGACTTACATTGTTTTTGTTGTCTTCCATTGCGGCTGCCGAGCCACAACTTAATAAGCTTGATGTCAACCCGATGACTGATGGCAGGTTAGAACTAAAATTTGGGTTTAATGCGTTGATTAATAACTACGTAGATAAGCTTCATTATCGCCCAAATAAATTGGTTATTGATATTAAAAATGCGAGTTCAGTGCTTGAGAAGAATCCTGTCGCTATCAATAAAAACGGTATCAATGATGTTGAAACTAGTCGAACCTCAGGCGGCCTACGTTTAGTGATTAACCTTGAAGGATTATTACCATATCGTATTTTTCAACAGGGGAATTATTTGACGGTTCGTTTTGGTGATGC
Organism: Vibrio sp. 2-Bac 85; assembly: GCF_037546705.1. NCBI lineage: Bacteria > Pseudomonadati > Pseudomonadota > Gammaproteobacteria > Vibrionales > Vibrionaceae > Vibrio > Vibrio sp. 2-Bac 85. The sequence goes on along the minus strand of NZ_JALAAB010000001.1, from coordinate 632,390 downwards.
GGTACAAAAATCGATCACAACGCAATCAGAAGCAAGTATTGCTGCTGCGATTTTACAAAATACAGGTGTTCAAACCTCGCAAAATACTGTCACTAAATCTGCTAAAGAAAAGTCAGCCACAGTAGCAGTTGAGAAACCTAAGGGTTATGTTAACACTATTTCAGATATCGATTTTAAACGTGGTTCAGAAGGTCAAGGTAAACTGTTTGTTTATTTAGATAACTCAAGTGTTGCTGTGGATATTAGACGCCGTGATCAACAGTTAATTGCAGAGTTTCAAAGTACTTATATTCCTAACGAATTATTATACATAATGGATGTGGTTGATTTCTCTACAATCGTAGAGAAGGTCGAAACCTTCAGAGAAGACGGTAAAACACGGTTTGTTTTTAATATCAAAGACGAGTACAACTACCGCTACGATCAGTTAGATACATTATTTATGATTGAAGTATCTGAAAAACCAAAAGATAAAAAAGAAACCGTTTACGAAGGAAAAGCTATTTCGCTTAACTTCCAAGATATTCCTGTACGTACAGTATTACAGTTGATTGCTGACTTTAATGGTCTTAACTTAGTGATCACGGACTCTGTAAGCGGCAATATCACATTACGTCTTGATGACGTTCCTTGGGAGCAAGCTTTAGACATCATCTTAAAAGTAAGAGGTTTAGGTAAACGCATGGACGGTAACGTGCTGATGATCGCACCTGCCACTGAATTAGCCGCTAAAGAGCGTGAACAACTAGAAACTAATAAACAAGTAGAAGATTTAGCTCCTTTATATTCAGAATTTATTCAAATTAATTATGCAAAAGCAGCAGATATCGCAGCTATGTTATCAGGTAATAGTGCAAGCCTGCTTTCTGAACGTGGTAATGTCAGTATTGATGCACGTACCAATACGTTATTAATTAAAGATACTGCATCCGTGATTGATTCAGTCAAAGAAATGGTTGAAGTATTGGATATTGCTGTGCGCCAAGTTGTTATCGAAGCGCGCATGGTCACCGTGAGTGATTCCGTAGGTGAAGATTTAGGTATTCAATGGGGAGTTTCAGGCAATGCAACGGATCCTTCATCTAGTACTACGCTATCTACTTCAGGAACTATTGCTGGTATTGAAGGAGGCACAACGGGTGATGTTAATGATCGTTTAAACGTTAATCTGCCTTCAGCATCGGTTGCCGGTTCTATTGCGTTTCAAGTCGCTAGGTTTGCAAATGGCGATATTTTGGATTTAGAGCTATCAGCATTAGAGCAAGAAAATAAAGCGGAAATCATTGCTAGTCCACGTATTACCACGTTAAATCAACAAACGGCTTATATTGAACAGGGTACCGAAGTGCCTTATGTGGAATCATCGTCGTCAGGCGCTACCTCGGTGAGCTTCAAAAAAGCGGTACTCAGCTTAGAAGTGACGCCACAAATTACACCCGATAATAAACTCATCTTGGATTTGGTGATCACTCAAGACTCTGTTGGGGACACTATCTCTACGGGTACAGGTGAAGTCGTTTCAATCAACACACAAGAAATTGCAACTCAGGTATTAGTTGATAATGGGGAAACCTTAGTATTGGGCGGTATTTACCAGCAAGAAGTTACATCTTCGACTAAGAAAGTACCTTTTTTAGGAGATATTCCTTACTTAGGTTATTTCTTTAGAAGCACTAGCCAGGATAATAAGAAAGCTGAGTTATTAATTTTTGTTACACCGCGTATTGTCATGCAAACAAAATATTAATTAGATACCGATATTTACTATCAGCCTGAGGTTTATCTTCAGGCTTATTTTTTTATGGCTTGCAATACCTTATTAACAATTGCGATAATAAGGCACTTCTCTTTAATTTTTAAGGGGCTTCCCAGTAATCAACCACTTGAGTAAACATTCAACATGGCAGAACAGCGTAATATATTTCTAATTGGCCCAATGGGGGCTGGTAAAAGCACAATTGGCCGTCAACTAGCACAAATGCTGCACTTAGACTTTCTTGATTCAGATAGTGAAATTGAACGTAAAACCGGCGCAGATATTGCCTGGGTATTTGACGTGGAAGGTGAAGAAGGTTTTAGAAACCGCGAGCAAGAAATGTTAGATGAACTAACTAAAAAGCATGGCATTGTTTTAGCGACAGGCGGTGGAGCGGTTATTCGTCAAGAAAACAGAACTCACCTATCTGCTCGTGGCATTGTCGTTTATTTAAAAACAAGCGTGCAAAAACAGTTAGCAAGAACGTTAAAAGATAAACGTAGACCTCTTTTACAAACAGATGATCCTCAATCAGTACTGGAAACATTGGCAGAAAATCGCAACACACTGTATGAAGAAGCTGCAGATTATGTTATCGAAACTGACGAGCAAAGTGCAAAAGTTGTTGCAAGTCAAATCATCGCTTTATTGGATTTTTAATGGAAAAATTACTCGTTGATCTAGGTGATCGTAGTTACCCTATCTCTATTGGACCAGACTTATTAGCTGATACTTCATTGTTTAGTAGTGCTATTAGCGGTAAAAAGGTCATGATTGTGACTAATGATGTGGTTGCTCCGCTTTATTTAGAAGCGTGTAAAAACACATTAAAAGATTATCAAATAGATGAAGTCATTTTACCTGATGGCGAGCAATATAAAAATCTGAGCACATTTGAGACGATATTAAGTGAGCTGTTAGCAAAAAAACATGCTCGAGATACTACTATTGTTGCATTAGGTGGCGGTGTTATTGGAGATATGGCAGGTTTTGCTGCTGCATGTTATCAGCGTGGTATTGCTTTTATACAAATTCCAACCACTTTGTTATCACAAGTTGATTCATCTGTGGGCGGTAAAACAGCTGTTAATCATCCTCTAGGTAAAAACATGATTGGGGCTTTCTATCAACCACAAGCTGTTGTCATTGATATTGAATGTTTAAAAACACTACCTGCACGTGAGTTTGCGGCGGGCATGGCCGAAGTGATTAAATATGGCATTATTTACGATCAAGACTTCTTTATTTGGTTAGAAAACAATATTGAAGCGATTAAGTCACTTGATGCAACAGCCATCACTTATATGATTAAACGTTGTTGTGCGATTAAAGCAGAAGTAGTGGCCTTAGATGAAAAAGAACACGGTATACGAGCGCTATTAAATCTTGGCCATACTTTTGGTCATGCCATTGAAGCTGAGCAAGGTTATGGCAACTGGTTACATGGTGAAGCTGTTGCTGTGGGAATGGTGTTAGCTGCGGAAACTTCTTATGTTTTAGGCTTAATCGAACATACAGAAGTAGAGCAAATCATTGATCTTATTGAAGCCTTTGATTTACCATTAGCCGCACCACCTGAAATGCAATACCAACATTTTGCAGAGCATATGCAACTGGATAAAAAAGTCCTTAACGGGCAATTACGTTTAGTTCTGCCGACATCAATCGGTACTAGTGCATTATTTGATAATGTGAGTGATGTTGTTCTTCGTGACGTTATAGAATCATAATCAATCATGGTCGAAAGGACATTAATTTCGCTCCCTTCTCAGTTGCAGCTGATAGAAAGGCTGCAACATCTGATTTACTTATCTTCTTCTCTTATCTTTGTGTCTGGCGAAGCTGGCGCCGGGAAAAGCACACTGACAGAAAACTTATCCAATACATTACCTACTGATTTAAAACAGGTTTATGTTTCATTGGTTAATGAGCCAACAGCTGCTAAATTGCGTCAGCAAATAATTTCTCAATTATTTGATAAAGCATTATTCAATGCAGAAGATAAGTTGTTGGATAGTATTTTACGTTTACAACAGGCTGAAAACCGGTCCCTTAATAGACTCATTATTATTGATAATGCAGATCATTTACCTACTGACTTTATCGCCGAATTATGCGAGCTATTTTCAGATAACAGCCTTGCCCAAGACAATACACTTAATGTCCTGTTACTTACTGAACAAGCAGCTACAGAGCAGTATTTAGACTATATAGATACACATCTAGCCAGTCGAACCAAAGACTTTTTAAACCACGTTGAATTAACGCTGCCAGTGCTTAACACACAGGAGGCGAATGCATTATTACAACATAACTTTCAACAAGTCGACTACCATGCAAAACTTCAACATCAAGACGCACTAAATCAACAACTTAGGTTATGTAATGGCAATCCACAAAAAATAATTAAACTAGCTGATGATTTAAGCCAAGGGTTGTTAAAGCCTATTACTACTTCATGGGTTCAAACACGATTACCTGCTATTGCCTTGATGCTTTTTTTAGTCGCTATTGTGAGTGCTATTGCAGTTTACTTATACCCAAAATTTATTCCCAACAAATCACTCTCGGAAGCTGAAAATGCACAGGCGCCAATTGATAGCACTTATATTGCCTTAGAAGAAATTAAGGAAGTAGAAGGAATGCCCGAAGAGCACAATAGCTCTGAAGTAAATGCTGTAGAGGATAACGAGGAAGACAGTGAAGACTCAAAAACTGCTGCTGCAGATACTCAAGCACCGCTAAATGAAGGACCAGAAAAACTAGCGGCTTCATGGGCAGATCTCGATCTTGATGTTATCGACAACCAAAGCCAGGTGGGTTTATCTGATGCAACAGAGAAGCGAGTGGTGATTTCTGGACAACAACTATTAGAATTGTCCGTTGCGATTGAAGCAAAAGATGCCGATGTAAATGAACAAGTATTGCTTGAGGATGATTCATCTACTCCTTTAACTGCTCCCTCAATTACCACTGAAACTAGCGTTGAAGCATCTACCGGTAAAGTTAATCAAACAGAGAATGAACAACAAGTTCCCTTATTGTTAAGGCTTCCGGTTGATAACGAAAATAATCTAGTTGAAAATGAAACAATTACAGATAATCTAAATGACTCCAAGGCTCTGTTAAACAGTGAGCAAACTGCAACTACGGCACAAGAAACAGTATTAGATAAACAAGATACTATTGAAACAGTTACAGACGCTAGCAGCGAAGGTTTAGTCAACGACAATGAGCTTGAGAATAAAGCACTTCCGTTAAGTATCGCAGAGCAATTACCTGTGAATATAAGTACCGCTGCAGCAGAAACCGCGGTACAACCAGTCAATAATATCAGCACAAGTGTTAAGCAAGAGAGCTTGTTTACCGACTCAGAGACTCTGTTTGCAAAGGATGCTAGTCATTACACGTTACAACTATCAGGTATGGCTTCTCGTGAATATTTAATTGAATTTCAAAACCAATATCGTTCATCGTTGGAAAATATATATATCTATCAGACAGTTCGTCAGGCGAAACCTTGGTATGTCATTATTTATGGTGATTATGACTCAGTAAAGTCTGCCCAATTAGCGGCTAAAAACTTACCCAATGCATTTAGAAACATGCCTTCTTGGGTTAAAAAATGGCAAGTAGTACACAATGATTTGCGGTTAAATAATGAATAAAAAAAATAGAGCTTTTTTAAAGTGGGCTGGTGGCAAATACACATTAACGGAGCAAATTAATGCTCGCTTACCTGCAGCAAAGCGCCTAATTGAGCCTTTTGTTGGTGCAGGTTCTGTGTTTTTAAACAGTGATTATGATGAGTATATACTCAATGATATCAATCCTGATCTCATTGAAATGTATAAGATTATTAAGCGTAAACCTAAGCAGTTTATTCGTGATGCAAAAGTCTATTTTCAGCCTGAATATAATCAAGAGGCTGTGTATTATGAATTACGAAATAAATTTAATTGCAGTCAGGATGTATATCTACGTTCATTATTATTCTTATACATGAATCGTCATGGTTACAATGGCTTATGCCGTTATAATAAAAGCGGTGGTTTTAATGTACCTTTTGGACGTTATAAACAACCTTATTTTCCAGAGGCGGAGTTATTATTTTTTTCTGAAAAAGCAAAAAAAGCTACGTTTACCTGTAAACCCTACCAAAAACTCTTTTTGTATTTACGTGATAGCGACGTGCTGTACTGTGATCCTCCCTATGTACCTTTAAGTAAAAGTGCCTCTTTTACTAGTTATGCAACGCAAGGTTTTAGCTTAGATGATCAAGCTCAACTAGCAAAATTGGCGCGGGAAAGTAAAGCGGCAGTATTATTGAGTAATCATGATACGACGTTAACGCAAGAGTTATACAGAGAGGCTGATTGTGACAAAATTTTTGTATCGCGAACGATCAGTAGTAAGTCTACAGATCGTAAACCTGTTGCAGAGTTATTTGCCTTTTTCCCCGCTAAAAATGGATCCTAGGGACAAACTTCAAAAATAACTTATTTAGTCGCCACATAGCAAATAAAAATTAGTGTGTTAGAGCCGCCTTAGGTAGAATAATGCACTCATTATTTAGCTCATTTCTATTTAGGGAAGCACTACCATGACTGATTATTTAATTGCACCTTCAATTTTATCTGCAGACTTTGCGCGTTTAGGTGATGACGTTCAAAAAGTACTTGATGATGGTGCAGATGTTGTGCATTTTGACGTAATGGACAACCATTACGTACCCAACTTAACGATCGGTCCAATGGTATGTAAAGCATTACGTGATTTTGGGATCACAGCACCTATCGATGTTCATCTAATGGTTGAACCAGTAGACAGTATGATTGTTCAGTTTGCTGAAGCGGGTGCCTCTATTATCACTTTCCATCCTGAAGCATCAAAACATGTGGATCGCTCATTACAACTTATCAAATCTTACGGTTGTAAAGCTGGGTTAGTATTAAACCCTGCAACCTCTTTAGAAGAATTAACACATGTTATGGATAAATTAGACGTAGTGTTATTAATGTCTGTAAACCCTGGTTTTGGCGGACAATCATTTATTCCCCATACACTTGAAAAATTACGTCAAGTACGAAAATTGATCGATCAAAGTGGACGCGATATTCGCTTACAAGTGGATGGTGGTGTTAAAACTGACAATATTAAAGAGATCGCAGAAGCGGGTGCTGATATGTTTGTTGCCGGTTCAGCTATTTTTAACCAATCTGATTATAAAGCTGTGATTGACGAAATGCGTGAGCAATTAGCACAAGCAAAATAGTGAAATTTTATTATGTCTCAATTAACTGATATTAAAATAATTTGCTTTGATCTTGATGGCACTCTCGTGAACAGTGTGCCAGATTTACGTTTAGCATTAAATGCAATGTTAGATGACTTAGCTTTACCTCACGTTAATGATCTATTGGTTAAAACGTGGGTTGGTGATGGCATTCCTAAAATGGTTGAGCGTAGCTTGCTGCATGTACAAGGTAAAGCAAGCTCTGAAGCTGAATTAACCCAAGCAGTGTCTATTTTTGAAGAGTATTACCAGCAATTTTTAAATACCGAATCTGGGTTATATCCTGCGGTTCGAAGCACTTTATTTTCACTCCAAGATAAAGGCTACAAAATTGCGTTAATCACTAACAAAGCGGAGCAATTTTTACCTAAATTACTGGCTTACTTTGGGATTAATCGTTGCTTTGATTTACTACTGGGTGGTGATACCTTAAGTAAAAACAAACCTGACCCAATGCAAGTAATCCATGCCTGTGAATATTTTAATGTACCATTATCTCAAGCGGTGATGGTGGGTGATTCACGTAATGATATTTTAGCTGGGCAGAATGCAAAGATAAAAACAATCGCACTAACATACGGTTATAACTATGGTGAACCCATCGCAGATATTAACCCTGATTATATTATTAATCATTTCGATGAATTATTAACATTACTATAAACGTAATGAAGGAAATTAAAGATGACTAAACCAGTTGTATTAAGTGGCTGTCAGCCTTCAGGTGGCTTAACTATTGGCAACTATATGGGCGCTCTACGTCAATGGGTTGCTATGCAAGAAACTCATGATTGCTTATTTTGCCTTGTTGATTTGCATGCTATCACTGTACGTCAAGACCCTAAAGCATTGCGTAGTGCTATCTATGATGGATTAGCAATGTACCAAGCAGTGGGCATTGATCCACAAAGAAGCACTATGTTTATTCAGTCACAAGTCCCTGAGCATGCAGAGCTTGCATGGATTTTGAATTGCTATACGCAAATGGGTGAATTGAATCGCATGACGCAATTCAAAGAAAAATCACAGCGAAATGTTAGTAATATTACTGCCGGATTATTCTCTTATCCTGTATTAATGGCTGCGGATATTCTTTTATATGGTCCACAAAGTGTACCTGTAGGCAGTGATCAAAAACAACACCTTGAGCTAGCGCGAGATATTGCTTCCCGCTTTAATAATGCCTATGGCGATACGTTTGTTGTGCCTGAACCTGCGATTCCAGAGCATGGAGCGCGCATTATGAGTTTACAAGAACCGACTAAAAAAATGTCTAAGTCCGATGATAATGAAAAGAACTTTATTGCATTATTAGAAGATCCTAAAAAGATCATGAAAAAAATAAAAAGTGCAGCAACAGACTCAGATGAAAAAGCACGTATCTATTTCGATACAGTTGAAAAACCTGGCGTGTCTAACCTACTGACCTTACTGTCATGTTCTACGGGTAAAAGTATAGAAAGCTTGATCCCGGAGTATGAAGATAAAATGTATGGGCATTTAAAATCTGATACCGCGGATGCTGTTGTGACATTACTTGAGCCAATTCAATCACGTTTTAAAGCATTACGTGCAGATGAACAGGCATTACAAGCAATGGCAAGAGTAGGCGCTGAAAAAGCACGTCAACGTGCCGCAGAAACACTTGCAAAAGTTTATGACAAAGTGGGTTTCTTACCAAAATAAGTGACTAATGCTTATATCTTGAATGCTAATAGTTATAAAAGGCTGATTTAAAAATCAGCCTTTTTGCTTTCAATTAGTCAAAAATGGCAATTTAAAGTGAGGATTCACCCAAACCTTTACCTGCATCTTTTTTATTGATCAATTCAATCATATAACCGTCCGGGTCTTTCACGAATGCAATCACTGTTGTACCACCTTTCACTGGGCCAGGCTCACGAGTTATCACACCACCTAAACGTTTTATTTTTTCACAAGTTTGGTAAATATCATCCGTTTCGATAGCAATATGACCGTAAGCATTGCCTAAGTCATAGCTCTCTGTTCCCCAGTTATAAGTTAGTTCGATAACCGTTGTATTAAGCTCATCACCGTAACCTAAGAAAGCAAGAGTGTATTTATACTCAGCATTTTCGGATTGGCGTAATAATTTCATATCCAATACTTGTTGATAGAAATCCAATGACTTTTGTAAATCACCTACACGCAACATAGTGTGCAATAAACGCATAATCTATTTCCTTTTCATAAAATAAAAACAAAAAAAGCGAATATCAATTCGCTTTTTTATTGAAGGAGCAGTTTAATTAGTTGATTAATATAAATCTTTAATTAAAAACTTAACTGTTGAAGCGATTTCATCATCGCTACAGTCGCTACAAGTGCCTCGAGCAGGCATCGCATTAAACCCTTGTATTGCATGGGTAATTAAAGTTTCTTCACCCTGTGCAACACGAGGCTGCCATGCATCAGCGTTACCTTTGATAGGTGCGCCAGCGGCACCAGTAGCATGACATGCTACACAGTATGTATTGTAAATTTTCTCACCTGATCGAGGGCCTGCTGGTTCACTTGAATCGTTCCCTGCACTTGCAGTTTCAATTTCACCATCAATATAAACGTCACCAATCGGGGCGACACGATTTGCAATCGCTTCTTCAGATAGATCTTGTGTAAAGCTTGGTGCACTAAATAGGCTCAATGAAAGAGCAATAAATAGGCTAAGACGTTTAATAAGGATCACGTGAACTCCTGTAAATGTTAATAAAAACTAATATTCAAGTTAGCTTGTTGTTAAAGTATTAATTATAACGAGATTGCCATTAACTACCAATCTCTTTATGGATATTATTGTTTCCAGTTCACTATTTTCTTTTCATTACCGGTCAGTAGCCGTCGAATATTACTGATATGACTAACAATAATTAAACACGACAACATTAGAACAGGTAATGTGAACTCCGGTTTAATATAATTGACAAAGACAGGAGCAGCAATAGCAGTGATGATTGCCGCTAATGATGCGTAGCCACTGAGAGCAACGACTATTAGCCAAGTAATTAGTGTTAATCCGGTCATGTCCATGCCTAAGGGTAATAATATGCCTAATCCTGTTGCTACACCTTTTCCCCCTTTAAAATCAAAATAAGGTGGAAAAATATGTCCTAAACAAGTCGCAATACCAATAAAACCGATAGCAAAAGGTGGGATACCCAGATAATAAGCAAAATAAACAGGAAAAGCACCTTTCAAAAGATCGAAAATGAACACTAAACTGGCAGCTTGCGCACTGTGAAGGCGAAGGATATTAGTTGCTCCAGGATTTTTCGAGCCCTGTGAGCGAGGATCTGGCCAACCTTTTATTTTACATAATAAAATTGCGCCATTTAACCCGCCAATAAAATAAGCAGATATGCTAAAAATAAGTGTAGCCAGTATAATCATGGTACTTATTTAATCCCAATCAGGTAAAATGTGGCGCATTATAATAGACACCAAGATAAAAATTTGAGTATCTTATTATAATATTTAATTTAACGTGTCGAGTTTACGCGTTAAGGGATATAAAAAAAAGCATCAGCGATTAAAAAACAGACACATCACGGGGTTTAAAATGGATATTGTTTTTATTAAACAGCTACAAGTAATTAGTACGATTGGGGTATATGGCTGGGAAAAGTCAGTACAACAAAAGCTGTATTTTGATTTAGAAATGGCTTTTGACAACCGTCCTGCTGCCGATAGTGACGATATCAACCTTGCTCTGAACTATTTCAGTGTCTCTGAATGTGTGTCCCAGTTTGCTCAGCAAAATCAGTTTGAATTAATTGAAACAATGGCTGAACGTGTTGCGGCATTAATTATGCAATCATTTCCAGTGCCATGGATTAAGTTAACGTTGCATAAACCTGGTGCGTTAGCTAATGCTCAAAGCTTAGGTGTGCAAATAGAACGCGGCAGTAAGTAGTGGCACATATTTTTATTGGCATTGGTTCAAGCATCAACCGTGGTGAAAATATTCGTGAAGGTGTTTTAATATTAAAAACCTATTTTTCAGACCTGCAATTATCTACTGTTTATGAAAGTGAAGCTGTGGGCTTTGACGGTGGCAATTTTTATAATTTAGTGGCTGAATTTAATAGCGATTTATCCGTCAAAGAAGTGATAACAATTCTTAAACGGATAGAAGTGCAATTAGGACGCCCAGAAAAAGCCATTAAATATGCACCGAGAACTTTAGATCTGGATTTATTATTATATGATCAAAAAGTTGACTCAAATAATGATCTCCCACGTGCTGAAATCACTAAAAATGCCTTTGTATTACAGCCATTAGCTGAACTAGCACCTACTTTAAAGCATCCTATATTGACTATCAGCTATCAGCAGCTGTGGTCACAGTACCCTAAAAACAAACAAAAATTATGGGAAGTAACCACGCCTATTTTCGATTAATAGCACCATCACTATTTTAATAAATGAGAACATAATGAGTATTTTAGAAGTTGTAGTCTTAGCCTTAATACAAGGTTTAACTGAGTTTTTACCTATTTCTAGCTCAGCACATTTAATTTTACCTTCGGTATTATTTGGCTGGCAAGATCAAGGCTTAGCCTTTGATTTAGTATTAAACATCGGCACATTAGCGGCAGTTCTTATCTATTTTTATCGTGAAGTGACTAATATGTCCGTGGCTTGGGTTGATTCAGTTAAAAATAAAAATCATAGCCAAGACAGTAAGTTAGCATGGTGGATTATTCTTGCCACCATTCCTGCTGCTGTAATAGGTTTTTTAGGCAAAGATTATGTGGAAATGTATTTGCGTAGCGGTTACGTGATAGCGGTCACCACTATTTTATTCGGTTTATTACTGTGGTGGGCAGATAGTAAAGCGAAACAAGTTAAAACTGAATATCAAACGGGATTAAAAGGGGCTATTTTTCTAGGTTTTGCGCAAGCATTAGCACTTATCCCTGGTACATCTCGTTCAGGCATTACTATTACGGCTGGCTTGATGTTAGGTTTAACACGTAATGCAGCGGCTCGTTTTTCATTTTTAATGTCAATTCCAATCATTTCTATGGCATCGGGTTATGATTTATTAAAATTTATTTTATCCGATGAATACGTAGATTGGCCATCACTACTATTAGGTGCAGGTGTATCATTTATTAGTGCTATTTTATGCATTCATGTTTTCTTAATACTACTGAACAAGGTCGGTATGCTACCTTTTGTTATCTATCGTTTATTATTAGGCGCTGCTTTATTTTATGTATTAGCGTGATTTTTAATAAAGGCCGACTTTTGGTAACTTTTTACTTTTACTAAACCCCGACTAAAGACTGCGTTATCTGTTCTTTAGTCGGGTTTAATTAACGTGAGTGCTGCTCTTTGAACGCTTGTACTTGCTGAATACGCTGTTCATTTAGTTTGTGTCTGATTTCAACGCCTTGAAACCCTTCTTTGATGATCTCTTGGATATCAACCTTTAGAGCTTGTTGAAATGCTTGCCACATATAATCGGCTGTCGGATAAGGTAATAGCTCAAAACCGGTGCGTCCTTTTGAGTCTGCAACACAACATTGTAACATTTGTTGGAATCGTTCTGGTTTACGCCATGCATCACATTTATCCATGATCCCAACCATAGTGCTTGCTCTTAATTCAAAAGCACTGTGGATATTGGTGTGGTGTTCGCTAACTAACAGTGCCAAATCTCGACAATCATTAGGTACCTTTAAGCGCTTACAGAATTTTTTGATCACTGATAAGCCTTTCATACCATGACCTTTATGACTTGGCCATTCACTCTTGGGAGTTAACGCTTTACCTAAATCATGCACTAAACAAGCAAACCGAAAGGCAACAGAATCAGAGAGTAGAGCCGCTTGCTCGACCACCATTAAGGTATGAATTCCGGTATCTATCTCTGGATGCCAGCGTTTAGGAGCGGGGACGCCATATAAGTTATCAACTTCAGGAAATAGTGCCGCTAAACCACCACAGTCTCGTAACACTTGAAAATATGTTTGTGGGCTATCGGTTTGTAAGGCTTTTTCTGTTTCGGTCCAAATTCGCTCTGGGCTTAAGCTCTGTAGCTCACCACCTTCAGCAATATTTGCCATTAATTGTTGTGTTTCTTCTGCGATACTAAAACCGAGTTTAGCGAAACGTGCTGCGAAGCGAGCCACCCGCAATACTCTTAAGGGATCTTCACTAAATGCAGGACTGATATGACGTAATATTTTTCTCTCTAAATCTTGTTGTCCACCATAGGGGTCAATTAATTGTTGATCTGTAGATTGGGCTATTGCATTGATCGTGAGATCGCGTCGTGCGAGATCATCTTTTAAACTGACATCTTGACCTGCGTAACAACTAAAACCCGTATAACCAATCCCTTGCTTGCGCTCTGTTCTTGCCAGTGCATATTCTTCTCCTGTTTTAGGATGTAAAAATACTGGGAAGTCTTTACCTACTTGATTGAAACCCTGTGCTAGCATGTGCTCTGGGGTACTATTAATTACCACGAAGTCACGGTCTTTAACTTCGAGCCCTAATAGTTGATCTCTAACTGCGCCGCCAACTAAAAATACACGCATAGTTTCCCCCTTAATGAATTATTTGGTTATTATACTGAAACTATCTGAAGATGCAGAAGCTTGTCACCATCTTTCTAAAATAATAGCAGGTATCTCGCTGAATAAAGCATCTCGATTGGTAACGGGTATATAACTCTTGTTAAGCTTGAGTAATGTCGAAGCAGTAATGGCTTTATAAAACGTTTATGATATTCATTAAGACAAGCTAGCTCTCTGATCTTGCGTCAATAGGGCTCAACACATTGTTTAAGGTTTAAAATGTATCAAGAATTTTTTTCGTTAAAAGAACAACCATTTTCAATTTCTCCGGATCCCGACTTTTTATTTTTGAGTGATCGCCATAAAGAAGCGCTTGCACACTTAATGTATGGCTTACAGGGCAATGGTGGTTTTGTTTTATTAACAGGAGAAGTCGGTACAGGTAAAACCACGGTATGCCGAGCACTATTAGAGGATATGCCTGCACAAACGGATATCGCTTTCATCCTGAACCCTGCTCAAACAGAAGTTGAGTTATTAGCTACTATTTGTGATCAACTTAATATTGAATATGAACAGAGTAGAGCGAGCTTAAAAACGTTATTTGATGCGATCAGTAGTTGGATGTTGCACAATTTAGAGAAAGGACGCAGTGCAATTGTGTTGATTGATGAAGCACAACATTTGAGCTTCTCAGTGCTAGAGCAATTAAGGTTGTTAACTAATATTGAGTCAAACAATAAAAAACCATTACAAGTTATTTTGATTGGACAGACGGAGTTACAACAAAAACTGAAAGAAAATCAATTGCGCCAATTAGCACAACGCATTACTGCACGTTATCATTTGTTGCCACTGACTTTGCAAGAAAGTGAATATTATATACAGCATCGCCTCAATGTAGCGGGGGCAAGCTATCCTATTTTTGAAACACCATTACTAAAGCGTATATTTAAATATAGCCGAGGCATTCCACGATTAATTAATCTTATTTGTGATCGCAGTATGCTCTGTGCATATAGCCAAAGTTCGCCTAAAGTAACGGCTAAAATGATCGATTTAGCGGTAAAAGAAATTGATTTAAGTCTAGATGATGGTCATGCAACTGAATCCGTGAAGCTGTTCTGGCGCTTTGTTTTATTATTAGTATTAACGGGGTTCACGATCTGGCAAGCACCTAAAATATATCATCATTTTAATCAACCTCAACAAGCTATCGAAACCCTTAGTGAGCTCGGTTTTTCTGACTCATCTACACCTACATCGCCATCAACATCAATGCAAGTAGCAGAAGTTAAAGTAGAGCCGTTGCAAACAGACTCAGAAGTTAGTCCCTTGCAATCTTCAACCACAGATAACCTCAACTCAGAAACTGATACTTTCACTTGGTTCGATAGTTATCCTGAATTAGACTTAAGCCAAGGTTATTTTGCAAATGCGCTGCAAACCCTATATGCGGTTTGGGGTTATCAAGTTGATTTAGCCGATGCAAGCTGTGAACAGGGAGAAGTTGCTTCATTGTTATGCTTTTCTGATAATACTTCGTTACAAAAACTACAGCAGTTAAATTATCCTGCTGTAATTAAGTTAGCTAGCGATCAAGATATTGTATATGCGGTGCTTTATAAAACCCAGCAACAAGATCAAGCGCAATATGAAGTATTAATAGGTAAGCAAAAAATATCCGTATCCGAAGCATGGTTAGAAGAGTATTGGAATGGCGGCCTGACTTTATTATGGAGAACACCCTTTGATATTAGTAAGCCATTAAAGTTTGGTGAAAAAAGTCAACGAGTTGTTTGGTTAAGCACGCAATTAAATAATTTATCTGGTCTGACAGTGGCTAATAAACAGCGCTTTGATTGGAAGCTTAAGGAGCAAGTAATTGAATTTCAAAAAGATAATGGGTTAGTTGCTGACGGCATTGTAGGGCGACGCACCTTGATGTTCTTAGTGCAACAATCAGAACCTAATATTCCATCGTTGTTATAGGATCATTATGTCTACGATATTAAAAGCTTTAGAAAAAAATAAGCACCATCCCCAGACGCTACTGATAGATAAATCAACGGATAAGAATTGGAAATTAGTCGTGGCTGCTGCTTTATTAGTGATCGCCTTGTTATTAGGACTGGTTTTATACTTATTATTTAAACCGCTAGAGCGTGTGATAGAAAATGCTAATAATGTAACCATGACCGCAACTCCTACACAAACAACTAGTCTTCAAGTTGCACCTGTAATATTACAACAGCCACAGCAGGTAAAAGAGCCTGTTAATACGGTTAGTGAAATCGATTTCAAAACTAAACCTTTACCAAAGTTACAGAAAAAAGTACCAGTGACGAGTACGGAAACTTTTATATCTGCAGAAAAAAACACACAGAATGAGAAATTAGAGCTTGCTGCAACAAGTGATGACGTTACAAATAGCCTTGCACTAGCCGATGTACCAAGTGATTTACAGCAACGTTTTGCGTTAGCTGTTGAACTTGAGCAAGGACAGCAATCAATACCGAACCAAGTTGCCAATGACCAACCTGTTGTTGAGTCAGATATTTCACAAATGTCCGCACAGTTCCAATATCAAGTCCCTGTGATGAGTTATGACTCCCATGTTTATTCCACTAAAGCCAATGATCGTTGGATCCGTATAAATGGTGTGGATATGCGAGTGGGTGATTATGTTGGAGCGGTTGAACTGGTAGAAATAATGCCTCAACAGAGTGTCTTTCGTTTAGGAAAACAGCGTTTTACTCTAGAGTCATTAAAGGATTGGAAAGGTTAAATAGGTTGGTTTCTCATGCGTACTATTGGCCGCATAATAAATAAACTAGGTATAAAAAAATAAAAAGAGTTTAATAAGCAATTTAGTGACTTTTAAACACCTTTTAGTTTTTATGATATGACTTGTTAGTTGCAAAACGCTTACTCTTTATGCCTTTAAGAGTAAGCGTGATGATTAGCTGCTATCGATTCTAGTTATGAATTACCAATTATCAGTACGTTTTTTACGGCGTGGTAAAAACGGAATAATTAAGCCAATTAATAAACCAAAGAATAAAACACTACCGCCGTACATTAACCATTCCATCTTAATGCGCTCATCTTTAGTCGATTGTAATAAATCTAATTCCATATTACGTTCTTCTAGATCAGCAATGGTATCGCGTAATGCTCTTTTTTCACTATCAAGCTGAGCGATTAAACTATCTTTATCGATAATAGCTTGCTCACTTTCTGTTAATGCTTGTTTATTATCATCGTTAATTGTTTTTAACTTGTCTTGGCTTTCTTGATACTTCTTTTGTAGCTCAGGTAATAAGGATTTTGCTGGAGGTTGCTCTTGAATCTCACCTGATTTTACCCACCCCACTCTGCCAGTCGAAGATCTGACTTGCATGAATTTTGTTTTGCTATTGTATTTTAAAGTGCTGACCGCTGTGCCGACTTCGATCGTACCAATAATGCGGTACTCAAGACTAGGACCTGAATGCATATAAATTGAAAGATTATCACTGACATATTGTGTGGCTGCAAAACTGCTTGAAGAGAACAGCAAACATAAGAAAAACTTAATTGATTTCAAAAGAAATACCTTTTTAGCAAATAAATTGAATGGTCATTCTAAAAGTTATTAAAGCTCAGTAAAAGTAAAAAGAGAGCCTAAGCTCTCTTTTTTCGATCAATACATGACTTAATGAGCAGCGATTAAGAAAAAATACTCTTTAAGATGTAGAAAAATATAATTGATAAACCAGCGCCGATAGGTAATGTCACTATCCAAGAGATAACAATATTACGAACAACGCCTAAGTTTAATGCCGCGATACCACGTGCCATACCTACACCCAATACTGCACCAACCAAAGTTTGCGTAGTAGAAATAGGTAAACCGGTACCCGATGCAATTACAACCGTTGAGGCAGCAGCTAATTCTGCGGCAAAACCTCGGCTAGGTGTTAAATGTGTAATACCATTGCCTATGGTCGCCATCACGCGCTTACCAAAGATAGCAAGGCCCAGTACAATACCAACACCACCTAGTGGTAAAATCCACCATGCAAGCTCTGCTTTTGCTGCAATTTGACCATTATGTTCAACGATACTTACTACCGCTGCAAGAGGTCCAATAGCATTTGCAACATCATTTGAACCATGTGCAAATGCCATTGCACATGCCGTTACAATCATCAATACCGCAAATATTTTTTCAACATTAGCAAAGTGCATACGTTTATCAGCTTGTGGATCAATTTTAACGCGATTAACAAAGAATTTACCAGTTATTGCCACTAGCAAACCAATGATCACTGCAGAAACTATTGCTTCGATAATACTAACATGTAACCCAACATGTTTAAGGCCTTTGGTAATCGTCACTAATGACAGGATAAAACCAGCCAAAAACATATAAAAAGGAACAAAACGTTTTGCATTAGCAATAGGATCTTTGGTATTAAATATTAGCTTTTGCGAACTCATAAAAATGAAATAAGCAATAATCCCTGAAATCAGCGGAGTGATTATCCAACTACCGATAATACCGACCACTTTGCTCCAAGTTACACTATCAACACCGACACCAACAGCAGAAAAGCCAACAATAGCACCAACGATAGAGTGCGTTGTTGATACTGGCCAGCCGAAGTAAGAAGCTATAATTAGCCATAAACCTGCGGCTAATAGCGCAGCTGTCATACCAAATACGAGCAACTCGGGTTGGTCAATAAAGTAAGCGACATCAATGATCCCTTTACGGATTGTCGAGGTTACTTCTCCGCCTGCTAGGTAAGCACCAGCAAATTCAAAAATCATTGCAATGATTATTGCTTGTTTAATGGTTAGCGCTTTTGAACCAACAGAGGTACCCATTGCATTAGCAACATCATTTGCCCCGATGCCCCAAGCCATTAAAAAGCCTACCGCACCAGCAAATATAACTAACATGCTGCCGTATGTGTTTAAAATTTCCATAAAAAGTCCTTAGAGCTACGATCTAGCTAGAATAAGTTCTAACTGGGTGCCGATTAATTCTGAGTGATCGGCAAGACTACCTACCCATTCGAGAATTTTATATAAAAACATGACATCTACAGGTTTGTAATTATCTTCAATGGCTAATAAGTTACGACGAAGTTTAATTTGCAATGAATCTGTATCATCTTCAATCGTTTCAAGTACTTCTATCATTTTAGTGACGATATCCACTTCACGACCTTTAAAGCCCGCTTCAAGTAATTCATCTAGCCCATTAATCGCATTTTTTGCTTGCTGTATCGCATCTAGGCTGCGTTGTACATAGGCCATAAAATCAACGAAGATTTCACTAGGGATCTGTAATTGGCGCCCAAAAGTACGCCCAGCAATGTCTTTTGCTGTATTGGCAATTTTATCTTGGCGATTAACTAGCTCTAATAAATCAGCGCGGTCAATAGGCATAAACAAACCCTTTGGCAGCGTCAAACGTAATTCACGTTTCAGCTCATCGGCTTGTTTCTCATATTGAGATATTTGCTTTCTCACAACTCCTGCTTCTACCCAATCATTTTTTGAACATGCTTCAAAAAATGGAAGTAGCAATTCGCTACAAGTCGCAACTTTGTCCATGTGTAATTGGATCGGTTTGATTGGAGATTTTGCAAACACTCCAAATATCGAATTAACTGGCATGATTCACCTTAATTTTTGATGGTTTGGTAACCACATAATGATCAAATAGAACATCTAATATGCGGCGCATGTTAACTTTCTTTTGCACACAATAGAACATCAATTTAGTATAATTGAGAAAATTTTACGATTAAAAATGATCTTGGTTATTAAATGAAGGGCTATTTTAGGTATAAATTATGGAAACAGAGATAGAAATTAAGTTCTTTTTTAATGCGCATTTTGCCGATGAACTATTGGCTAAAATAAGTCAATACACGGTTATTTCTCATAAAAACCAAATGCTATACAACGTTTATTTTGAGACGCCTCTGCGTGCACTAAGAACCATGGATATGGGATTAAGAGTACGTCGAATTGATGATCAATGTACGCAAACGATTAAAACCTCTGGTCGAGTGATAGGGGGGTTGCATCAACGACCTGAGTACAATGAACCAATAGAGGGGTTGCAACCAGAACTGTCCCGATTTAATAGTAAAATTTGGCCAGAAGATTGTAATATAAATCAATTGCAAGCACAGTTATCTCCTTTATTTAGTACTGATTTCAACCGTTTACATTGGTTGTTGGAAATGCCAGATGGGACGTTAATTGAAGTCGCTTATGATTGTGGAAAAATTATTGCGACGCAAGGCGAAGCTGATATTTGTGAAATTGAATTAGAATTAGTGAAAGGTGATGAATCTAAATTATTTGTTTTAGCACAAGATATTGCTTCATTACCGCAAGTACGTCTAGGTAATGTAAGTAAAGCTCAGCGTGGATATATGCTCACAGAAGGGGTTGATTTTGTCGTTAAACCAATCGACTTTTCTACTTTAAATCATGATATGAATTTACAAGAAGCGATGTCAGTAAATTTTCAACATGGTTTAAAACATTTGCAGTATCATGAAAATTGCTACCTTGAAGGAGGTGATTTTAGCGCCTTAGTTGAGTTGCAAAAAAGTATTATGTTTTTACATCAAAATATTCATCTTTTTAAAGAAGCAGGCGTTTCTTTTGTCGGTTGTGCTTGGATTGAAGACCTACAATGGCTTGCTAGAAGCTTTTCATGGGTAGATGAACGTTTAGTTTTTAGAAATTTATTAGAGAATAAAGCTTACTATATTCGAAAATTACCGAGATTAAAGCAATTACAGAAAAAACTACACTTAGCTGATCAGGCGCTGCCGAGTGAAGAAGATATTTTTAATATGTTGCACAGCTCTCGCTATTGCCACTTTGTTTTAGGATTAACAGAATGGTTAATTCAGCTTGAAAAAACACCACAAACTGATGCACCGCCAGTATCATTACTTTCTTTTTCAGATACCGCATTAACCGATGGATGGTCTAAATTAAAAATAGCATTATCTTCTGAACCCTTGCTAAGTATTGATAAACTACTCGCACACCAAGGGTTGCTAGCGGCAAACTTGATGACAGGGTTTAGCTTTGGTAATTTATTTAGCACGGAACGAATTGCTGAGTATTGTTATCCATGGTTAGATATTTATCAGGGGATTCATGAGTTATCGATGCTTGATACTATATATGAGTTAGCTCTTGATGAAGAAAACAGCGAAGCGAAAAATGAATATCTTAAGTGGGTTAAGCGTAAACAATATTCTTTATTAAGTGCGATTGAACAATCTAAACATCGCGCACTATTAAATGAAATGTATTGGATTGATCCTGATAATTAACCCAAATTCAAGGCAACTTGAACGACTCCCATCATTACCTTCTTTAATTTTTTAGGTTAGCTGATTGAGGCTATAAATAGTTATTGCTTCAATCAGTGCTTTTCAAAACCATGTCTTTTTGTATGAAATAGATACAAATTTTCTGTTTATATTTCAATTATGCGCAATAAGAAGTCAAGAGTAGGTAAATAATCACAAATGTGTTGGTTTTAACTATAATTGAGTAGATTTTAAGAATATTTCAACTAATATTTCTCGATGACAGTCGATAGATTACTATTCCTCTTTATTTCCCTTTTATTGAATCGAGTTAATATATGCCACAAGTACAGTTAAATAGCTTAGAAAAACAATTAGTTAATACATCTCCTCTGACCAAAGGTATTATTCTATTTTTCCTTGGTGCACTGTTTATATTAGTGATTAATCAGTTTTTTGTGGTTAATTTAGTGGCTACCTTTATTGTTGTATTTTTATTAGTTTTAGTCGTGGTATGGCAACATCACTGTAATCATAAACAACTCGCCGTTTTGCAACAATACCTTCAAGACCCTACCACCTCAAAACCAGAGCAATTAGAAGGTGCATTCTCTCAGCTTTATCTCGTTGCTAATGATCAGATCGCCGAAGCTACAAAGTATGGTGAAAGTACAGCTAGTACTTTGACTCAATTGCATGAAGTGACTGAGCAATTTGGTGCCTGCATGGAAGTTATTAATGAATCTGTAGCCGAAGAGTTTGAGCAAATAGAATTACTAGCGACGGCGATGAATCAAATGACGACTGCCGTAAAAGAAGTAGAAGGTAATGCAGAAAGTGCCTCAACTTCTACTTTGGAAGCGACAAATGTCGCTGAAGAAGGCCGCAGGGCTGTTGATGCGACGATCACTTCCATTAATTCATTGTCTAAAAATATTGATGATTCAGCGATTGCCGTTAATAACGTAGAAAGTAAGGTTGAGAGCATTGGCAGTGTAGTTGATACTATTCGCAGTATTTCTGACCAAACCAACTTATTAGCCTTAAATGCAGCGATTGAAGCTGCACGCGCCGGTGAATATGGACGCGGTTTTGCAGTGGTGGCTGATGAAGTGCGTAGCCTTGCTAAACGCACACAAGATGCGACAGTTGAAATCCAAGCAATGATTGAACAGTTACAAAAGAGTGCGCAACAAGCCGTTGGTTTAATGGATAGTAGTGTTAAAGAAGCAGAAATTGGCGTGAAAGAAGTGACCAAAGCGGGTATTAAACTTTCAGACATCGTTGGTAAAGTAAGTCATATTTCTGAGTTAAATTATCAAATAGCCTCTGCTGCTAAGGATCAGGCAACAGTTGCTGAAGAAATCAATAATAGTTTGGTACAAGTGAAAGAAACAGTAGAAGGTTCTGTGGTTGTATTGAAAGAAGTAACTGATATGACTGATGAAATTTATGGTTATACGGTATTTTTAACCAAAGTTTAATATTGCTAGATACTTTATAGGCCTGTTTGTAGGCGGATCTATTTTTAGCGTAAAGTCACTCGTTATAAATCTATAATCGGTGGTCTTGCCAACAAGTATTGTTGCTCTGTAGTGATGTACCCTTTACCATTCAAGTAGCTAAAGCCTTTTGATTGGTAAAGAGTATTGTATTTATTTTTCTTTAAAATATTCACTATTAGAAGCAAATTTAGTTAACTCCTCGATTACACACTTTTTAATATCTAATTGGTTTTCAGATGAAATATTATAGCGTTGGCCTAGTTGCATATAATCTTCTGCACTTAAACTCACTGTTAAACGCGGGCGTTTAGGCTTTTTGTGTGTGGTTAATTCTAATAAGTCTCTGATCTTTTCTGAAGGGCTGATCCCTTCATCTAATGCGCTACGGCGAATGCTATATTGCAGCTTGCTATCCATATCGAAAGCTATTTGCACTGCTTTGACAACTTTTGCTGATTGCTGCCATTTTTTAGGTAATTCACCAATTGGCATGTTTATTCTCCTTTGATCCATAATTCTGCAATATCACTTGCAGGGCGCAAGCTTGATAAATATACATCGGTATCACCATTCTCAAAAATAAAGATTTCTATCTTACGTAAACCTTCATTGCCTTCAAGTGAATAATATTCAAATTCTTGACCATGTTCCTGATCAGAATATTGTGGTGGTTTACTGTCCCGATAATCGGCTTGATGAATATAGCCAGATGTTGAAAAGTCTTGCTGGATATATTCCGTGGCTAACATATCTGCATAAGTGTGTTGTTTTGCTGTCGGTGTTAAACGTGCGTTGCCAGGAGCATTAAAAATATCAGAAAAAGCATCCATATCAAATAAAGCTTCTACTTCAGCACGAGTTAATAATAGGCTGCACTGTATAAGATTTTTAGGGTTTTTAGGAAAACTCAGATAAACCAATTTTTGATTACTACCTTGCGCAACCAATTGTACATAATGCTGATGTTTAAATTCAATGGTAATGACATCGTTAACTTGTAGCTGTTGCTTACGCATTACTTCAGGTAATGCAAAACTATCATCGAAACAAAAAATATCACCGATTAATAGCTGATCTGGTTGATTCAAAGCACGTGTTGGTGTTGTTGCTTGTTTACTAAATAACGATTTTAAAAAACGCATAAATATCCTTTAGCAAATATGTGATGGTAAGCGTTAGCTAGATGCAAAAAAACACGACTGCCTAAGCAAGTCGTGCTTTATTGTTATAATAACCGTATTAGTGATGTTTCAAAATAAAATTTATTTATTTTTTAAACGATCTAATACCGATTGTGCACTATTTTGTTGAGCCCCAATGCCTGCATCTTGCAGTTTATTTTTTAATGATTGGTCTGAGTTCTCAGAGGCTAATTGCTCTGCTGCCTGCAGTTTATCATCAAACATTGCTTGTTTTTGTTTGATTCGTTCTAGTGAATCTTTGGCATTTAATAATTTAGAGTTGCTTGCAGTAAAGTTATCTGAGATTGCAGAAGTTGCTTTTTGTACACTCTCAGTGGTTTTTACCATGGTTAACTGGCGTTTGTATTCAGTTAACTTACGTTCACTCTTTTTAATCAATTCTTTTAAGCGATCAATGCTATTTAAGAAGCTTTCATTTGCTTGTTGTTGATCTGCTGCATTACTTTCAAGTTCTGCTATTTTTTCAGCAACTTCAATAGCTAATGCTTCATTGCCTTGGTTTAGCGCTTGCATTGCGTAACCTTCATGCTCTTTGATGCTGGCTTGTAATTGCGCTAATTCACGAGCTGTTTGCATTTGTTTAGCCATCACTGAAGTCAAATCACGCTTGGCAATTGTGATATGTTTTTCTGAGTCACGAATTTCTTGAGCAAAAATTCTAGTTGAGTTAGCATCTACAATTGCTTCACCAGCTTCTGTTGCACCACCGCGTACTGCAGTGATTATTTTTCTAAATATGTTCATTTTTAAACTCCGAATTAATTTAAGTAGCTATCCATTTCACTGATCACTTCAAGGCTGTTATCGCTGAGAGTGACTAATTCAAGCTCTATATCTTCTAAGCTTGAGTTGATTGATAGCGCGCCAAAGACAACATATTTGTCTTCGACTTTAGCAAAAGAGGAAAGCGGCATAGGAATGTTCATTTCTAACATTGCTTCCATCATATTTGCTTTAAGTTCTGATTTAATTTCATCTTCACCCCATAAGTAGGCAATACATAAAATTTGGTTATCACTGATAGAAACAAAAATTGGGATCTCTTCGCGGTCAATAATTTCTACTTGTAGTACATCTATTTCACCATTGATTGGCGTACAGTCAAAATTGAAGCCCGTTTCGGTATCGTCTGCTAATTTATTTAAATGGGTAGCAATAGTATGAATATTCATCGTGTTCCTTAACCGTGTTTGACATTAAATGTCATGTGAGTATTAATTTAGTAGCCAAGCCATTATATGTCAATGGATTTCTGCGTTTATTTTCGTCGTTTTACTTAACTCGGTGTGAATGCTGTTATTAAAGTCTACTCGTTGTCATTATGTTAGTCAGCTACTTATCGGTTTTAAATTGTTGCTAGTCTCATAATAATGGTGCTTCAAAATTACTTTTCAATGACTGTCATTGTAAAAATGTAGAGCAGGTTTGTTATTCTTGTCTGTCATGACTGACTTTAGTGGTGCTTAGTACGTCATTAGTAATATTTTATTCTGTGCGTAGGATCATGCATTTCAGACTAGGGATCTGCTTATGATGCTTTTTTACCTCACTTTTTATTTTAAGGAAGGTAAACTCTATAAGAATAGCGCCTTCCTCAACTATCGAATCTTATTGTGAGCAATGTATGTCTTTATTAAATGAAGTAGCACAAAAATATATGCAACAACTTGGTGAACGTTTTGATTTATCCAGCTTAAGTGATGATCACTCTCAGCAATTATATGACGTTTTTGCATTGAGTGATTTTGTTGCAGAGTCTTTAATAAAGCAGCCAGCTCTTATTCCCTGCTTATTCGAAAGTAACTTATTAACCACAGCCGATCGCACTGAGCAATTGATAATAGAGCTAAAAACCGCTCTGTCAGAGACTGAGAATGAAGCACAATTACACCAAACATTACGTTTTTTTAGACGTAAGCATATGGTGGTGATTGCTTGGCGAGAGCTCTTAAACCTAAGTACTTTACAGGAAAGCTTTGTCCACATTTCGTTATTAGCAGATCAGTTAATTTTGCAAAGCTTAAATTGGTTATATCAGTTGCAATGCCAAGAGCAAGGTACGCCAATCGGAGAGTCCGGTGAGCAACAAACAATGTATGTCTTTGCCATGGGTAAGTTAGGTGGTAAAGAACTCAACTTCTCTTCTGATATTGATCTTATCTTTTCTTATCCTGAACGCGGCCAAACCGAAGGCGGGCGACGCGTTATTGAAAACTCTGCATTTTTCACTAAATTAGGGCAGCGTTTAATTGCTGCACTACACCAAATAACCGTTGATGGTTTTGTATACCGTGTAGATATGCGTTTACGTCCTTTTGGTGAGTCTGGGCCATTAGTGACAACCTTTAACTCTATTGAAGATTATTACCAAACTCATGGTCGAGAATGGGAGCGTTATGCGATGGTTAAGGCGCGTGTTTTAGGTAAGGAAGGGATTTACAAGCAAGAGCTCGAAGGAATGCTTAGGCCCTTTGTGTTTAGACGTTATATTGATTTTAGTGCCATTGAGTCATTACGGAAAATGAAAGCAATGATCAGTGCTGAAGTTCGCCGTAAAGGTTTAAAAGATAATATTAAATTGGGTATGGGCGGGATCCGTGAAATTGAATTTGTTGCACAAGCTTTTCAACTTATTCATGGTGGAAGGGATTTGCAACTGCAATGCAAAGGGTTACAAGAAACCTTAAAAGTAATTGCAAAAACTGAGGTCTTGCCGGCGGATAGAGTTACTTGTTTATTGGATTCATATCATTTTTTACGGGCAGTAGAAAATGTATTGCAGCAAATTGGCGACCAGCAAACGCAGACATTACCGAATAACGAATTAGATAAGCTACGCTTAATTAAAGTAATGAAATTTGAAGACTGGGAAAGTTTTTATACGCGCTTAAATCAAGTAATGGAAAACGTACACAAGGAATTCAACTGGGTTATTGGGGAATCTGAGGAGCAACAAAATGAACCGCAGGAAGAGTTTGTTGAATTGTGGGAGTTGCAGCTTTCTAGTGAAGAAATTGAACCTATTTTAAGTAAACATATTAAACCAAGCAGCAAAGCCGATAAGCAGGTTGTTGCATTTTCAAAAATGATTGTTTCTTTAAAAGAAGATATTAGTCGCCGTCCGATTGGCCCACGAGGACAAGCAACAATTGATAAATTATTACCAAGAATTATTGCTTTAACTTGTGCCTTTTCTCATCCGGACAGTCTTTTTGAGCGTATTCATCATCTGATTTTAAATATTATGCGCCGTACCGCTTATTTGGAGTTATTGAATGAAAATGAGGGGGCACTAAATCAGCTATTAAAATTATGTTCAGCTAGTCCTCGAGTCTCCGCGCAGTTAGCTCGTCACCCTATTTTACTCGATGAGCTGTTAGACCCTCAAAAACTCTACCATCCAACGGAGTTAAGTAATTATAGAAGCGAGTTACAGCAGTTTATGCTACGTATTCCTGAAGAGGATATGGAGCAGCAAATGGAAGCGTTGCGTCAATTTAAACAGATGCAATTTTTACATATTGCCACCGCCGATATTGCAAAGGGTATTAAATTACCTCAGGTAAGTGATCATTTAACTTGTTTAAGCGAGGCTATTCTTGAGTATGTGGTACAAATAGCTTGGGCTCAAATTACTGAAAAATTTGGTATACCGAGTAATGTTGCGGGCACTGACCGTAAAGGTTTTGCAGTGATCGGCTATGGTAAAATGGGCGGTTTAGAGCTTGGTTATGAGTCTGATCTCGATGTGGTATTTCTACATGATACTAATATATCAGGTGTAACCAATGGTACTCGTAGCATCGATAATCAGTTATTTTATTTCCGTTTAGCACAACGTATTATTCACCTATTTAGCTCGCGTACTAACTCTGGAATTCTGTATGAAATAGATATGCGTTTACGCCCATCGGGTGATTCTGGACCACTTGTCGCAGGTATGGCTGGGTTTCATCGCTACTTAAAAGAAAACGCATGGACATGGGAACATCAAGCTTTAGTTCGCTCCCGTCCAGTATTTATTGATAGCATTATGCAACAAGAGTTTACGCAAATACGGGCAGAAATATTAAGTCAAATGCGAGATCAACAGCTATTAAAAAAAGACGTATCGGAGATGCGCACTAAAATGCGGGATCATTTGAATCGTGCTGAAAGTCAGGAGTTTGATCTTAAGCAGTCTCCAGGGGGAATGGTCGATATTGAGTTTATTGCACAGTACCTGGTGCTAGCTCATGCCAACGAATTCCCTGAGCGCTTAACAGAGTGGTCGGATAATTTGCGTATTTTTGCTGCTTGCGAGCAGCTTGGGTTATTAACTGAGCTGCAAGCAAAACAATTGATTGATGCCTACTGTCATATTCGAGATGCGGCCCATCGTTTAAGCCTGGGTAAAAAGAAACGCATTACACAGGCAGATCAGTTAGTTGAAGACCGTAATGCTGTAATTGCAGTATGGGAGCAGCTTTTTTAGACTGAGTCAGTTCCTAGCTTAGGCTCCACTAATGTTTTTAAATAAATCAAGATGCAGCGGAGTCGGCAAACTAAGAGGGAGAAAAATAAAGGCGAGACTGCTTTGTAACGCAACTCGCCTTTATTCGTGTTTTTAATGCACATTAAATCAAACTTTATTAGTGCTATTGGTACACCGAAAGTTCTCCCTCTGGGCGGGTCTTAAAGCGACGGTGTAGCCACATATATTGATCATCACACTCGCTAACCATGCGCTCTATCTGTTGGTTAGTATAAGTGGTGTCAGCCTTTAAATCCTGGCTTGGAAAATCACTTAATGCTTCATAAAAAATTAATTCATATCCCTCTGAACCAGGCAGACGCTTTAAAAACACAGGAATAACAACACTATCTTTAACACGCGCTAAAGTACTTGTGCCAGATACTGTGTTAGCGCTCTCTACATCGAAAAATGGTGCAAATATGCTGCTTTTGTGTCGACCATAATCATGGTCGGGTGCGTACCATAATGCTTGTCCGGTTTTTAATACACGTAACATCGCTTTAAAATCTTTGCGATCTAGCATGGCTTTATGCTCGCGCATACGTCCCCAGTAGAACCAATAATCTAAGACTTCGTTACTATTTTTTCTATACACCGCATAACTTGGGTGAATCAAGCCTAATGCACGCGCGCCCATCTCTAAAGTTAAAAAGTGTGCACCTAAAAAGATAATACCGTTGCCTTGTCGGGTGGCTTGTTGTAGATGTTGAATGCCTCGCACACTTAGTAAACCACGTACACGCCAACTTGGCCAAAACCAAGCCATGCCCATTTCTAATAAAGCAATCCCCGTATTTTCGAAGTTCGCTTTTACTTTCTGATCAACTTGTTCCGGTGTCAGTTCAGGAAAGCATAATTCAATATTACGACGTGCAGTATGAAAACGTTTTTTAGCAAAAGGGATCGCTAGTCGCCCTAAGTATTTACCAATATTTAATATTGTTGAATAAGGTAATAATGACGATAAAAAGAGAATTAAGATCCCTAGCCAAGCTAACCAATATCTTGGGTGAATAAAGCTAGATTTTAATTTGTATATATCCATAAACTGCTCTCTGCTATCGGGGAGGTATGATTCTAACGAATAATATTAGAAATACCTATTATGTCTTTGAATCTTATTGTGTTGATTGCTCTTTTATTATTACTTTTGTTTAAGGCTAAACTTAATAGGCTGTTAACTAAAAATGTTGAAATACTTTTAGGCATTTCTACTTTTTTGTAATGATGCCGTTATCGCTTATCGCTTATCGCTTATCGCTTATCGCTAAAGAGTGATTACCTCACAGTGGTTTAATCGCTTCAAAAACAACCTTAAAATATCAACTGTGCCTACCCTAATTGATATATACTCATTATTATTTTTTGTATATTTATTTGGGTTTAAAATGTTGAGAGCAAAGCGTTTTCACTCTTCCGACTTTATTTTTGTTGTACTCACTGTCATCTTGATCACTTTTATTTTTATGTTCATGTCCAATGATCAAAGCCAAAAACAACAACGTCAATTAGTTGAGCGCGCAGTATACAATAGTTTTGTCTCTGCACTAGCTCAAGTGAAGTCTAATGCTGGCTTATTGTATGCTTTACAATATCATAATGAAGCTATTTTACCTTTACTAGAAAAGGCAAATAACAATATAAATGCTCCGCAAGTTTTAGCCTCGATTAAACAAAGTTTGTATGAAAAATTGCAGCCTTCATTTCGTAGTAGTAGCCAAAATTTTGAACATCAACAGGTGTATCTAAGTAATGGTGAATCATTGTTAACATTGCAACAAATTACAGAACCAACCAATAAAAATAACGTCGACAATACTGCCTTGAGAAAGGTACTACAAAATAAAGAAACCTCGTTTGGTTTGTCATTGAAAAATGGTCGTTACCTGTATAGTTATTTTTTTCCTGTTTTTAATCACAATAATAATTTTATCGCCGTGGTAGAAGTCGCTATGCCATTAACTGCAATGAAAAAAATATTAACGTCAACTAGCGCAGTAAAATCGCAATATTTATTAGCAAAAAGACCACTCTTATCGACCCAACAAAAAGCCAAGTTATATCAAGAAACGGCTTTTTCCGATGCTTTTTATATTGGCATCAACGAAAACAAATTAAACCCTCGATTAGGAGAGCTAAGTGCGGCTAATTTGGCGCAATTAAAACAAAGCCTAGGCCTAGCTGAAGAAACAAAATTAATGCAATTGAAACGCTTTTCAGTCAATACTCGTATTGCAGGAGAAGATGGCATCGCTGTTTTCATGCCCGTTCATGATACGCGTGGTTATGCGGTAGGTGGTGTACTCACTTTTTCTCCAATGATGAAGTTGTATCTTTCACAATCTGACAAATATGCGATCACACTTATTCTATTATTGATGGTGCTATTAACATTACTGTATACCTTTAGAAAGTACATGGCGTTGAGTCGTTTACAATTGCGTTATCAGTGTTTTTTAGATGGTTTACCTTTCCCTATTTTTGTTAAAGGTTTTAATAATGAATATATTGTTGCTAATAAGGCGTTTTACCGTTTCTTTAATGTTACTAGAGCGCAGTTATTAGATAAAAAACACAGTGCAGCCATTGAACCTGAAGCATTAACTATATCTATTGCGGATATTAATCAAGCTGGTGGATGCATTGAAGTAGAGCCCGAGAAATTAAAAGAAAATGATCCTTCAAGCTATAAAATTTTCTATTATGCAAATTCGCAATTGAGTAGAGAAATGATTGGCTATATTGGTTACATTAAGGATATTAGTGACCGTAAATCACTCAATCAATCTTTAAAATCATCAATATTCGATCAAACTCAATTTATGGATTTATTACCATTAGGTGTGCGTATTTTTAATCTCCAAGGACGCACTACTTTTGTCAATAAAATACTGGCACAACTAAGCGGCCATAAGGTAGATGATTTACTAGATACAGACTGTGATGCTCTGTTTACGTGCCTACAATGTAATAAAAGTGTGTGTCCTTTACTAAAAACCAAGAATACAGAGCAAGTGCATCGTATAGAAACTATTAAATATAGTGCCAAAGGCGAGGCTCGAACCTATGAGATTGTTCAGCATCCCTATTATTCAACAGAAAAACAAATTCAGGGGATTATTGAAATCACCCGCGATATTACCGTTGATAAATCATTATTAGATAAAAATAATGAATTGATGCTAAGCGACGAGCTTACTGGGTTATTAAACCATCGGGGTATTGTCAGTGCCGGAGATAATTATTTCCGTTTAAGCCAACGTGCTAACAAACCTTTCTTTGCCTTATATATTGATGTTGTTGGTATAACCAAGATTAATTTAGATCATGGTGAAGCAGAGGGAGATCAATTATTAATGTCTTTTGCAAATATATTGACTGACACCTTTAGAGAAACCGATTTAGTGGCGCGTATTGGTGGGGATGAGTTTGTTATTTTAATGACAGATAGTGAATATCATATTACCGATACAGGGCTGTTTCCTCGCTTAGACAATAATGTTCGAAAGTTTAATTCAAGCTCCATTAGAAAAAGTCGTTTAGTGATTGATACCGGAATCGTTGAGTATAAAAAAGAAAGTCATCCCGATTTACTGTCTTTGATTAATAATGCAGAACAATTGGTATATGAGCATAGTATCAAACGCACCTTAGGTTAGTCCTTGCTTACTTAAACTGTCTATGAAAACTTGTTTGGGCACTTTTAATGCTTGGTTATTTGCTAATTTCAAAGGCCAAGCAAGATAATGATCGGGTTGTTTAAAGCCGATCAGTTGTTGGCCAAGGTAATGTTTAAGTTGCTGACAATCTAGATCAAATTGAGTTGAGTCTGAAAATAAAACAAAGAGCGCAATGCGCTGACCATATTGTTGATCCTTGGTGGGACAAATATAAGCTTGTTTAACACGACCATATTGTAAACATACTCGCTCTATTTCCTCCGGCTGAATATTTTCGCCACCACTAATAAATTGTCTGTCTTTACGTCCTATAATAGATAATTGATGTTGTTTCAGTGTGCCCAAGTCACCACTTGCAACCCATTCTTCTGCTGCAATTTTATGTATTGCATTATCTCGGAAATACCCAATAAATCGTGTTTCGCCAGTTATATAAATTTCACCTCGGTGTATTTTTATTTCTCTATACGGTAAAACCTGTAGCTGACTACTGTTATCTGAGGTGGCAATTTGCGAGGCCATTTCAGTACTGCCGTAACTTAAGTGATAGTGAAATCCACGTGCAGCTAACGCTGTTAGGTGCTCTTCTGAAAAAGCGCTTCCACCCAATAAAACATGTTTAATGGCAGATTGTTTCGCATTAAATAAAGGATCTGCTAATAAGCGGATCAATTGCGTTGAAACTAAGGATAAGTGCGTGATCCTGTGTTGTTGTAATAAGGCAACAGTCAATGGATAAGTGGTTAAGTGTATGCATGCTCCTGCAATAATGGTTCGTAATACCGTTGCATATCCACCAATATGAAATAGTGGTAGGGACAATAAGTTATGATCCTGTGAAGCAAGAGGGATCAGTCTTTGTGAGCCCAGCGCACTAAAAAAGTGATTACGATAATTATGTACAATCGCTTTAGGAAAACCGCTGCTACCAGAAGTGAAAATAATATTGCAAGCTTGTTCTGGTTCAATCAATAAAGGCGTGAGCGTTATTGCGGAAGTGGAGATATTTGCAGTTGCTGCAATAGAAGATGAAGCCTGCTCATGAAGGTTTGATAACAGCAATTCAAAATCTATTTGTAATTGAGGTGACGAGGTCGGTAGGGAGTCTGCATCTTG
Organism: Vibrio sp. 2-Bac 85; assembly: GCF_037546705.1. Classification (NCBI taxonomy): domain Bacteria; kingdom Pseudomonadati; phylum Pseudomonadota; class Gammaproteobacteria; order Vibrionales; family Vibrionaceae; genus Vibrio; species Vibrio sp. 2-Bac 85. Next base: position 599,428 of record NZ_JALAAB010000001.1, on the reverse strand, counting down.
CTCATTCTCAATCCAACAGTACGGCGTATTTAATACTGCCAATCTTTGCGACAACTCAGTAGCGGTAAAGCGTGGGTTTAGCGGACAAAATAGCCAGCCTGCTCGTACGCATAATAATTGCATTAATAGCAATTCAATACCATTACTGGCGATACAAGCCAGCCTGACCATTGACGGTGGAGTTGAAGTTGAAATTGGAGTAGTTAGGTTAATTTGTGTCAGTAATTGTCTTTGCAGTGCGCTTAATAGTTGATCTAACTGCTGATAGGAGATCGATTGCTGATCATATTGCAACGCAGTCCAGTGACTATGATAAATAGCATGCCAGCGAACGGGGCAGTGGTTAATTAAGAGTGCCATATACAAGTTGCCTGAGATGTAATGAATCTTTGTAAGTCTGAATTATCCTTAATAGCATGACTTATTTCAGGTTGGAAAGCGTGTAAGGTATCTAAGCCTAAGCTTACCTTTAATTGAGTTTTTTGTTGCCATTGCTTTGCTAGATAAGCCAGTTGCTGTAGAGCGATTGGGGATTCAAAACTCGCGCTCATGCTAAGACTTAATTGTTGCTGTTGTGCATGCGTTAATAAAGCCTGAATACGAGCAGAATAGCCAATCAATGTAGGTTTGATGATTAACGCTTTAATACATTTGCTGATAGGCAATAGATTGGATATTAATAAGCTCTCATCTAATGCGATGGAGACCTTAAATTGTGTTGAAATGGATATATTATCCATAGTAGAAAGCGTTGGCTCTTCAATATAATCAATACATTTTCTGTCAATCGCATCTAGGAAGTCGATATATTGAATTGCAGTCCACTGCTGATTGGCGTCTAAGCGTAGCTGAACAGCGGGATTAAGTTCAATAAGGCTTTGTATGACTTTAATATCCTCTGCCACCGATAAACGCGCTACTTTCAATTTTACTGTTGCTGGATAATTTAACTCTCTATAGCGCTTAATAATTTCGTTCAGGCTACCTTGCAATAAAGGTATGGTCATTAAAGCAATATCTTGCGCTACATTACTTGTTTGTAATGCCCAGGGAATACGTTGCTGTAGGCAAAATAAAGCAAAGCTTACACTCGGTAAAAAAGGCGCTGTAAAATCTACTTGTTGATGGTTTGCTTGTTGCTTGCTTATGCATTGATTGGTCAACGTTCCGGCTTGTAAGGCATCGATTAGTTGCGTTTGACATGCAGCAAGTGTTTCTTGGCTAAAACCGGGCAGAGGCGATACTTCACCAATATAATCTTGCCCATGCGGGCTGTGCTCAATTAACCATAGTCCTTCGCGGGTGCTTAAATGATGGCCTTTAAAATTGATGGTTTTTTTTAAAGGTAATGAGAAGCGGTACAAGCTTAACTTTTTATTTGAACAGTCAAATAGTTGATCAAACTTGTCCATCATTGTCCTTTTCTAAATTATTTAAGTTAGCCGTTAATTGTAGCGTAAGTCATATCCCACTTGAGTATCCGTAGCTTCTCAAGTGAGTAGTCATGGGCGCTATCAACTTTTATTATTCATCACCATGATAAGCAGTACCGGTGTAATCATCAAAACGAGAGTAACGCCCTTGGAACGTTAAACGTACCTTACCAATTGGTCCGTTACGTTGCTTACCAATGATGATTTCTGCAATGCCTTTGTGCTCACTATCTTCGTGATAAACTTCATCTCGATAAATAAACATAATTAAATCAGCATCTTGCTCAATCGCACCCGATTCACGTAAGTCTGAGTTAATAGGGCGCTTATCAGCACGTTGCTCAAGACCACGGTTTAACTGAGATAAGGCAATAACAGGACAACGTAACTCTTTGGCTAATGCTTTTAAAGAACGTGAGATTTCTGAAATCTCTAAGGTACGGTTTTCACTCAAAGAAGGGACACGCATTAATTGTAAATAATCGACCATGATCATGCTAACACCGCCGTGGTCACGTGCAATACGACGAGCGCGCGAACGTAATTCCGTTGGTGTTAAACCAGAGCTATCATCAATAAACATTTTACCGCGGTCTAATAAAATAGACATAGTAGAAGATAATGAAGCCCAATCGTTTTCATCTAATTGGCCGGTACGAATTTTACCTTGGTCTATACGCCCTAAAGAAGCCAACATACGATTCATGATCTGATCTGAAGGCATCTCTAATGAGAAAATAATGGTTGGCTTGTCTGCATTAAGGGCTGCATGTTCCGCTAAGTTCATGGCAAAGGTAGTTTTCCCCATTGATGGACGCGCCGCTACAATAATTAAATCACCGGGTTGGAAGCCCGTAGTCATTTGGTCTAAATCATTGTAACCAGAGGACAATCCGGTAATACCATCGCGAGGGTTTTTGCATAAATCATCAATTTTTGCGACTGTTTCTTTGAGGATATCTTTAATCGCTTGCGGGCCTTCATTTTGATTATTTCGAGCCTCTGCAATTTGGAACACTTTAGTTTCTGCAAAATCTAGCAGCTCTGCACTATCACGACCTTCGGTATCATAGCCTGCCTCTGCAATATCATTGGCTACACCAATTAACTCCCTAACAATGGCGCGTTCACGAACAATATCTGCATAGTTATTGATGTTAGCTGCACTTGGCGTGTTTTGTAATAGCTCCGCTAAATAAGCAATGCCACCAATGCCTTCTAATTCCTGTGTATCTTCAAGCTTTTCTGACAGTGTAACGATATCTACGGGAATATCATTGCTGCTTAGTTTTTCAATAGTTGAAAAAATAAGGCGATGTGCACGTGTATAAAAGTCACGGTCAACCACTCGCTCAGAAACATCTGACCAAGTATCATTGTCTAATAATAAACCGCCAATGACCGCTTGTTCGGCTTCAAAAGAGTGGGGAACCGTTTTTATTGGTGAATGCGTTTTATTTTTTTGTTTAGTAAAAGCAGGTCTATCCGCCATATTAGAATCCTAATGAGTGAAGTAAGTTAAATAAACAGGATTTCAATCCAAATATACGCGGTTAATAACAAACCAATTAAGACAGCTGATGAGCCCATATCTTTAGCGCGCCCAGAAAGTTCATGGAACTCACTGCCAATTCTATCTACAACGGCTTCAATGGCTGAATTAATTATTTCAAATATTAATACCAAGATCACTGGCGAAATTAAAAGTATGCGCTCTACTTTAGTGACATCTACTAATAAGGCAATAGGGATTAAAATAATTGCTAGTAAGACCTCTTGACGAAAAGCAGCTTCATGTTTAAAAGCACTTTTGATGCCTTTTAGTGAATAACCAAAAGCAAGAAATATTCGCTTTATTCCAGTATTTTTTTGCATTAATAAGCAATCTCATGTGTATTAATTGAAGCGCACACTTTAACAAATAGACATCACTTGGTCATCATTTAGCTGTTGATTGAGAGGAATCATTTGCTAGCGGTCTCAGAATGCTTGTCAACGCCTATACGCACTAGCTTTGTATGTTAAACTAAAGCCAATATAATGGACAATAACAAGGAAAGTATGTGCTAGTTAAAGGCTCTTTTTGGTCTAAGCTGATCAGTCGTTTTTGGGTGAAGAGTGTGGTGGTGCCACAAAACCCTGTTACTGAGTTAAAGTTAGACCTCTCTCGTCCTATTATTTATGTGTTGGAACAAAATAGTGCTAGTGATTTATTAGCACTACAAAAAGCCTGTATTAAGCAAGCTTTACCCGATCCTTATCAGCCTTTGCAATTGCATGGTATTACCCTGCCCGCTGTTATTTACCTGCATGATTGGTATTTCTTTAAAAAGAAACCGCTAAAGCAACAGCAGTCTGCTTATTTAGCGCAATACCAACACTTATTATCGTTGCATCAACAGGATACAGAGCTTGATGTGCAATTAGTACCAGTGACATTTTTCTGGGGTAGAAATCCAGGTAAAAGCAATCCACGAAAAGCTTTTCTGGGGCATCATAATGTAAGTAGCTTACAAAAAGCATGGTCTATTCTCACTGCGGGTAGTGATCATTTAATACGTTTTAATGTACCCATCTCTGTTCAATCATTAGTAGAAAAAAACAAACACTCGAAACATTTAGCGCATAAACTTGCGCGAGTAGCCTTGCATTATTTTAGTACCCAAAATCGTTCTAGTCGTGGGCCTCAAATTCCTAATCGCAAAGCGATGATCAAACGTGTTATCGCCAGCCCTATGATGCAACAAACTATTCAACAAGAAAGCCTGCAAAGTGGTCGAAGTGAGTTGCAGGTTACTCAGCAATGCCATGCTTATTTAGAAGAGATTAGTAGTAATTTTTCATATCGTTTTTTGCGTTTTTTCCGATCTATTTTGTCTAAAGTCTGGAATGGTATTTACCAAGGGATCGAAGTTAATCATGCACAAGCGGTGCGTGATGCAACACAAAGTGGGGCAGAAATTATTTATATGCCTTGTCACCGCAGTCATATGGATTATCTCTTATTATCTTATTTATTGTTTGGAGAAGGTTTAGTACCACCACATGTAGCAGCCGGAGTGAATCTTAACTTTTTTCCTGCTGGTGGTATTTTTAGACGCTCTGGTGCGTTCTTTTTACGTCGTAGTTTTAAAGATGATCCTCTCTATGGCAAAGCATTCAAAGCTTATTTTGCGATGTTATTTAAACAAGGTTATCCGATTGAGTTCTTTACCGAAGGAGGGCGTAGTCGAACTGGGCGTTTACTACCCGCTAAAACGGGGTTACTCGCAATGAGTGTACAAACCTTTTTAGACCAACCTGAACGTAATGTAATGATTGTGCCTGTGTATATTGGTTATGACCATATCATGGAAGTAAGCACTTACATGAAAGAGTTATCTGGGCAGAAAAAACAACAAGAAAGTGCGTGGCAAGTCCTAGGTATTGTTAAAAAACTACGTAATTTTGGGCGTGCTTTTGTTAACTTTGGAGAGCCTATTAATCTCAAGCAATATCTCGATCAACAACAACCTAATTGGCGACATCAAGCCCTTACTGAGCAGCAATTTGCTACACAAGTTAACCAGTTGGCCAATAATGTTATGCAGGGAATAAATCAAGCAACGGCAGTGAATGCTTTACCTTTGTGCGCAGCTATATTATTGGCAAGCACTAATCATCAGCTAGGTAAACATCGTATGCTGGCTTTATTGCAATTACATCAACAGTTATTAGCGAATACCAGCCAAGACTCTAGAATTACTTATCCAACACAATCTGTTGAACTCATTTATCAACAAGCGTTAGCCATGAATAAGTTTTCAGAGTCTAATTATGTGGTGAGTTGTGATCAAAAACAAAGCGCACATTTAACTTATTACCGTAATACCATTGTGCACGTATTTGCGCTGCCTTCATTGGTGAGTTATGGCTTAATTAAATTAAACAATCAAAACAATAAAATTAGTTGTGCCACATTAACCGAGTTGGTAGGTAGTTTATTAGGCTTTATCGATGCAGAATATTTCCTAGCGCCTTCAACAGAAACACTTAAACAGCGAGTCTCTCGTGCTTTACTACAATTACAACAGAATAGCTTTGTTCGTGTTGACGATGACGTGATCACGCTTAGCGATCTGTCATTTATCCAGACATTAAGTAGGCATTTAAGCGAAACTCGATTACGTTATCATTGTGTATTGAGTTTGTTATTTGCAGATTTTGATCAAAGCGATGAGACATTATTAGCCGCCAGTAAAAAACGATTATTGGGCAGTAGCATTGAACCGTTTGATGCCAAGGTGATTAATGTTTTTATTCAACAACTTGATAGAGAGACATTACAACCTAAGCAAGTTGAAGAGTTGTTAGCTTGTTTATCAATGAAGTAGAAGTGAATATGCTATAGAGTTGGCTGATTTCGCTCACAAGTGAACAGCACTGCTTAGTTATTATCTGGCGCACTAGTATATTAGCTGCAATATTATGTCAACAAAATTATGACAACAAATACTTTATCAAAATGTCTATTCCGTTGTTGATGGTTCTATGACATGCAAACACAAGGTCTTTTAGTTAACAGTGAATAAACCCTATTTAATTTTACAGAAAACGGTCTTTTTTCAAGAAGAAATTAAAAAAAGTCGATTTTTAACTTTCATCAGTCCAGCTCGAGGTAAGACTGCTGCGATGCAATACCTTGCTGACATAAAAGCCTTGCATAAAGATGCACGTCATCATTGCTGGGCTTATATTGGAGGCAGCCCTAAAGATAGCGTTAATATGGGGTGTAGTGATGATGGTGAACCCAAAGGGACTGCTGGAAAGCCGATGCTTGCTGTTTTACAAGGCACTAATGTTGGGGAAATAGTTGCTGTAGTAGTGAGGTATTCAGGCGGTATTAAATTAGGAACGGGCGGTTTAGTACGTGCTTACAGTAATGGTTTGCAGCAATTATGCCCAACCATGCCTACAATGGAGAAGCGTTTTTTCCAACAATTTAAGTTACAATGTAACTATGCCCAAATGGCAACGGTAGAGCATATATTAGCTTCGCATTCAGGAAGAATCATTAATGTCGATTATCAACAAGAAGTAGTGGCATTAATTGAAGTCGATAGTGAACAAATAATACAGTTTAAGCAAAAATTACAATCATCGATGCAGGGACAGATCATTGCGAAACAAATTAATACTTCAACTAATGCTAACTAGTTGGTCTAGCTAGTGGCCATTCGTTCAATTATCAGGATTGTAGCGATGTTGATCGGCCTATTCAGCCTGACCATGTTGCCACCTGTGTTTGTTGCTTTCATCTATCAAGATGGTGGCGGTAATGACTTTTTAGCTGCATTTTTTGTAACTTTATTTATCGGCTTTGTTTTTTGGCTTCCAAATCGACGTCACAAAGGTGAATTAAAGGCGCGTGAAGGTTTTCTAATTGTGGTGTTGTTTTGGGCAACACTGGGCAGCGTCGGTGCAATTCCATTTCTAATGAGCTCCAGCGTAGACATGAATCTTGCGACTGCCTTTTTTGAATCTTTTTCCGGGTTAACCACCACCGGCGCAACCACTATTGCTCAGTTAGATGATTTGCCAAAATCAATTTTATTCTATCGACAAATGCTGCAATGGTTTGGTGGCATGGGGATCATTGTATTAGCCGTTGCGGTACTGCCTATGTTAGGTATCGGTGGCATGCAGTTGTACCGAGCAGAAACACCGGGGCCAGTGAAAGATTCAAAAATGACCCCCCGTATAGCTGAAACAGCAAAAGCGCTATGGTATGTTTATTTATGCTTAACGGTTGCTTGTATGTTGGCATTTTGGATTGCCGGTATGAGCTTGTTTGATGCGCTTGGCCATAGCTTCTCAACCGTATCTATTGGTGGGTTTTCTACTTACGATGCCAGTATGGGCCACTTCGATAGTGAAGTGATCAATATCATCACCGTGGTTTTCTTAATTATCTCAGGCATTAACTACGCACTACATTTCACGGTATTCTCTGCAAAAAAACTCAGTTTTGACGTCTATCGACGCGACCCTGAAGTGCGCGCGTTTATCTTTATTCAGGTGATTCTAACTATTATCTGCTTTTGGATGTTAATGGGGCACGATGTTTATAACAGTATAGAAACCACCTTTTCCCATGCGTTATTTCAATCCGTTTCAATTTCAACCACGGCAGGTTTTACTACTACCTCTTTCTCTGATTGGCCTTTGTTGTTGCCTGTTTTACTTATTTTCTCAAGTTTTATTGGAGGATGTGCAGGTTCCACGGGCGGCGGTTTGAAAGTGATTCGTGTATTATTACTTAACTTGCAAGGGCAACGTGAATTAAAGCGTTTAGTGCATCCTAAAGCCGTGTATAAAATTAAGTTAGGTGATAAAGCTTTACCGGACCGTGTTGTTGAAGCTGTGTGGGGATTCTTCTCTACCTATGCATTGGTCTTTATTGTTTGTATGCTGGCATTATTAATGACAGGTATGGACGAATTGAGTGCGTTCTCTTCTGTGGTCGCCATGCTTAATAATCTAGGGCCTGGTTTAGGTGAAGTTGCGGTACATTTTAATGATGTTAGTGATGCTTCAAAATGGGTGATGATTATTGCCATGCTATTTGGTCGATTAGAAGTCTTTACATTGTTGGTGTTATTTACACCTGTATTCTGGAAAAATTAAATTATGTCTAATGAAACCCAAGCTAAGCAAGCTGAAACCAAGCAAACTGAAAGTAGTGTAGTAAGCAAAACTTTAGTACTTTATTCCTCTGTCGATGGACAAACATTAAAAATCATTAATCGTATTAAACAAACGCTTACTGGCGAAGTGATTGTATTGAATGTTGATGATAATCCGACCATTGATTTTTCTTTGTACCAAAAAGTCTTAATCGGTGCCTCTATTCGTTATGGCAACTTTCGTCCCAATATAATTAAGTTCGTTAATCAGCATAAAACGCAATTAGATGCAGTATGTAATGCTTTTTTTGTGGTTTGTTTAACAGCACGTAAACCAGAAAAAGCAGTGCCAGAAAATAATGCCTATATGAAAAAATTTGATCAGCTTTCACAATGGCAACCACAGTTCAAAGGTGTGTTTGCCGGAGCGCTGTTGTATTCACGTTATAATTGGTGGCAAACCCTGTTAATTCAGTTGATTATGAAAATGACGGGCGGCAGTACGGATAAAACACAGGACATAGAATTAACCAATTGGGAAAAAGTTGATTCTTTTGCTCAGGACTTTGCAGCACGTTAGTTTGTCTCATAAGAAAATTTAGGCTGAAATAATGTCGGCGCTGATTTACAATACGAGCCCGTTTCACCGCTTAGATTATCAATAGGTTGCTATATTTTGAGCCAGAGTATCACTAGTACTGCACATGACGTCTTATTTGATGTGTTTGGTTACAAGCAATTTCGAGATGGCCAAGAAACCGTTATTAACGAGTTGATCGCAGGGCGTGATGCGTTGGTGGTGATGCCTACGGGTGGCGGTAAAAGTTTATGTTTTCAAATTCCTGCGTTAGTAAGAGAGGGGATATGCATCGTTATATCACCTTTGATCTCACTCATGAAAGATCAAGTGGATACCCTACAAGCTTGTGGTGTTGCAGCGGCCTATTTAAATTCCAGCCTTTCCTATCAACAACAAAATGATATTATTAATTCCCTACATCGTGGGCAGTTGAAACTATTATACGTTGCGCCTGAGCGCCTTTTACGCCCTGATTTTATTGCTCGACTACAACACTTGCCTATTAATTTATTTGCCATTGATGAAGCCCATTGTATCTCTTCTTGGGGGCATGACTTCCGTCCCGAATATGCGCAATTAGGCAATCTTAAAGAACATTTTCCTAATATTCCTTTAGTGGCTTTAACTGCAACGGCTGACCATGCAACACAACAAGATATTTTACAGCGTTTACAGCTCAATCAACCTTTAATAGAAATTCGTAGTTTTGACCGCCCTAACATTGAATATTTATTGATTGAAAAGTATCGCCCATTATCACAATTATTTAATTATTTAGATCAGCATAAAGACGAAAGTGGAATAATTTATTGCACTAGTCGTAAGCGGACTGAAGAGATAGCACAAAAATTAGCTGCAAAGGGATTAAATTCACGTTGTTATCATGCGGGATTACCCTTAGAAGAGCGTCAAACGGTACAAGACTTATTTATTAAAGATGAAGTGGAAATCGTAGTTGCGACGGTTGCTTTTGGTATGGGTATTGATAAACCCAATGTACGTTTTGTTGTGCATTATGAAATACCTAAGAATATTGAGTCATACTATCAAGAAACAGGGCGTGCAGGGCGAGATGGTTTACCTGCGCAAGCGATGTTATTTTATGACCCAGCGGATCCTGCGCGTATTCGTAGCTTATTAGAAAAGAATCCAAATCAAGAGCAACTGCGTATTGAGTTACATAAACTGAATACAATGGTTGCATTTGCGGAAGCACAAACCTGTCGTCGTCGAGTTGTATTAAATTATTTTGGCGAGTACAGCCCTAAAGCTTGTGGTAACTGTGATATTTGTTTAGATCCTCCGCAAAGTTACGATGCAACGGTGGATGCACAAAAAATACTATCCTGTGTTTATCGAACTGGGCAATATTTTGGGATCACGCATGTGGTTGAAGTCTTACGTGGTGCGCAAACTGCACGTGTTAAAAGCCTTGGGCACGATCAATTATCGACTTTTGGTATTGGTAAGGATAAGTCAACCGAACATTGGTTTAGTATTGCTAGGCAATTGATCCATTGTGGATTATTGATGCAAAACTTAACTCGTGGCTCTGCTTTACAATTAACAGAAGCTGCTCGTTCAGTGCTTAAATCAGAGAATAGTTTGATGCTTGCTGTTCCAAGATTACAGCTAGTGAAAACCACTGCCAAACAAAAGCGACGTAGCGTGTCTGTTAATGCAGATAATAAGTTATTTGCTAAATTACGTCATTTACGCAAGCAGATAGCTGATCAAGCAAATTTACCACCCTATGTTATTTTTAGTGACGTTTCTTTGTCTGAAATGAGTGAGTTAATGCCCACTAATGACTCGCAATTTTTATCAATCACAGGCGTTGGCCATATCAAGTTAGATAAGTATGGAGAAGATTTTTTAGCTGAAATTAAACAATATGTTGATCAGCTATAATTTGCAGTAACATCATTACTGTATAGTCATGAAATAGATCTTTAATTGTGTCACCTGAATAAGCTTTTTATTGCAGTGTTTCCATTAATACTTCCCAACTCACCTCTGGTTCCGGCATTTTTTGCGATGGAATCACCAACCAGTTCTGATCCTGTTCTCGCTTTGCAATGCTAAAGGAAAATGGGTAATAAAGTGATAAACCAATACGTAAGTCCGTCGCAATCAGCCGACCTTGGCGCTCACTAAAGCTCAATAACCCATCACTAAACCATTCTAAGCGTTGTAACTCTGTTGAATTAAACTGCTTGGTCAGTGAACGGCCCGTTGCAAAGGCTTGCCATTCAGTGTTTTGAATATTTAAAACACTGCTGAAGGTTTCATAATATGTATCATCTTGATAGCTAATAATCCGCCATACAAAGATATTAAAGGGTGTTGGTGAGATAAATACCTGACTATTTTTAACTATTGGATCAATAGTTAGCTTTTGTTTTAAATACCAAAATTGTGCCTGGCCTAGTATTAAGTAAGCGCAACTAATACACAAAACAACGCTATTTATTTTGTACCACTTTAATGTGTTTTTTTGCAACCAAAGCCCTAAAACTGCGATTAATAATGGCAAAGTATAAAGAGGATCAATAATAAAAATACTTGACCAAGAGGTGGGTTGTACCGGGATAGGCCACCACAATTGAGTGCCATAACTGGTAAATGCATCTAATAACGGGTGTGTGATTAAAGGTAATAATATGGTCAGAAATAATGATTTTTTATAGGCTTTCCATTGTGGTCTAAAGTATAAAGCGAGCCTATATAAAAACACGCTGAGAGCACTTAATACGATCAAGGAGTGACTGAAACCACGGTGAAAAGTAAAGTTATCAATAGCCGTTTGATAGCTGATTAACACATCTAAATCTGGCAGTGTACCTAAGATAGCGCCAACAAGCAGCACCTTACGTCCAAAAGGTTTGAAACCAACTGCAGCTGCAACACTTGCCCCTAGGGCTATTTGAGTTAAGGAATCCATAATTACTCTACATGTTCATCGTAGAGTCAGTGTAATGCAACTGAGGCTAATAACAAATCAAATTGGGTAGTGTTTAATTTTTGAAAAAATGAGATGGGTTTATTATTTGAATCCAAGTTTAGCTTTTAAGCCAGTAACTTTTATTAAGTAAACTCTGTAAGTATTAACTTTAAACCTGACCACTAAATCAGAATAGCGCCGCTATTATCGTGTATTTCTACTTAACCATCTGCCAATCACTAACGATGGCTTCGATTCTTTTTTGATCAACATAATAGTAACGGCACTGTTTATTATAAATTAATTTACCTCTGAACCTCTGAACCTTTGAACCTTTAATTACACTATTCTTTTTCAGTTTTTTTACTCTTCTTTGAAGTTTGAATTCAAGTGAAAAGTGTTATTTAAAATCATTTAAACGCTTTAAAATAGCTTCAAATATATTGGGTTCTATGTTTTTTTCAATGTCATCTAACTGATTATTTTTAAATATTTCACTTAAAAATGCACATAAATAAGTTAAAGGGGCATGCGAAAATAGCTTTGGATTCGCTAAGTAATCATTACCTCTGTGGTTCATCCAAGCTGCATTGTCTTGCTCATCCATAAAATGGCTGCGTGACATAGTGCTATGCAGTTTCTCCAGAAGTTGGTGATAATCAAAATTATCACGTTCAAAGTCGTTGCTGTAAGAAGCAATTAAATTGATAGTCCTTTGCTCAGGTAAAATATTAAGTTGATGTAGATTGCTCATAGTAGACTCCTCTATTCATTGGACATTCAATTATTTTTATTACCGAAATCACCTATTACAGGCCACTACACTTGCCGTTCGCTTAATATTTAAAAAATAAAACGCTATATAATAGAAACTAATAAGCAATACGAGGCTAATAACGGTAACTTATATCCACTATTTTTTAGTGGTTATGAAGTAAGTATAAAGGATATTTTTTATAGATTCATGACGATATACTAATAATTTGATTATTATTTTGTGTTTTTTGTGTGATCTATTACTAATTGTTTTATAGTAAGTTTCTGATACTTTGAATTATAAAATTTTTTGATTTATACCGATTGTCTTAAGTAGGTGCTCAAAATTTAACAAACAGAATAAAGCACTTAATTACTCTGGTTGGTATTAGGAGTCGATATGCTATTGAAACACATTGAAGTAGTGGGGTTTCGTGGAATTAATCGCTTATCCATTAATATGCATGAGTTGAGTGCGTTATTAGGTGAAAATAGCTGGGGTAAATCGAGTTTATTCGAAGCACTCTCTCTATTTTTATCTGGAGCTAAAAAAAGTTATCGCTTCACCTTAGATGATTTTCATCGGCCCCCTATTTCCGACCTACCTATCATTAACCATATTTATCTTATCTTTACTTTTAAAGAGCAATACCCTGAAGAGTCTTTACAACGTCACTTTGCTAGTATTAGCGATGCCTGGGTAACATTACCCGATCGAAATAAATACATTATTTATCAAGTAGACGGCAGTGTGGACAGTAGCGGGGAAGTCTTTACGGACAGACACTTTTTAGACCAAGAGGGGCATCGTAAACACTTCTCACAAAGTGATTTGAATAATTTGGTGAATGAATTTATATCTTTTGTGCCTGTATTAAGATTAGGGAGTGAGCAAAATGATAGTGGTCAAGCTTACAGACCAGTTAAACATTTGTTAAATAGCCATAGAGCACGTTCTGAAGCGCGTATTAAACGGATTTTTCAGCGTATTACAAGTTCGTCACAGCAATTATCCGAAGTAGAATTAAAGAAAGGGTGTGATTCAATTGTGTATCTTTTTGATCACTATCTATGCAAGCGCTATGGTGATTTACCCAATTACCCTAATGATGAAAAACTAAGATATGTGGATCACAGTTTTTCCTTTAACGCATTAACGCGTTTTAATGATCTATTAAAGGATGGGCATAAAACAGATCGCGCCATGCTGCTGCTGGTATTAGGACAATTCTTAGAGGAACGAGGAGAGCACTTATTTCGTCGTGGGGCGACGCCTATTTTGTTATTAGAAGAGCCTGAAAATAACTTACACCCAGTTAATTTAGCTATCACATGGCGTTTCTTTTCCTTGTTACCAATGCAGAAGTTAGTCAGTACTAATTCTGCTCAGTTATTATCATTTTTCCCATTAAGTCGCATTCAACGTTTAGTGCGCAAAACGGATAAGATAAAAAGCTATACCGTTAATCGTAAACATTACTCTAATAATGACCTAAGGCGTATTGCCTTCCATTTGCGAATGAATCGCCCACAAAGTCTATTCGCACGTGCTTGGTTATTAGTTGAAGGGGAAACTGAAACTTGGTTGTTAACTGACTTAGCGAGGTTATGTGGACATCATTTATTAGTTGAAGGGATACAAGTTATTGAATTCGCACAATGTGGCTTAAAACCACTGATTAAATTAGCACAAGATTTAAATATTGAATGGCATGTGCTAACCGATGGTGATGGTGCAGGCCAAAAATATGCAAGTCGAGTCAAGGACATGTTAGGCGAATCGGATTCTATCCATACTCGTTTAACCGTATTGCCAGCGCATGATATTGAACATCTATTTTTTGAAAATGGTTTTGAAGAGGTTTACCTAAAAGCCGCAAATTACACTAAACAAGACTTAGTGAGACTAAATACCAATAAGGTGATTGAAAAAGCGGTGCACAAATATTCTAAGCCGGGTTTAGGGATTTCAATTGCTGAAGCGGTAGAGTTGCAAGGAGTTGAATCGGTCCCTCTGTTACTAAAACGCCTTTTTTCCCGATTGGTCGGTATGGCACGCAGTCAATCGGGTTAACAAAATAGGACTTTAAAACAGACAACAATTGCACTGTTGTGATTACTCACAGACCACGCAATTGAAGTTACTTAATGTTTCATTATTCTGTGATGGGATCCGCTAGCTGATAAGTTAATGAATGCTTTTTATTGCTAATAATTAATGTTTCATCATCAATCATAACATTTGCCCAGTGAGTTAATACTTCACTAACATCCATCTCTACATCATTTTTTAATGGTTCACACATTTTTCGTGTATTACCCATATCACCAATACGTAATTGATTATTGCTAAATTCAGCCATTCCAAAAAACTGATTACAACCTAAATTACCAGAACTTTTGTTAGCACTGTCTATATGTAATGAACTGTTAATAATGGTGGCTAATTGAATGTTATCAACGTGAGTCAACTTCCAATTATGCTGTAGTTGTTCAACGTTTACTTTTTGTGGTTCAATTTGAGTCTCAGAAGAGCAAGCTCCAAGCGCCATGATACTTGCAGTTAGTATCATCATTTTAACGGTTGTCATAATTATGTAATCCAGTGGGTATAAATTTTTACGATATAACATCAACTAACCTACTGGAATGAACGCAGCCTATAACTCGCAGTAGGTGATAATTGAAAATTAACTATTTTTATTACTTTTTATTGCTTCGTTTGACACTTTTAACACCAGTTAGTTTCTTAATTTGTCGCATAATACGTGACAAATGTACTCGGTTAATAACTGTTAATGTCACATTAATCGAATAAATTTGATTAGTGACTGCAGTTGTCTGTAAGTCCACTACATTGGCATTACTCTTGGCAATTACATTAAACATTCTTGCTAAACCTGCTTTATGATTTACCATTTGAATGCTCAAATCACTTGAGTATTCATATTGATTCATAAAGTTCATGTCCCATTCGACAGCAATATACTTATCTAGTTCATTTTCAAACCCAATTACATTATGACAACTTTTAATATGTACAACTAAACCTTTACCCGAGCTCGTATGAGCAACAATTTGATCGCCAGGCAATGGCTTACAACAGTTGGCATAGGACAGCATAATATCTTCAGCGCCCTTAATGGCACTTTGTCTAATTTGCTGTTTATGATGAGACTCAGTTAACTCGTCGGCATTACCACGTAAACGCCTTGCGATGATAATACTTAACAGTTTTCCACTGCCGATAGCATGTAATAGATCGTTGAAACCATCTAAATGATGATCGGCAATGACTTTATCAATATTCTCCTGTGGAATATCCGTCAAGTTGGTCGCATTCAGTGCTTGTTTTAATAAGCGTCTGCCCATTGGAATAGTGGTTGATTGTGGTAATTGCTTAAGATAATTACGCACACTGTTTCGCGCTCTGTGGGTAGCTGCGAAATTTAACCATTCAGGGCTTGGATTAGGCTTTTTAGCGGTAATAATTTCAATTGTTTGTCCGCTTTCTAATTTTTGGCTTAATGATGAGTACTCATTGTCCACTTTTGCACCAATACAGTGATGACCTATGTTTGTATGCAAGGCATAGGCGAAATCAACCGCGGTGGCTAATGCCGGTAAAACAATGATTTTACCCTGTGGCGTTAATACATGAATATCATTTTTACCTAACTCTTGTTTAATATTTTCTAATAAAACAACGGAGTTAGTATTCTGGTCTTCTTGCTCTGTTAAACCTTGGAACCAATTACGCGTTTGTAATTGAGCGGCTATATTAGAACTTTGTGCGCTTTCTTTATAACTCCAATGAGCTGCAATACCATGCTTAGCAACGGCATCCATATCTTCAGTACGAATTTGGATTTCTATATTCACACCTTCATGGGTAATAAGCGTAGTATGCAATGATTGATAACTATTGGTTTTAGGCAGCGCAATATAATCTTCAAAATATTCTAATTTAGGTTGGTACAAATGGTGTATTTGCCCTAAAACACGATAACAAGTATCTAAATCTTTAACTATGATACGAAATGCATAAACATCCATTACATCATGGAATTGACAGCCTTTCTTACGCATTTTCTTATACAAACTATAAAGATGTTTTTCTCGCCCAATCACTTGTGCATCAATTGACATCGACTCAAGTTGCTCAGAAATTTCATCACAAATACTGGCGATAAAATCTTTACGATTACCACGTGCTTTGGTGATTGCTTGTTTTAATACATGATAACGTGCTGAATTTTGTGCTTTGAAGGCTAACTCTTCTAATTCATTTTTTAAGTGATGTAAACCAAGGCGGTTAGCAATAGGTGTAAATATTTCAAAGGTTTCTTGGGCAATACGTTGACGCTTATCTAATCGAAGTGAATCCAGTGTACGCATATTGTGTACGCGATCCGCTAGTTTTATCAACATTACTCGGAAATCTTTAGACATCGCAATTAACATTTTTCTGATGTTTTCAGCTTGTGCTTGTTCGCGATTCTCAAAATTAAATTTATCTAGCTTAGTAACACCTTCAACCAGTTGTGCGACATTTGGATTAAACGCGTCGGAAAGTTCTTGATGGGTGGTATCAGTATCTTCTAATACATCGTGCATTAATGCTGCTGAAATAGCCTCATAGTCTAATTTCATAGCCGCAAGTATTTCAGCCACTGCAACGGGGTGAGTAATATAAGGTTCGCCACTTGCTCTTTTCACACCATCATGTGCTGCATATGCATAATGATATGCACGTTCGACAAAGGCACATTGCTCTTCTGTCATATAGGTTTGAATAGACGCTTTTAGTGTTTGAAACATAAATATCACTTTCCTTAATTTTAGTGCTACTTTAGTAGCATAATCGCTGTTTAATGAGTTTCAAAGTGTTTAATGCTATAAAGTAACAAATAGCTTTTAAATACAACCAGCCCAAAGTTTTAACTGCTTTATCTCTTGCGGCCATAAACTTTCATCAGTTGTTTCTAAAACTAATGGTATGTGGTTAAAACGATGATCTTTCATAATAAATTCAAAGCATTCCCAACCAATTTCTCCAGCACCTAAAGGCGCGTGGCGGTCAACTCTGCTAGCAAAAGGGACTTTACTGTCATTAATATGCATCGCGCGTAAATATTCAAATCCGACAATATCAGAGTAAGCTTGAAATGTAGCTTCAGTTGCTTGGTGGCCACGTAAATCATAGCCCGAAGCAAAAGTATGGCAAGTATCTATGCATACTCCAACACGTTGCTTATCTTCTACTTGCTCAATAATCGTTGCAAGTTGCTCGAAACGGTAGCCTAAGTTTGTGCCTTGCCCTGCAGTGTTTTCAATCACGGCTGAAACAGAGGTTGTTTGTTGTAGAGCAATATTGATTGACTCTGCAATACGTTTTAAACAGTCTTCCGGCGTCGCTTTTTTAAGATGGCTGCCTGGATGGAAGTTTAATAATGTTAATCCTAATTGTTCACAGCGTTGCATTTCGTCTAAGAAAGCAGCTCTAGATTTTTGCAAAGCTTCCGCTTCCGGGTGACCTAGATTAATAAGGTATGAGTCATGGGGTAATATATTATTGCTGTTAATGTTATAACGCTTGCAAGCCGCTTTAAATTTGCGAATGGTATTTTCATCGAGAGGTTTTGCTTCCCAGCGACGTTGGTTCTTGGTGAATAGTGCAAAAGCTGTTGCGCCGATATCATGGGCATTTTTTGGGGCGTTAAAAACCCCTTCTGCAGCGCTTACATGCGCACCAATGTACTTCATTAATAATAGCCTAAAATTTGAATGGATAACGAGTATATACTTAAACTACACCAAGATACAGGTTCACCGTTAGGCGTACGTGTTAGAATAAAAACTATAACAGGGGGGGGATTTTAGTTCGCTATCATTGATGGATGTTAATGGTTATCGACTAATAATGTCACTGAAAGAGAGGTAAAAATGTCTTGTGAATTTTGTGCCACAACACTGATTAAGCAAAAACTAGGTCGTTGTAAGCAATGTATGTGGATTAATTTTATATTGTTGGCGCTGACAGCAAGCATTTATTATTGGATTGATATTAGTGCATTACAAGCGGTGCAACGTGTTGCTTTAATCATGTTTCTAGGTAGCTTAGTGTTATTGATGTTAGCGCATTTAAGTGCTTGGAGTTTCTATCGCTGGAAAGACAGTAAAGATCTTTAATCGCATAGGAGATAAAAAACTTTAACTACATAACTTACATAACTACATAGCTTCGCCCTGCACTTCGTTTATAGCGTCATGGTTGTTAAGGTGGAAAGTTGTTAATGTAAAAAGTTGTTAATGTGAACTGTTTTTGAGGTAAGCAAGTTGTTAAGTTAAGCTGTATTTAAGACAGGCGGTTTTAAGGTAAGTAGACACAGCCTAAAATGGCATCTCGTAGTGCACCAGTCACTGCTTTTAACGGTACTGTCTTTTCTATTATCCGCTGTTCAGCTAACCAAGCAAATGCTACTGCTTCTACATACATAGGATCAATTGCTAAAGCCTGTGTCGTTTGTACTTTATGACCTGGCATTAAGTCTTTTAAACGCTGCATTAATAATGGGTTAAGTGCACCACCTCCACACACGTAAACATTACATGCATCACTTTGTTGCTTTATTTGGTCACAAATTGTCACCGCAGTAAATTCTAATAGGGTACGTTGTACATCTTCTTTACTTACTACGTGCGAGGTTAATTTTTGTTGTAACCAGTTTAGGTTAAATTTTTCTCGGCCAGTACTTTTTGGTGCGCTTAATACAAAGTAAGGATCGTTTAATAAAGCACTTAATAAGCTTTGATTAACTTTACCTGTGACGGCAAACCAAGCTTCTTTATCAAAGGCTTGTTGATGATGTAAATGAATCCATGCATCCATCAACATATTGCCTGGACCTGTATCATAGCCAAAAGCATGTTCAGTCCCATTGAGAATACTAATATTAGCAATGCCACCAATGTTGAGGATCACACGTTGTTGCTTTTCCTGTGCAAATAAAGCTTGATGAAAAGCAGGCACTAACGGCGCACCTTGACCCCCGTAAGCCATGTCCATTCTTCTGAAATCAGCTACACAGGGGATCTGTGTTTTAGCTGCAATTAAATTGCCATCACCAATTTGTTGTGTGAAGGCATATTGAGTATCGGGAGAGTGGAAAATAGTTTGGCCATGGCTGCCAATAGCAGCGATATTAGTGGCTTCTATGTTGTTACTTTTCAACAGTTCAAGGACTGCTTCTGCACAAGCTAAGGCAAACTGATGGTCGACTTCTCCTAATGTTTGTAAGGTCACTTTTTTTTCATTACAGATGGTGAGTAATTTTTCGCGTAATGATGGCGCTAGTGCTATCGCGGTGCCGGCGACTTGTTCAAAGCGAGTTCCTTGGCGCTGGCATAAAGCAACATCGATGGCATCTAAGCTAGTGCCAGACATTAAACCAATATAATAAATCGGCTGTGTTGGCACAGATGTTAGCGGGTTAGATGACACGCGAGAACTGCTGTTGACGTGCTTTACTGCGTAGGTAAACATCAAAACACATACAGATGTTACGTATCAATAATTGCCCGGTTGATAAAACTTGAATTTTTTCAGTATCAATCACCACAAGCTGATCATCGATAAAGGTCTGTAATAAAATGATATCTTCTGCAAAATAGTCTTCAAATTGGATATTAAATTGTTTTTCAATGTCACGTTTATTTAATTTAAAATTACAGATCAATTGTTTGATAACCTCACGACGAATTAAATCATCTTGATTCAGTGCGACACCACGCCATTGTGCATGACCTAATTCTTCAACTTGTTGATAATAATCACTAAGCTTCTTCTGGTTTTGCGAGTAACAGTGGCCAATCTGACTGATTGCAGACACACCCAACCCTAATAAATCGGCGTCTTCTTGAGTGGTATATCCTTGAAAATTTCGATGTAAAATACCTTTTTGCTGCGCGATAGCTAATTCATCATCGGGTTTAGCAAAGTGGTCCATACCAATAAATTGATAACCTGATGCGGTCAAAAACTCGATAGTATGTTGTAGCATGGCCAATTTCTCTGCAGGTTTTGGCATATCATCTTCATTGATTTTTCGCTGTGCCGCAAAAAGACTTGGCATATGTGCATAGTTAAAAATGGATAAACGTGCAGGATCTAGGGCTAAGACTTTCTCTAGCGTGAAAGCAAAGGTTTCTTTTGTTTGTAGCGGCAATCCATAAATCATATCGAGATTAGTAGATTGAAACCCTTGTTCTTTGGCGCGAGTTAAAAGTTGCTCAATGAAATCTTCATCTTGCTCACGATTAATCACTTTTTGAACGTCTTTATTAAAATCTTGAACCCCTAAACTAAGACGATTAAAACCCTCTTTTGCTAAGTGGTCGATAGTACTCAATTCAATTTCACGTGGATCAACCTCAATACTTAACTCTGCTTGTTCTGAGAAAGTAAAATGAGTGCGTAATAAGGTCATTAATCGTGTAATTTGCGGTGGTAATAAGAAAGTGGGAGTGCCACCGCCCCAGTGAAGTTGGCTCACTGTACGATTTTTGAAGTGAACTGCTTGGTTTGCTATCTCTTTTTCTAAATAATCTAAGTATTTGTCTGCTTTTTCTTGGTGACGAGTGATTACTTTATTACAACCACAAAAATAGCAAAGCTTATGGCAAAAAGGGATATGGATATATAAAGATAAAGGGCGGTCGGGATAGGTATCCGTTGCTTGAATTAAATCCGCATGTTCAAAGCTTTCAGCAAATTCCAACGCTGTTGGGTAAGAAGTATAACGAGGACCGCTATAATTATACTTTTCAATTAGGGCCTGATCCCATACAAGCTGCTGCATTTTCAACTCTCTTTATTATTTTGTAGGTTAGAAACGCAATAGTAGCATCGCTTGAAGCGAGTTATATTGCGTTATATCAGTCCATCTGACAAAAAGTATATTTAAGTTATTGTTTATACTATGCTCATTAACTATGCTCATTAACTATGCCCATTAGCTACGCACCTTTATACCAAGAGTCTATTCATTCCTCGGCTAGGTGACTTCTCACCTTGAATGGTAAAGGCTATAGAATAGTAAACTCAGCTAATTTTGCACTTTCTTTAATGATATCCTCTTCAACTTCTACTTCAAATAATTCGCGTTTAATATCCATTATTTTAATCTCTTTCACTGGATAACTCTTACGCTCATCATGGGTTGGCATGTCTTTTACTTTTTCATACATAGCCGTTAAAGCAGGGTAAGTAGCCGCGATATCAATGGGTTTTGACAGTTGTAATGTTTCTAATAATACCGTTAAACGAATAGCCGCTTCCGATACATTACATTGCTTTTGTGTAGTCGCTTTAGCGATAAAGCGAATACTTTCAACAATGTTATTGTTTCTATCTTCAATCTTCTGCTTTTTTGTTAACTCTTGTTGTTGCTCAAGTTTCAAAGCCTGTACTTTTTGCATTTTTAATTTATTGAGCAACATGCCAGCATAAAAAGCCAGAGCAAGTACTATCACAACCGCTAAGGTTGCTAATATCATCATCATGTCCATGTAGGGTTTCGCCTATCTAAATTCATCTAAAGCTGAGCTTGCATCTTCAAATTGCTGTAACAAGTCTTCTTCGCCTTGGTCATCAATCCAACCTAATTTCTTCATTAACTCTTGGTGACGCTTCATCTGTTTATCAACCCAAGTTTGGTCTTCTTTTGATAAAGCTTGATCCGTTTCCATTTGCTCTAATAAATCATTTAAGCGTTCATTATTTTCAAGCTCTGAAAGTTCTTTTTCCGGTGATAACTTAGGAGCTTGTTGTACTGTGCTTTTAATGACTTTCGCTTTGGGTTGTAATAGAACCTTTGGCTTAACAGCTTCTTGAGGTTGATCATTACTTGTTAAGGCAATTGGTTTTTTACTGCCAATACGTTTATCGTTATTGGCTTGTCGCTGATTTTTTTGCGCGCTTTGCTTTGATTCAACGGCATTACGGTTACCAGCTTTATTGCCTTTTAATTTATCTTTACGTTTTTTATCGCGTGAAGCCTGAGATTGTGATGACGTTTCTTTTCTACTGCCATCAAATTTAGGCTCAGAGTTACCTGCGCTACGGCTTTTTTTAGTACGAGACATGTTTAGTTACCTTTTATATCGATCATAATGTATGGCTACGGATAGCATTTTTCAACATCAATGATAGCGGTGCTATTAGCACCAAAATGGGGGATGTTAGTGTTGCGCAGAATAGCAGGTTTATAAAACTTAAAAAAGCATATAAAAAAAGGCATATCTCGAAAGATATGCCTTTTTAAGCGATTTAATCAGAAATGATTAATGTAACGCTGAAATATATTGAGATAATAATTCGATATCAGCGTCGCTTAACTTAACTGAGATATCTTTCATCATACCATTGGGTGCATTGTGGCGAAGGTTGCTACGGAATTTTTCAAGTTGAGATTTTAAGTAAGCTGGATGTTGCCCTGAAATTTTAGGGAATTTAGCAAGCTCTAAACCATTACCTCTAGGACCGTGACAAGCAGTACATCCTGGGATACCGCGATCTAAATCACCACCCATGTAAAACTTCTTCGCTGCTTCTGCCACTTCTGGAGAAACGGTTTCAGGCGTCATTGTTTGAGAAGAAAAATAAGCGGCTAAATCTTCCATATCCTGCTCTGAAAGCCCAGCTACCATACCTGCCATGATAGGATCTTCACGAACACCACTTTTAAACTCTTGTAATTGTTTTACAAGATAAGAGGCATGTTGACCTGCTATTTTTGGATATAGATTTGATGGACTATTACCATCAGCGCCGTGACAAGCTACACACGTCGTTGATTTAGTTTTCCCTGCTTCTATATCGCCTTGTGCTTGAGCTACGTTAATAAAACCCAATACTGCGATGACTGCTACTAATAATTTATTCATAACTATCCAATCTAATTCTTAAAGTTTGTTAATTTAGGCGTGCTACAATGTGCGCAAATAAAGCTTGTGTAGTTTACACAAGTTTTCAGTAAAGTAACAATTTTGCTACACAAACATATGAGGCATATCGTGGAATTTCCAAAAATACATTTTCAAAAAGCACATTTTTTAATTAGTGCGCCTGATATTCGCCATTTAGATAAGCATTTACCGGTGGAAAGTGGTATCGAGGTCGCGTTTGCTGGTCGTTCTAATGCAGGTAAATCTAGTGCATTAAATCGCCTTACTCGTCAAAAAAGTTTAGCAAGAACCAGTAAAACTCCTGGTCGTACGCAATTAATTAACGTATTTGAAATCGAAGAAGGTAAAAGGCTGATCGATTTACCTGGTTATGGTTTTGCAAAAGTACCATTAGCAATGAAGCTAAAATGGCAAAAATCGCTGGGTGAGTACTTGCAAGAAAGAGAATCACTAAAAGGCTTAGTGGTATTGATGGATATTCGCCATCCTTTTAAAGATTTAGATCAACAGCTAATATTTTGGGCTATTGATGCGAATATTCCAGTGTTAGCGTTGCTCACTAAAGCAGATAAATTAAAACAGGGCGCGCGTAAAGCAACATTGTTAAAAATGCGTGAAGAAGCTGAAAATTTTGAAGGCGATGTGCAAGTTGAATTATTCTCATCTTTGAAAGGGTTAGGTGTTGATGTATTAGAGCGTAAAATAGCGCAATGGTATGGCGAGCATGACTTACTAACGGCAACAGAAGAAGAAATTGAAGTAAATACCGATCTGGATTCAGAGCAGACAACAAGTATAGTTGAGTAAATCAGATATCACTGGGTAAAACCGGTATAACTTAGTAAGCTCGATACAGTGAAGTAAATCCGAACACTGCCGTTAGATTATCTTCGGCAGTTTTCATGTGCTTTATCGTCGTTTTTATATAACCCAAACTGACTAAGAATTCATACAAGCTCGATAAGGTATTCTCATCACAAAGTGCGCGCCGGGCGACGAGGGCATATATTCAATTTCTCCTTTAAACAATTGAGTCACAATATTATAAACAATATGCGTGCCTAAACCACTTCCTCCAGATCCTTTTTTAGTTGTTACAAAGGGGTCAAAGATCCGCTCTGTCATGTCTTCTGGAATGCCTCTACCAGTATCTCGATAATCGATCACAAGCGTTGTTTCCTGCAATTCAATATCAATAAAAATCTGACGTTGATCATCCCATTGTTGAAAACCATGGATCAGAGAGTTAATGATTAAATTAGAATAAATCTGTACAAAACTTCCGGGGAAACTATAAATAACAAGCTCTTCAGGACAGGTTATGGTAATCGTGGTTTGGCTTTGTTTGATTTTATACTTTAACGAAGTAACGACCTGTTCGATATTTTCTTTTAATTTAAAGGTATAACAAGCCTCTGAAGATTGATCCACAGCCACTTGTTTAAAACTATTAATCAAATCAGCCGCGCGTTTTAAGTTGCTGTGTAATAACCGACCCGATTCTGAAAAGCGTTCAATCAAACCTTGTAAATAAAAGTCTGAAAGTTGACCATCTGCAAGTTTGCCTTTTAGACCAGCAATCTCTTCCTGTAGCGCAGTTGCAGTGGTAACGCTAATACCAATTGGGGTAATAATTTCATGAGTGACACCGGCAACCAAACTACCTAAAGAAGCCATTTTTTCAGATTCTACTAATGTCTGTTGGGTGCGTTTTAGCTGTTCAACGGTTTGGATCATTTGGCTATTACTGGCGGTTAAAGCCGCTGTTCGTTTAGTGACTTTTTCTTCAAGTTGGTCATTAAGCAGCAGCATCTCTTGCTCTACTTGTTTTTGTGGTGTGATATCGTGACCGAATCCAATCAAATACTTAATATCCATGCCTTCATAAAAAGCGGAAAAGGTCCATAATAGCGTATTAACTTCACCCATTTGATCGTGCATCTCGATTTCAATACCCTGTAAGGGTTCGTTCTCTGCAAGTTTGTCTAGTAGCTCTTGTTTACGGCCTTCTGATACAAAAATATCTAACCAATTCTTTTGGTTTAACTCTTCCTGTGAATATCCCGTCAGAATAACCGCCGCAGGGTTTATAGTAGATATTTTAAAGTTAGCATCTAGACAGCAAATGATGGTACTTGATGAGTTGATTATGGTCGCTGAGAAGTCTCGCTCTTGCTGTAGTTCTTTAATGGCTGTTTCTTTGTCAGTGAGTTCAGCCACAATACGTTTTTTCATTTTATTTAGTAAATAAACAAGTTCATCTAGTTCATCACTTTTCGATGAAATATAACGGTCGCGTCCATCTAATCTTAAATCTCTATTACTTGCACTGAGTTTAATATTGCGGGTATAAACGGCAATTTTATTAATATGGCGGATAACCATGTAATAAATAATCATTAATATACAAATGGATACGACCATAGTTTTAATGGTTTGCCCAACTAGGATCAATAACGATTTCTCGATTAAATTATCGTAAACTTGCTCTAAAGAAGCCGCTACAAACAAGGTGCCAACGACTTGACCTTGATGTATTAGGTCAAACTTTTTACTAATATCGTAGTGCTCTTTGCTAGTACCTTGATGTGAAATCGCTACTTCGGTATTACCAACGACTTCCTGTACTTTTATGTATTGTATATAAGGCAAGTTCATAATGCCTTTACTCTGAATATCTATTTGTTCTTTATCAAAATTCCATAAGCTAACCGCGAGCGGCTGTATAAAGCTGGATCTGACCTGTTCAATACTATCTTCTATTTTTGCTCTATCTTGTTGATAATCTAATAATAATTGTAACAAGGTTATAATAATGGCTAGGGCGGTACTGCAAATTAAAATATAAGAAAGTAAACGAATGGATAAGCTGCTTTTTATTTTAAGAGGAGGCTGCTCTGCTAAAGAAGTTATTTTATTTATAGGCATTAATATCAATCCATTGCTTAAATGTATGTCGAGAACTCTACGATATTTGTTACATCTATATCGTCATCTGACAGTGTCTACGTACAGTGAGCGGTACAATTTTACTGTTGAGGGTAAAAAATATCAGTTAGCCTGAATTCAATACCTTGAATTTTATCATTTGTGACCGCATATTATCAGTTCCTTCTCAGATAAGATGAATGCTATGACTATAACAAAAGACTCGAGCTTAACAAAAACCGATGGCCTTCCTTTTTTCAGTCAGTTGAAGATTGATGAAATCGAACCCATTGTCAAACAAACGATTGCAGATAATAAAGCATTAATCGAACAAAAGTTAGCAGAATTAGATACTTATACCTGGGACAATTTTGTAGCCGTATTAGATGAAGCAGATGATCATCTTGGAAAACTATGGTCACCAGTGTCGCATATGAATGCAGTGGTTAGTAATGATGAGTTACGTGCTGCACATGATGCATGTATCGGCCTATTTTCAGAGTATGGTACTTTTGTCGGTCAACACCAAGGTCTGTATGAAGCGTATTTAAGCATAGCCAATAGTGCAGAATTTGCTGAATTAAAAGATGAACAGAAAAAAGTAGTTGAAAATGAACTGCGTGATTTTAAATTAGCAGGTATTGCATTAAGCGATGATAAGAAACAACGTTACGGTGAAATTAAACAACAACTTTCACAGTTACAATCTTCTTTTAGCAACAACGTAATGGATGCCACCATCGCTTGGAGTAAATTGGTTACTGATCTAGACACTCTAGCAGGCCTACCAAAAACAGCGATAGCAGCAGCTAAACAAGCCGCACAAGAAAAAGAGCTAGAAGGCTATTTATTTACATTAGATTTTCCAAGTTACTTAGCTGTGATGTCATATGCAGAAAATCGTGAATTACGTAAAGAGGTTTACACCGCCTTTGCTACACGTGCCTCTGATCAAGGTCCTAACGCCAACGAATTTGATAATAGTGAAAATATTGAACAGATATTATCGTTACGACATGAACTTGCTCAATTATTAGATTTTAATGACTTTGGTGAATATAGCTTAGCAACAAAAATGGCTGAAAAACCATCTCAAGTTATTGATTTTTTAACAGAGCTGGCGGATAAATCAATACTGCAGGCGAAACAAGAGCGCGACCAAGTATTTGCTTTTGCACAACAAAAAGACGGACTAGATAATTTACAAGCGTGGGATTTAAGTTATTACGCTGAGTTATTAAAACAGCAACGTTACAACATATCCGACGAACAATTACGCCCTTACTTCCCTGAGAGTAAAGTTGTCTCTGGGTTATTTGATGTTGTACATCGTCTCTTTGATTTAAATATCAAAGAGTTTAAAGATGTTGATACTTGGCATAAAGATGCGCGTTTCTTTAAAATATTTAATCGTCAAAAAGAGCATATTGGTAGTTTCTATTTAGATTTATACGCGCGTGCACACAAACGTGGCGGTGCTTGGATGCAAGATTGCCGTGGGCGTCGTCGTAAAGTGGATGGTAGCTTGCAACTGCCTGTCGCTTATTTGACCTGTAACTTTAATAAGCCAGTTGGTGATCAAGAAGCATTGTTTACACACAATGAAGTGGTCACGTTATTCCATGAATTTGGTCACGGTATTCACCATATGTTAACTAAAGTTGAATCATCAGGTGTTTCGGGTATTAGTGGTGTGCCTTGGGATGCAGTCGAGTTACCAAGCCAGTTCTTAGAAAATTGGTGTTGGGAGCCTGAGGCGTTAGCCTTGATTTCTGGCCATGTTGATACCGGTGATACATTGCCTGCAGATCTATTGCAAAAAATGCTAGAAGCCAAAAACTACAATAGTGCATTGCAAATGGTGCGTCAGCTTGAGTTCTCATTATTTGATTTTATTCTACATAATCAATACCAAGTGGGTGAAAAAGGTCAAGTTGAAAGAGTGTTAGCAGAAGTACGTTCTAAAGTGGCAGTCATTGATGCGCCTGACTTTAATAGATTCCAACATAGTTTTAGTCATATCTTTGCTGGGGGTTATGCAGCAGGTTATTACAGCTATAAATGGGCTGAAGTATTATCGGCAGATGCCTTCTCTCGCTTTGAAGAAACGGGTATTTTTAATGCAGAGACGGGACGTTCGTTTTTAACTAATATCCTTGAAAAAGGCGGTAGCGAAGCACCAATGGAATTGTTTAAAGCCTTTATGGGACGCGAGCCATCAATTGATGCGTTATTACGTCATTCTGGTATTAAATAACGTTAAATAACGTTAAATCGCTTTAAACGAGTAATAAAAAAGGGCTTGAAGTGAATCACTTACAAGCCCTTTTTCTAGGTGTTATATTACTCTTATATCACTTAGTGTTTACCACTCAATACCAGCTTGTGCTTTAACACCATCTTTAAAGGCATGCTTTTCAGCTAGGATAAGACTATAAGTATCAACTGCATCGATTAACTCTTGCTTTGGACCACGGCCTGTTAATACCACGTTCATATTTTTAGGGCGATTTTTTAGCGCATCTAAAGTTGGTTGAATCTCAAGATATTCATACTTAAACATATAAGTAATTTCATCTAATATAACTAAATTATATTGTTCATCAGCCATTAATTCAGCCGCTTTGTCCCAGGCTTTTTTAGCACTATCGATATCTTTTTGTCTGTTTTGAGTTTCCCACGTGAAACCGTCACCCATAGTGAACCAATCCACATTGTCGTGGCTGGTGAAAAATTTCTCCTCACCGGTAGACATCGCACCTTTTAAAAACTGTACAACCGCAACTTTATGACCATGGCCTAGTGAACGCGCTAACATACCAAAAGCAGAACTACTTTTACCTTTACCTGGGCCTGCTAAGAGGATACTCACACCACGCTCTTCCTGTGCTGCTGCAATTTTTTGATCTTGTTTTTCTTTTACCGCTTTCATTTTTTTTAAATGCTTTTCTTCTGAAATTTTATCAGCAGCCATGTTTTTTCCTTATTGTTACTAAATAGGTGATGAACATAGACCTGAATGGTTCAGGCCTATAGATGGATCAATATACCCGTTACCAGTCAAGATGCAAAAATCAGCAAGATGTGAGGTGAACAGGTACAAGGCATAAAGGTTAAAACACCGTTGTGGTTTTAATTTGAATTTATTTTGGTCGAATCGACTAAAAACTTGATTCAACTATTGTAATCTACAATGTTTTCAATAAATAATGAAGTAAATACACTCCTCAGGCAGGTCGATTTTGGATCTCACTAGAAGCCATTTTTTAATAAGGGCATAATGAAAAAATTATTTATCTCAATACTTGCACTGTTTTTTATCTCATTAGTGAGTACCTATTTTGTTGGTGAAATGGTACAAACTGAATTTGAGAAGCAGGTGATACAGTCACAAAACAAACAAACACAAGTACAGTTGATTAGTTATGAAAAATCATTATTAACAGCACATGCGAGAATTAAAATCAGGATCCCAGTAGAAGGGCAAGGTGTGCAATATATCGTGATTGATTCTGATATTCGCCATTACCCGTATAAAGCGATAGCAAATAGTAAAATTAAGTTATTAGATTCGCATCAAGCTCAAAAATTGACACAATACTTCAAAACTGATCAGTGGTTATTCTCGACAGAAGAACTCAATTTATTAGGTAATGTCACAGGAAAAGTAACATTGGTTGCAGGGGCATTTAATAATCAAGTTGAAAGTTTGAATAGCACACCGTTATTCTTTAACTATCAATATGATTTAAAAGATGATTCTGGTTCTTTTGATATTGATTGGGCTGGTTTTAGCGGCGCTATTTATGATGAAAAATTTGCTACGGATAATATCGCGATATCAGCGACTTTTTCACAGGTAAAAGATACTGATTTATTTAACTACCAATATCAGATGCATCTTGCTCAATTTAATTTCCAGCGTGCAGAGCAACAGTTACATCTTAAATCGGTACGTTTAGAAGGGAAAAGTGAAATAGGTCAACAGCAACAAACAGTTAATACAGTAAGTGACTGGCGCATAAAAGAGCTTAAAAACGGGAAGGAAACCTTCACTGATAATCATATTAAACTATTGTTATCAGGGCTTAATGTGGCAGCGCTACAAGACCTAAAATCGAGTTTAGAAAGGCCGCATTTAATTAAGCAGCAATTGGGACATGTTTTGAGCTTAGGAGGTAAAGTTACTTTACAAACACTCCGTTCAAATACGCCTTGGGGAGAGGTCAATGCTGACCTTGATCTCAATATTCAACGTGGTACAGGTCTCACCGAAGTAATGGATAACCCACTGGCTTTAATCGATTATAGCAACGGTGAATTAAATGTGAGTTTACCGGAAAAGCTAGCACAACAACCAAATGTTGGCGGATTCATACAAATGGGAATGGCTAGTGGTATCTTAAAACAACAGGATCAGCAGTTAACGCTAACCTCGAGTTTAGATAGAGGTGAGCTGAAGGTAAACGGGCAAGTTGTTCCTATGTAAAAGCTAAGGTTTATAAAGCGAGTGAAGAGACTGTAATAAAAAATGTGTCACTCGCTTTATACTTATTCACGCTTTTTAGTAAAAACTAACGTAAGTATGGATTGCTGACTTTTTCTCTGCCAATGGTAGTGGTTGGGCCATGCCCAGGAAAAACCACTGTCTCTTCAGGTAAAGTGAGTATTTTTTGCTTAATGCCTGAGATTAATTGCCCATGATCACCACGTGGAAAATCAGTACGGCCAATCGATCCATTAAATAAAATATCACCCACGATAATTTGCTTGCTGTTGGCATCAAATAAAGCGACATGACCTGGTGTGTGTCCTGGTACATGTAAAACGTCGAGTTTTATATCGCCTACTTCAATTACATCGCCTTCTTGTAACCATTGCGTTGGTAAAAAACTGCTTGTTTTAGGAAAAGAAAACATTTGGCTTTGCTGTTCGAGTGTTTCTAACCAGAACGTATCCTCTTTTTCTGGACCTATAACGGGTACATTTAGGCGTTGCATTAATGGTTCAGTGCCGCCCACGTGATCTAAATGCCCATGAGTTAAGATAATTTTGTCAACGGTCACTTGATGGTTTTTAATCGCGCTGATAATGCGTTCTACTTCACCACCGGGATCCACGACCGCTGCTTTTTTTGTTGTTTCACAAATGACCAAGCTACAATTCTGTTGATAAGGTGTAACTGGAATAACAA
Source organism: Vibrio sp. 2-Bac 85 (assembly GCF_037546705.1). Lineage (NCBI taxonomy): Bacteria > Pseudomonadati > Pseudomonadota > Gammaproteobacteria > Vibrionales > Vibrionaceae > Vibrio > Vibrio sp. 2-Bac 85. The sequence goes on along the minus strand of NZ_JALAAB010000001.1, from coordinate 567,960 downwards.
CTATTTTCATTTTTCAGTCCTTAATAATGCAAAAGGCAACACTCGGTTGCCTTTTTATCAAACTCATTTTATCAGGTTATACTTGTGCTAAATGCTTTTTCTTAACTTCAACGGCTTTAGCAAGGTGAATATGGTTCATTACATGCACTAATGCCTTGGCAGAAGATTCAATAATATCCGTTGATAAACCAATACCATGGAATTTTTGTTCCTTGTAAGAAGCAACAATATCCACTTGTCCTAAGGCATCTTTGCCTTTACCTTTACTGCTAATTTTATAAGAGTCCATATTAATGTCTAGACCCGAGATGCGCATTAAACATTGATAAGTAGCATCGATTGGGCCGTTACCCGTTGCAGCTTCTACAACTCGTTTATCTTCGCCAATTTGCATCACAACCGTTGCAGTCGCCACTAAGCCAGAGCCAGATTGAACGTTGATGCTTGATAGTTTGTAGTGCTCAGGTTCATTATCGATTTGGTTAAAGAACATTAATGCTTCTAAATCGTAGTCAAATACTTGGCCTTTTTTATCCGCTAACGCTAAAAAGCTAGTGTATAACTCCTCTAAATCATAATCTGTATCGCGGTAACCTAACTCTTGCATACGGTGTTGAATAACGTGGCGGCCAGAGCGAGAAGTTAAGTTTAATTTATTCGTTAAAATACCTACGCTTTCAGGGGTAATAATTTCATAGGTATTCTGTGCTTTTAACACACCATCTTGATGAATGCCCGATGAATGAGAAAAGGCATTAGCCCCTACAATCGCTTTATTAGATTGAATAGGCATATTACAGATTTGGCTCACTAATTGGCTAGTGCGTGCAATTTCAACGGGATTAATCTTAGTTGAGTAGCCCATTTTAGCTTTACGTGTATGTAAAATCATCGCCACTTCTTCCAATGAACAGTTACCAGCGCGTTCACCGATACCATTCATGGTACATTCAATCTGACGCGCACCATTTTCAACGGCGGTAATAGAGTTCGCAACCGACATGCCTAAATCATCATGGCAATGTACAGAAATAACAGCTTGGTCGATATTTGGAACGCGCTCAAATAAGGTTTTAATAATACCGCCAAATTCACTTGGATAAGTGTAACCAACAGTATCTGGAATATTAATAGTATTAGCACCCGCTTTGATTGCTTGCTCAACCATACGGCATAAATTATCAATCGGTGTACGGCCTGCATCTTCACAGGAGAACTCAACGTCATCGGTAAAGTTACGTGCGTACTTAACAGCCTTCACAGCCATCTCTAATACATCATCAAATGAACGTTTTAATTTACTTTCTACATGGATAGTAGAGGTTGAAATAAAGGTGTGGATACGGAAAGCATCAGCAACTTTTAATGCCTGTGCTGCTGCATCAATATCTTTAGGCAACGCACGAGAAAGGGCGCAGACGCGACTATTTTTAACCTCTTTAGCGATGGTTTGAACAGATTCGAAATCACCAGGTGATGAAATAGGGAAGCCTACCTCCATAATATCCACCCCTAAACGCTCTAGCGCAAAGGCAATCTGAAGTTTTTCTTTCACTGTAAGGCTTGCACTTAGTGCCTGTTCACCATCGCGTAAAGTGGTATCGAAAATAATTACTTGCTCAGACATAGAAATCCCTCTTATAGATAGTGGTTTATCGTGGCTATAAAAAAACCCGCGCAGTGCACGGGCTTTTAGAGTTTAACTGATATTGATTCAGACACTCACAACCCGCACGCATTATACGTCAGCAGTAAACTTGGCAGGAGTGCAGTTAGAAAGGTCATCAATTCACCCAAAATATGATAGTGGCATGAATAATTACGGTTTTTAAATTGTGCGTCAAGTGCTTATTACCATAACCGAGATAATGCACGCAGTGTTTATCGCCTTTAGATCTTCATCTTGATATTCACAGCTTGAACATCTCAATACCTGCTGATTTTTGTATCTTGAATGATAACAGGTATAACATTTTATTCTGGTCAATAAAGTCGTATTATCGAATACATTGAACAAAGAGGAAAAATAATGAGTGAATTTAAAAAACCATCACAAGATGAATTGAAACAACAATTAAGTGATCTGCAATACCAAGTGACGCAACAGGAGGGCACTGAGCCTCCTTTTAATAATTTATATTGGGACAATACCGCACAAGGTATTTATGTGGATATTGTATCGGGCGAACCTTTATTCAGCTCACTAGATAAATTCGATGCACACTGTGGATGGCCAAGTTTTACACAACCGATTGCTGATACAGACCTAGCTGAAAAAGTAGATAACAAATTATTTTCACAACGCACTGAAATTAGAAGTGTGGCAGCTGATTCACACCTAGGGCATGTGTTCGACGATGGCCCTGCTCCAACAGGTTTACGTTATTGTATTAATTCTGCTTCATTACGCTTTATTGAAAAAGAAAAAATGGCCGAGGAAGGTTACGCTGATTTATTAACGTTATTTCCAGCGTAAATCATACAAAGTAAAGGTTTTCGACTGTTATAACGTTGGTACTGAATGCCGAGTTTTTCGGGTAGTGTTGCCGCTTCCAACGTTTGAAACCCAAGTCGTTGATAAAATATCTGCAAATGTGGATAGGGAAAACAGTAAATAGTCTGCATTTGAGCGCTAAGCAATTGGGTTAGTAAGTTACTTGCCAAACCTTGTCCTCTTAGTGCAGGTAAACAAGCCACACCGGTTAAGAGTGTTGCACCTTGTACCGTTTTTAGCCGTGCTGCACACAGTATTTGTTGATTTTTTATAACAAATACTTGTTCACTTTTATTCGCAAGCCCTTTTTTATAGACTTGCTTATAAAATTGATTGACCAAAGGTATTTGGTGTTTCTGTAATTGACAAAATTGCAGTGAGTTAAGGTCCATCTAAATCCCGAGTGACTTGTTTCAAGTGATTGATAAGGTAAACTATCTCACCGTGGCCTATTTAATTTTTATAATAACGATAAAAAGTGACGATAAAAAGAGATCATAAATAGGGGCGACTATATTAATGCCATAAGGGATTATCATGATTGAAAAAAACAGCTCACTCAAGGCTTTTAACAGCTTTTCAATTGATGCTCATGCGCATCTTCTTTTTCGTTTTCAACAGCTTTCGCAATTACCCGAATTATTAGCATTGATCAAAGAAATGCGTGCTAATGAGAAGCCTATCTTAGTATTAGGTGGAGGGAGTAATACTTTATTCTGTGACGATTTCAGCGGATTAGTGATAAAAGTAGAATTAATGGGCGTGGCTCATAGTGCAGATCAAACTCATCATCTACTCAACGTGAGTGCAGGTGAAGATTGGCATCAACTTGTTGAAAGTACCATCGAACAAGGTATTTATGGCTTAGAAAATCTGGCATTAATACCGGGAGTCGTGGGCGCAGCGCCAGTACAAAACATTGGCGCTTACGGTGTTGAGCTTAAAGATTTCTGTGTCAGTGTTGATTATATTGACCTCATTGACGGCAGTCTCAACACACTCTCCAATGAACAGTGCTTATTCACCTATCGCGATAGTATTTTCAAAGGGGAGTTAAAAGATCGCGCTTTAATTACGTCAGTATCTTTAAAATTGCCTAAGCAATGGAAAGCACATTGTCGTTATGGTTTGTTGCAAGGCCTCAATGAAACTGAAGAGTCAGTAAGCGCAAAACAGATATTTGATAGTGTCTGCCATATCCGTAGCGAAAAATTACCTGATCCTAAAATATTAGGTAATGCCGGTAGCTTCTTTAAAAACCCAATTGTCAGTGAACATTTAAGCCAACAGCTTTTATCCCATCATTCAGATATGCCACATTATCCACAACCCGATGGCAGCGTTAAATTAGCGGCAGGTTGGTTAATAGATCAATGTGGTTTAAAAGGTAAAAAAGTAGGTGGCGCAGCAGTACATCTACAGCAGGCTCTGGTGCTTATTAATGACAATGGAAAAGCAACGGCAGAGGATGTGATTGAATTAGCATGGTTTGTCAGAGAGCAAGTATTACAAAAATTTGCGGTGCTATTAGAGCATGAAGTGCGCTTCATTGATGCCGTAGGTGAAACATCGCTACAACAGGTGATCCAAAATGTCTGAATTAAATGAGCAAGGTAACAAGTTATTAACGCTATTAGCTGACGGTGAATTTCATTCCGGTGAAAAAATCGGTGAGCTATTAGGGGTATCAAGAACCTCGGTTAATAACTATATCAAAGCCTTGCAAGAGATTGGGTTAGATATTTATAAGGTCACTGGAAAAGGTTATTGCAGTGCCACCCGCTTAGCATTATTGGACGAACAATCTATTAAGCTTGTGAGTGGCTCAGAGAATGTACATGTAGAGCAAATTCTGGAGTCAACTAACCAATACTTATTAGATAAAATTCCCTCGCTTAATAACGGCCAAACCTGTATCGCAGAATATCAAACAGCTGGACGAGGACGACGAGGAAGAGAGTGGATCTCACCATTTGCTTCTCACCTCTACTTCTCAATGTATTGGCGGTTAGATGCAGGAATAGACAAAGCCTCCGGTTTAAGTTTACTGGTCGGTATTGCCACCGTTAACGCATTGGAAAAGCTAGGAATTCACGGCGTAGGGTTAAAGTGGCCTAACGATCTTTATTATCAAGGTAAAAAGCTTGCGGGTATTTTAATCGAACTCAACGCGCAGGCCTCTGATGTTTGCCATACCGTGATTGGTATTGGTATTAATGTGAGAATGCCAGCTGAGCAAGGTAAATTGATTGATCAACCTTGGATTGATTTAAATAACATCAGCACCCAACCGGTTGACCGTAACAAACTGTCAGGGTTATTAATTAAAGAGTTGCATACGCTATTGCATGCCTATGAAGAAACAGGACTAGCTCCATTTTTAGCGCGTTGGTTTGAATTGGACTGCTTTATTAACCAACAAGTAAATTTGCTGGTGGCTGATAAGGTGCAAAAAGGCATTTGCAGAGGAATTAATGATCAAGGTGCTTTGTTATTGGCAATAGATGAACAAGTGAAAGCGTATATTGGTGGAGAAATTTCGTTACGCTTGGCGAATAATTAGGCTAAATGTTAGAAATTGATTTTTTTTTAAGCAAACAATCAAAAAACTCCAATTTTTTACTAAGAAACACTTGCAAGGTGTGCTCAAGTTCTTTAATATTCGCGGCACTTAGACAGCGCCGACTTAGCTCAGTAGGTAGAGCAACTGACTTGTAATCAGTAGGTCACCAGTTCGACTCCGGTAGTCGGCACCATCTAAGTACTGGAGGGGTTCCCGAGTGGCCAAAGGGAACAGATTGTAAATCTGTCGCGAAAGCTTCGGTGGTTCGAATCCACCTCCCTCCACCATATTTTTATCTCACTTGTCACAGTGAGTAAGTAGATAACAATGCACAGCATTGTTTTTTGCTTGGTAGCTTTTGCTACTAGATGCAGTTTGCGGGCATCGTATAATGGCTATTACTCCAGCCTTCCAAGCTGATAATGCGGGTTCGATTCCCGCTGCCCGCTCCAAGTTTTATCTACATAAAATCAACCTCTTACGGTTGATTTTTTCGTTTATGGACCCTGATAAAATCAGATGAGGGACCAAAAGTCGCCCATTTGTAGTCCAAACCTATTTTTACTTCTATTCAAGTTTAATTTCTCTTATTCGTCATGAACTTCAAGCAACTCTCCAACAGTACAATCCAAATATTTACATAACAACTCTAACGTTTCAAAATCGATACGATTATTTGTCTCATGAAATAGTCGTGTAACAGTACTTCTATTAATCCCTGTATCTCTCACTACATCAGCTATTTTTAACTTCTTTGCTCCTAGGAGTGTTGATAAATGGCATTTGATCATTTTAAATCACCTTAAATGTTTCTCTAAAGATACAAAATAGTGTTGACAAGAGCTATTTTGTGCCTTATTGTATCTCTAAAGCATCATTTTGGTGCTAATAAGAGGAGTAATATTATGGAACAGACATATCTTACTACAGAAGAATTATCTTCGAAAATAAAATATGACCCACGTACGATTCGTGAACAATTGAAGGATTCAGTTCTTTTTGAAGGAGTTCATTATATTCGCCCTTTTGGGGGACGAAAAATTTTGTTCATTTGGGAACGAGTAGAGAAAGAAATGCTTGAGGGCATTTCAAATAATTCGTTAGTAATTTTATAAGAGGTATTTATGGGATCTATAAATGCAAAAAGCAAAAAGTTATATATTGACTTCAGAGCTCAAGGGAATCGTTATCGTGAGTATACAAAGTTAACAGATACGCCAGCAAATAGAAAACGCTTAGAGAAATTACTAAAAGTTATTGAAGCTGAAATTATGTTGGATCAGTTTGATTACGTTAAGTACTTTCCAAATTCAAAGAAAGCGATTCAATTTGCAGAGCTTCAACAACGTAAACAAATAGCTTCACATCATTTCAGTAGTGCAAATGCACCAACCGTAAAAGAGTTTTCTGAAATATGGTTTAGTGAAAAAGTGATAGAGTGGCGTAAAAGTCATAAACAATCGATTGAAGGTATTTTAGATTCTCATATTCTCCCTGCATTTGGGAAAATGAAGATCAGCGCCATCAAAAAACAAGACATCTTAACGTTTCGAGCTGCTCTCGCCAAAGTCCAGACTCGAACAAAGAAAACACTATCCGCCTCTCGTATCAATCATATTATGACACCACTAAGAATGATGCTTAACGAAGCCGCTGATCGATATGAGTTTACGACACCTTGGAAAAATATAAAAGCGTTAAAAGTTCCAAGAACAGAAGTTGACCCATTTTCACTTGAAGAGGTTGAGCGACTTATCAATACCGCTCCTGATGATTTTAAGCCTTATTACACAGTGCGTTTCTTTACCGGTTTACGTACGGGTGAAATTGATGGCTTATATTGGGATAGAGTTGATTTAGATAAGAAGCAAATCTATATCGATCAAAGTTTGGTCAAAGGTGAAATGACTGATGTAAAAACGGATGGCTCTAATCGCGTTATTAAACTAACTGATCGCGTTGTCTCTGCTCTGAAAGTACAAATGAAGTCTACTAAACATAAAAGTAAATTTGTTTTTTGTAAAGCAGATGGTAAAGCATTTAATTATCAAACGATAAGCCGTGTTATTTGGGAACCAATGCTTCAACGCTTGAACTTGAAATACCGAAATCCGTACCAAACACGCCATACCTTTGCGACCTTATTACTTGCAGCAGGTGAGTCTCCAGAGTGGATTGCACAACAAATGGGGCACAGCACCACAACTATGCTTTTCCGCGTGTACTCGCGCTATGTCCCTAACTTAACGCGTCAAGATGGTAGTGCGTTCGATCGTTACATCGAAACTCAAGGAGAAGCTGATGCTTAGTGTCCAAGATCATCCTATTGTGAGGCAGATAGATAATGAGATTTCACAACGTGAAGCGTGTTTGTCTGAGTTGCAAGTGCAAAGGATTAAATTAACCAAAGCGTTATTAAAATCAACCTATGAAGTTGCCCAGGTTCTTTGTCAAAATTTAAACATCCAACAAAAAGAAAGAGCCGTTGCGTTGCTCTGTGGTTATGAATATCTCACCAATATACAAGTTATCGAACAGTGGTTACTTGAGCAATTGGTGGAATTAAATCAATGTGAATTTTGTTGCCCAATAAGTGAATTACAGAATCGACTATTGATGCGACTTAATCGTATGCAGCAAGATTTATATTTATATTAATAACCAATAAAGCGGTGCATTTAGCACCGTTTGTTGTTGATTATATTGTTGAGGTGAACATGAAAGAAAGTATTAGTTTAGAGGTTGTTGAGAGTATTGTAGAAAAAATGATTAAGAAAGTATTCCTGCCATTATTTAATGATATTGATGTCAGTGAAAGAAGAGTTAAGCAAGAATTGCTATATCGGCAATCTTTTGTTTTTGACACAGGAGAATGGCCTCAGCATATTAAATCTGTGAGTGAATCAGTTAAAGCCCAGTTAAACGCATTAACAGGTCACCATTTAATAAAATTATGGGACACATCTATTGATGCGACATTTTTAAATATCTGTGAACAAGCTTGTGTTGAAGATTGGAAAGTACTTAATTTAATACTGACAGATAAAATTTTAGAGGATGATGGTTTAAGTGGTAGCGAATATCGAAAAATAAAAAAACTGCCCGATTTCTCACCTTTGCATTACTATAAATTTAAAATTAAGTGCACATTTTGTGATAATAATTGGGTTCACAAATCATTAGGAAAGACGAATCCTAATGCCGCTTTTATTGCGAGCCAATGTCCGACATGCGGTAATAATGGAAAATCCTTACCTAAAAGTGCTCGTGAAGTATTTTCTGATGCAATGTTGTCGAACATGATTAAAGAATTGAATAAAAGTCTATCAGAATTACAATTCAACTTGCCTTGTGGCTCTCATGAGACACCCGATAAATTTATTCAATATGATAATTTTATAAAGCATCATTCTCAGATACCACCCGAGTTGCACGATATTATTTTTAAATTGCAAAAATTGTATAAAAATAAGCAACGAAATTATCTCACCATTAATGAGTTTCCTCTGGAAGAGGCGCACCCACTATGTGAAAAATATATCCATGCTTTACAAAAATGTGGCGTTATCGATATCGTAAAAACGATAGATTGGAATAGAACAGTAATAGGTATAGCTTCAAGCTGGTTTGTTCATTGTTATGCAACCAATCGTCGTGGGTCTAGTTCTCATGTCACTTATTTTACTGCAGAAGAGATCCCCAAGTTAGACAATAATATGGATTGGGAGGATTGGAGAGTTGAAACGATCATTAAAGGGCATAATCCCGAAATCAGTATAAAGAATATTTATGTTCTCAATAAACATTTTATGGAAGCAGTGATTAAAAAAGAAGTGCCCAAAGAAATAACACTTGCTTCAGAAAAAAGTAGTATCCAAAGCGTCATCAGTGATGAAAGACGAGTTATTGTGGTTACAACAAGTCATCATTCGGATGGTTTTATCGACTTTATTGAACGCTTACGCATAGAGCAAACTTGTTTAAAAGTCTTTCTAGGGAGAGAGGCTTCAAACCACAATGCTTTAAGCCAGTATCTTGCAAATATAGATTTTCATGATCAAGATATTGTCGCTATTGTAAGAGGTGGGGGAGACTTAAGTCATAAGACATTTACTGCCTTTAACTCAGCTGATGCTAAGACGTATATTTCTAGGTTAACTGAGAAGGGAATAATCGTAGTAACTGGCCTAGGACATTCGACTAATACTTTAAGTATTGATGAGGCGGCAAATTATTCTGAGTCTACGCCAACCAAAGCTGCAGAGCGTGTTAATAAGTTGGTTAATGTGAGGAGTGATTTTCCAGCTGTAGCTAGCTAAGTCAATCTAGCGATAAATTTGTAAATATATAAGGCTAAAAAGAGCGTATTGCACTTTAGTAAAATTAGCTTTCGTAGGTGCTTTAGAGACAAAATATTCCTTGTGTATTGGCTAAATGGTGAGTAAAGCCACTATGTTTGTTGTTTTGTTTGATTAGAGATCAAATAAAACTCAGAGTTTTTTGATGGTAAGTCATAAAGGAGCATTTTTCTCCATCATCTATCTCTGAAAGTGGCACATATCGAGATCGGAAGCATCATCATTTACAATCTGATATGTGAAGTTAATATTACTTTTTAGCGATATATTTACTCACTAATAATTTAATGGAATTAATTTGAGGTATGTGATGAAGGAATTAAAGCAGATAGATGTTTTAGATAAAGCGTTCAACAATGCATGGTTGACCTTAGTTCAAGATCCATCAAAAAAAGAAATCCCAATAATTTTTGACTCACAGAAAATGCGTTTATATTTTATTGAAATATATAAACAGTTATACGCAAAATCAGGTGGTGATAAGAGTTTTATGATCCACTGGTTTAATGATCTAAATAAAGCTTTTAATTGCACTCCAATTGATGCATGCAAAACTGAAGCAGGATTACTGACAGTAAAAAAATACTTTGAATCAAATCGGTAAAATAAGAAAAATACTTAACTAACTTTATCTGCTACTTCACATATCGGGCATTGTGACTTAGCCATCTAGGGCGCTTCGGGGGAGTTTGAGACTTGGTGTTCTGGGGCAGAAAGGGGCATATATGGACGCCCCGGTTATTGCAAGTTTTAATGAAGATACAGTCTGCTGTCATATATCCGACGTCTTGGTAGGTTATCAATAACCTGCGCCATGATGTAATCCGAATCCTGTCTCCTAATCACAAAGTCGACATTTAAATGCCAAGCCCCAAAGCAGGTTTTTACAGGAACGGTTGACCGTTTTTCATCAAGCATTGCAAACTTAAACTAGGGTGTAAACTTTTATCACTTAAAACCTATCTGCTTAACTACGCAGTTTTAAATGCACAATTCGCTTTAAATTCATCATTCGTCGTAACGATTACCCAAGCAATACGCGTTAACTTGTTTGCTAGAGCTACAATTGCTTTTGTTTTACCGCTTCTCAATGCAAGAGCATTGAACCATCGGCTGAGTGCATCCGTTCGTTCAGGTGTATATTTAGAGACAGATCTTGCTCCATGGATGAGTAATGCCCTTAGTTCGTTGTTGCCATTTTTGGTTATCTTTCCAAGTTTGGTTTTACCACCAGAACTAAACTGTCTAGGGACTAAACCACACCATGCAGATAATTGTCTGCCATTTGAGAACTGTTTTCCTGAACCAACCTGACTTAAAAACGCTGCGGTTACAATTGGACCAAACCCAGGAATAGCTAATAAAGCTTGATAGCGTGGTTGTTGTTTGCAAAGTGCTTCAAGATCTAAAGTTAATGACTTTATTTCATCGGTAAGTGTGTTAATTTCAGTAAGTAAGCCATGAAGCATTCTTCTCATTACTATAGATAATTCATTATCAGGATCTTCTAAAGCAATAGGTACTTGTTCCCTCAAGCATTTAAAACTTTTAGCTATTATGACGCCATATTCACTGGCTAAGCCTTTTAATTGATTTGCAGCTGCTAGTCGTTGTTCTACTCTTCGTTGCCTGATACACCTTATTGATTTAATGTCTTGTAACTCAATTGTTTTAGTTGGGACACCATGCACATCAGGCCTAAATGCTGACTCACATATTGCACGGGCATCATTTGCATCATTTTTTTGATGGCCAACAAATGGTTTTACATGTTGAGGAGGAATGAGTTTGATTTCAAAACCCATTTTAGCAAATGTACGAGCCCAATAGTTTGAACTGCCACATGCCTCCATTGCGATTAATGTCCCTTCAGGAAACTGACGGACGACATCTAATAGACGAGTTCTGGTCACTTTCTTATTGGAGTGGATCTTATTTTCATCAGTAAGAACGCAGACCTGAAAATAATGCTTTGCTAAATCAATACCAACCACTTTAATATTCATGCGATGCTCCTTTGATTAAACGAACTAATCTAATTATGGCAAATGTGACGCCATTAGCTACTAGGGAGGGGCGTCCATCACATCACTTAGAGCCTTAGGTAATTATTTTAGATGCAACCTTAATAGAATATTCAGACTAAGAGTCTAATGTACATTATTTTGTTTCAATGGTGATCAAATGGACATTCAAAAAATTATTGATATTGCGCGTCAACTTCAAGAAGCACTGCCGTTTGACTGGGATGGCATTACATCAAAAGAACAATACGAAGAAGCTATAGCCCTAACTGATAAATTGACAGACTCTCATGATGACAATAATTCAATCCTATACGAAGTATTGTGGCCAGCAATCTCTAGGTATGAAGATTCAGCTCTTGAATTTACTGAGCTCAACAAGAGTTTAATTAAATTGGATGACGATGAATCAGAACGATATGCTAAAGTTTTAATTTCTGCGGTTCAATTCTTTGAAAATGAGAAAGAGGCTTTGATATGGTTAAAAACGCCAGTAAAGGCTTTAGGAGGCAGGTTACCTATTGATATGCTATCAAATGATAAAGATGCTGAGATCGTTTTGAATGTCATTGGCAGACTTGAGCAAGGTATTTTTAACTAAACGGTTCAGTTTACTCTGCTGTAATACAAACGACTATCTCAACTTTTTTTGATTATAAGAAGTTACGATGACTTTACTTATCCAGACTTCTATCTCACTTCAATTAGCTTTCTAAGGCGCAAAGGGGCTTATGTTCTTTTAACTATTGATACTAGTTTTGAGCAGGTGAAAGTAGTTAGTTTACGTGATTATTTCTAGCTATAAAACAACAAAGTCGCTGATATCATCGGCTTTGTTGTGTCCATCGGTGGGCTACCTAGTTTTTTCAAACCATAAATCTATGTCAATGCTAGGCATTTCGGCCGAAATGTCTAAAGCAAATTTATTAATAATCAAGTCACTCATAATTTTTATTTTGGTGAGCTGATCTTCTATCTCTAAGGGGGCTTTAGCGAATTGGCTTTCTGAGGCGCAATGGGCACAAACCGCCCTAGGATTTATCTGCTATTTTAAAATATGTAACGTCAGCTGTTCCGACAGGCCGTGTAAAAACTATTGATCACCTTTTGGTCTAAGCACGAGGTACTTATGATCAAACAATCTTAGCCAGCGATCCAACTTCGAGGCCAATTTTAGTATAATAATGTGGTAAGCCAAACCAGAGGAAATCTGATATGTCTCACCATATTAAAGGTCAACCAAGACACCAATCGACACTCTTCCCAGAAGCAATAGATGACTTTGTTACCCAAGATAATTCAGTTCGAGTAATCGATACGTTTGTCGACCATCTTGATTTACTCACGCTGGGTTTTGATAGCGTTAACCCAAAGCGAACCGGCCGACCAGGCTACCATCCTGCCACCATGTTGAAACTCTATATTTACGGTTACTTAAATCGTATTCAATCATCTCGCCACTTAGAAAAAGAAAGCCATCGCAACGTTGAATTGATGTGGTTGCTTGAACGTTTAAGACCTGACTTTAAAACCATCGCCAACTTTAGGAAAGATAATGGCAAGGGGCTTAAAAATGTCTGCCGCCAGTTTGTTGAGTTATGTCGTCAACTCAACATGTTTGAGGATTCAGTGTTCGCTATCGATGGCAGTAAATTTAAGGCCGTTAATAATAAATCTAAAAATTATACACCCACCAAAGTTCAAGCGCATATCGAGCGAATAGAAAAGAGTATTCAACAATACTTAAACCAAATGGATACAAAAGATGGGGATGAGAAGGATATCGGTACGACGGTATCACCTTCGAAATTAGCATGGCTTGAGGCGCGTTTAATAGAACTTAAAGCAATTGAAAAAGAAGTGAATGAACACTCAGACAAGCAAGTATCACAAACCGACCCTGATGCAAGGTTAATGAAAACGCAAAGTTGGGAAAGGCAGGTATGTTATAACGTACAAAGCGCGGTAGATAGTAAGCATCACTTGATTGTTGAACACGATGTTACTATGACAACAGATAGAGGACAGCTTACCTTAGTGGCAGAGCAAGTCCAAAAAACATTAGGCAAACAAGACATCACCATCATCGCCGACAAGGGCTACTTTAGTCGCAACGATATTAAAGCCACACAAGACTTAGGCATGACAGCAAATGTGCCACAAACTGATACCTCTGGCTCAGAAAAGAAAGGCATATTCAATAAGTCGCTGTTTAAATACGATAAAGACAAAGACCTTTATATTTGCCCCGCGGGTGAGGAATTATCGCATCGACGTAACGTAACTGAACGCGGTCTTGAGCAAAAGGTGTACGTTAATTTTTATGCTTGCCGAGATTGTAATATCAGAGACAAATGCACGAAATCAGCGAAAGAGGCAAGGAAAATGAGACGCTGGATTCACGAAGAAGAGATAGATGCGATGCAACAGCGGCTCGATGACAATCCCGAGATATCGGTGCTAAGAAGACAAACCGTGGAGCATCCGTTTGGTACGATTAAGATGTGGATGGGCGCGACGCACTTCTTAATGAAGCGCAAAAAGAATGTGAGTATCGAAATGAGCCTGCATGTGCTGGCTTACAACATGAAACGAATGATGAACATAATGGGAACGACTGGGTTAATGGCAGCCATCAGGCAATAAGGAGGCATATATCCTAAACTCGAGCTATAAAATAGCCTCAAAACGTCACGTTCATCATTATTGGCTGACTATAACAGTGCAAAAAGGGTATACCGCGCTAATGATAATAATTAAGGACAAAGTTGATTTGGAACGTTGAGCCTCACACACAACAAAGGTTGACGGTTGAATTCCGAGTTTTTACACGGCCTGCCGACATAGCGGACATTACTGTTAAGTCGCTTTCGCCCACATTAGCGAGCCAGCGATTAGCAACCATAGTCATTTGTTAAGTTTTGGTGCACCAAAATCAATGAGCACACTATATTTACCATCAATCTTATGAACTACTCCACCTCTACGTTTTGTGGAAAGAGCTTCAAGAACTCGTTCTATCTCTAATATTTTTTCTGGATTTGGTTTATAAAACGTCTTTTTAAGTTTATCCAGAATAATTATTATCCCTATTCTTGCAGAAATAATTATCATGAGCCCAAAAAATTATTTAGTTCATTTATTAGGGCTTTCTTCAAACCTAATACTACTCAACATAAGAAAAGTGGCATTAGTTTATACTGAAAAGTAAATACCTGTGTATGAAAATCAGGATTTGAGATTATTGCAATCGTTAGTTAATGCTTTTACAGTATCAAATGGAGGAATTAAAATTCTCCATAAATTTGGTTTAATTTTCTTGTTTTTATTTTTTTTTAACCACCGATAGTTCTGAAAGAGAGTCTGATAATAGATCGAACACAGCACGGATACGCTTACTACTCTTGAGTTGTTTATGAGCAACTAACCAGATCGGGAAAATAATTACTTTAGAATCAGAGAGTACACGTTCTACTAGTGGCTCTCTGTCTCCAACTGCCTCTATCATCATTCCAAGTGTTATACCTAGTTTCGTATTCTCCCACTGAACCAAGTGGTTTTCAGAAACTACTGAAAAATTATTTGGTGTAACGGATAGACCGAGATCACTTAGAGAGATTATCGATTCATCGCACCTATTAAAACCTGAAAACTCAGCTTTGTTGAGTTTGGCAACGGTAATAGGGCGACCTAATTTGTCGAGGTATTCTTTAGAACCATAAAGGCGAGCTGCCACATCACAGACTTTTTTTGCAACAAGATCAGGATGAGTAGGTTGGATGTTTCTAATGGCAATATCCGCTTCTCTTTGACCTAAGTTGCTAAGCTCGTTTGACGCAATAACATTAATTTTAATACCTGGATAAGAAACTCGTAATTTTTTAATTATCGGTGGCAAACAAAGTACCGCTATTGAATCAATCGCAGATATGCAAACTTCTCCGTCCAGCTCCTGAGATTGACCGCTTACTGCTATTGATACTCTAGAAGCCGCTTCTGACATCTGGCGAACATAATCAACTAACTCGAGCCCAATCTGGGTCAATACTAGCTGCTTGCCAACCCTGTCAAATAGAATGACATCTAATTCTTTTTCTAAAGCTGCAACTTGACGACCCACTGTCGGTTGTGCAATTCCGAGTGCGCGACCTGCCGCCGAAAGAGATCCCTCTTCTGCCGTTACTAAGAAGGCCATTGCATAATTCCAATCGAATTTTATTGAACTCCAGCTCATGCGTATTTGTATATTCTATAGGCGCTTTAAGTATATTGACCATACTTTTTAGCATGATATTGTTGTTGTTTCAATAGTCTGTAGGTAGATAAATCATGTTGGATATTTCATTATTAATGGCGATGCATATGCTAATAGGTTCAGTTGTCGTATTTAGCGGAGCTATTGCACTTTTGCTAAGTAAGGGATCTTCTTTACATAAATTAGCGGGACGATTTTTCGTCAGTTCTATCATCTTAATGGGGACTGTTATTGTTGCTGAAGCCTGGTATTCACCTGGGAGTATATCTCCATTAGGAATTCTTTTTGTGTTCTTTATGGTCTATTTGGTTGTAACGGCTTGGTCCACTATTCATCGTTCTGAAGCTACTGTTGGTACTATAGATATTCTAGCGCCTGTGGTCGCATTGTGCATTTCGATTGCCGGTCTTATTATGAGGGGAAATGTGGTTAATATACAGAGTCAAGCAGAAAGCTTACCTCCAAATGATGCTTATTTTTTCTTTTCTGCTCTAGCATTTATGTCTATGATTCTTGATGTTAACAACCTTAAAAAAGGCGGTGTTCAGGGAAAACATAGAATTATCAGACATATTTGGAGAATGAGCTGCTGCCTATTTTTTGCTATCTCGAGCCTTTTTACTGGTCCAGGCTCCATCATTTTTCCGGAGTCGGCCCGAGGAAATTATCTTTTATCCATTCCTCAATTACTAGTTGTTATCTTTGCTATTTATTGGATTTCTCGTTTATTATTTTTAAAAAATTATCGGAAAAATATAACCATAATACATAAATAATAAAATTCCATTAACGTCTAAAATAAGAGGAAATATCATGAAAATAGTTCTGTTGTTGTGTTTGAGCTTTCTAATATTAGGGTGCAGTAATATAGTGATGAGTGGTGCTATCGTTGAAGCTCAAAATGCTTTTAATATGAATAAATATAATAAAGCAATTGAAAATATCGATATTGCAGAATCCTTTGGTGATCTATCAGAAGCAAATGTCGTAAAACTACAATATTTACGAGCCCAGTCATTGGATGCTCTAGGACGGCAGGAAGAAGCAACTCTAATATATGAGTATTTAGTTGATCAATACCCTAGAAGCGCTTATGCGAGATCATCTCTACAGAGGCTTAATGCTCCGAGAATATTTTTTAAGTATTGATATTCACAGCTATACGAGGGGGATACTGTCAAGTTAAGGCAACTTTCAAAAACATGCGATAATCGAGGCATGAAAAATTCCAATATCTATGCAGGTTATCGTTATCCTGCTCAAATCATCAGCCACACAGTTTGGCTTTATCATCGTTTTACACTCAGCTTTCGTGATATCGAAGAGTTACTTGCAGCTAGAAGAATTGTTGTCAGTTATTAAACGATTCGTCAGTGGTGTAAAAAATATGGTTCGACTTACTGTAATCAGATAAAAAAGAACCGCGGTCAGCTTGGTGATACTTGGTACCTGGATGAGGTTTTTATTAAAATAAATGGAGTATTACATTACCTGTGGCGAGCAGTGGATCAAGACGGTGATGAAATAGATATTTTAGTACAAAAGCGCAAGGATAAAAGGGCTGCCATGCGTTTCTTTAAACGATTATTAAAAGGGCAAGGAGTGATGCCGTTGAAAATTGTGACAGATAAATTGGCAAGCTACTCTGTAGCAAAAAAGAATTAATCCCAACCGTAGAACACTCAACCGTTCAATATGAAAATAATGGATGTGAGTTATCACATCAGCCTACTCGGCAACAGGAAAGGCAAATGCGGAGGTTTAAATCCCAAGGACAAGCACAACGTTTTTTGAGTTGCCATGGTGTGGTAAATAATCTGTTTCGTTTTGGGCGTCATCTAATGCAAGCTAAGCACTACCGTGAATTTCGTGATCGCGCCTTTTTTGAATGGAATAGGGCTAGTTGTGTCCAAAATTTAGATTAAGGGCTGTTTTTTTTGCTTTTAATCATCCCGTTTGGGTAAGTTGACAATGCCCTGCTCGGCAACAGGAAAGGCAAATGCGGAGATTCAAATCCCATGGACAAGCACAACGTTTTTTGAGTTGCCATGGCGTGATTAATAACTTGTTTCGACCTGGTCGTCATTTAATACAAGCGAAACATTATCGTATTTTCCGCGATCGCTCCTTTGCCGAATGGTGTAGGGTTAGTTGTATCCAAAATTTAGTTTAGAGCTAATTTTATTGGATTTGTTTGGTTAAACTCGATAAGTTGACAGTATCGGCCAGTGCAATACTTTACAGTGTTGTCATGACTTGTCGTGCTCATGACATTAACCCGTACTTTTATTTCCAGAAGTTGTTCGAAGAATTGCCTAACCGCGCAAAACATGCTGATTTAAGTGATTTGTTACCATGGCATGCTCAGTTTAAACCTTGATATAGTTGGTCGCACTGCTTAACTGCGCGCTTACAAATAAATCGTGATAAACCTCATGTTTGTTAGTAAGCAATAGTATTTATTTGCTAAATAAATGGACAATCCTGCTACTGAAAATGTTAATTAATATTTCCATGTTATGTTTAGATTGTTAACAAAAAAACTACTTAGTTTAACAATAAATGGAGAATGGAATGATGAAATTAAATAAAAATGCAAGTCGTACACTAAGGAAAGTATTTGCTCCAAGTTTACTGCTTTTATCGCTATCTTGTTTTTCTGCTACTACCTTTGCTGAAACTTACGGTTTTTCGCAACTAGGCTCTGAAAGTGGCTGGAGAACATCTGAAACTGATTCAATCAAGAAAGAAGCAAAAAAACAAGGAATTACTTTAAAGTTTTCTGATGCTCAACAAAAACAAGAAAACCAAATTAAAGCAGTTCGTTCTTATATTGCTCAAGGTGTAGATGGAATATTGATTGCTCCAGTTGTTGAAACCGGTTGGGATCAAGTTTTAAAAGAAGCTAAACGTGCAGCTATTCCTGTTGTATTAATCGATAGGGGAGTTGATTCAGATCCATCTTTATATCTAACTAAGATTGCTTCTGACTTTACAGAAGAAGGTTCATTAGCTGCTGCATGGTTAGCAGCAGAAACAAATGGTAACTGTAAGATTGTTGAGCTTCAAGGAACTGTTGGTTCTTCTGCTGCTATCGACAGGAAAACTGGTTTTGAAAGCATTATCGCCTCATTCCCTAATATGAGCATTGCACGTTCACAGTCTGGTGATTTCACGCGTAAAGGTGGTAAAGAAGTAATGGAAAGCTTTATCAAAGCAGAACAAGGCGGTGATATATGTGCTGTATACGCTCATAATGATGATATGGCATTAGGTGCTATTCTTGCGATTAAAGAAGCTGGTCTAAAACCAAGTGAAGATATCATTGTTGTTTCTATCGATGGTGTTCCAGATATCTTTAAAGCGATGGTTGACGGTGAAGCAAATGCAACAATCGAGCTTAACCCTCATTTAGGTGCACCAGCATTTGAAGCTATTCGTCAGTCTAAAGCTGGTAAAGATGTTCCAAAATGGATAAAAGCTAACGGTCCACTATTCTTACCTGCAACAGCTGCTGAAGAATATAAAAACAGAAAATAGAACCATATAACGTCAAAGTAAATAAGCGTCTTTATTTCTAAGGCGCTTCCTAGCTATATAGGACTATCTTCATGGCCAATAATGATACAAGTAAAGAAAACCTATTGAGTATTAAAGATATCTCAATCGATTTTGCAGGCATCAAAGCATTGGATTCAGTGTCAATTCAGGTTAAGCATGGGGAGATTCATGCCCTACTTGGTGAAAATGGTGCTGGTAAATCTACATTAATCAAAGTCTTAACAGGTGTATACGCAAAAAATTCTGGGCAAATATATTTGAATGGAAGTGAGATCTCTCCACAAAATGTCGGCGAGTCACAAAAATCAGGGATTAGCACTGTTTTTCAAGAAGTAAACCTTGTTCCCACTATGACAGTGACTGAAAACCTAACCTTGCTAACTCAAGATAGAAAGTTGGGATTTATAAACTGGAAGCATGAGAATCTCAAGGCTGTTGAAATGCTTAGGAGGGTTGGACTAGACATCGACCCATCGCATTTACTGAGCCGATATTCAGTTGCTATCCAACAAATGATCGCGATTGCGCGCGCATTAGCATTCGAAACCAAATTATTAATTTTAGATGAGCCAACGGCGAGTTTAGATAAAGAAGAAATTGTGCGTTTATTTAAGCTCATGTTGCAATTAAAAAGCCAAGGAATAGGCATCATTTTTGTGACGCACTTTTTGGATCAAGTCTATGAAGTTACAGATAGAATTAGTGTGTTGAGAAATGGTTGCCACGTGGGATCTTTTGATACAGCTGATTTACCCCGTGGTGATTTAATTAAGTGTATGGTGGGCCATGCAATTTCTGAGAGTGATGATAAAAAAGTAGTTAATTTAGATCTTCCTGAATTCATCCGTGTAGAAGGCTTGAGCCGTAAGGGGGCAACTTTACCTGTCGATTTTGATATTCGCCGAGGTCAGGTTGTTACCTTAGCTGGATTACTGGGCTCTGGCCGTACCGAACTGGCTGAGCTGGTGTTTGGTGCTGTTGCTTATGACGCAGGCAATATCTGTGTTAATAAACGTATCGAAAAGATACATACGCCTAAACAGGCAATTGAGTTAGATTTTGGTTTTTGTCCGGAAGACAGGAAGAAATCAGGCATTATTTCAGAGCTTAGTGTAAGAGAAAATATTATTATTGCACTGCAGTCTCGCAGAGGATGGCTCCGCAAGATCCCATTCCAGCAGCAGAAAATATTTGCTGATGATATGGTGAAAAGTTTGCGTATCGCAACAACAGATATCGAAAAGCCAGTTGGTCAGTTAAGTGGTGGTAACCAGCAAAAAGTAATTTTGGCTCGTTGGTTAGTGACCAACCCTGATTTACTGATCCTTGATGAACCGACTCGTGGTATTGATGTTGGCGCACATCATGAGATTATTCAGCTGATTCGTAAATTATGTGAGGATGGAATGAGTATGTTGGTAGTGTCCTCTGAATTAGAAGAACTGGTTGTTTTCGCTGATAAAGTATTAGTAATGAGAGATCATAAGGTGATTGCGGAACTAAGTGGCAAGCAAATAAATCAAACGACGATTATTGATGAAATTGCCAAATAAGTAAATATCCAAACAACTAAATAAAAATGAGTTATGGCTCCAAATTTTAGTGGATGTAAGGGACAACATGGACAACTTAAATAAAATGAAACTCACTTCAAAATGGTTCAGTAGTAAGAATATGGGACCCGTCATTGCGCTTCTTGTGGTGTTCTTTGGTAGCTCAATTTTTTCAACGGGATTCTTAGAAATTAAAATGATTGATGGGCATTTGTACGGAAGCATCATCGACATCTTACATCGAAGCATGCCAACCGCGTTGATTGCTTTAGGCATGGCGGTAGTGATAGGCACAGGTGGTATTGATTTATCCGTTGGTGCCATAACTGCTATTTCAGGCGCTGTCATGGCGACCTTATTGACCCAAGCTGGATTATCACCGGCAACGATCCTTGTGTTTGCACTGCTATCGGGTGTGGCATGCGGTTTATGGAATGGCTTATTAGTCGCCTACATTGGTATGCAACCAATCGTTGCCACCTTGATATTAATGGTTGCCGGCCGTGGTATTGCGCAGATGATCACCGGCGGTAAGATTGTTACCTTCCACTCAGAGTTCTTTGAGTTCCTCGGTAATGGCTCATTTATGCTGCTACCTACTCGAGTCTGGTTGCTGATTGCGGTGGTCAGCGTAGTTATTTTTATCATGCGTAAAACTGCACTCGGTTTGTTCTTTGAAGCGGTTGGTGTGAATGCTAATGCGAGTCGCTTAGTGGGTATCGACTCTAAAAAATTAATCGTGTCTGCATATATTTTCTCAGGCATTTGTTCTGCACTAGCGGGCATTATATTGGCTTCAGATATACGTGGAGCGGATGCTAATAACTCCGGATTATGGCTTGAGTTGGATGGAATTCTCGCGGTGGTGATCGCAGGCGGTTCACTTGCTGGTGGTCGATTATACTTAGGATTAACGTTAATCGGTGTGGTGATTATTCAAACATTAACAACAGCAATATTAACAAGTGGTATCCCTGCACAATATAATCTAATTGTTAAAGCAACCATTATTCTGCTAGTTCTTTTGATTCAATCTCCAACGACTAAAAATAAGATCAAAACGATTTGGAATAATAGAAAGAAATCTAAAAAAAGGAGTGAACAATAATGTTTAGTGAAAGGACGCTACCCACGATAGCAACTATTATCGTGTTTTTATCTTTGTATGGTTATGGAATGGTGCAGTATCCAGGTTTTCGAGATTCGTTAGTATTCACCAATCTATTGACTGATAATGCTTTTCTCATCATTACCGCGATTGGAATGACGTTTGTTATTTTATCTGGTGGTATTGATTTATCGGTGGGTTCAATGATTGCCTTTATCGGTGTGTTGTTGGCTTATATGATCACTTCATTAGGCATTCACCCAATTTTTGCCTTTGTATTGGCTCTTATTATTGGTACTGGATTTGGCGCCATCGTGGGTTATGTTGTGGCGGTATTTAAGATTCAAGCCTTTATCGTGACGCTGGCTGGTATGTTTTTATTACGTGGATTAGCATTTTTGATTAGTTTGGATGCGGTCGCCATTAACCATCCGTTTGTAAGCCAATTATCGGATTTTTATATCAGCGTACCAGGTCGAGGAGGGTTCACCTTTATCGCTATAGTAATGTTGGTGGTACTTGCTGTAGGTATTATTCTCTCAAGGAAAACAAGCTTTGGTACTAATGTTTATGCGATAGGCGGTGACTCAGTTTCCGCTGAGTTGTTGGGTGTTTCAATCAATAGTACAACCATCAAGATATATGCACTAAGTGGCCTTTATAGTGCACTTGCGGGCATTGTCTTTTCAATCTACACCGGCTCTGGTTATCCGTTAGCAACCGTAGGTGTTGAACTTGATGCTATTGCTGCTGTGGTTATTGGCGGAACGTTATTAAGTGGTGGTGTGGGTTTTGTCTTAGGCACGTTTTTTGGCGGTATGATCCAAGGACTCATTCAGACGCTTATCTCTTTTGACGGAACATTGAATAGCTGGTGGACAAAAATTGCCATTGGCGTATTACTATTCTTCTTTATTGTTTTACAAAAAGGCATAGTAACTTTTAGCCGTCGCTTTACTTGAGTTACCTTTTAACGGAAGTAAAAAAGCAGCTTATTAATAGCTACAGATAATTTAAAATAAGAAAAGATAATCAGCGACTTCATTGAAGTCGCTTTTTTTTGCTTGTTTACTTAACTCTATCCAATACTACCTTTTATTGGATGGTTCTGCTTTGACCTTATGTAACGACTTACTTTTCATTAAATATGCCTCTTTACTCACTCTGACCATGTTAGCGGAATAGTCCATAAATTTAAGTTGTAAGTTAATCTCTGCCTACGAGTAAAATGTTAAAATACTTTGAGTTTCATATCTGGGAGTAGCTTTATTGTCTATGTTTTTTTATGTTACTTTTGCTTGTGATAGAGTTGGTTTATGATTCATTCTAAAATGGTAAGGTGCAATAGGATAATTTTGATAGTTGATAGAACCATTATTTATACTATTGAAAAATTTACAGAAATTTCTGCATTAAACCAGTTTCTTTTGTCTGCGTAATATTTGATTATTAAATTAATGGATTTGGTATATTGAATTGTGCTGATTCTAGACGAAACACTGGAGTGAAATTACGTTTTTATTTTCTACTCATTTTATTCACCTATAAAATTATTGAGATGAATAATATTACCTCTAATTAGGTGCTCAAAATTAATCCACTATTACAAAATAAATAAATTATAGAGAACAAGTATTTGAAGTTGGATTGTAGCGAAATAATCCATGTAAATTTGGTGTGGATCTTATTTTAGGCTTTATTTTTGGGTTTTTTGATATTTTTACTATAAAATACTCAGCGAATTAGTCTATCTTTTTTGAGGCATAAATATGAAGTATAAATTACTTGCTATTGATTTAGATGGCACAATTCTTAAAGATAATCATCAACTAAATCCTTACAGCCAAAAGCTTATTCAGCAGCTAAAAGTGCACTACCATGTGTTGATTGTAACTGGTCGTCACCATACTGCCGCAAAACCATATTACGAACAATTACAACTTGATACGCCTATTATTTGTTGTAATGGAACATATATTTATGACTATCAACAGGATACGGTATTGTATGAAAATGCAATTAATAAAGATTTAGCCACATATTTTATACATTCTTCAGAGCAACATCAGTTAAAAATGGTGATGTATATTACAGATGCGATGGTCTATTCCTTAGAAGACCCAATTGCATATATGAAACCTCTAGATGCTTGGGCGAAAACTTTTCCTAAAACGAAACAACCCAATATTTATCAAACTGACGAATTTACTTCTCTAATTACAGCAACTGATTACATATGGAAATTTGTTGTTGAAGGAGATCTCCTCACATTGCAAAAATTTTTACAGCAAGACTGGATTAAGGATAAATTTGAAGGGGCTTGGTCTGCCTCTTCACGTATTGATCTTGCTAAAGTAGGAAATAATAAAGGTAATGCTTTGGCGCACTATGCAAAAAAAATAGGCATTAAGCCGGAAAATATTGTCGCAGTGGGGGACAACTTTAATGACATTCCTATGTTACGTTTTGCGGGTGTTGGTATCGCGATGCAACAAGCAAATGCAGAGGTGAAAGTTTGCGCTGATATTATTTCAGATACCGATAATCATGGAGATGGTGTGGCTCGAATCCTGCAACAACATTTTCCAATTGATGGCGCTGAGGAGTAAATATGCGTGATACATTACAAAATGATCCCTTAAAACCTGGGTATGATTTTAATGCCCATCTTGTTTCTGGTTCGACTCCTATTGAAGCTGGGGGGGAACTTGATTTTACGATAGATCGCCCTAATGGAATGAAAGGGTATATTCTTAATATGACCACAAAAGGAGCAGGGACGGTTTTTAAAGGTGATGACCGTTTTGATGTTGAAGAAGGAGATCTTCTTTTGCTACCTGCTGGCGTGCCACATTATTATCATCGTCAGCAAGGCAGCTTAACCTGGCATCATCGTTGGATATACTTCCGTCCTCGCGCTTATTGGGATAATCGTCTCAAGTGGCAAGAATGCATAAATGGTGTGTACTATACCAAAGGTATACATATTGAAGACCAATCTACTATTGAAGTATTACTTAAAAAAATCGAAGTATTGAGTAAGAGTATCGAGCCTTACTCTGATGAACTTACACTAAACTTGCTGGAACAGATCTTGATCCATTGTAAAATGAATCAACCGTGCTTGATTAAAAAACGTATTGACCCACGAATTTCAGAAGTGATTCTTTATATGTCTTCTCACCTTAGTGAAGAATTCTCTAATGAGCAGTTAGCGGAGTTAGTCTTCTTATCGCCTTCAAGGCTTGGGCATTTATTTCGAGATGAAGTCGGTATGACGATTACCCAATGGAGAGATGATCAGAGGATCAGCCGAGCTAAGCAACTATTAGTGACATCCAACTATTCTATAAGTCATATATCACGCTTAATTGGCTATTCTGATCCCCTTTATTTTTCTCGTGTATTTAAAAATAAAACTGGCCTTAGCCCTAAACTATATCGAGAGAAAATCTTGTGATGAATGATATCCGTCATAAACTCATCGGAGAGTCGCTTAAAAATAAAATTGATAACTTGTTTGATATTGATAAAAAGATTTCTTAGCAATAAAAGGCTTATTTTCCTTGGGCCACGCACACTGGTTGGGCGCATCAGGTAAAAATTGGGTCTCTAATGCCACACCTTGGTAGTTCTTGTAGATATTAACTCTAGAGGGGGTTTGTGCTAAATAATTGCCTGTGTATAACTGAATCGCGGGTTTTTCGGTTAGTACGGTCATGGTCACCTTATTGTCTCCTGAAATGAGTGTGGCAACGGGAGTGGCACCATCACACAACTCAGGTGAAAATGTAAATGCGTGGTCATACCCGTTAGCTAATTGTTGATCTTTGCCTTGAAGTAAGTGTGATCCAATAGTTTTAAGCCTAGTGAAGTCGAAAGAAGTATTTTTAACGGGATTTAATATTCCTGTTGGAATAAGTGATTTATCGGTAGTGGCGTAAAATTCTGATTGAAGTTGTAATTTATGATTCAATATCAAGTGTCCAGATTCAGAACCATCGAGATTAAAGTATGCGTGATTGGTTAAATTTATAGGGCAGTCTTGATCGCAAAGCGCAGAGTATTCGATACATACTTGGTTACACTCAGTAAGTGTGTAAGCGACTTCTATCGATATATTACCCGGGAAACCTTGATCTCCATCGGGAGAGGTTAATCGAAAGACTGTATGGTTATCACTACGTTCTGCTATTGTCCATCTACGTGTATTAAATCCTTCTTTTCCACCATGAAGCGTATTTCCATCGTTATTTATAGAAGTTTGATAAACTTTATTATTTAACATAAATTTACCTTTATTAATACGGTTAGCGAAACGGCCTATAGTCGCCCCAAGATATGCAGAATGATTTATGTACTCATCTAACTTCATCATACCGAGTAATACTTCTCGTGTGGATCCATCAACTTGCAATTGGCAACTTACCCATGTTGCTCCTAAGTCCATGATGGTAATAGACATTCCATTGTTATTTTTTAACGTGACAACCTTCGCGGGTTTGCCATCAGGAGCAATATCATGTGTAAGAGATTGCTCGATTTGTTTCGTCGTGAATCCTTTTTTTGAGCTAAGTGTGGTTGAAATCTTATTTATTGGCATAGAGCGCTTCTTTATTTTTTATTTTATATATAAGTACTTCCATAGCGGTGAAAGTGAGATGCTATATTTGGTTACGATAACAAAGTACTTAAATAAAAAGCTAACGGACGTAGGGTTAAATTATTATCGACTTAATCGTTTTATAATTTTGGCGGTTGAGTAATTGCTTAAGCATTGTATTTGCACGACTAGCAGTGGTTTATTTGTGTAATCAAACTTCGTTTATTAAGCCTGATTACACGGTATTAATTATTTTTGTTGCTTATATCTATCAAAGATTACAGCTGCTAATAAGATACCCCCACGAACTACGTATTGTGCGAATGGTGATATATTTAGTAAGTTCATTGCATTTTCTACCGTACCTAAAATAAGCACACCAGCAATAACATAAGATATTTTACCAATACCCCCTTTAAGTGATACGCCACCAAGTACACAAGCCGAGATAACGGTAAGCTCAAATCCCACGGATGTCATTGGCTGACCACTTGTCATGCGTGCAGCTAAAATAACCCCTGCCAGTGAGCTAATAAGTCCAGAAACGGTAAATATAATTAGTTTTGTTTTGGTGACATCTACACCAGCAAGTCTGGCGGCTTCTTCATTACCACCAATTGCTAATGTATTACGGCCGTAAACGGTTTTATTTAATAAGAAAGTAAATACCGCGAACGTAACAACTGTTAACCAGATTGGTAATGGAAGACCCAAAAATGTGGCATTACCTACTGCAAAAAAAGCTTCTTCAGTAATACCAACTGCTTTACCATCGGAAATAATGTAACCCAACCCACGAGCAATTTGCATCGTTGCTAAGGTAGTGATAAGTGCGTTTACTTTTAATTTAGCGATGATGAAGCCGTTAAATAAACCGAATGCCACACCCGATAATAATCCGGCGGTGATACCTATGACCACACTGCCAGATGCGTTGATTGCAACCCCAGTAACAACACCAGAGCAAGCCACAATAGAAGCAACGGATAAGTCTAAATCACCACATGCTAAGCAAAATAACATAGCACAAGCTATCATGCCACTCATTGAAATCGCGAGTCCGAGACCGCGCATATTAATCATTGAACCAAAATTGGGTACAAAAATAAGGCAGATTAAGAACAAGCCAGCGAATACGCTAAGCATACCGAACCTATCCCAATATTGATCAATCTTAAAGTGCGACTTCTTAACCACTGGAGTAGGTAAAACATTTGAATTTTTGGTTGTCATTGACTTAATCCTCATCGACAAGTTGGGGCGTATGCATTTCTAGCATCGCCAAATTTAGGGCAGATTCTTCACTAAAATCTTTACGTTTTAGGTGACCACTAATGCGGCCTTCTTTCATTACTAATAAACGGTCTGCGACACCAAGTACTTCAGGTAAATCACTGGAAATCATTAATATTGTTACGCCTGATTCTGCTAATGTAAAAATTAATTCATAAATTTCAGATTTAGCTCCGACATCGATACCACGGGTTGGCTCGTCCAAGATGAGAACTTTCATGTGAGTTGACAGCCAACGGCCAAGGATAATTTTTTGTTGATTACCACCCGATAAATTTCCGATGCGCTGTTCAAGATTAGGTGTCTTCACTTTAAGATTACGTACTTTTTCGTCGGCATTAGTATGTTCCCAGTCTTCGTCGATCAAGCAGCCTAATTTGATGTTGCTACGACGAGCAGTAATGTTCATATTTTCTTTTACTGATAGAATTGGCAATATGCCACTTAGTTTTCTGTCTTCTGGGCAGTAGGTAATACCGGCTTTGATTGCATCTATTGGGGAATTTACTTTTACCGGTGAGCCATCAATAAATATCTCACCTTGTAATTTGGTTTCAGCCCCAAAAAGTAATCGTGTTAACTCTGTACGACCAGAACCAACAAGCCCAAATAATCCAAGAATTTCACCACATTTAATATTTAAAGAAACAGGCTCTTTAACACCTGGTCCCATTAGATTCTTCACTGTTAGTCCATCAAAGCCGAAGTCACGAGTTCGATAGTTATAAATATTTTTTAATTCTCTACCAACCATTAACTTCACTAAACGGTCATGAGTGAGAGTGTTTAAATCGTAGAATGTTTCAACATGAGTACCGTCTTTAAAGATAGTTAGAGCATCTGAAATTCTAAAAATCTCTTCCATGCGATGTGAAACGTAAAAAATAACCTTACCTTGATCACGCAGTTCAACAATCACTTTAAATAAATTTTCTATTTCACGCGAAGATAAGCTACTTGTTGGTTCGTCAAAAGCGATAATTTTTGCATCTCGACTAAGCGCTTTAGCAATTTCAACCATTTGCCATTGACCTATCGATAGACGCTTGACTGGCTGAGATGGATCTATATCTTCTCCTAAGCGAATTAGCTGTTTACGAGCCATTTCATTTAGTTTTTTGTAATCTACAGTTGCGTTCTTTGTTGGCAGTTGTCCAAGGAAGATATTCTCTGCCACACTCAGCTCAGGAATAAGATTAAGTTCTTGATAAATAATTGCAATGCCGCTATTTAATGAATCAGTTTCATCTTCAAAAGTGGTGATTTTCCCATCAATAACGAGCTCACCTTTGGTAGGGTGGTTTATACCGCTTAATATCTTCAGCAGTGTCGATTTTCCAGCGCCGTTTTCTCCCATCAAGGCATGAATACTTGCTTCTTTAACACCAAAGCTCATTCCATCTAAGGCTTTAACACCAGGAAAATATTGGCAGATATTTTTAAATTCAACATGGTAATTTGGGGATGACATAATAACCTCGAAAATAGAGCCCAACACTTTAGTCATTGAGCTCTGTAGTATGAAAGACTGAATTACAAACCTTTTTTCTTCAGTTCTTCTTTGAAATTTTCACGAGTAATTAACACTACGTCCGTTACTTCAACGAATTTTTCTGGCTCTACATCGTTAACTACCCATTGATAGAGCATTTCAGTTGATTTGTACCCGTGTACGTCTGGGCTAGGAAGCAATGAACCGTGAAAGCCTGTTGCTTTGCTTTTTGCTAATTCATTTACCGCATCGACACCGTTGATACCGATGCCAATAATATTTTCAGCCGTAAAACCTTGGCCTTCAGTTGCACGTACACCACCTAATACAGTGTTGTCATTCATACCAACAATTAACCAATTTTCTACATTTGGGTATTGAACGAGTAGTGAGTTAGCAGCATCAAGTGCGCCAGGGATATCATTCGCTTTTGTTGGAACTCGATGAATTTGATCAACAGGGAAACCATCTGATGTTAATGCAGAAATAGAGCCGTTAACGCGACGACGCGCAGTATCTAATTCATCAGCGGTGATTGCCATAACCGCACTTTTAGCTATATTCCAACCGCGTTTTGTCATTTCTTTATAAAGTTCATGACCTTGGCGTTCACCAATTTGTACAGCAGCCATCATAACTAATGGCACTTGAGTCATTGGCTTGCCTTTAGGATCTAAAAGTTGGTCATCGACAGTAATCACCTTTAAGCCATAGCTTTTTGCTTTTGCCATGATAGCTGAACCTAATTTAGGATCTGGCGTACATATAACAAAACCTTTTGCACCACTTGCAGCAAGGGTATCAATCGCATTTAATGTTTTTTCGCCATCTGGTACTGCCATTTTAATAAGTTCAAACTTATTCGCTGCTGCTGCTTTATCTGCAAAAGCCCATTCAGTTTGGAACCAAGGTTCTTCAGGCTGTTTTACTAAGTAACCGAGTTTCAAGGTATCATCGTCATTACCCCAAAATGCAGCACTTGCGTTAACACTTAAAAAAGCGGCACCTGCCAGCAAACAAGTTGTTAATATTTTTTTGATTTCCATATAAATTCTCCATTATTGTTTTTTGTGTAGGTTGGAATTAGACCGAAAATCTAATCCACGCCAATAGAATAGAGGAAAATAAATAATTATTGAGTGTTCCGAATTCACATTTTAATCGAATAGCAAATTAATCCATGCATCCAGCAAAATGTTGCCATGCTGTTAATTTTTACGTTTTAAAATTTACTAAAAAACAATTAAACCTTTGAATTTAAGTGTGTTTGTGTTTTTTTAATTTTTAAGGGAAATGTACATATCTGTAATGATACCGTCTTCACTTCGCTTGTTTTTAAAATGCGATCAAACTAGCTCTGCGAATAAAAAAGTTATCTCCCCTCAAAAAGAAGTTTTAAAATTCCATCATTAAAAAGTAAGTGATGGCAATAAGGGGCCAATTAAAGTTCTTTTATTATACTTTGAGGGGGCAGCCTGCGTATTCATTAATCAACACTAATTTAGCTCATTAATGGATTATTTAGACCCTATAAAAAATCAACATCCTTTTAGTTATAAATCGCTTAAATTCATTGCAACTTAGTGAGCTGACCGGTATCGCTCTGATGTGATTATTGATAAGGAAAAATATCTTGGTATAACACTTGCCATGTTGCTCTTTACAGCTCAGACCTCAAACCAATTGAAAGATTAGGGGCGGTAATGAAAATAATCGTTATTTTCTACCAGTAATGAATTTCGAGAAACTATCAATTACTTTTTGAGGCTCTTTTCCCTGATTTGGGTGTTAAATTTAATCGCCGTATCTCACTTAAAGGTAAAACATCCTTATGGCATAAATTTTGTAAAATATGACTGAAGCCATGGATAATAAGCGTGGTGCATCCTGCTTTCTTGCCCTCATCTAACTAATTATTAAAATCAGACACATGCATGAATATGGTCAAGCTAGCGAATTCGTCTATGTTTCTAGCGGGTAGTTTAATGGCCGATATATCTTTATTGAGGTTAAATAAAATAACATTTATTTAAATAATAATATTGGTGGTTTTCATGAGTGAGAATAAATTTACAATTGGTTTGGACTTTGGATCGGATTCAGTGAGGGCATTATTAGTTAATACATCATCGGGGCAAGAAGTCGCATGTAGTATTAATAACTATTCCCGTTGGATGAATAGTTTATATTGTTTACCAATTCAATCACAATTTCGTCACCACCCTCAAGATTACATTGATTCTATGACAATGGCAATCAAGGATATGCTCGGGCAGGTATCTGAAAATGTTATCAAAAAAATTGTTGGCATTGGAGTCGACACAACAGGTTCTACACCCGCTCCTATTGATAAAGACGGTAATATTCTTGCTCTCTTACCTGAGTTTCGCGACAACCCAAACGCAATGTTTATTTTGTGGAAAGACCACACATCAATTCAAAAAGCAGAACTCATTAATCAGTTAGCGCACAGTGGAAAATTTGTAGATTACACTCGCTATGTCGGTGGTATTTATTCTTCTGAGTGGTTCTGGGCAAAAGCTGCTTGGGTTAGTGAACAAGATACTGAAGTTGCTAAGCATGCTTATAGTTGGGTAGAACTATGTGACTGGATCCCCGCTATTCTTTCTGGCAACCAAGCACCAGATAAATTACGCCGAGGTATTTGCGCTGCAGGACATAAAGCGCTTTGGCATGATGACTGGAATGGTTTACCTGAACAAGATTTTTTATCTGCTATTTCTACAACCTTGGATGGTATCCGTGAGCGTATGTTTGATTGTGTTTATACCTCAGATCAACAGGCCGGTCATTTAACTTCTGAATGGGCAGAAAGGTTGGGTTTGCCTGAAGGCATTGCTATTGCCATTGGTGAGTTTGATTGCCATATGGGCGCCGTCGGTGCGGGAGCGAAAGAGCATGACTTGGTTAAAGTCATTGGTACTTCGACCTGCGATATTTTGATGGTTAAGCCAGAGTTGATTGGTGATAAAACTATTGCGGGCATTTGTGGCCAAGTAAAAGGCAGTGCATTGCCTGGATTAGTTGCTCTGGAAGCAGGTCAATCAGCCTTTGGTGATATATACGCTTGGTACAAACGCTTATTAATGTGGCCGATTCAGCAGTGGGTGAAAGAGCATCCTGATGATCAAGCTATCCTCGATAATATAGATGAACTTCTCATTCCTATGCTTGCTGATATGGCTGGGGGGAAGCCACAAACAGATAACTCACCATTAAGTATGGATTGGCATAATGGCCGACGTACTCCAATTGCCAATCAACGCCTAAAAGGTGTCATCAGTGGTTTGAATTTAGGTAGTACTGCACCGGATATATTCTACAGTTTAGTTGAGTCTACAGCCCACGGAGCTAAGGCCATCATGGACTGTATGGTAACGCAAGGTGTTGATGTGAAAAGAGTACTTGCCATCGGTGGCATTGCACAGAAATCTAAACTGGTAATGCAGACCTGTTCTGATGTGATGGGGACAGAAATAGCTGTTGTTGAATCGGATCAGTGTTGTGCACTCGGGGCTGCGATTTTTGCATCAGTAGCTGCTAGTGCACACCCAAGTGTTGATGCTGCACAGCAAGCAATGGCAAGCCCGATAATGCGCATATACACGCCAGATAAGCAGGCAGTGGAATTCTATCAAAAACGTAGCCAAGCCTATCATTTATTAGGCAACAAAATTGAATCATTAGTTACAAAAGATGGTGTTTAATTTATGAAATGCGCACAGTTAAGAGAGCAAGTATGGCAAGCCAATATGGACTTGCAAAAGCATCAATTAGTCACTTTTACCTGGGGTAATGTATCCGGTATTGACCGTAAATTGGGATTAGTTGTTATCAAACCCAGTGGTGTCGCCTATGAAGCCTTATCCCCTGAAAATATGGTAATAGTTGACTTGAAGGGTAACCTTATTGAAGGAGATTTAAATCCATCATCAGATACTGCTACACATTTAGCTTTGTATCGAGCATATGAAAGTTTGGGTGGTGTCGTTCACACTCATTCTTCCTATGCAACTTCGTGGGCACAAGCAGGCGCACCTATCCCTGCTTTAGGCACCACACATGCGGATTATTTTTTCGGCAACATTCCATGTGCCCGAGCGTTAACAGTGGAAGAAATTAAGAACGATTATGAGCTTAATACTGGGAATGTGATTATTGAAACTATTGCTAATAGTGACCCTATGGAAATTCCTGGAATTCTAGTTCGTGAACATGCGCCATTTACGTGGGGTAAAGATGCTCATGATGCTGTCCATAACGCCGTAGTGATCGAAGAGGTTGCAAAAATGGCCTATCGCACTTTACTTCTCAATCCAAAGGTTACGTCTATACCGCAATCACTGCTTGATAAACATTACCTTCGTAAACATGGTAAAGACGCTTATTACGGTCAGAAGTAGCGTAACAAAAGAACAAAATACAGCAAGTAATTCAACAAGTTGAATAAATAACCTAAGAGGTCACTATGACAAATAAAACGCAAAAATCTGTTTGGTTCGTAACAGGATCACAACATTTATATGGTCCTAAAGTCTTAGAGCAAGTAGCGGCAAATAGCCAAACTATTGTAAAGGGGTTGAATGAATCGAATAGCGTAGCAACACTTATTGAGTGCAAAGGTACGGTTAAAACACCTGATGAGATTCTTGAAATCTGCCAACGTGCTAATAATGACAAAAATTGTCTTGGTCTGGTTCTGTGGATGCATACTTTCTCTCCAGCTAAAATGTGGATTTCTGGATTAAACCAATTAAATAAACCCTATGTTCATTTTCATACTCAATTTAATGATGCTCTACCTTGGGATAGCATTGATATGAACTTTATGAACTTAAATCAAAGTGCACACGGTGACAGAGAATTTGGTTACATCTGTACACGACTCGGATTAGATCGTCGCGTTATTGTAGGGCACTGGCAGTCAGAAGCTGTTCATAAACAATTAGACAACTGGTGTCGTGCGACTAAAGGGTGGCAAGAAAGCCAAACACTACGCGTTGCCCGGTTTGGAGATAATATGCGACAAGTCGCTGTTACTGAAGGTAATAAAGTGACTGCTCAAATTGATTTAGGCTTTGAAGTCCATGCTTATAGTTTAGGGGAATTAACAAAAGCTATTGAAAGTGTTGATGAAGTAGATGTTGATATTTTACTTAAAGAATATAGCCAGCAATATCGAATTACAGATGCAATTTATGATGATATTACATTATTAGAAATTCTAAAAAATGAAGCGCGTCTCGAATTAGGCATGCAAGCATTTCTAAGTGATAAAGGTTGTATGGCCTTTACTAATACCTTTGAAAATCTAACTGGCCTAACTAACTTACCTGGACTTGCAACACAGCGTCTGATGGAAAAAGGTTATGGTTATGGCGGTGAAGGTGATTGGAAAACGGCTGCAATGACGCGTATTGTTAAAACAATCGGTGAAGGCCTACCTGGTGGGACATCCTTTATGGAAGACTATACTTATAACCTAGTGGGTGAAGGGCAGGTATTAGGTGCACATATGTTGGAAGTTTGTCCGAGTATTTCTGCTGACAAACCATCGATTGAAATTCATCGCCATACCATTGGGCAAACCAACGATGTCGCACGCGCTATCTTCAGTGCTAAAGACGGACCTGCACTCGTTATCACCCTGCTTGACCTTGGCAGTCGCTACCGTATGTTAGTGAATGCTATTGATACTGTAACGCCTCCAGCATCTCTTCCACATCTTCCTGTCGCACATGCGCTCTGGGAGCCTCAACCTAATTTAAGTGTTTCTGCAGCTGCATGGATACATGCAGGTGGTGCTCATCACAGTGTTTATACTCAATCAGTGACAATCGAAATGTTGGAGGATTTCTCTGAATTTGCTGGTATTGAATTGATTGTGATAGATAACAATACTAATATCCGCGACTTCAAAACCAACCTGAAACACAATAGCTTATATTATCGAATGAAATCAGGCATTTAAGTTTTTTGTTATTAACTTAATAAATGTCTTACTAAATGAATGATAATCCAGTAATGAAAAAATTTAATATTTATTCGGATTATCGTTCCTTCAAATGAATAAAAAACCTTGCGGATCGATTTAGTTCTGATCGCCATTTACTTAAAATCAAGCACTATCGTGATGGTTTTATAGCTGAGCTGGATAGGGTTATTTGTGTCCAAAATCTAGGGGAATGTGTATTTGGTCGAGTTTTCTTTGTTTAGGTTGCTAAATTGACAATGCCATAAGGTAGTCGCTCGGTATGCAGTTAAAGCACTTTAGAGCCAGCGCTACTTGGTAATGAATCACATCATTAATAATTATAAGGTTTAACTTTATGTCTAACAAATTAGAAGCATTACGTAAATTAACAATGGTTGTAGCCGATACTGGTGATATTGAAGCAATAAAGCAGTATCAACCTGAAGATGCAACTACCAATCCATCTTTAATATTAAAAGCCGCGCAAATTCCTGAATATGCACCGTTAATTGAAGATGCAATTAACTATGCTAAAACACAAAGTGATTTAATTACTCAACAGATTTTAGATACAGGAGATATGTTAGCGGTAAACATCGGGAAAGAAATTTTAAAAGTTATCCCTGGTCGAGTGTCTACAGAAGTTGATGCTCGCTTATCTTATAACACGGAAGCAAGTTTAGAACGAGCCCGCAAGTTAGTGAAAATGTATAACGATGCAGGTATCACTACTGACCGTATTCTTATCAAATTGGCTTCGACGTGGGAAGGTGTTAGAGCTGCTGAAATTCTCGAGAAAGAAGGTATTAATTGTAATCTTACTTTGTTGTTTTCTTTCGCTCAAGCTCAGGCCTGCGCTGAAGCTGGCGTATATTTAATCTCTCCTTTTGTTGGGCGTATCATGGACTGGCATAAAGCAAAACAAGGTCGTGAATTTGTTGGCCATGAAGACCCAGGTGTACTGTCTGTCACTAAGATCTATGATTACTACAAGAAGAATAATTATAACACTATTGTTATGGGCGCAAGCTTTAGAAATATAGATGAAATATTGGAATTAGCAGGTTGTGATCGTCTAACGATTAGCCCTGAATTATTGCAAGTACTAGCAAATACTGAAGGTGACATTGTAAGAAAATTAGTTCCAACATCTGAATGTATTACTGCTAAAACGGCTTTAACGCATTCTAAATTCCTGTGGGAACATAATCAAGATGCTATGGCAGTAGAGAAACTTGCTGAGGGCATTCGTAATTTTGCCCTTGACCAAGACAAATTGGAAGTGATGATCTCTGAACGATTATAAATTACTTTATCAAATTAATTCTAATACTTTATCTATGTAACTTGGGGAAAAAATGAAAAATAAACATCTTTCGAACGCCATTCGAGCACTAAGTATGGACGCAGTGCAACAAGCAAATTCAGGGCATCCTGGTGCACCTATGGGGATGGCTGATATAGCAGAGGTATTGTGGCGTGATCATTTAAACCATAATCCTAGTAACCCAGGTTGGGTAGATCGTGACCGTTTCGTTCAATCTAATGGCCATGGTTCAATGCTTATTTACTCTTTATTGCATTTATCTGGATACGAATTATCAATTGAAGATTTAAAGAACTTTCGTCAATTGCATTCTAAAACACCAGGACATCCTGAGTTTGGCTATACACCTGGTGTTGAAACAACCACGGGCCCATTGGGGCAGGGTATTGCTAATGCTGTCGGTATGGCATTGGCTGAAAAATCCCTAGCAGCACAATTTAACCGTGAGGAAATAAATATTGTTGACCATTATACATATGTATTTATGGGGGATGGGTGCTTAATGGAAGGAATTTCTCACGAAGTTTGTTCGTTTGCAGGTACTCATCAACTAGGAAAATTGATTGCATTTTGGGATGACAATGGCATATCAATTGATGGTGACGTTGAAGGGTGGTTTACTGATGATACCGCAAAACGTTTTGAGTCATATGGCTGGCATGTTATTGCTGCGGTAGATGGGCATAATCGAGATGAGATTAATGATGCTATTTTACTTGCTAAACAAGAGATTAGTAAACCAACCTTAATTTGTACTAAGACAATTATCGGTTTTGGTTCCCCTAATAAATCAGGTACTCATGACTGCCATGGGGCACCACTGGGTTTAGAAGAAATAAAAGTAACTAAAGAGGGTTTATGTTGGTTACATGATCCTTTTGAAATTCCACGCGAAGTTTATGAACAATGGGATGCAAAAGCAACAGGGTTAACTAAAGAGAAAACGTGGAATAAGAAACTGTCTGAGTATACTCAAAAATATCCCGATTTGGCTACTGAATTCAAGCGCAGAATGATTGGAGAGCTACCTGCTGATTGGAAAGAAAAAACAGAAAAAATAATCACTGATTTACAAGCTACTCCTGCCAATATTGCATCACGTAAAGCATCACAAAATGCATTAGAAGCATTTGGTGCTTTGATTCCTGAGTTTATGGGGGGCTCTGCAGATCTTGCACCTTCAAATTTAACAATGTGGTCAGGTTCAAAAGCAGTAACAGCGGATGATGCATCTGGTAACTACATTCATTACGGTGTTCGTGAATTTGGCATGACTGCAATCATGAATGGTATTACATTACATGGTGGTTTTGTACCTTATGGTGCGACATTTTTGATGTTCATGGAATATGCTAGAAATGCGATGCGTATGGCAGCTTTAATGAAAATTCAAAATATTCAGGTATATACACATGACTCTATTGGCTTAGGTGAGGATGGTCCCACTCATCAACCTGTAGAGCAAATTGCTTCATTGCGGTTAACGCCAAATATGAGTACTTGGAGACCGTGTGATCAGGTTGAGTCAGCTGTTGCATGGAAACTTGCGATTGAAAGAAAAGATGCCCCATCGGCATTAATTTTTTCTCGTCAAAGCCTTGCTCAACAAGATAGAACGGAACAACAAGTTAATGATATATCGAAAGGTGCTTATATCTTAAAAGATTGTCAAGGTATGCCCGATTTGATTTATATCGCTACAGGCTCTGAAGTTGAACTTGCTGTTCAAAGTGCAGAAATAATGAAACTTGAAGGTTATCTAGTAAGAGTTGTTTCTATGCCATCAACCGATACATTTGATCGACAACCCGCGACTTATCGTGAAATAGTTCTTCCTGCTAAAGTAACTGCGCGTGTTGCTATTGAAGCTGGAATTGCAGATTATTGGTATAAGTATGTAGGGCTTAATGGTCGTGTCGTTGGAATGACAACCTTTGGAGAATCTGCGCCAGCAGATGAACTATTTAAGATATTTGGTTTTACAGTTGAAAATGTAATCAAGGTGTCTAAAGAAGTTATGATGTAAAATAAATTACATTATTTTCTGGTGAGTTTCATTTTGTACTGTCAACTTAACAGTCCCTCAACCAATTGTGCGATAATCTGCTGATGAAAAATTAAAATATCTATGCAGGTTATCGCTATCCGGTACTGTCACTTAACAATAACCTCGCAGTTTGGCTTTATCATGGTACTGTCAAGGGTACTGTCAAGTTAAGGGTTTTTTCAAAAAACATGCGATAATCAAGATATGAAAAATTCCAATATCTACGCTGGTTATCGTTATCCTGCACAAATTATTAGCCATACAGTTTGGCTTTATCATCGTTTTACACTTAGCTTTCGAGATATCGAAGAATTACTTGCAGCACGGAGTATTGTTGTCAGTTATGAAACGATTCGTCAGTGGTGTAAAAAATACGGTTCTATTTATTGCAATAAGCTCAAAAAGAACCGCGGTCAGCTTGGAGATACTTGGTATCTGGATGAGGTTTTTATCAAAATAAATGGTGTATTACATTACCTGTGGCGAGCAGTAGATCAAGACGGTGATGAAATAGATATTTTAGTACAAAAGCGTAAGGATAAAGGTGCTGCCATGTGTTTCTTTAAGCGGTTATTAAAAGGGCAGAGAATGATGCCGTTGAAGATTGTGACAGATAAATTAGCAAGTTACTCCGCAGCAAAAAAAGAATTAATACCAAGTGTTGAGCACTCAACAGTTCAGTATGAAAACAATGGATGTGAATTGTCACATCAGCCTACTCGGCAACAGGAAAGGCAAATGCGGAAGTTTAAATCCCAAGGACAAGCGCAACGTTTTTTGAGTTGCCATGGTGTGATTAATAACTTATTTCGACCTGGTCGGTATTTAATGCAAGCGAAACATTATCGTCTTTTCCGTGATCGTTCCTTTGTCGAATGGGATAGGGTGAGTGCTGTCCAAAATTCAGATTAAGGATTATTTTATTACTTTTAATCACCCCACTTGGATAAGTTGACAGTATCCGGAAGTCATAATAGACTGTCATAGCGATGAGGATAATAGGTGCGCAAACATCTTAGGCTAGAGGGTAGCTCTCTCAATAAAAAGCCGTATATACGAACGCATCTTAATGTTTATGAAAAATTAATCGTTGTAAAACAGGTGGAGTCCATATACGCTTTAGCATGGTTGATGCGTATGCGGTGAATGTATTTTTTTATAGAAATGCGCATTACTTTTTTAAATTGGTTCATCGCATAATTGGGATGTAAGCCAACCTGTTTGGCAATATCTTTTGTGGTGATCGGGGTGTTGTAATTATGGGCAATGTAATCAAGCATCCCCTGCACCTGATCAAGCCCCGTACTTGCTCGGGTAATCCGTTCCTCGGGCTGTAACTCGGCGTTCAGCAGGGTTTTCCAGCCATAAAATGAAACCCGTCTAAGCATGATTTGTAGCTCGTCTGCAACTAAGGCAGATAACGTTTTATCTTGCTGCATAAAGTCCTTTATCCATTGCCTTAACTGATCTTTCGATAACTTGTACACATGTCTTGAACAGAGGGTTGCACCATTAAGCACGTCATTAAAAAGTTTATCTTCCAGTGGCCAACAGAGAAATTCCTGAATAGGGATATATGCAATCATCATTTCCTGGCATTGATGCCGGTTATACAACATATGTGGGTTGGCCGCCCAAAAAATGCCGATATGTCCCTCTGCTATGGTGAATTTTCGGCCATTAATCAGATAGTCCACCTTGTCTCTAAAGGGAAGGTTGATTTCCACATGGCCATGCCAGTGGTAACATTCCATATTCCCAGGCGTACCGCTTTCGATATGGATCCGCTCAGGGTGGTAATGCACGTCTGATGTGCTATTGGCAAAGCTGTCATCGAGACATTCAATATCTTTAAATATATCTGTAATTTTGTTCTCCCAGTAATTTTTAAATGGATTAAATTCACCAATAATAGTTGTTTTGTGAAGCCGATGCCTTATTAATCTTAGTTTTCGATAATAACATTCTCTAAAACGAGAAGTTGTTAAGACTTGTCCTCTGTATATTCTCTCCCTGCTAAGAGCAAAGTAAAAATGTATTCAACATCATTTGATTATTGTTAACCGGGTATTGTAAGAACCTAAAGGAATCTAACTATGAAACAACCTAAAATATGTGTGATCGGTGCCGGCAGCACAGTATTTGCCAAAAACATCCTAGGTGATGTTTTGCATCTTCCTGCATTCAAATTATGCACGATTTCTCTATTTGATATTAACCAAGCACGTCTGGATGAATCGAATTTAGTGGTCAGTAAACTCGCACAAAGCTTGGGGGCTACGCCTTCGATTACGGCAACCACCGATCGTCGCAGCGCGCTGAAGGATTCCGACTTCGTCGTGACTATGTTCCAGGTGGGAGGGTATGAGCCATCAACAGTGCTTGATTTTGAAATTCCCAAATCCTATGGCTTACGCCAAACCATTGCCGATACTCTCGGTATTGGCGGTATTATGCGCGGATTGCGTTCTATCCCTGTGTTCTTAGATATTGCCGCGGACATGCGAGAAGTCTGTCCTGATGCAACCATGCTGAACTATGTTAATCCGATGGCAATGATTAGCCGGGCAATGACTCGTTTGTGTCCAGATATCAAATATGTCGGCCTGTGTCACTCAGTGCAGGGCACCGTACATGAGCTAGCCCATGATCTGGACATAGATCCTGAGAGCGTGCGCTATAAAGCAGCCGGTATCAACCACATGACGTTCTACCTTTCATTAGAAGTTAAAGATGAAAACGGCGATTACCAATCACTTTATCCAACTTTGATGGCTGGGTATGCTGATGGCCGTTTTCCTAAACCCAACCCGGAAAACCCACGCTGCTTGAATAAGGTTCGTTATGAAATGATGAAACGCTTGGGTTACTTTGTTACGGAGTCTTCCGAGCACTTCGCTGAATACACACCTTGGTTTATTAAAGAGGGGCGTGAGGATCTGCTTGATAAGTTTTCAATTCCACTTGATGAGTACCCGATTCGCTGTGTAGAGCAGATAGCTAACTGGAAGAACGAAGCGTAAGCGTATCGTGATGCTCAGGTGATTGAAGTCAAACAGTCCAAGGAGTATGCCAGCAAGATTATGAACTCAAT
Organism: Vibrio sp. 2-Bac 85; assembly: GCF_037546705.1. NCBI lineage: Bacteria > Pseudomonadati > Pseudomonadota > Gammaproteobacteria > Vibrionales > Vibrionaceae > Vibrio > Vibrio sp. 2-Bac 85. The sequence goes on along the minus strand of NZ_JALAAB010000001.1, from coordinate 526,193 downwards.
GTGGAGTGGCGAGCTGTCGGTGATTTACGGTAACGTGGCGAATGCGGGACTGATTGATAATCTACCGAGACAATGTGCTGTGGAAGTACCATGTCTGGTCGATAATACCGGGATTAACCCAGTTAAAATTGGCGAGTTGCCAGCTCACCTTGCAGCCCTAATGCGCACCAATGTCAACGTGCAGGAGTTGGTGGTGGAAGCATTTGCCAAGCAGAAGCGAGAGCACGTTTACCATGCCGCTATGCTCGATCCCCACACTGGTGCTGAGCTGGATCTCGACCAGATTTGGGCTATGTGTGATGAGCTAATTGCCGCTCACGGTAACTTTATGCCTGAATTCTTACAAGCCAAGTAAATAACCTACTGCTTGCTATTTGGGGTCGAATTTCGTTTCGACCCTTGAGCTGTTATTAAGCAAACAGCTAAAAGAGTTCAAGATATTCAGATCGGGGATTGAATAACAATATAACCCTCAGGGAGGGGAGCGACGTATTCAGTGCGGGATGCTTCCTCTTTTGCTGACACCCGACAAATTTATTATCATAGCGGTATAAACGCAATAGTTGATTAATACTCGGTTTAATCTACCCTGCGATTTTTATAGTTGGCATCAGAAAGTCCAATTTTTTGACTTTCTTCCCGATACTCTTGCGGGGTAACACCCACATGGGTTTTAAATGCTGCGAAGAATGAACTGGGGTGCTTAAAGCCGCTGTTGGTTGCAATATTTTTGATAGGATTTCGGGTATTGCCGAGCATTACCTTAGCGTTGTTGATACGCATAATAATCAAATACTGTTTTATCGAAAAACTGAGCATGTTTTTGAATAAGCTCATTGCGTATTTAGGGTGAAGCTTTACATAAGCGGCAACATCTTCAACTTTGATATCGTTTTTGTGATTATTAGCAATAAAATCAAGCATTAACTGAACATTTTTATAACCAGTATAATTGGCCTTATGTAAAGTAACATCACGTAAAAAGCTGAACATTTCTACCTGATAATTGTAAGAGCACAGCCGGCGGAGCATTAAGAACACCTCTTCCTGAACAATTACGTTGCGGTTTTCATTGTTTTCGCGATAACAGTTTAGCCAGCGCTTGCTTTCGCCAAAACTGACAATGCCATCAATACCGTATGTGACTACGCCACCGTGCATGACCTGTTGCATAAACTTCTGAGGCAGGGCCCAGCCAAGGAATACCTTTAAAGGGATATTGGTGATGCCCATCAGTGCATCCTCACTGACTTTACTTACTTTATGGGGAGCTACCGCCCAGAATAGTGCCATTTGTCCGCTTTCGATACGGACATTAGAGTTATTAAATATGTACTCTATGTGGCCTCTATAGATAACGTTAACTTCGACTTGCTGATGCCAGTGATACTCTTCCATATACGTTGGTCGGCGTAGTTCAAAGCTTAACTCATCAGTTTCACCATCAAGGAGTGGCGCTTCACGCATACTTGATGCAATATCGGTGATGTTTTCCGACTCATGGGTAGATAAATCTCTCATGCGGTACCTCTTGTTTTTGTGTGTAAACGTCACCTAGCTTGTTTTTTTTGGAATTAGAAAAACTTTTCACTAAATAGCTATATATCGGATGTCAGATATATAGCTATTGAAGTTTACCACTATCCCACCCAACTTATCGATTGTTTTTCACCCGCATTTAAAAGAAAAGGTCATAAAGCAGAGTTGTCAACCTACTTTGTAATATCATTTTACTACACTACCAGGTTATGGGATTACCCTTTGTTGTCCTGAAAGGTAAGGTTGCGTGATGTGCGCTCTGATCTCGGTTTGCTGACAAATCCGGAGTCCGTTAAAGTGTGTGGCATAAAGCAAGAGTAACCCTACATACAACAGCAAGAGGAAAAGCACATGAAAGTTAGAAAGCATCTTTTGGGGCTGACCATAGCAAGTATATGTTTACCCACAATAGCAGCGAACACCTTACCAGAAGGTGCAACCGCTATTCCTGAAGCGACACCGATTCCTAATCGGTTAGCTATCAAATTCTTTTCACCAAATGAGATTGTCGAATTTAAAAAACTTGACCATTATTCCGAGCCGGCCTGGGTTACAGAGAAGTATGTAAAAACCGGGAAATTACCTCCAGTTGAAGAACGCTTACCAGAAGTACCAATGGTACTGAAAACAGCGTCCATGCCGGATGGTATCGGTGAGTACGGTGGTGTATTTCGCCATGTAATTGGTGGTCGTCCTCAGGGGTGGAACTGGTCTGCAGCTCATTCACAAGGGTATGGTGGCATTAACTATACGGTTCAGCAATGTCTGACTCGTACCGGTCCTATGTATCAGCTGAATTCGGATGAGCTTGAAGTACTGCCGAATCTGGCACAGAGCTGGGAGTGGTCTGATGATGGTATGTCCCTGACCATGCATCTGATTAAAGGCGCCAAGTGGTCTGACGGCGAACCATTTACTTCTGAAGATGTGCGTTTTTACTGGGAAGATACGGTGTTAGAGGCACGCATTTCTTCTTTCTCTTCGCAAAATGCGTTAGGAAAAGATGCAAAGCTTGAGATTGTTGATGAGTCTACCATTCGCTGGCATTTCTCGAAGCCGAATCAGAAGCAGGCGCTGTATAATATGTCATTCATGACTTTCTGCCCCGGTCCGGCTCATGTCCTTAAACCCCTTCATCCTAAATATAATAAGCAGGTGACTTTTGAGGACTTCAATAATGCGCTGCCGGCCTCACAAGTGCCCGCTGTGACTATGGGCGCATGGATCCCTGTTGAATATAAAGAAGATCAAATTGTTGTATTACGCCGCAACCCTTATTACTGGAAGGTCGATGAAGCCGGGCATCAACTGCCGTATATGGATGAGATGCATTTCAAATTGTCGACCTGGGAGTCACGAACACTAGATACAATGTCCGGTTCGGCAGATTTTTCCAATATGGAAAACCCGCCAATCTACATTGAAACCCTGCGTAAGCTGGCTTCCCCTAAATCACCGACAAAAGCGATGTTTGGTCCGCGTAACCTGGCGTATCAGATTCACATGAATATGAACCCAACGCTATCTGTGGCTGATGACCGGGAGGCGGCTGTTCGTCAACTAAACCGTAAGCTGAAATTCCGCAAAGCTATTTCTCACGCTGTGGATAGAAAAAGCCTGGGCCAGGCCTTCGTGAAAGGGCCGTTTACGACTGAATATGCTGGAGGATTAGTGCCTGAAACGTCATTCTACAACAAAGATGACGTGGTTTATTACTCATATAACCCGGAGCTGGCGAAGAAATACCTTGCTGAACTTGGGCTGAAAGACACTGATAATGATGGGATTGTTAATTTCCCGGCTGATGTCGTTGGTGGCGAAAACTTACAGATTGTTTTCCTCACGGGTAACAGTACCTCAGACACTGTTTTTAATGAGAATCTGGTTTCCATGATGGCGGATGTGGGCATCAAACTTATTCCTCGTCCTGCGGATAGTATTCAGGGAGATGCTACTCGCGATTCTGGTGACTTTGACTGGCGCTTGAATCGCAGTGGTAAAGAGTTAATTGTACCGATGCAGCGTATGGAATGGGTTGCGCCTATTGCGGAAAGTGGTCCGCTTTGGCACCGTGGAACTAAAAACAATCCGCAGGTACTACAGCCGTTTGAAGAAAAACTGGTTGAGCTGGCCGATGCAATTGTTCAGGAGCAGGACCCGGTGAAACAGACTCAGTTAATCCGCGAGCTTAACCGTGTAACTACGGAAAATGTTTATCACATTGGCTTAGTCGCTTACCCGGGTGCTTTGTTAGTTAACAAGCGAATCAAAAACGTGCCGAATGCGCCAATCATTGCCTATCAGTGGGCTGAGGATGCAGTGATGCGCGAACGTTTCTGGGTTCCCAAAGCGCAACAAACAAAAGAGTTGAGACCTCAGTTACTTCCTGAATATAAATAAAACCCTGCCAGTGGGGCCGTGCCCCACTTTTTTAAGGTATCAGTATGATTGAATTTATAATTAAACGTATAGGCAGCACCATTGGCTTATTGCTGGTGTTAAGTGCTATTACATTCGTCATCATTCAGCTCCCGGAGGGGGACTATGGTGACCTGGTAAAAAACCAAGCAATAACGATGGGCGGAGCCTCACCTGAACAAGCTCAACTGCTTGCAGAATCGGCAAGGGCCCGTTATGGACTAAATGAACCCATCTTAACTCAGTATGTGAACTGGTTAAGCAACATTGTTTTTCACTTTGATTTTGGTCACTCGTTTGCTTACAACAAACCGGTAATGGATGTTGTCGGAGAGCGCCTGCCACGAACTATTATTATTGCGCTTGGCTGCCATATTGGTGCAACGCTTCTTGGGGTGTTTGCTGGTATTTATGCCGCAACAAACCAAAACCGCCTGGGCGACCGCGTAGCAACACTGCTTTCATTTATTGCAATGACAGTCCCGCGTTTTGTAATGGCTATTATTATCGTCTATTTCATGATTTTTGCCTGGGATGTGGGATCAATAGGGGCGATGAATTCACCCGGATATTTATTCGAGCCCATGTCATGGGGTAAGTTTATCGATACGCTTGTGCATATCTGGCCGGTTATCTTTATCGCTGCCTTCGGCGGGATGGCATTTAACCTGCGCCTGATGCGAGGCAACCTGCTCGATGTACTTAAACTGCAATATATCGAGACTGCCAGAGCAAAAGGGCTGCAGGAACGAAAAGTTATTTTCCGACACGCAGTACCGAATGCGCTACACAGCCTTATCTCTTACCAGGGGGTAGCGCTGCCGTACATGATCACAGGTGAAATGGAAGCTGCCATGGTGCTTGGTATTCCGACGGTTGGTCCGTTGATTATCTCTGCTATGGCAGCGCAGGACACATATGTTATCGGCACGATCATGTTGTTAATCGCAGCACTGCTCCTTGTCGGCAACCTGATAGCAGATCTGCTACTTGCCGTTCTAGATCCACGTATCCGTTTATCGTAGGTGTAAACATGAAACAATCACAAAATTATTCCAGTTTAGTCTGGATTCGATTCAAACGAAATAAAACGGCGTTAATGAGCCTGGCACTGTTAGCCCTGCTGGGGTTGACCTCGATATTTGCTCCATTCTTTTCAGCAAATGATCCAGCTCAACGTTTTAGTGAAAATATATATGATGCTCCGGCGCAACTTCATTTTTTTGATAGTGAGGGAGACTTCCATCTTCGTCCGTTCGTGTATAAGAAAACAGTGGATATGGATCCGGTTACCTTTTTGCCGGTGGTAACAGAAGATACGAGTCAGCCTATCCATTTAGCGTTTTTTAACGAAGGTTGGGAATATTCCTTTCTGGGTATGAATTTCGACACCCATTTACTGGGGCTTGAGGATGGTTCATCAATTTTCCTCTTAGGTTCAGATAACTTAGGGCGTGACTTACTTGCCCGCTGCTTTTTTGGCAGTCGTATAACCCTGATGTTTGCTATTGCGGTTGTTCTTGTTGTCGTTGTAGTAGGAACCGTGGTCGGCATCTTTTCGGGTTATTACGGAGGACGCTTTGACTTTGTTACTCAGCGTATCGCCGAGCTTGCTCTGGCATTCCCGGCTCTTCCGCTTTATCTGGCATTGATTGCAGTACTACCGAAAACGGCAGATTCAACCTTAGTGTTCATCATGCTGATAGTGATTATGTCATCACTGCAGTGGGCATTTGTTGCACGTCAGGTCAGGGCGCAATCTCTGTCGATGAGGCACCTGGATTACATCCGTGCTGCAAAATCGGTAGGGGCGACAGATATGCGTATTGTGCTGCGCCATATACTGCCGAACATAACCAGTAACATTGTTGTACTCGCTACCATTATGTTGCCGACGATCGTGTTAACTGAAAGCTTCTTCAGCTTCTTAGCCGTCGGCGTAAAAGCGCCAATGATTAGCTGGGGTTCATTGCTTAATGCAGCAGGGCAGTTCCAGACCATCGGGTCATACCCCTGGTTACTTTACCCGGTTGCTTTTATTTTAATCACAGTATTAGGTTTTAACGCTTTGGGCGATGGGCTGCGCGATGCGGTTGATCCTTACTCTAGCCGCTAAAGACGAGGAATAATTATGGAAAACAGACATATATCAGACTTAGGCAGTAAACATTCTGGTGCGGATACTATTGCCCGAGTCAGTGACCTTGACGTCGGCTTTGAAACAGAAGATGGCCTTGTGCAGGCACTAAAAGGTGTCAGTTACAACATCAAAGCAGGCGAAATGGTCGCCTTGGTTGGTGAAAGTGGCTCAGGTAAATCAGTATCGGTACGCTCACTGATGGGGCTGTTGCCTAAATATGCCAAGATCGGCGAAAACAGCAGAGTGACCTACCGTGAGACTGATATCACAGCTTCGTCAGAACGACAGTTGCTGAAGTTACGCGGTAATAAGATCTCTATGATTTTTCAGGAGCCAATGACGTCATTAAATCCGCTGTATACATTGGGTGAGCAGGTTGCTGAAGCCATGCTGGTTCACCAGAAGATATCAAAAGCGGAAGCGCGCAAGAAAGTTATCGAGCTGTTTGAGGCGGTACAACTGCCTCATCCGGAAGAGCGTTTTGACCAGTATCCGCATCAACTATCAGGCGGACAGCGGCAACGGGTGATGATAGCGATGGCGTTAACCAATAACCCGGACCTGTTAATTGCTGACGAACCGACGACGGCATTAGACGTAACCGTTCAGGCAAATATTCTGCGCCTGATTAAAGATCTTCAGATGCAAAAAGGGATGAGTGTTTTACTGATCACTCACGATCTAACTATTGTACGTCAGTTTGCTGATTACATTTATGTTATGAAGCAGGGTGAAGTGGTAGAGCATGGTGCTACGGAGCACATATTTACTAACGCCGAGCACCCATATACAAAGATGCTGATTGATTCCGAGCCTAAAGGTCTTGCAGATCCGGTACCTGAAGAATCACCTCTCATATTGCAGGCTGACAATATGCGGGTTGAGTTTGAGTTAGGTAAAAAAAGCTTGTTCGGTCGCAAACCACAAAAGACCTTAGTAGCGGTAGATAATATTTCTATCTCGCTTAAAAAAGGCGAGACACTTGGTATTGTAGGGGAAAGCGGCTCAGGAAAAACGACTCTGGCAATGGCTATTTTTAAACTGCTGACTGATGGAAAAATATCCGGTGATATTACCTATAACGGACTGTGCCTGAATAGCATGCCCGCTAAACAGTTGCGTCAGATGCGCCAGGAAATCCAGGTGGTATTCCAGGACCCGAACTCTTCTCTGAACCCGCGTATGTCTGTGAAGCAGTTATTGGAAGAAGGACTGATAGTGAATGGGCTATACACAGATCCGGCAGAGCGACGTATCAAACTTGAGAAGACTCTATTGGATGCAGGATTGCCGGCCAATATCCTTAATCGTTATCCTCATGAGTTCTCTGGTGGCCAACGTCAGCGAATTGCGATAGCCCGTGCGCTGGTGCTGGATCCAAAAGTGATTTTACTGGATGAGCCAACTTCTGCACTGGATCTGACGATACAAAAACAGATCGTGCTGTTACTTAAGCAGTTGCAGAAAAAGCGCGGCATTTCCTATCTGTTTATCAGTCACGATTTACGGGTGGTCAAATCACTTTGTCAGCGCGTAATGGTGATGAGACATGGTGAATTAGTCGAAGAGGGGACTACTGTCGATATTCTTGAAAATTCAAGCGCCACATATACGCAGAAATTAATTAAAGCGGCATTTGAGATTGCGGCTTGATGATCGTTAAAGAAATAAGCTCAATAAATGGGTTATTTACAAACAAGTGAGAAAAAGATGAACGATTGGATACAACTTAATGGAACAAACAGCAGTCTAGTGATTGGCTGTCCTGATGGCGGCGTGCCACAAATTGGCTACTGGGGAGCGCGACTTGCAGATGATTGTAATTTGCCGCAACTGGCATTATTAGTGAGTAAACCCGGGCCTTGTGGCTTTCTTGATAAAATTCCTCCGTTGAGTTTAGTGCCTGAACTGGGGCGCGGTTTTCATGGCGAAGCCGGCTTACTGGGACATAGCGAAGGGCTGCGCTGGGGAGGGCAATTTCAATGTGTGGAAGTTGAGCATATCAGTAAACAACAAATCCGTTTTGATTGCAGTGATGCTCTCGGCGGTTTGACTTTGCAACTGTTTGTCTCTTTAGATGCGAATACGGATGTCATCGGGCTGCAGGCAAAAATAGTCAACCAGTCCAGTGAGACCTTTAACCTCGATCATTTGGGGCTTTCCATACCGCTACCGGCACAGGCAGATGAGTTGCTCAGTTTTCATGGCCGCTGGATCCAGGAGTTTTTAACGAAACGCTTTACCTGGCCGATGCATAAAGTGGTGCGCGAAAACCACAGAGGTAAAACCTCCCACGACAGCTTTCCGGCTTTTATTGCCGGGCAGCCGGGATTTAATGAAAACCAGGGTAATGTTTGGGGGTTGCATTTAGCCTACAGCGGCAACCATAAACTGGTCGCTGAAAAAATGCTGGATGGCGCGCGCCATGTTCAGATGGCGGAGTGGCTGTATCCTGGAGAAATGATATTAGCGAAAGGAGAGTCTTACCAAACGCCGCAAATTTATGGTACCTGGTCTGGCCAAGGGCTTAATGGCTTATCACATAATTTCCACCGTTATTTAAGAAATAATATTCTGGATTTGAATGTCATTGAAAAACCGCGACCTGTACATCTTAATACCTGGGAAGCTTTTTATTTTGACCATCAACCGGAAAAACTACTGGAGTTGGTAAAAAATGCAGCGGAAGTGGGCGTTGAGCGTTTTATTCTAGATGACGGTTGGTTTGGTAAACGCGATGATGACCATGCCGGTCTGGGAGACTGGTTTGTTGATGAGTCTAAACACCCCGGTGGTCTTGGTTATTTAATCGATGCCGTGAAGGCAGAGGGGATGGAATTCGGGTTATGGTTTGAGCCGGAAATGGTAAATCCTGACTCGGATCTGTTCCGCAGTCATCCCGATTGGATCCTGCAGGTTGAAGGTTATCAGCAGCAGCTGGGACGTTTTCAATATGTGTTAAATCTAAGTAACCCAGCTGTGTTTGACTATCTGTTTGAACGTATCGATTGGTTCCTGAGTCATTATGATATTGCTTACATTAAATGGGATATGAATCGTGACTTAACACAACCAGGCAGTATGGGGATTGCCAGTGTGCACCAGCAAACTCAAGCTTTTTATCGTCTGCTGGCTAAACTGCGCAAGGCACATCCGCAGGTAGAAATTGAAACTTGCTCCTCCGGTGGTGGTCGTATCGATTTTGAGGTGCTACGTCATACGCAACGTATCTGGACTTCCGATTGTATTGATGCGCGTGAGCGTCAACGCATTCAAAATGGTTACTCTTTGTTATTACCACCGGAGATCATGGGATCACATATCAGTGATAATCCGAGCCATACGACAGGGCGCAGTCATCAGTTAGGTTATCGTTTGATCACCGCTATGTTTGGGCATATGGGCTTGGAGATGAATGTTTCTAAGTTTACTGATGCTGAAAAACAAGAGGTTGCCAGTGCTGTGAAGCTTTATAAAAAACATCGTCAGTTACTGCATACGGGTGATGGCTATCGACTTGATAGTGATAATGAGGCGCTACATGGCTATGGTGTGGTATCCGCTGATAAGTGCCAGGCGTTATTTAGTGCCACCACTTTAAAATTACAGGAGCAGATGTTCTTACCGCCACTGTGCCTTGCCGGATTGGATCCTGAGAAAAATTATAGCTTAACTTTCTGGATCCCTAAGGGTGCGCTAGGACCTCATGTTAAAGCATCCTCTTTGATTGAGAATAATGGAGGCGTATTTAGCGGGCAAGTATTGCAGCAAGTCGGCGTGCAGTTACCGGTTATGAATCCGGACAGCGCTATTTTATTAATATTGACAGCAGTAGAAGAGTAACTGCTGCTTTGGATCTCACGATTCAAAATAAGATTGTCACGTTGCTTAAGCAAATGCAGCAGGAACGTGGCATTTACTACTTCTTATTAGTCACGATATACAAGTTGTAAAACCTCTGTTTCATGCGTGCTGGTAATGAGACATGGTGAGGCCATCGAAGAGGGGCCAGCCAGTAAATGCTTGAGAATTCAACCTCTCAATATATCCAAAAACTAATTTAAGCGACATTTAAAATTGCTGCTTAAACCTCAAGGAATCTAATTATGAAACAACCTAAAATCTGTATCATCGGTGCTGGCAGCACGGTCTTTGCTAAAAATATCCTCGGTGATGTTTTGCATCTTCCTGCATTCAAATCGTGCTCGATTTCTCTATTTGATATTAACCAAACACGTCTAGATGAATCGAATTTAGTGGTAAATAAACTTGCACAAAGCTTGGGGGCTACGCCTTCGATTACGGCAACAACCGATCGTCGTAGCGCACTTAAGGATTCTGACTTTGTCGTGACTATGTTCCAAGTGGGAGGCTATGAGCCATCAACTGTGATTGATTTCGAAATTCCAAAATCTTACGGGTTACGGCAAACCATTGCTGACACTCTTGGTATTGGCGGTATTATGCGCGGATTGCGTTCTATCCCGGTGTTCTTAGATATTGCCGCGGACATGCGAGAAGTCTGTCCTGATGCAACCATGCTGAACTATGTTAATCCGATGGCAATGATTAGCCGGGCAATGACTCGTTTGTGTCCTGATATCAAATATGTCGGCCTGTGTCACTCAGTGCAGGGCACCGTACATGAGCTAGCCCATGATCTGGACATAGATCCTGAGAGCGTGCGCTATAAAGCAGCCGGTATCAACCACATGACGTTCTACCTATCATTAGAAGTCAAAGATGAAAACGGCGATTACCAATCACTTTATCCAACTTTGATGGCTGGGTATGCTGATGGCCGCTTTCCTAAACCCAACCCGGAAAACCCACGCTGTTTGAATAAGGTTCGTTATGAAATGATGAAACGCTTGGGTTACTTTGTTACGGAGTCTTCCGAGCATTTCGCTGAATACACACCTTGGTTTATTAAAGAGGGACGTGAGGATCTGCTTGAGAAGTTTTCAATTCCACTTGATGAGTACCCGATTCGCTGTGTAGAGCAGATGGCTAACTGGAAGAACGAAGCGCAAGCGTATCGTGATGCTCAGGTCATTGAAGTCAAACAGTCCAAGGAGTATGCCAGCAAGATTATGAACTCAATGTGGACAGGCGAACTTTCGGTGATTTACGGTAACGTGGAGAATTCGGGACTGATTGATAACCTACCGAGTCAATGTGCTGTGGAAGTACCCTGTCTGGTCGACAATACTGGGATTAATCCAGTTAAAATTGGCGAGTTACCGGCTCACCTTGCCGCGCTAATGCGCACCAATGTCAACGTGCAGGAGTTGGTGGTAGAAGCATTTGCCAAGCAAGAACGAGAGCACGTTTACCATGCCGCTATGCTCGACCCCCACACTGCTGCAGAGTTAGATCTTGACCAGATTTGGGCTATGTGTGATGAACTAATTGCCGCGCACGGTAATTTTATGCCTGAATTCTTACAAGCCAAGTAAACCCACCTACTGCTTGTTTTGGGTCGAATTTCGTTTCGACCCTTGAACTGTTATTAAGCAAACAGCTAAAAGGCTTCAATATCAGTTGCTTATTATTAATTGAGAATTTTAATTAAGTAGAAATCAATTTCTATACAGGAAATTTTATGAAAAACCAAGTGCAGTTAATCACTTACGCAGACAGGCTGACAGCTGGAGGGCTTGATGACCTTGCCTTCACGTTGCAACGTCCACTATCGGGGTTGTTTTCAGGCGTACATATTTTACCTTTCTTTTCGCCAATCGACGGTAGCGACGCGGGGTTTGATCCCATTGATCATGCCGAAGTCGATCCCAGACTTGGACAGTGGAAAAATTTAAAGTCCTTGGGTAAACAGGTTGAGATAATGGCGGATCTGATCGTTAATCATGCATCTGCGCAGTCGCCTGAATTTTTGGATGTATTGGAAAAGGGGCAGGACTCAGAATACTGGTCGATGTTTTTAAAAGAGCAGGATATTTTTCCAGACGGCATAACTGCAGAGCAGGCAAAGCAGATTTATCGTCCAAGACCGGGTAGTTGTTTCAGCCCCAAAAAACTGAAATCAGGAGAGCAAGTTAACTTCTGGACAACTTTTACCGACAACCAGATCGATATCAACGTTGAGTCACCGGCAGGGGAAGCCTATCTTGAAAAAGTGTTAACCTTGTTTGCCGAAAACGGTGTCAAAATTATTCGCCTGGATGCGGCCGGTTATGCGATAAAACGTGCGGGAACAAGCTGTTTTATGACTGATGAAGCTTTTGCCTTTATCGACAAGTTATCGAAACGTGCCAATGAGCTCGGAATGGAGACTATCGCAGAGATACACAGCTACTACAAAACACAAGTAGATGTAGCTAAGAAGGTAAACCGTGTCTATGACTTCGCATTACCGCCACTTATTCTGCACAGCTTGTTTAAGCAGAATGTAGATGCCTTGGCAGCATGGCTTGAAATTGCGCCAAGAAACTGTCTGACGGTGCTTGATACCCACGATGGTATCGGCATTATCGATGCCGGACCACAAGGTGATAAACCCGGGCTGCTTAATGCTCAGGAGATAGACGAGCTGGTTGAGAAAATCCATGATAACAGCCAGGGAGAAAGCCGAAAAGCAACCGGCGCAGCAGCAAGTAATGTTGATTTATATCAGGTTAACTGTACATATTATGATGCGTTAGCCGGTGATGATCTTCAATATATCTTTGCCCGGGCCATACAGTTTTTCAGTCCGGGTGTACCGCAGGTATATTACGGCGGTCTACTTGCCATGCATAACGATATGGAGCTGCTCGAGCGCACTTATGTGGGAAGAGATATCAACCGTCCTTATTTGTCGCCTGAAGTTGTTGAGACTCAGCTGCAGAAGCCGGTTGTAAAAGGGCTGTGTAAACTCATTGAGCTGCGTAATAGTTCATCTGCTTTTGATGGTGGTTTTTCGGTTGAGGGAGCTGTTGGCAAGCTTACATTAAGCTGGAAAAACGCCTCATCCGAGGCGCATCTTGAGTTGGACCTAGCTGCACAACTGGGCGCGATTACCCTGATGGAGCGTGATGGAACAGAGCTCTATGATCTGCTCTCTTTGGCACGAGGTGAGATTTAAACAATAGTGGGTACGCGAGTTTATTTAATCAATGCGAAGTTGCTGGCGTCTTTACTTATTTAATGAATCGGCGGTCACAAATCATGGGAAGTTCATTTTCCTACGATTTGTGAATTTAGCCATGGATAACTCAATATAAGGAGAAGCGGGAATATGCTGCGACAGCTCCTCGGCTTGTAAGCTCTGGGTTTCCCGTTCAACATCAGATGAAGATTAATGATTTGGCACCATTCGATTTATATACAGCAAAGTCCAATAGGTACGACACAATGCCTTATCGCAGATGTGGAGATAGTGGTGTTTTACTTCCCGCATTTTCGCTTGGTCTGTGGCATAACTTTGGGCAGTTCGATAGTTTCGGGAATGCTAGGAACATTTTGAGAACGGCATTTGATCTGGGAATAACGCATTTTGATCTGGCTAATAACTATGGACCACCTTACGGTTCTGCTGAAGAGGCTTTGGGACGTATTCTTAGTTTAGATTTACAGTCGTATCGTGATGAAATATTTGTTTCCACAAAAGCAGGCTATGACATGTGGCCGGGACCCTATGGCGTAGGAGGATCGCGCAAGTACCTTGTTTCTAGCCTGGAACAATCTTTGAAGCGTATGAACTTGGAATATGTCGATCTCTATTACCACCATTGTCCAGATCTTGACACCCCCATTGAGGAAACTATTTCAACTCTGGATATGCTGGTGAGACAGGGAAAGGCCTTGTATGTCGGTATTTCTAACTATAACGCAGAGCAAACCCGTGAGGCCCTCTCTATCTTCAAAGAGCTGGGTACTCCCTGCTTAATCAATCAATCCAGATACTCAATGTTTGATCGCACAGTGGAAGGTGGATTACTCGATTTACTTGATCACAATGGGGTGGGGATGATCGCATTTTCACCTTTGGCGCAGGGATTGCTCACTGAAAAATATGTGAACGGCATACCTGATAACTCCAGAGCTGGAAATAAAAAGTCTTACCTTAATAAAGAACAGGTTTTTGATTATTTACCAAAAATAAAAAAATTGGAGAGTATTGCAAAGCAAAGAGGGCAAACATTGGCTCAAATGTCTTTAGCCTGGCTTTTAAATGATCCAAGGGTTACCTCAGTTCTCATTGGGTCCAGTTCACCTAAACAACTTATGGAAAACGTATCATCAATAAAAAATCTACATTTTTCAGGCGAGGAGCTTTCCCTGATTAAAAATATCATCGAATAATGGTTGGGTTTATGAAACAGATGGCGACAGCTAGGCTAGATCGGCGCGTGCTGCACTCTGGCGTTGAGCGTCTGTGGAACGTCATGTTCTCGCTGTTGTAAAGTGGCGTACTGATGAAAGTCCAAGCCAAAACTTTTGACACTCCTGGCCCTGTATGCCGTTAACAGCAATTACATTCAAGTGTTAGCTAACACTTGAATGTAATATTACCAAAAAATATTTATATTTAAATGAAGGAATCTACAATGACAAGACGTACTAAAATCGTAACCACATTAGGTCCGGCTACCGACAGAGACAATAATTTAGAAAAAATCATCGCAGCCGGCGCCGATATGGTGCGTATGAACTTTTCCCATGGCGAACCTGCTGATCATATAAAACGTGCCAACGACGTACGGGAAATTGCCGCCCGCTTAGGTAAAGAAGTGGCTATTATGGGTGATCTGCAGGGCCCTAAAATTCGTGTGTCTACCTTTAAAGATGGCAAAATCCAATTAGCAGTCGGCGACAAATTTATATTAGACAGTGATATTGAAAAGGGTCAGGGCGATCAGCAAGCCGTCGGTCTTGATTACAAAACCCTGCCGCAGGAAGTCAAGTCAGGTGATGTGTTATTACTTGATGATGGCCGTGTGCAGTTGGTCGTTGAAAAAGTTATCGGCAACCAGGTACACACCACGGTATCCATTGGCGGTGCTTTATCTAATAACAAAGGCATTAACAAAAAAGGCGGTGGTTTATCAGCTGCAGCCTTAACCCCGAAAGATAAAAAAGATATTGTCACCGCTGCTGAAATCGGTTGTGATTATCTGGCTGTGTCATTCCCGCGTAATGGTGAAGATATCCACTATGCACGTCGTCTGGCAAAAGAAGCGGGTTGTAATGCTAAAATCGTCGCTAAAGTAGAGCGCGCTGAAGCCGTGCAAACTCAGGAAGCATTGGAAGATATTATTCTTGCTTCTGATGTGGTAATGGTTGCCCGAGGTGACTTGGGTGTGGAAATTGGTGATGCACGTTTGGTTGGTGTACAAAAGAACATGATTCGTACAGCGCGGCGTTTAAACCGTGTGGTTATTACGGCAACACAGATGATGGAATCTATGGTCAGCGCGCCGATGCCGACACGTGCGGAAGTGATGGATGTGGCCAATGCGGTATTAGACGGCACCGATGCGGTGATGCTCTCGGGTGAAACCGCCGCGGGGGCTTATCCTGTGGAAACCGTCAAGGCGATGAGTGAAGTGTGCCTGGGCGCGGAAAAACACCCGAGCATTAATATTTCTAAAAACCGTATGGGTAATATGTTTGCCGATCCTACTGAAGCGCTAGCAATGACCGCAATGTTTGCCGCTAACCATACCATTGGTATTAAAGCGATTATTGCCATGACTGCTTCCGGTACCACGCCGTTATTAATGTCACGTTTAAGCTCAGGTTTACCTATTTTTGCACTTTCCAGCAATAAGCAAACCTTAAACTACTGTGCCTTATACCGCGGTGTAACACCGATTAATTTTAATTCAACTACCACCAATAATGCTGTCTTTACCCGCAATGCCATTGCTGTATTAAAAGATGCTGGTTATCTAAAAGAAGGCGATCTGGTGTTAATCACTCACGGTGAAGATCATTATGCAGGCTCAACCAATACCTGCAAAATCATTAATATTTAATTTTTTAGGAGAGAAAAATGTTATTTGCTTTTGGTCGTGGTGGTACAAATATCCGGCTGGCTGTTTGGGAGTTAGTGGAAAAGCAAACCCAGAAATTTTTGCTGGAGATAAAAGTTATTTATCTGCTCGTTTTTAGGTCAGTTAACAGGACAGTTAACATGAATTAGGTATGGCCAAGAAAAATATTGACTTTATCTGGTCGGTTAAGTCGTAAGATATTAGCCCATTCACTGGATATGTTTGCTATTACCTTATTTAAAAATAAACCATTGAAACTTGAGCATGTTATTAATGTTTAAAAGTTGCGCATGGTATTAACATAATGCCATTTTGAGGAGATAAATATGTTAAATGTTGATTTGTTAGGATATATCGCAGCGCTTTGCACTACATTGTCATTCATCCCGCAAGTTCTCTATATTCTTAAAACAAAAGATACTAGTTCTATATCTTTGGGCATGTATTTCTCTTTTGTTTTTGGTGTATTTTGCTGGCTTGCTTATGGAGTAATGAATAATGATATTCCACTACTACTTGCAAACCTTGTTACTTTTATTCTGTCGGGAATGATTTTAATATTGAAATTGAAATCCTAAGCAGAACAGTAAATATTACCCGGTGCCGGTAGCTGACTTTAGTTTTTTTGTTTATTCGAATCCTCAAGCTCTGCAGGTGCCTGTCGGTGGTGCTGATGTTTTTTTTGCCATTGATGCAAAACTTTATTAGAGCATTCCACCATATACAAAGGAATATAACAGTAGTGGAATGGTAGCAAGAGATCACTGTTAGTTCTTTTAAGCAGTTCCTCATATCTTATAAAATCAGCCCTAGGGCGTGTTGATCTTTGCTGTACAAATAATATTTAAGCATACATTGGTAACCACATAATAATGAAACTCAGGGCAACCATGCTGGAATAATTTTGTGCTAATTTGTCATATCTTGTTGATATTTATTTGTAATCTTTAATTCGACCAAAGGCGTTCTCAACAAGGTGCCCATATTTGTAGAGGCATCAATCCATACCTTTGCTACTTCTTTTACTTGTTTTTCTATAGGGGTGCCCCTTACTCTGGATACTTTCTCTGAGTTTCTGACTATCATAGGCCTTGTCAGCCACGACAAATTCTGTGTTAGTAGAATTATCAACCAGGCTCTCTGCATGGACAATGTCATTGACCTGCCCAGCAGAAATTTCAAAATGAACTGGTAACCCATAATCATTTACTGCAAGATGAATTTTAGTTGAGTTACCGCCTCGGCTTTTACCAATGCATTCATCGGAGTCAGAAACAGTTCCTGCTCCGTGTTGATGAGCTTTAACTATACTGCCATCAATGAATAGCCAATCTGAATTTTAGATTTTAGCTAACTCATTGAAAATAATATGCAATATTCCTTTTCTTGACCATAAAAGGAAACGTTTGAATACCGTGTTCCAGTCACCAAATTCAGACGGAAGATCACGCCAAGGGATACCGGTTCTCATTCGGTACAGTATCCCTTCGACAGTGTTTCGATGCTCAGGTTTATCATAAACTCGACCTGTTTGAAGCATGATTCGTAATAGCGTTTTCCAGCGTTTATCTGTTAACATTGTTCTTAGCATGGTGGTGTTCTTGTATGTTGATTTTTGGCGAAACCATTATACATGGCCACCATGCTGTACAAAAATCATACCTGAAAAATCAACACGCCCTAGCAATAGGTGTCGCCTATCCGACCCTTCTGACCCTACCGTTGGCCAGTGACGCCCTTGCCATTCGGACTATCTTCCCCCTCAGTCGGGGTGATCTCACTTTTTTGCAAGTGAGCGGGTTTGCCAGCTTTGCTGGGCAAACAAAAACGGAGCCCGTAAGGCTCCGAAAATAAAGTGATAATTCTTATATTGAATACTTTAGAAAAAGTACTTCAAGCGCATACGCAGCCCCTTATCGTCTTCACCGTCCACATTGTACTGACCTACTCCCATCGTTACGTTTTTCTCTTTAGCCGTAGACTGATATCCGCCGACATATATTGAAAAGTCTTCCACATCGAACACATTGCTGAACTTATAAGAAGCATAAATACTGCTAACTTCTACATCTCCAACAAAGGTTCCGCCAGTTTCAATAGCAGAAATTTCATTTTCAGCTGCAATATAACCAAGACCGAATCCGGCATAACCAGCACTGATACCATAAGTGACGTTCTCTTCATCAACCGCATCCATTGCTGAATAACTCAAATTAACATAGAAGTCACCATCAGAATAGTTACCTGTCACGCCATAGCCGGTGCGGTCAAGAATATCGACCTGCTTACCATTAACGGTTATCACTGCGGAATCACTCACAAGGTTTTTCTCGAGTCCTGCAGCAACCTTAAAGTTACCAGCCTGGTAGGCAACAACCGGACGCACAATAAAGACATCATTTCCTGATTGCACATTTTTACCATGATATTGTCCGTCGTCGAAAATATCTGTACCATCACCGATTTTTACTGCAACTTCCACATACAAGTTATCAAACGAGTGACTGTACATCAGCTGTCCGTTATCACCGCGGCCCCGAGCCTCCTTCGCTCTATACATGTACGGCTGGGAATCTGAAACCACACCGTCTCCGGAATCTGCATAGTGATCAAGGAAAGTATCCTGACCCGCCGGGAAAAGATCGTAGGCTTCAAAGTGACCGATTTTAAACTCACCACCTTCATTACTTGCAATAGCAAACCAGACATCGTCGACAAACAGGCCACCATCAGCACCATAACCGGGTGATACCTTTGACTTAAAGGTGTAACCATTAATCGTCCGTTCCCCCTTAAAGTCAAACAGGATTCGGCCTGTTTGATCAAGTTGGAAATCATTCTCGGCATCAGCAATGTCATCTGATTTATGATTTTGATAGTTAATGTCGAATTCCACATCACCATCAATCGAAAATTTACCACGTTCACCGTCAATAGAAACGATACCTGCGTTTGCAGATATTGCTGACGAAACAAGTAGTGCTGTTAGGCTTAATTTACCAATACCATTAAATTTCATATATACTCCATTGTATTTTTTTAGATGCAAATTCCCTTTGCTGCCATATTATGAACAGGCAATATTTTTACCTTTTACTTAAAGATATGACAAGGACAGGTTCAAGTTAACCAACTCTGAAATAGTAATCAAACCGAGTTCAAACCACAGATCACCAAACCTTACCTTTTAACTGTAAATTGTTTGTGTTTTTTCATTCCCAGCCACCATTTTTCATTAATAAAACACGTAAAATTCTTGTAAGAAGCTAAGATTAAAAATATTATTGATTTAAAAGCACCGTTTCGGCAGTAGCTGATTACAAAACCAAGATCACGAAATCTTACTTTTCAGTACATAAATAAGAGGTGATAGATGAATGACGAACCAACTCTCAAGTCGGAAAACAACAACCTGACGACTAATGATCACAATGGACCCCCGCTAGATGGTGAAACTGAATTAAGCTTTGAATCGCGTAAGCCCTTTTACATGAACAAATATCATTGGCACCAGCAAATAGAAGTTAATGTGATCTATAAAGGGACTGTCGAATACATATTTAATAATGGCAACATTCAAATAAAAGCTGGAGAGATGGTGTTGTTTTGGGCGGTGGCCCCCCACCGGGTCAACAAAGTAAGTGAAGATGCGCTTATGGAAATCATTAATATACCTTTAAACATGTTCTTAAGCAGGGTCTTACCAGAGAGGTTTGTACAACAGGTCATGCATGGAGGCGTCATTCAGTCCGGCACCGAAGGTATTGTCAGTATTGACGAAAGTAATCGCTGGTTAAAGTGTTACCAAGAAAATGATGAAACCCGAATCGGCATCGTGCAGGATGAAATATTTTTAATGTTGCGACGTCTATGTTTCTATGATTATCAAGTTGAAATGTTTAGCTTTTTACGTGATGTTACTTTACATAAGGCCAATTATACTGGTTATAAAAATGTCCAGTTAATGCTTGATTATATTGCTAATAATCACAACACGGATATTAAAGTTGACGATATTGCTGCTTATGTAAAACTTCACCCTAAATACGCTATGAGTTTATTCAAAAATATGCTTAGTGTTTCGATAAAACAGTATTTGATTATTATGCGTATCAACCACGCTAAAGTGTTGCTGGGCAATACCCGAAACCCTATCAAGAATATAGCCACAAATAGCGGTTTTAAACATCCAAGCTCATTTTTTGCAGCTTTTAAAAAACATACAGATATTACTCCACAGGAGTTTAGAGAGCAAAGCCAGAACAATCATATATGACGGTATCATATCAATAACTATCGTTTTTCTTATTGATATTCTTTCAATATGTTACAGCTGACTAAATTTAGGATGGTAAACCGGAGGATGTAGATTCATCGGTTTCATTGGTTACATGATGGTGCGGTATTAACATGATGCCGAACGGTACTGTCAACTTAACAACACCTATATCAATTGTGCGATAATCTGCTGATGAAAAATTCAAATCTCTATGCAGGTTATCGTTATCCTGCCCAAATCATCAGCCATGCCGTTTGGCTTTATCATCGTTTCACATTGAGTTTTCGTGACATTGAAGAATTACTCGCAGCTAGAGGTATCATTGTCAGTTATGAAACGATCCGCCAGTGGTGCAAGAAATACGGAAATATCTATTGTAACCAGATCAAAAAGAAGCGTGGCCAACTTGGTGATACTTGGTATATAGATGAGGTTTTTATTAAAATAAATGGGGTATTACATTATCTGTGGCGAGCGGTAGATCAAGACGGTGATGAAATAGATGTTTTAGTACAAAAGCGCAAAGATAAAGGCGCTGCCATGCGTTTCTTTAAGCGGTTATTAAAAGGGCAGGGAGTGATGCCGTTGAAGATTGTGACGGATAAATTAGCAAGTTACTCCGCTGCAAAAAAAGAATTAATACCAAGTACTGAGCACTCAACAGTGCAGTATGAAAACAATGGATGTGAGTTATCACATCAGCCTACTCGGCAACAGGAAAGGCAAATGCGGAGGTTTAAATCCCATGGACAAGCACAACGTTTTTTGAGTTGCCATGGAGTAGTAAACAACTTGTTTCGACTTGTAAAACAGAAGTATTGGTATTTTATTTTCATCTCGTTATTTAAGTTATATTTTTTAGGCTTTGGAAAGTGGATTTAACATCATTATTCCCATCATATGAATTAACAAACTGAGGCTGTTTGATGAGTATTTTTTTATTGGTTTTGGAATATTTACTTTCTTTATCGCTAAGGTATCTAATGCTATTTCTTGTTCATACTCTTTTAGTTTTTTAACTCGGTTTTCTTTATGAATTGTTTTAATTGATGCCTCATCAGGATGAATAAGCTCTAAACGTACGTGACCTCTGCCCGTTGCTCCCGTCTTCGTTGCTCGCTTCCCTTTCTTAGTTTTAATATTTCTATAAACCACTTCCCATTCATCAAGAATTGCACTTTGCTCGATGGTATAAGTGATCGCTCGCCAGTAACTCTTAGGGATGATATTTTCAAACGCGTTTAAAAAGTACTCTAAGTCTTCAGGCCAATTGAAACTAATGCCAGACTGATTTCTACATTGGTTTCGTAATGCG
Organism: Vibrio sp. 2-Bac 85; assembly: GCF_037546705.1. Lineage (NCBI taxonomy): Bacteria > Pseudomonadati > Pseudomonadota > Gammaproteobacteria > Vibrionales > Vibrionaceae > Vibrio > Vibrio sp. 2-Bac 85. The sequence continues at coordinate 504,504 of NZ_JALAAB010000001.1, read as the reverse complement.
TACTCTAGCATATTGATAATGCGCTCTTTATTTTTGTTTTCTTTATTATTTTCTTTAAATTTAGTACGCATGTTGATGATTATCTTATCTAGAAAAGCGAGTTCTTTACTGCTCGGTGGTTTTCCTTGAAGCAATGATGAAGGACTGGAGTGCCGGGGTGCGGGGTTATTTCTTTTCGTTTTTATAGTTTGAATATGCTTAGCGTTGGCTATCCAGCGATTAATCATCTTAATGTTGATATTAAATTCAATTGCTAAGAGTTCAGGTGCATAACCTTGTTCTATTTTTTTGAGAATATCGTAACAGAGCATAATGCTTATTTGCTTGTTTTGAGCCTCATCTTGTTGTTTCGCCTTAAATTTTGTTGCTTCAAGTAACTTAGGCTCCAACTTATCTATCTTTAGTTTTACATTCAATTCATCATAGCAATGATCTATTCGTACTGAATTTGAGTGAGTATCTTGTAGACTGGAGAAGTGCCTACGGCTTGTTAAACTAAAAGCTCGATTCTCTTGTGGTGTGATGCTATACGTTGTTTTAGATAGCTTGTAGGCAACTATCCAATCACAAAAGTGAAAGTAATTACTAAAGCAGGTAACAGGAGTTGCATGACCATCAAAGCTTGCAATGCCGTAGTACTTATTACGTAATGATTGACCGCAGATAAGTTGTGTAATTGCTTGGCTTTGCTCTTTTGAGTAAGGCACGGCATTTGGGAGTAGGGCATATGCATCATCAACTTCAACCATTAGCTGTATACGGCTGATGCAGCTATGTCTTAGATGATGGAATACCAAGAAATCTAGTTGTGATAGGTGGCGCAAGATCCCGGAGATGGTGCTTGAAACATAGAGTTCATCAAAAGGCGTGTAAATATCAGAGCCTAATGTAAAAGCAAGATTATTATCCGCCATTGATAATATGCGCTTGCGTGCAATACAGTCACGAACAAGTTTATTTTCACTCTCTGTCAGCAATGGGTACAGTGGCACCTTTCTTAAGGAGGCTGGTTTCTTATTGTTACCAATTTTATTACTGCGAATTTGCATCCAGCCAATCTCTGACTTTTCAATGAAATTGAGAGTTAATTTTCTTATTTCACCAATGCGTAGGTTGCAACGGAAGCTGAGAATGGCAATGCATTTTAATGTGTCTTTATTGTCATTACTTAAGTTGTTCAAGTTATCTATTTCTTGCAAGGTAGCCTTGAAAAGCACCTCGTCAACAAATCCTGCGCGGGTATGGTTAGATTGGTCTGAATTATTGTTAATAGGTTCAAGTAAAGCTGGAAATCCAAATTGTGATACGCAAAATCCATGCAAGTCGCTAATACGCTTTGTGAGGCTTTGCTTAATTTTTTCTCTAGGCGTCTTTTCAATTATTTCAGTATATATCTGAGCTATTTGGCAGTGGGTCATGACCTCGACATTTTCGCCTTCAAATGCAAACAGCCAGCGACGCGTTAATAGTGAGTGATAGTTTGCAATTGTTTTAGGCCCACATGTTGTACTTAGCTTATGTATATACCAATTTAATATTGCTTTTTGTGCTATTGGAAGGGATAACTCTGTAATACTTAATAGTGCTTTTTTGAGTGTTTTCTTGGAACGTTTTTGTTTTGATGATGCTTTTTTTAAGGCAACTTTTAGTCGATGAAATAGGTCGCTATTTGTGCTTTGATTATGATGAATAGTAGTAGATACCTCGACTGGTGTGTCACTTGTATTGGCGCTTGGCTCAAATATTCCTTGAGCAACTAAATTGGTGTCAATTCTTGCTAGGTTTTCTAATGGTAAAGAATAGGACTTAGTACGCCCTGATATATACTCTGATAGTGCCTGATTAATGTTAACACCCTCAGTTCGCTCAACAATATAGCTTGCCACTTTACTTAGTTTTTTCAGTGTGTCAGGGAAATATTCTAAATCCTTATCCATACCTAATATGAGTTGATTATAAAGGGCCCAGTGAAATGTAGGAGGCTTCCAGCTTTGTATGTCTAATGATTGCCATTGTTTGATTAGTCCTAACGTGAAAGGCGACAGATAACACTGGCTTTGTGTTGTGCTATTCCCGGCCTCATCGTAAACATTTGTATTAAAACCAGGTGCTTTATAGCTTAATGTAACTAATGGCAGACCACCTGCATTAACGATGGTTAAAGGTAATATGAGTTGTTTTGAAAATGCAATAATCAGTGGATAACTACAATGACCAGAGTGGCACATGAAAGAAAGTACTAATGCTTGAAAATGCTGTTCAACGGTTTTTTCTGCTTCTGGCTGCGTGATAAAATTCTCATACCAACCACGGTATTCTTGTTCAAATACCCAGGCTGTGCGTACCCAGTTTATATTTTTTGTTTGCTTCTCAGGTTTAGCGGTAAATAAATAAGCGGGGGCGCTTACTTGCCAATTATGTTTTTTCCGATATTTCTCAACAGTATTAACAGCGCGATTAAATGCGAGTTTAAAGTCACGCGCCTCACCAAATGTTTTACGAAGCATGTCTTCCATTTTTTCCCATTGAGGCAGGAATTCAACTTGTCGAAGTGGGCGCTCGACAGGCAGGAAGTCATCAACGATTTTACTGGCTTTTGCTAATACACGACGTATCTCATCATTTCTGTTTTTCTTTCTCGCTTTAACGCCAATCTCTTTAGACATATGCTACCTCCTGAACTCCAATTCGAAGCAGTAGGTCTTCAATAAAGAGGGATATTTCTCTTAAGTCTTCAATGCCAATGCTGCTAAATTGTGAGAAAGCAGTTTGGCTAATACTTGTGTGACCCATCCATGCATCCATTAAATCAGGTGCAACTTTGCTCTTATGTAAAAGCGTTCTTAATTGATGACGATGCCAGTTAGGCGGTAGTGGGAAGTAATCAAATTGTAGAATAATCGTTTCTGGCGTTGATTCTTCGAATAATTTTTCACTGGCTTGGGTATTGCGGTAGAAAAATAGATGCTCTCGGCTGTTTAAGATTTTTTGGTAGCGTTTACTTAATTGAGGGTTTGTATTCTTAAAATAGCGTGCGGCCTGTGATACGAATGTTAAATATTGTTCAACTATTTTTACTGTCAGTGGCGGAATAATAACAATACGGCCTGATCCTATCGCTAACGAATCCTTATCTGCAATGTAATATTCACCAGAAAAAAGGTTTAAATCAGATTTCTTACCTAGCCATCCTGTTACTGGCCGATAACCAGAAGATAACCCCATAACCATCTGTGTATATGATGTGATCAAATCATGGTGGTCAGCTGTAAACCAGTAGCTCTTGTTTGATGTACTTTTATTGATACGTGTAATTAACTTATTCATTAAGCTAGAAAGGATATCTTCAGACACATCTAGAGCAGAGCCGAGTTGCCTATTATCTCTCACTCCTTTTATCTTTGGCAACTTTTTCATTGAGATAGTGGGACGAGAAATAGAAAGTGTAGGTGATATTTTATAAAGATATTCAACAAAATTATTAAAGGCGTTACTCAGGGCTTCAATATCGATATGGGTATATGAAAGGGCTGGTAATTTTTGTACATCAGGATCTGATATTAGTTGTGTTAATACGGGATCAACGCCTACCTGTTTTTGGTGATGGCTTAAAAATCCGCTAATTTTATTTAATGTTAAGTGCGTGTGGTGTTGCTTATTAATAAGAGACAAGACAGCTGAAAGGTCTTCCTTGCTGACTTGCTTTAAAAGCTTTGTATCTTTTAGATAGCGTGGAAATGTAATGTCGAAATACTTACTGACATCAGGTAAATAAAGCGCAACTTCAGGGCGTTGCTTTTGAGATGGAATGGCATGCTTTCGGGTAAGCGTACTATTTCCGTTTTTGAGGGTAAATTTTGTGTCAATAATTTGCTGGTGGCTATTGCCTAAACACAGCATCAGTATGAGGCATTTCACAACTGGTTTTTGCTCTTCAGCTGAAGAGTAATAGTGATTTTCACAATAAGTTAATAGTTGGTGTATCTCAAACTCTGTTGCTTGATTGATATTGCAGGAGGAGGATATTTTGTTCTGGATGATATGATCTGAAATTGCCTTTGCTTGTACAGCCTGAGCACCATAATGAGAGGGTGAGTGATGAGTCGCTGGCTCTTTTACAGTGACGACAACCAGCTTTTTATCGATACCTAGGTTTTCTTCTTTTTCCCATTTTTCAGTCACCTTTTTCTGACTTGAAAATACTTTAACCTCGATGTTGTTTTCGCCCTCTAATTCAGCATCTTCATACGTCATTTCAAGCATTGCATGTCGGCTGGTGAATTCTCGAGGTTTTCCGTTTTTTTCTATACCCTGCTTATCTTCAGAACAATTGCTTAAAGGGGTATGGTAATGAGCCAATTGTGCATCGATTGCTTTAGTGAGTTTTTCCGATAAGTCACTGTTAGGTAAACTTCCTCGTGCCGCTTCAAAATCAATAATCAGATCTGGTAGATAACGATTACCCACTTTGTTAAGTCTAGGCAAGTGTGGGGCAAGGTTTTCTCTGCTCCCGCGAGCATATAGCCTTATTTCATCGCAAGCTCGCTTAATTAGCCCCTGGGTACTTCCCATAAAAATTAGCTTAATCGCGACAGAAAGCATTAGGGCTTTGTATTGATCAAATTGTTCTATGTTATAAGACGCTCTGACAGGCTCAGAAGCTAACATTGCCGGTAAATAATGAGTCTCCAGCCATCCTTTACATCGACTTAATAATTCTTTTTTTGTGCAAGGTGTACATGACGAATATTCCCTTAGCTTTTCTTGCAGTAGAATATCTTCATCAAAACTAATTTTTAAAGCAGGAGATAGAAGCTGAGTTAGTCGTATAACTTCATATGAAATACAAGATAAGGCATCTTTTTCGAATGAAGCAGGAAATAGCGTCATAAAGAATATTTCAATATTCTCTTTTTCAAACCGTGCTTTAACATCATCTTCTGTCATTGATAATCCTCATTCTTATGGTATCTTTTTAGTTAGAAGTGTTAATATTGTTGAAAACGTAATTTGGATAAAAAATGATTAAGCGTAAAAAAGAAAATATCGAGTTAAAAAATCAAATATATCGTACCGTTGCTAGTTCTACAGCAATTGAAACGGGCGAGTCTATTCGAGTACTCGAGAAAAAATTGAAAAATAAAGAAAGTAAGTTTAACTGGGTGACTTTGGCTTAAGCACATCACCTATTAATCTTTCCATATGTTGGTAATCTCCTGCAACACCCGCTTGGATAGCTTTAAAATAAAACATTTTATTTTCATCCCAAAGGTCGTAATTTAAAAGTGAAAAGCCAGCCTTGTCTGCAATCACATCCAGTAACAATCGTGCAATTCGACCATTACCTTCTCGAAACGGATGGATCAAAATAAACTCCACATGTGTTTTTGCTAAAAATTGAATAATGGATTCTTCACTCATATTCGGCAAATCATTGAACTTCTTGAGTAGTGATTTTTCAAAGTTATCTAATAGGCTAGGAATTTGCCTAGCGCCCGCAAAATCAAAGTTTCCTTTTCTCATATTTACCGTTCTTACTGTACCTGCCCACTCATAGATATTACCCAACCATTTTCGATGCCATTCAGTAATATCTGCAATCATTAAAGAGTTTAATTGAGACTTTGAGTCATCAAACAAATACTGGTATAGCTGAACAAGTAGAAGGCTCTCAACTTCGTTTATTTCAGTTTCAGTATTGATACCGAGTAAATTTTTAAGAACCCTAGAGTTAGATCCGACTTGGAACTCACCTTCTGATGAATTCACTTCATATTTTCTAGTCATCTATGGTACCTAGTGAAGGGGTCGTTAATCTAAGCCGAGTAAATTCGGTCAAACATACCTGAACCTAAATTTTGAATACAACTAACCTATCCAATTATGCGAAGAAACGATCGCGAAAAGTTCTGTCATCTTGAAATACCTATTCTCTACTTAATTGTGTAAGTCAATTATGAACAGGCTTTGTAATTCGTTATTTTTTTCATTCCTTACTGGTCCAAATTACAATTATTCAGTGGGATGTAATAATGAGTTAATTGAGTACCAATTGTTTTAGCGATCTTTGCGGATAAATTACTATCATGTAAATTATCTCGTGTAGCTTCAAAGTCGTTAATCAGGCATGTTAAATTGCGATTATCCATTTTGTTAAGTCTAGGCAAGTGTGGGGCAAGGTTTTCTCTTCGTCCTTCTGCATACAGTCTTATTTCATCGCAAGCTCGCTTAATTAATCCCTGAGAACTCCCCATAAAAATTAATTTAATCGCGACAGACAACATTAATGCTTTGTATTGATCAAACTGCTCTAGGTTATATGAAGCCCTGACTGGGGTAGCAGCTAGCATCGCAGGTAAATAGTTAATCTCTAAGCTACCTTTGCATCGCGCGAATAAAGTTTCTTTTGTACAGGGCTTAAACTGTGAATATTCTATTAACTTTTCTTGGAGTAAAAGATCTTCATCAAAACTTACTTTTAAAGCAGGAGATAGAAGATGAGTTAACCGCATTACTTCTTGTGAAATACAAGATAAAGCGTCCTTTTCAAATGAATTAGGAAACAGAGTCATAATAAGTATTTCAATGTTCTCTTTTTCAAGCCTTGGTTTAATGTCATGTTCTGTCATTGTTAATCCTCATTTTTTCGAGAGACACTTTAAGTTAGAAGTGCGAATATAGTTGAAAGTTTAATTTGGTAAAACAAATCCATTTTCGAATGAATTTTCCTGATTTTTTGGACCATATACGATCCCTTTTCGAACTATTTATGGGGCTGATTATTCATAAGTTAAAATCTTAAGTTTTACTTATAAAGTAGCTCTCTCCTCATTTCTTTTAAAATATCATCTTTGTTGATGCTTTCACTGCATTCATTTTCTTCTCTAATTGTACTTCTCTGGTTAGCAATAGTGCCACGACATATCGATGTTAATTCTGCTAATTTAGGCTCGGATAAATGACCTGAGCCATAAAGTGTTTTCATAAGATCGGTTGGAATTTTTGTATTGCTTTGATTCATAAAATGGCCAAGTGATTTCATATCAATTGACGAGTAAATTTTTTCAATGACACCAGACCAAGCCATTTCTGTAATCTCACTTTTTGGTAGTGCAGGTGAATAAATCAGAACATTAATAGAAGAATAATCAATTTTTGTTAGATCAAAAGCGGAGTGTTCGAAGCCTGACATTATTTGAATAGAAGTGTTATTTTCGATTGCATGTAGCGTCATTGACTTAGAAAAAAACTTAGTCGATAAGGTGGGAAGCTTTTCAATGTTGAATAATTTTTCCAGTGAGATGAAAAATTCAAATGCAATAGTTGCACCTTCATGAATCTCAAAAGTTAGATTTTTCTTCTTGTTCGCACCTAGAATTTTGACCATATAGCACCACTTAAATTGCCATTTTAGTATAAATACTATACGATCTATTGTGACCAAAAACAAAGAAAATACCGTAATAATAGGTGTTTTGTGATGTTAAATGGTGTTAATTATTTTCTCAAAAGTTATCTTCAATTATATGTTTTAAATGAAGTTATTGTTTTATTAGGATATTTTATCTTAAAAACAAAAACTAGGGGGTAAGCCTTCCAAGCTGATAATTTTTAATAAACAGTTACCTATTTTTCTTGCTTCTAGGTGGTGCTTGGTGGCAACTCAATGGTTTATGTTTTGCATTTTCCATTATATTTTCATCGACAAATTTGTAATAGCCTTCTTTCAAGAGCTCCCACCAACCATCAGAAACATCTGCACCATGCTTAATAACTATCTGTTCAATAGCATCTAAATTTATATGAGTTGCGTCATAAGCAATGTCTAGTAGGGCATCTTTAATATCAATTGTGACTGAATCAATGCCAAATGCTGCATCTATTTCAGTTATAATTTTCGTTCGATTTAGTTCTGTTAATCCTATTAATTGAATTTTTCTGTGCACTAAATTAACTTCTGTTACGCCGGCTCGATGATCTAAATTACTCATGTTAACCCCCTCTTTTTTGATTTTTATTTGGAAAATAATGTAAATATGCCTACTTAGGATCCTTATCATTATGGTGATGCTTTCCATGCATAAAGAAATGCATTAAAGGGCATAATAAAAGAATCGAAAAAGGTAAATACTCGAAAAAATACTGGTTATGTTTAGTCAGTAAATAGTAAGTTACGCCTGCTATTGCCATTATAACCACCCAAGATTTAGGCGTTAATAAGAGTGCTTTAATATTATTTATCATAATTTTTACCTCAATATTTATTTGGCCAGCATTTTTTCAAAGTTCACATTTGCAATATCATTTAATTGCCCAGCATTTTTTCAAAGTTCACATTTGCAATATCATTTAATTGCCCAGCACTTTTTAAAAGTTAAGATTTGCAATATCAATTACTCAACGACTAGATAACCCTTGTACATTTGCATTGAGCAGTGAAATACATACTTGCCCTTTTCCATAGGGGGGAGTGAAATTTCAGTGGTTTTGTTTAACGGTAATTCATCACTAATTTCAAAATCAGGGAAAATTAACGTAGCCGCACATGGGCTTGGATCTTTACGAATAAATTTAATAACACTCGGTGTGTTAGCTTTTAGAATAATATTCGATGGTTGATAAACACCGTCCTGCACCATTATATTTACTTCATCACCGATATTATTTGCTAATTTTTTTTGCTTATTATTTGGGGAGTAAAGCCAAAACCACCAAACAATGAAAGCAATTAAAACGATGCCTACAAAGTTAATAATTAACATAATTTTCTCCTAATGATCTTGTGCTTTAAATAAACGTAAACGATTTGCATTACTCACTACCGTTAACGATGAAAGAGCCATTGCAGCACCCGCAATAACAGGGCTAAGTAATAATCCAAAGAATGGGAATAAAATTCCCGCTGCAAAAGGAACACCCGCGACGTTATAAATAAAAGCACCAAATAGATTTTGTTTAATATTGCTTAAGGTAGCTTTGCTCACTGCGATTGCATCAGCAAGGCCATGTAACGAGCCTCGCATTAATGTTATATCTGAGCTTTCTATCGCTACATCAGTTCCTGTACCAATTGCAAAACCAACATTTGCAAGGGCAAGTGCTGGAGCATCATTAATGCCATCTCCAGTCATTCCTACTATTTCACCTTGAGCTTGTAATTCCGCTACTTTCTGTGATTTTTCTTCCGGTAGTACTTCAGCAAAAAATTCTGTAATACCTACTTTTTGTGCCACCGCTTTTGCCGTTGCTTGATTATCACCAGTGAGCATGATCACTCGAATACCATTTTTTTGTAAACGCTTGATAGCAGAAATTGAATCTTCTTTGATCGGATCGGAAACGGCGATAATCGCGGCTAGCTCACCATCAATAGCAAAAAACATCGGCGTTTTAGCTTCGCTTGCCATTTTTTGGCTAATATCAAGGCTTTCTTTATTGACATTAATACCTTGCTCACTCATTAGTTTGTAATTACCAAAAAATAAGCGTTTATCGAGCACAACACCTTCTACACCTTGGCCAGTAATGGCATTAAAATGTTCGACTTTATCTGTGCTTAACCCTTTTTCATTTGCCGACTCCACAATGGCTTGTGCTAATGGATGTTCAGAAGCAATTTCTAAACTTGCCACTAATTGTAATATCTGATCATCTACCATCGAATTAACACTGTGAACATCTGTAACTTTAGGTTTACCTAAGGTTATAGTGCCTGTTTTGTCCAAGACCATAGCTGTGATTTTTGAAGCACTCTGCAATGCTTCACCATTACGAATAAGCACACCTACTTCGGCTGCTTTTCCCACACCTACCATTACCGACATAGGCGTAGCAAGCCCTAACGCACATGGGCAGGCTATAATTAGTACTGTAGTTGCTGATACTACTGCAAAGGCAACACTTGGATCTGGGCCAAAGTTTAACCAGATTAAAGCACTGGTAATGGAAATAATCATAATGGTTGGCACAAAATAAGCGGAAATAATATCAGCTAAGCGTCCTATCGGGGGTTTAGAGTTTTGCGCCCGTTTGACCATATTAATTATTTGTGCGAGCGCTGTATCTTTACCAACACGTGTCGCCCGAAAAATAATAGATCCACTTTTATTAATGGTTCCGGCAACGATTTCATCACCTATTGATTTTTTTACCGGCATAGGCTCGCCCGTTAACATCGACTCGTCAATGGTTGTTTTGCCTTCGTCAACTTTGCCATCAACAGGAATGCGCTCACCTGGGCGCACGCGTACGAGATCATTTAATAACACTTGATCAATGTTAATATCAATATCTTTGCCATCACGAATAACGCGTGCCGTTTTCGGCTGTAAACCAATCAATCGTTGTATCGCTTCGCTAGTTCTGCCTCTCGCTTTAACTTCAAGCGCTAATCCTAAATTAATTAAACCGATGATCATTGCAGTCGCTTCAAAGTAGACATGTCGAGCCATCTCAGGTAACGCCAATGGGTAGATAACAACAACCATTGAATATAACCATGCAGTACCAGTTCCTAAGGCAATTAACGTATCCATATTCGCGTTATGATTAACAAAAGATCTCCATGCGCCGATATAAAAATGTTTACCTGCAAAATACATAACAGCGGCACAAACAAGGCCTATCAATAACCAAACTGCACGATCCATGGTTGAGTTGACTGTCATAGGCCCACCCATTAGGCCATATACCATTAATGGCACACCTAAACCTAAACCAAATTTCATTTGTGTCATGAGTTTCTGGTAATACTTTTGTTCTGCTTCCTCTTTTTCATCAAGTAGCTGTTCATCGCTAGCATTATCTGTACTTTTAGCGTTATAACCTGCGGATTGAACCGTTTTTATAATTATATCTTCTGAAACATCGCCAGTGACAGTTAGGGTTCGTAGCGCAAAATTCATTTGTGCTTGTTGAACATCAGGAAGGTCATTTAATGCTTTTTCTATCTTATTGACGCAACTTGCACAACTTGCCCCTTCTACAAGCAACTCTTGTGTTTGTACTTGGGAGGAGGCAGGACTCTTATCTTTTGATGATTTTTCCTGTGCAGGAAGGTTATTGTTCACTGTATCCTGTTGCGAGGGGGGAGTCGTTTTATAGCCTTTTTGTTCAATTAAAATCACAACGGATTTTAATGTTGCATCATAATCTGAACTGTCTTCAATGACAATTTCTGCACTTTCCGATGCAAAATCTACCTTTGCATTCACCTTTGTTATTGCATTTAGTTCTGTTTGTAATTTACTTGCACAACCTTTGCAGGCCATACCATAAATAGGCAGTTTGAGACTTGTAGGTAAAGACATGCTTGCTCCTTATTTCAGTTTGGACAGTGACTTTATTAAGAAGCTTAATCCTTACCCTTGAGGCAAGGTCAAGCTGATCCTGTAATAATTAGTGAACTCCATTTTTCAAAAATAATTTACATCTTTAATTAAGGCTTATTTATTATTTTAGGCTGAAACCCGTTATATCTTCACCTTTATGCCTAGAACCTGTTCACCTCACTACTTGCTGATTTTTGCATCTTGAATGATAACGGGTATATCAGGTGTATAGCATTGTTCTCTATCTTAAAAACCAAGTCAAAAATTGTAAATCAGACCTTATAATATGCTATTAATCTGAAAAACTAACAATATGACAAAATTGTAATGTTGTTGTCATGTTTTAGAAAGATGCTGTGGGGTAAGTTAGCATTCAGATAGGCTTGATGAAGATGTTATTTATTTTAATTACGTTGATTAAACACTGTCTAGGTTTTTGATAGCGCTATGCTGAAGAGGTTTTTGGGCGCGTAATGTTTATTATCCTGTATTATTAAATGGTCTTAAAATGTAACTAGAAATTGATAAATAAACCACTGGAAAATATTTATAAACAAAAGAGTACCAAAAAAGTACTATATAAAGCTTGACGTTACCACTAGGGAATAGGCTAGTATATATTTGTCCACTTAACGATAGACGGAACTATGAAACGATTTTTTACTTTAATTTTAATGCTGGTAACAATGTTCACTTTCACTCAGAAAGCAGCGGCGTTTGTGCATCTATTCGAGAGTAAAACGGATTCGATGGTTGACTGCAAAATGTCTATGGACTTAAGTGAATCAAGCATGGAAATGAGTAAAATCGATTGCGGTGGCAATGAAAGATCTCATACTATGAAATGCCAAAGTGATTGTGACTTTATGACGATGGTGACTGTGCTTTATTTTATATCGCATGAAAATACTGTTAATCAGCCTCTGTCACAACTTTCTTACAAAACTAGTATTACCGGTTCCCCTTATTACTTTTCTGAATCTTTATATAGACCACCTCTTTTAAATTAATTTTCTATTTAGTTTTAGCTTAAATAATATTTGATTTATAGGCTTTTTATATGGCTATCTATCAATAAAATTAATTTATTTTATCCCGCTCTTGTATTAAAAACTAAATGCTGTTTTTTAAAAAACTGCATTGGTTATTTATAGGAGTACGAATAAAGGAAAGTGATTATGAAAATCACCCGGTCTGTTTTATCTGCTATAAATATTACTGTCAAGTTGGTGTTTAACAGCCTGTTTAGCATGATGTTTTTGCTTAGTTTTAATCTTTTTGCAGAGGGGATCACGCTCAATGACGCAGAGCAGTTAGCGATTAAATCTGACCCTGCGCAAGCAATATATCAAGCACAACAAGCCAGTTTGATTGCACAAGGTATTGCAGGTTCAACACTCGCAGATCCCATGATAAAACTAGGTGTAGCTAACATGCCTACCAATAGTTTTAAATTAGACCAAGAGGCAATGACGCAACTGACCTTTGGGCTTTCACAACAATTTAGCCGTGGTTCACAACTTGAATTAACTCAGAAAGGTTTTAATCAACAATCAGAAATTTCGGTTTATCAAGGTTTAGATCGTCAGTTAAACGTTAAAAAAACCGTGCGGGAGCTTTGGTTTGACATTCTTTTTATTGATAAATCGTTACAGATAGTAAAAGAAAATAAAAGATTATTTTCAGGGTTTTATCGAGATTTAGAATCTAAATATTCTTTAGGGTTAGCAGAGAATGAAGACTTGGTGCTGGCAGAGATCGAGATCAATAAATTTGATGAAAAGCTTGCTGCATTAAGTCAAAGATCGCTTAATTATCGTAGTTTGTTAAGCGAGTATATCGGTGAATACGCCTATCAACCACTGCCAACAGAACTTCCAAAATGGTCTGAAACAATATTTTATGTCAATACACTTAATGCAACCAATAATGAACATTACAGGTTACTTTCTCAGCACCCAATAGCAAAAATGTTAGCGCAAAGTGTTTTAGTGGCAGATAACAGTATCGAGTTTGCTGAGCAGGCCTACAAGCCTAGTTTTAAGGTCGAAGTGGGCTATGGGCATAGGTTAAGTGAAACCGACATGGGAGCTCGAAGAGCTGATCTTTTAAGTGGTTTTGTGTCGATGGATATTCCTCTGTTTACCGATAAACGCCAAGATCAAACGCTTATTTCAGCACAACATAATAAAGGGCAAAAACAAGCTGAATACCGCTTATTATTACGCCGACTTAATGCGTTATTAAATGCTGAAATTAGTAATTACCAGCAACTTGAAGAGCGTATAAGCCGTTATCAAGACAGTTTGTTGAAACAGGCAAAATTGCATACCAAGCTGCTAGAGCAAAGTTACCAATCTAATACTCGTCCTTTCCAAGAGGTTATTGATGCCTACATCCATGAACAGAACCTCTCTTTAGAATATCAACAGTTGTATTTCGACGGACTCAAAAGTCTCTCTAACATTCGTTATTTTCAGGCTCTTTAATAGGAAATTATTATGCGTTATTTATTAGTTTTAATCGTGGGTTTAGTGGTGGGATTTTTTGCCACTTATAATGAACAACTCAACAGTTTATTTGCACAAAAAAATATGTCATCAGAGCCTGAAATCTTATATTGGGTTGCGCCAATGGATGCAAATTATCGTCGTGATAAAGCCGGGAAATCACCAATGGGTATGGATTTAGTACCTGTTTATGCTGAAGCAAAAAAGGCAGAGCCAAAAATTTTGTACTGGGTCGCGCCAATGGATGCTAATTATCAGCGAGACAAACCAGGTAAATCACCAATGGGCATGGAGTTAGTGCCAGTTTATGAAGAGGTCGGTGGACAGTCAGAAGTGGGGCTAGTTACTATCTCTGCCGCAGTAGAAAATAACTTAGGTGTACGTACTGGTCTGGTTGTGAAAGATGAATTTAACATGCCCATTAATACGTTAGGCATAGTGCAAGCCAATGATGATGCGATTTGGCAAATCAATAGTCGTGTATCGGGTTGGATTGAAAAGCTCTATGTGAGATCTGTCGGTATTGAAGTTAAAAAAGGGCAACCCTTATTTGAGCTTTATTCGCCAGAGTTAGTGAAAGCACAGGAATCATTATTTAATGCCATTAACCTAAATCGTAGGGCGTTAATTAATTCATCAAAATCCCGTTTAGCCGTATTAGGGGTAAGTAATGAACAAATTAAAAAGATAATGAGCAGTAGAAAAGTATTACAAAATATCACTATTTTTGCACCGCAAAAAGGGACCATTTCAGAGCTTAAATTAAATGAAGGTGGATTTATTTCTCCTGCGACTCAAGTTATTACCGCAGTTAATTTAGATACGGTTTGGGTGGATGTTGAAGTATTTGCAGGACAAGTTTCATTGGTTAAAGTGGGTGATGCGGCCTCGATGAGCTTAGATTATTTTCCGGGACAACAATGGGATGGAAAGATCAACTTTATCTACCCTGAAATGAACGCAAGCAACCGTACTTTGCGTGTTCGAGTGCAATTCGATAACCCAACGGCACAATTAAAACCTAATATGTTTGCCAGTATTATTTTAACCCCAGAAATGAATAAAAGCAGACTACAAATTCCTCGCGAAGCGGTGATTTATGCGGGTAACATGAATCGAGTTGTATTAGCGAAGGGCAATGGTCAGTTTAAGTCTGTGATTGTGAAACTAGGTCTGGAAAATAAGACATCAGTGGAAGTTTTATCAGGTTTAAGTGAAGGCCAAAAAATTGTGACTTCAGCTCAATTTTTATTAGACTCTGAGTCCAGTATCAGTGCTGATTTTGAGCGTATGTTAGAAATAGACAAAGAAAACGAATCTGACTCAAATGTTAAAGGTGATGACTTGGACTGGTTAGATTTGGGTGCTGATTTTAATCAAGGTTTGTCACCAAAACCGTATTTAGAGATAGTGGCTAAAGAGGTGACGCTATGATTGCTCATATAATTAATTGGTCAATCAAAAACCGTATCATGGTTTTGTTGATCACCTTCGCTATTGTTGCCTATGGGGTATTTTCTATTCAGAAAACACCTATCGACGCTATTCCGGATCTTTCTGATGTACAAGTTATTGTTAAAACTAGTTATCCAGGACAAGCGCCACAAGTAGTTGAAGATCAGGTCACTTACCCGTTAACTACTGCAATGTTATCGGTGCCAGGGGCAAAAACAGTACGCGGTTACTCATTTTTTGGTGACTCTTACGTGTATATCATTTTTGATGATAATACTGATATGTACTGGGCCCGTTCACGGGTGCTGGAATACCTTTCACAAGTTGCCCCTGATTTACCAAAAGAGGCTCGCTCAGCTCTTGGTCCTGATGCAACGGGGGTAGGTTGGATATTTAGTTATGCACTGGTTGATAGAAGTGGGCAGCATGATTTAAGCGAACTGCGTAGTTTACAAGATTGGTTTTTAAAATTTGAGCTACAGACAGTTGCAGGTGTATCCGAAGTAGCAACCGTTGGTGGTATGGTCAAACAGTACCAAGTACGTGTTGATCCTAATAAACTACGTGCTTATAACATACCTTTAAACAGCATCAGCAAGGCAATCCAAAACGCTAACCAAGAAAGTGGCGCAAGTGTTATCGAGATGGGCGAAGCTGAGTATATGGTCCGTACTTCGGGTTATATCTCATCGATTGAGGATCTCAAATCTATACCGCTACAAGTGAATAGCCAGGGGACGCCTCTATTATTAGGTGATATTGCAGAAATAAATCTTGGTCCACAAATGCGCCGTGGTATTACTGAACTTAATGGTGAAGGAGAAGTGGTCAGTGGCGTGGTTGTGATGCGGTTTGGTGACAATGCTCAGGGGGTGATCACTGCGGTTAAGGATAAACTCAATGAGTTGCAAAAAAGCTTGCCGGATGGTGTGGAAATTGTTCCCACTTATGACCGTTCTGAGTTGATTAACAGCGCTGTAGATAACCTTTACCTTAAATTACTCGAAGAGTTTATTGTAGTGGTATTAGTTTGCGCCGCTTTCTTATTTCATTTCCGTTCATCTTTAGTGGTGTTATTGAGTCTACCCGTTGGGATCTTTGTCGCCTTTATTATCATGTCATGGCAAGGTATTAACGCCAATATCATGTCACTCGGTGGTATTGCTATCGCTATTGGTGCGATGGTAGATGGTGCCATTGTGATGATCGAAAATGTCCATAAGCATATGGAAAAAACGGAGCTGACGGATGAGAATCGCTGGCAGGTGATCAGCAAAGCCACACTTGAAGTTGGCCCTGCTCTATTTTTCTCATTATTGATTATCACTTTTAGTTTCTTACCTGTTTTTGCCTTAGAAGGGCAGTCGGGCAAGATGTTCTCACCCTTAGCATTCACTAAAACCTATGCGATGGCGGCATCGGCAGGTTTAGCAATTACCTTAATCCCTGTATTAATGGGATATTTTATCCGCGGTAAAATAATACCTGAGCATAAAAACCCATTAAACCGTTTTTTGGTGGCCTTATACAGACCTGTATTAGCCCTTAGTTTACGCTTTCCAATATTGACGATCTGTTTTGCATTAGTGGTGTTAGTCGTTGGATTCTATCCTGTGAGTAAAATCGGTAGTGAGTTTATCCCACCTTTAGATGAAGGTGATCTTATGTATATGCCAACTACTTACCCAGGTATTTCAATCGGTAAAGCCCGTGAGTTATTGCAGCAAACTAATAAGCTAATTAAAACACAACCGGAAGTTAAAACGGTATGGGGAAAAATTGGCCGCGCTGAAACAGCAACGGATCCGGCGCCACTGACCATGATTGAAACGACTATTCAATTTAAACCTAAAGCGGAATGGCGAGCTGGCATGACTAAAAAAATGCTGACGGACGAGCTTGATAGTTTAATTCAGTTCCCAGGGGTAACAAATGCTTGGGTTATGCCGATTAAAACGCGTATTGATATGTTAGCAACCGGCATTAAAACACCGATTGGTATCAAAATAGCGGGTGCAGATTTAAATGAAATTGAAAAAATTGGTAAGCAAATTGAAGTTATATTAAAAGATGTTAAAGGTACGGCTTCTGTTTATGCAGAACGAGTCACTGGTGGTCGTTATGTCAAAGTGGATATTAACCGTGAAAAAGCTGGACGTTATGGACTCAATATTGCCGAAATACAAGAGCTCGTTGCGGTTGCTATTGGCGGTAAAAATATTACTGAAACCATCGAAGGTTTAGAACGATACCCGGTGAACTTGCGTTATCCGAATGATTATCGCGATTCAGTGACGGCGCTGAAAAGTTTGCCAATTGTCACACCAAGTAAAATGAATATCAGTTTAAGCGATGTTGCCAATGTTTATATCGAAGCAGGGGCTCCGCTGATAAAAACAGAAAATGCGCGTCTTAATGGTTGGATATATGTTGATATTGAAGGCGTTGATCTAGGCTCGTATGTCAAAGATGCACAGCAGATTGTTAATGAGCAACTAAATTTACCTGGTGGGTATTCACTAGTGTGGTCTGGGCAATATGAATATATGGAAAAAGCCAATGCACGTTTGGCAAAAGTGATCCCCGTGACCCTTGCCATTATCGTTATTCTGCTCTATTTAGCCTTCCGCCGAGTCGGTGAAGTTTTGTTGATTTTATCGACACTACCGTTTGCGTTAATGGGCGGAATTTGGTTGATGTTTATGCTTGATTTCCACTTCTCTGTCGCCGTTGGTGTTGGTTTTATTGCGCTTGCTGGTGTGTCGATAGAAATTGGAGTCATTATGCTCTTGTATTTAAACCAATCATTAGAAGCAAAAAAACAGCTACGTCTTACGGATTTTAATCTCAATGATTTAAAAGAAGCGGTAACGGAAGGCGCAGGTTTACGAGTACGTCCCGTGATGATGACAGTTGCTGTTGTTGTGATGGGGTTAGTGCCTATTATGTACGGAGACGGCACAGGCTCAGAAGTTATGCAGCGTATTGCTGCTCCTATGATTGGGGGCATGGTTAGTGCTGTTATTTTGACTTTGATTATCTTGCCTGCGGCTTATTTTGAATGGAAAAAAATAAGCCTACGCAAACAGTTAAATAAAGACTAAGTGATCAACTCAAAATCGCCCTTAACAGATTTTAAGGGCATTTAATTTTAATTAAAAACGATTTAATTAAACAAGTAAGGAAATAAAAATGAATATTAAAAAAAGTAAAATCGCATTAGCACTCGGTACATTGATTTTTTTAGCCGCGCCACTTTCAAGTGCGTTTGCCAATCAAAATAACTGTCAAATGGGCGGGACGATGGCATCCATAAAAAGTGAATTACGTGGTTATGTACAAGGTGTTAAAGGTGATGATGTAAAGAAGATGCAGCAACATATGAATGCGTTATTACAACTAAGTGAAAAAGCGACTCAAGTAACACCTGCCATGGATCATTCTAAAATGGACATGAAAGAGATGGCCGATATGGATCATTCTAAAATGGATATGAAAGAGATGGCCGATATGGATCATTCTAAAATGGATATGAAAGAGATGGCCGGTATGGATCATTCTAAAATGGATATGAATGAGATGGCTACAATGCAAAACATGGAAGGAATGAGCAATGAGCAACACCAACATATGATGTATATGCACAACATGACCGAACTTAATGACATGTTTAAGCAGCTATCTAAAACACAAGAAAAAAATGAAATTAAGGTGATTTTGGGCAAAATTAAAGATCACAGTGAAAAGAACCAAATGTTTAAAAAAGAATGTAATTAAGCAGTTAAGGTTTGTTCAACATTGGCTATCAAGCCAGTGTTGATAAAGGATGTCAGTATTCGCCATAACATGGGGGATGACAGGCCTCTACCCACTATTTTTAACAATAAGTATTTTATTATTGATGTTTATTAATACTATTTAAGGAGTTTTATGATGAAGCTAACGACTAAAATATTAGCAATTACTTTAACCATGGCTAGTTTTTCTGTTTTGGCAAAAACAAGAATTGAATTATATAAATCACCAACTTGTGGGTGCTGTAAAGAGTGGGCCGCGATAATGGAAGACAAAGGTTATACAGTAAATGTACATCATCAAGATAACTGGTCAAATATTAAACAAAATTTTGGAATGCCCCCTCAATTACAGTCTTGTCACAGTGCAGTGATTGACGGTTATTTAATTGAAGGGCACGTTCCAGAGTCTGATATAGCACGCTTGCTTAAAGAGAGCCCTGTTAATATATCAGGACTTGCAGTCCCAGGTATGCCACAGCTCTCTCCTGGCATGGCAAGAGCAGGGGTTAAATATGAAAACTTTAAAGTTGTGTCTTTTTCTAAAGATGGCTTGGCTTTATATAACCAATATTAAGGGCTTCCAAGCTAACATTTTGAATGGCTTTTCATTTAAATTCGTTATTTAGGAAGTCAGTACAGGGAAATGATGCCGCTATGCACGATAACAATATCAAAAACAACAAGTTCTTAGATTAAGAGCTGACTTAAACCTAAAGATAAGAGAGATAAAAAATGAAAATATTTAAAAATGTAGCAATATTAAGCTTGGTTCTATTAAGTAATTTAGTAAGTGCTCATTCAGGGTTAAAAAACTCAACACCTGCAAATGGTGCTACGTTAAATCAACTTCCTGAAAGTGTGGAACTTGAATTTACTATGCCAGTAAAATTGGTCAAATTGAAAGTTATAGAGCAACCTGGAAAACTAGTTAAAGTCACGAGTGCACCAAGTAAAGAATTTAAAAGTAACTTTAGTATTGAATTACCGGCGCTTGAGACGGGTAAATATAAAGTGATATGGGTAACGATGGGTAAAGATGCTCATAAAATGAAAGGTGAGTTCACCTTCTTAATTGAAACCTCGAATATGGGCAACATGACACATACCTCTGATATGGAAAAGATGCCAGTTAATGCTGATGGGCATAACCATCAACATAATTAATTGAGGTCTTTATGATTGAATTAACTATCTGGGACTATAGTAATATAGTCTCTAAGCTATTCATTTATATTGGAGTCGCTACTGCAATCGGTGGTCCTTTTATGGCTTTTTTAATAAATTCCTCCGTTAATAACAAGTCAATTATTCATTATATTGTCATAAGCTGCGTTGTAGGTTTTATGGCGGTCATTGTGAACTTTTTCATTCAGGTTGGGACTTTTTCTGAGGCTGGTGTCTCAGGTATGTTTGATACTGATATGGTTAGTTTTCTTTGGCAAAGCGCTGTTGGTGAATCGGTTGTATGGCGTTTGATCGCATTTACTACTTTAGGTGTAGCATTATTTTTTGGTCACTTTAATGTAAAGTATGAAACGTTTAGTGTAAAACATGCAATATTCACATTATTCTATGTTGTTACGATCCTGTTCTTTGCATATTCATTTACTTTTGTTGGTCATAGTGCTGATATCGGTAGTGTCGCAAAATGGTTGATAGGGTTTCATATTATGACCATGGCTTGGTGGGTCGGTGCGCTATATCCTTTATGGCTTAGTTGTAAATTATTGCCCCCCCCTGCACTGTATAAGTTAATGTGCTTGTTTGGCCAAATAGCAATGGTTATGGTGGGGTTATTAATCGTTTGTGGTATTAGTTTGTTGTATTTAGTTTTTGATAGTCCAGTTGAGTTGTTGACGACGCAATATGGTCAGGCAATACTACTAAAACTTGTATTTGTGGTTTGTATTTTATTGATTGCTGCTTACCATAAATATCATCTTGTAGAAGAAGTGCAAGAAGAGAAAGTTTGTCACAAGTTACAAAGCTCAATCAAAAATGAAATTATAATTGCATTGATAATTTTAACGCTTACCGCTGTACTGTCATCTGCTTTAGGACCCATTAGCTTAGCTTAAATGACAACAAAAAATGTCGTTTGCTAAGTAGTCGAATAGTAGACTGAAAGTTATTGTTGAGGCTTATTATATTAATAAGCCTCTCCTCAGTCTGATTGCTAGGCGATAGTTTTTCTTAGTTTCTTGTGTAAACTTTATTATATATACCCGTTACCAATCAAGATGCATTATTTAGTCGCTAACTCGGGCATCAAGGCAAGGCGTAACATGATGACTTTTCGAGCGATTAACTACGTTAATCCTCTATCGGTGGGTGTAAAACAAGTATTGCCCTTAAATGGCTAGCACTTATCGAATGTTACAACGCCACCTTAATGACAGATAAGTATTTTCGAGTTGACGACCCCCAAGCAAGTCTTGAGGCAAACACCTTCGTTCCTTGTTATTAATGGGCATAAAGTCTCAATTTAACCCGCTAGATCTTCAACGTTATGCCTAGAATCTGCTCACCTCCTGGATTGCTGATTTTTGCATCTTGAATGATGATGGGTATGTATGACAACTATGTATAACAACAATGGACAAAGGGGATTGAACTGGGCTTAATTGTAAGGAAGGAGTTATTTGATGTTAAACACTTCAATAATATAGTTGAGCAAAATCATAGTACTGATAATCTAAAATAAATACTTATCTTTTACTCAACGTTATTATCTAAACTAATTTATGAAGCTCATTTTAATTATCTGATTCGTATATACGGTAGTGATATTTTACATCAACTAATGCTTGATATTTAATAACATTTGGCTGTTTCGAGAACTCTTTCACTGTCACTTCTTTATCTACGACCATAACAGATTTAACATCTAGATTAATTAAAGATGTTTTGAGAATTTTTACCAGTTCTTGTGATGACTTACCATGTAAATTACCCATGACTTCATAACCTTGCTGATAAGCTGCGTTACGACTCGTTGTTGGCTCAGAAACTAACGTTGTTGTCTTGGTAATTAAGCTATAATTTGCGCCCGTATTCATACGAGCTTTATCCATAGTCTCAATTGAATCAGCCATGGTGTGGGTACTTACTAATAATAAAGTTGCTACTGCTAATAATGATTTTTTCATGTGTATTTCCTTTGCTGTGATTGATTTACACTAATAATAACCAAATCATCATGACACCATGCTGTCGCACAGATTACGACTTTGTCATGTTTTAATCTGCAGTAAGAATACAGTATTCTGTTATTTTATAATTTAAGTTCATCATTACTTACTTGTTGCTTTGTATGTATTGAAAATAGCGTATCGATATCACTAATGACTACTAGCCCTTCATCTTCACTATTACTATGGGCCGCATCGATAATAATTTTTGCTACTTGTAATGCACAGTCCTGGTTTGTATAAATATCCATCTGTATGTGTGTGGAAAGTGTATTGATATTATACAAATCAACATAAGTACCTTTGCCTTCAACAGAGTGGATTGTAAATCCAATGTTAGAATGTTGCTTTAAAGCGTTTTCAACTTCAGTTAATTTTATTTGATCAAAAATCGCAGTGACTTTTTTATATGACATATAACCTCCTAAAATAATTAATAAAAGTATTTACACCAACACACCAATCTATCTAAGTATCAATTTACCTAAGCACCTATTAACTTATGCTTGTTAAAATGAACGTAAGCTTGTTATTGATTTTGTAATGAGAATTCTAGTTACTGCAATCAATACTTTGCTTTCATCCATTTTTCCTAGCACCTAAAAAGATCTCTTAATTAGATTGCTATTTAGAGTATAAATTAACTTGATTCTATGACTGGTTATCTTCCCCACAAAATAAGGAACATGACAATATTGTCATTCTTCTGTCATGTCGGAGGGGGGGAGTTAAGCTTATGATTGTCAGCAGTTAATTAATAATTAAGTATAGGGTCTATGTAGATGAATAAAGCAAATAAGATGTTCAATTTATCACGGCGCGAATTATCAAAAAACATTCTGGTTGCCGGAACATTACTGGGGTTAACACCATTAATGCCAATCGCGATGGCAAAATCAAAAAAAGATAGCAGGTTTGATCAATCTCATCAGAAATCGACA
Source organism: Vibrio sp. 2-Bac 85 (assembly GCF_037546705.1). NCBI lineage: Bacteria > Pseudomonadati > Pseudomonadota > Gammaproteobacteria > Vibrionales > Vibrionaceae > Vibrio > Vibrio sp. 2-Bac 85. Next base: position 481,280 of record NZ_JALAAB010000001.1, on the reverse strand, counting down.
TTATCGGGTGATGAGTTTTTTTTAACGGTTGGTGAAACGCTGCTCAATATCACAGAGAAAAAGCGTATTGCGACCACTATAAATGGATTAATTCCTGGGCCAACCTTACGCATGAAAGAGGGGCAAACTATAACCATTCACGTTACTAATACACTTGATGTGGATACCTCCATTCATTGGCACGGTATTATTTTACCGTATCAAATGGATGGTGTACCCGGTATTAGTTTTGTTGGCATTAAAGCTGGGCAAACCTTTACTTACCAATTTACACTCGCACAAAGTGGGACTTACTGGTATCACTCTCATTCAGCTTTTCAAGAAATGACGGGTATGTATGGGGGTATTGTTATTGAGGCTGCGGAACAAAAAATAAATATTGAGCAAGATAAAGTGATTGTTTTATCTGACTGGACTGATGAAAATCCGATGGCAGTATTTGGAAAGCTTAAAACCCAAGGGGATTATTATAATTATAATCAACCAACCCTATTTGATTTTTTCAATGATGTTGAAAAAAGCGGCCTTTCAGGTGCGATTGGAAAGCGTAAGATGTGGAATGAGATGCGTATGAGTCCAACTGATTTAGCAGATCTTTCTGCTAATACGCTGACTTATTTAATGAATGGGCAGAGCAGCAAAAATAATTGGACAACGTTTTTTAAACAGGGTGAGCAGATCCGGTTACGCTTTATTAACGGAGCAGGTAATAGTTTTTTTGATGTGCGTATTCCAGGACTTAAAATGACCGTTGTTGGTGCAGATGGTGGTGAATTAGAGCCGGTTGAAGTTGATGAGTTTAGGTTTGGTCCTGGTGAAACTTATGATGTATTAGTTAAGCCAGAGGAAGCTGCTTATACCATTTTTGCACAGGCAATGGATAGAAGCGGGTATGCACGGGGAACATTGGTGAGTAGCCCGGGTTTATCAGCAGAAGTGCCGGCATTAGATCCGGTTCAAGAATTAACCATGGTCGATATGATGGGGGATATGTCGAGCATGGATATGGGTAACATGGCAGATATGGATATGTCTAAAATGGACCATTTACAAATGGAGATGCCTGCCAGCCGTAATAAAGCAAGTCAGACAGTATCCCATGCTATACAAGAGCAAGGCCCTTCTGTTGATATGCGAGTAGATACACCACGTATTAATTTGGATGACCCTGGTGTTGGGTTACGTAATAATGGGCGCCGAGTGTTAACGCTTGCAGATTTAAAAACTGTTGGTGGAGTCATTGACGATCGCCCAGTTGATAGAGAGTTAGAGTTGCATTTAACGGGCAATATGGAACGTTATACTTGGTCCTTTGACGGGGTAGAGTTTGGTAGTTCAACCCCAATCCATCTTAACTACGGAGAGCGCATTCGTATTATTTTACATAACGATACAATGATGACACACCCTATGCACTTACATGGCATGTGGAGCGATTTAGAAGACGCTGACGGTAACTTTCTAGCTCGTCGGCATACCATCCCTGTACAACCTGCGCAGCGTTTAAGCTTTTTAGTCAGTGTTGATGCAAAAGGGCAATGGGCTTGGCATTGTCATCTTCTTTTTCATATGGAAGCGGGTATGTTTCGCAAAGTGGTGGTGTCATGAACAAAACAACCTATATGCCGTTGGTTAAGAACATCAGTTTATTGAGTTTATTGAGCATTTTATCTTTTAGTAGCTTTGCGCAGCAAATGACTTCTCATGCTGAGATGCAAAAGATGGATCATTCACAGATGGATATGTCTGGAGACAATGAGAAAGACTCCCTGTTATTAACAACACGTTCAGCACACCAGTATTCTGATGGTTATACCCTTAAGGACGCTCCATTTTCAATAGCTGGGCCTAAGCAGCTAAAACTTGCTGATGAAATGCTATTTTTGGGGGGGAATGTAGACCGCTTTGAATACAGCAATAACCGTGGTGATTATGAATGGGTTTATGACAGTCAATTTTGGGTGGGAAGCGATTATGATAAATTATTAGTTAATTTTGAGGGAGAGCTTAGCGATAGCGGGAAACTTGATGAGTCCAGCAGTGAGTTGTTATGGAGTTCTGCTTTGACTACATTTTGGAATACTGAGTTTGGTCTTCGTTATGATACGAGTAAATATGAAAACCAAACATGGCTGGCCGCTGGTGGCTCTGGACTAGCGCCTTACTGGTTTGAAATCGACGCTATGTTTTATTTAACTAAAGGTGGACAAAGTGAATTTCAGATTTCAGCTGAATACGAACTATTACTTACACAACGCTTAATTCTACAGCCTAGTATTGAGCTTAGTGCGTTTGCTAAAGATGATTTAGAACAGGGTCAAGGTAAAGGTGTTTCCGATGTTGTGCTTGGTGCACGGTTAAGGTATGAAATATCACGCCAATTTGCTCCTTATATCGGCGTAGAGTGGGTCAAATTATTTGGAAATAGTGCTAACCTTAGCATAAGCGAAGGTTATGAGAGTCAGCAAATCAATTGGGTCGCTGGCCTAAAATTTTGGTTTTAAGCAATAAATATAGATAGGAAAAAAATGAAAAAACTTACTTCTGTTTTATTACTAACATTATTCTCTGCGGTGGTATCTGCAAGTGCAGGCCATGAAGAAAATAAAAATTTAGATGCGATAGCAAGTACATTGCATAATACAGCGCGAACTATTGAAGTGACAATGGATGATACAATGCGTTTTGCGCCTGATGTTTTGAATGTTACAAAAGGAGAAACTGTACGTTTAATGATAAATAACATCGGCCAATTAAAACATGAGCTGGTGATCGGTGAGATCGCTGAGTTTAAGCAGCATGCTAAAATGATGCAAAATATGCCCAATATGGCACACGATGAACCTAATGCAGTTAGCTTAGAAACTAATGAAATGGGTGAGATTATGTGGACATTCAATCGTTCTGGTAAAATTAGTTTTGCCTGTTTAATTCCTGGCCATTATGAAGCAGGAATGAGTGGAACATTTAACGTTAAATAATTAGTAGGCAGCAATGAAAATTTTGATTATTGAAGATGAACCCAAAACAGGGCAATACTTGCGTCAGGGATTAACTGAATCGGGGTTTATTGTAAACCTGTCATCTAATGGTATTGATGGTTTGTATCATGCAACTAGCCAGCATCATGATTTAATCATTTTAGATGTGATGCTGCCCGATTTAAATGGGTGGCAGATTCTCGCACAGTTGCGCAAACAAGATAATGAAACACCTGTTATATTTTTGACTGCTCGCGATAAAGTTGAAGATCGTATAAAAGGACTTGAGCTAGGTGCTGATGATTATCTTATTAAACCTTTTTCTTTTTCCGAACTATTAGCTCGTGTACGTGCAATTTTAAAAAGAGGCAATAAAAGCAATACTGAAAACAATACTCTGTGTATTGCTGATTTAGAGTTAGATTTGTTGCGTCGCAAAGTACAACGTGCAGGCCAAAAGATAACATTAACCGCGAAAGAATTTAATCTACTAGAGTTCTTTATGCGCCATCAAGGAGAAGTACTTTCACGCGCTTTAATTGCATCTGAAGTGTGGGATATGAATTTTGATAGTGATACTAATGTCATTGATGTTTCTATTCGCCGATTACGTAACAAAATAGATACTCCTTTTGATACAAAGTTGTTACAAACTATGCGCGGAATGGGGTATGTGTTGGAGGCGAAAGAGATATAATATGTTTAAGCATTCTTTAACTCAACGTTTAACATTATATTTTTTAGGCTCAATCCTGCTGGTGATTAGTAGTGTATTGTGGTTAGTAAACGATGCCGTTGGTAAGCATTTTATTGAACAAGACAAACAGCAGCTTGAAGATAAAATAAGCGTTTTACAATCGCTTTATTCCAATAACAAAAGCAGTAACTTAATGAACATTACTAGTGAAGTTGCTCGCCATGCAGGGTTAACGATTCAAATAAAAGATCAAAACAAAATTATATACGGCGAAGCATTGCTTGATTCTACTGAACAAGTTAGACAGTTGATGAAGGTGTTCTATTGGTCAGATAATAGCGCGAAGTTTCTTGCGATGCGTTTTGAAATGAAGGGTAAAAAACCTGAACTGCCACTACTTCAAGCCACTCTCTCCGTTAATATTAACCATCACTTGGAATTTTTAACTGTTTTTAAAGAGATGTTAATTAAGTTCACATTAGTTGTGGGTGCGTTGAGCGTTCTATTATGTTGGTTTATGACACGACAAGCTTTATTACCGCTGGTTAAGTTGACTAAAAAAGCATCGTTAATTTCAAAAAAAGATTTAAGTAAACGTATGCCAACTCATAATCTGCCTATCGAAATATACTCATTATCATGTACATTAAATCAAATGTTAGATCGACTTGAAGTCGCCATGACTGCGCTTACTCACTTTTCATCAGATATTGCACATGAATTACGTACTCCTGTAAATAATTTGATGACTGAAACTCAAGTTTGCTTGAGTTATCCAAGAGAGAAGGAAGAGTATATTAATACGCTGGCCTCTAATATTGAGGAATATGAGCGTTTATCACGCATGATTACAGATATGTTGTTCCTTGCAAAGTCTGATAATCAACACTTGAATATTAATAGAGAGCAGCTTTCATTAGAGCAAGAGGTGAGTGATATTTTTGATTTTTATGAAGCACTTGCAGAGGAAAGTTCGGTCTCACTATTATTAATCGGAACGGCTACACTGAGTGGTGACAAGTTGATGTTACGACGTGCTTTTAGTAATTTACTATCCAATGCCATTCGCTACGGTGACAGTGATAGTGAAATTATAGTCAAGCTCAACGAGCAAAATGGACAAGTAATTGCAACTATTGAAAATAAAGGAAAAACAATCTCAGCTGATGATATTCCACACCTATTTAAGCGTTTCTATCGGGCCGATAAATCAAGAACACATAGTAAACATGAAGGTGTTGGGCTTGGGTTGGCAATTACCAGATCGATTGTTGAATTACACAATGGGAAAATATCCGTCGTGTCAGAAAACAATGTTACAAAATTTACACTTTGCTTTAACGCTGGGAGTAAACGTATTTTATAAATGACTTCGCTTGTTTGCTTAAGCAAAATACCTTTGCATTGTGAGTTTTATCAATGGAATAATTATTTGTTGTAATTCTCGACTTGAACTAATGACTTTAGCTTCAATTGCTTCACTATACCGGCTAATTGAGCATTGGCATTTGGATACTGTCATCTCAACAACCTCTGCATCAGCTATGCGATAATATCTCGATGAAAAATTCTAATATCTACGCAGGTTATCGCTTCCTGCACGAATAATTAGCCATGCAGTTTGGCTAGAAATGAAAGAACAAGAGGGCTGCTATACGCTTTTTAAGAATAAGGATGCATACAGTTAAAGGTTGTGACGGATAAGCTTGCTAGTTATTCTGCTGCCAAAAAAGAATTAATACCAAGTGTGGAGCACTCAACTATTCAGTATGAAAATAATAGATGTGAACTCTCACATCAGCCAACTCGGCAGCAAGAACGACAGATGCGTAAGTTTAAATCACAAGATCAAGCCCAACGGTTTTTAAGTTGCCATGGTGTGGTGAATAACTTATTTCGTTTTGGCCGTCATTTAATGCAAGCGATACATTATTGAGTATTTCGAGATCGATCATTTTCTCAATGGATGCAGGTGAGTTGCATTCAAGATTTAGATTAGGGCTAACTTTATAGCTTTTAGTCATCTTGGTTACATAAGTTGACAATACCTTTCTTTGAGCTATAAACGCTGTGATTAATTATATAATCATCAGACTAAATCTATATTCATTTTTATTTAAATTTAGGAGTCTTCATATGATACCTCCAATAAAGCTTACGGCAGTAAAGTTTATCGAGCATGCTTGGGACACTACCTTTCTTTGAAATTATACCAAAAGAATTTAATTTATGATCAGATTCGCCCAGTCTCTTTTACAAAGAGATTTTACATGATCAACTTGATGCCTAAAGTTATTCCAGGCCCGACTCACTTGATCAACAATATCTTCATAACTTTTAAATGCGAAGTTTCCTAAGTCATTTGCTCTTAGCCAAGCCCAAACTTGTTCAATAGGATTAAGCTCGGGAGAATAAGGAGGGAGATGCATGATTGATAAATTCTTAAATTGACTATTTAGTTTGATTGAATGCCAACTAGCACAATCCATAATAACAAGTGCGTGCCTTCCAGCAGGTGTTGCATCTGATATTTGTTGAAGATGTTTTTCCATCATCTCCATACTCAATATTGGACTAATTAATGCTTCTGTTTGGCCTGTCGATGGACAAACAGCGCCGTAAATATGTGCGGAAATAAACTGTTGTTGCCTAACAACTATACTGTCAAGTTAATAACTACCTCACTAATTATGCGATAATCTGCAGATGAATAATTCTAATATCTACGCCGGTTATCGTTACCCTGCACAAATCATCAGCCATGCCGTTTGGCTTTATCATCGGTTTACACTTAGCTTTCGTGATATTGAAGAACTGCTCGCTGCTAGAGGCATTGTTGTCAGCTATGAAACGATTAGACAGTGGTGTAAAAAATACGGTGCTATCTATTGCAACAAGATCAAAAAGAATCGCGGTCAACTTGGTGATACCTGGTATTTGGATGAGGTCTTTATCAAAATAAATGGCGTATTACATTATCTTTGGCGAGCGGTTGATCAAGATGGTGATGAAATAGATATTTTAGTTCAGAAACGAAAGAATAAGACGGCAGCGATGCGCTTCTTTAAACGATTATTAAAAGGGCAGGGAGGTACGCCATTAAAGTTTGTGACTGATAAACTAGCAAGCTACTCTGCAGCAAAAAAAGAATTAATGCCAAGTGTGGAACACTCAACGGTTGAGTATGAAAATAATGGATGTGAGCTCTCACATCAGCCTACTCGGCAACAAGAACGACAGATGCGTAAATTCAAATCACAGGGGCAAGCCCAGCGGTTTTTAAGTTGCAACGGAGTAGTAAATAATCTGTTTCGTTTTGGCCGTCATTTAATGCAAGCGAAACATTATAGAGCATTCCGCGATCACTCATTCTCTGAATGGGTGCAGGTTAGTTGTATCCAAAATTTAGATTAAGGCTATTTTTATAGCCTTTAGTCATCCTAGTCAGATAAGTTGACAATACCTTCTGATGGAATGAGACTGTAATGAAATTGAAGTGGTAGCCTCCATTTTTCTTTATTCTAAAATGCTAAGAAAACTGCTGTTACTCATTCTCCTATCTCACTTCGGTGTTCTTGCTCCTTCGTTTTCTATGGCGTATATGGACTCCACCTATTTTACAAGTATAAATTGACATAAACATTTAAGATGCGTGCGTATATACGGCTTTTTATTGAGGGGGCTACCCTCTAGCCTTAGATGTTTGCGCACCTATTATCCTCTTCGCTTTGACAGTCTGTTATGACTTCCGCCCTAGACAGGTTTTAATAGGTTGGTCTTACCGTTTATGCTGCATCATTGTTGTAAAATTGGGTAAAGCTATTCATTTTATTTTTGGTTTTCTGATTAAATTTTTTTATATTTACCTATTCGATTACTAATAATTGTTGCTGATATTTTGTTTCATATCTCAACATTGCCCAAGCCGTTCTGACCGTTTTATTTGCTAACGCGATGCAGGTTCTCTTGATACCTAATCGCTCTCTCAGCTGAATCAGCCAGGCTTGTTTCACTGTTTTCGGTTCATCCGGCAACCTGGAAATATAGGCAAGTGCACCTTGGTATAACGCGCACCTTAACTCTTTAACACCACCATGTTTAATAATGCCTGTCATCACCGTTTTACCACCGGAGCTATGTTGCTTCGGCGTAACACCAACAAAGGCAGCTGCTTGTCGACCATTTTTAAATTGCTTTCCATCACCTATAGTCGAATAAAGCATACTTGAACAAACTTCTGCTACTCCTTCTAATGCCATAAGGTTTTTAGAGGGTGTTAATTGTCGAACTAATGCATTTTTTACTTTTTCTAACTTGGCAAATTCGATTTTTAGATTGAGATATTGTTCCCACAGCTGATGCAAAGTAGTGATTAAGCATGCTGGAATTAGGGCTGGTTCATCTAGTGTTTTTTGTACTGCGGTTTTTAGCCCTAACAAACCTTGAGTACTTGCAACCCCATACTCATATAACATTGCACGAATGTGGTTCCCTAATGAAGTAATATTACTTGAAAAATAAAGACGACTCGTTTCTAACGTTTGCAGAGATTGTTGTTCTTCATTTTTAGGCTGACTGAAGTTTATCCCTATTTGTAATGATGCGTTCGCAATGGCCAATGCATCATTAGCATCAGTTTTATGACCTTCGAGGAACCCTTTCACTTTTTTAGGGCTGATAATATGAACATCATGACCAAATTGCTCTGCATATCTTCCCCAGTAATGGCTACTACCACAGCCTTCGATAGCAACAACGGCTGGTTTTACTCTAGCCAATAGCTCTTTTAACTTTTGTCGATTCACCGCTTTATTACTAATTAATTCACCATGTTTACTGATTTGGCAAATTTGAAGAATATTTTTAGCTAGATCGATTCCGATAATATTAGATTTCAACATAGTATGGTCTCCTTATTAGTTACCGTAACTCTAGGCTAATTGCTAGAGTTGGTGGAGTCCATACATCGCTTCGGGGCACAAAGTGCCCTAGAAAATTTACCGATAGATACGAAAAAGGCCACTATTTCAGGTAGCCTCGAAGTTGTGCGCAACACGGGTGTTATGGTAAATACTTTTGTCGCACTTCTAACTTGAAACTAAGTGTTGTTGCTACATTTTGAATACAAATTTTTCATTACACCACCTTTAAAAACCAAAAGTATACTGATAAATATAACAAATATAGAACCGTAATTTATTTGATCTATTGATAAATATTGGTTTATTAAAATACCAATATGTTTAATAAGTAATGATATGCCAACTAAAAATAGCCCCGCACTTACGATTGCTGTATCAGTACATTTGTTTACTTCAGATTCATTTTTATGAATTTCACCTGCAATACTCGTTGCATACTTCCATAAGAAAATTCCACCAATGATGGGTAAAAGGATAGTCGCCGATATAACAACAAATAACTCGGGCGTTAGTAAACTATTCATATTCCCAGAAAGTACAACGGGTAGAAATGCATATAGTGTTGTCAGCACTAAATATAACGCGAGCATTTTTATTAACAGAGTTGAGAATGCTTTCATAAAACCTCTAAACACATAACGGCGCATAGGTTGACACTGTTTTACGAGTTTTTTGTTTTTAGCAAAAATCGAGACAACCGTTATGCGTCCGATTTAATTGCACTTGTTATGTTTAGATTAATCCAAGCCGTATGACATAAACATACGTAATAACAGCACCAATATAAAACCTAAAACAAGAAAATATAGGAGTTTACTTTATAGCTTTTATAATATCGATCAAGGATAAAAACACGTATATTCAAAAACAAAGCACTAGAAAATAAAAGTATTAACCAGAAGAAAGGTAACACTAAAGGAATACAAAGATCACTCCAGTAAATACTACGTTTTCTTTTTGCTTCAAGCCAAGCTAACGAAGTCAAAATTACATAAATTAATATTGTTATAGAGAAAATTAAAATTATCGAATTCCCAAAGAGACATAACAGATTTATTAAGCAGAAAAATTCTGTATTTATTATTTTATAATATGAAGTAATAATATTTTATGATCATAAACAGATAACAGTAACTGTTAGCCCAAATATTGTGCATAAAATGACGATTATGTTAAATGGTCATTTTCCCTTATAAAAATAGCTGTTTCACCATAAAATTAATGCGAACCACTTAAATTTGTTAGTTGATTGTTTGATATTAGCTATAAAATCACAGAGCAAAAAAATAATATTAGGGGGCTGTTTTTTAACCGTAAAGGTATGGTTTGTTTGACTTTGTTTCTAAGCCCAAATCGTTATATTAACTAGTTTCATTTTTTATTATAAGTTGAGTTCACACAATTAAACTTTCTACACATATATAGTGGAGAATTACATTAACTTGAACACTCAATTACATTCAATTGAACCATAAATAACATCGAGTTTGACCAACTTATGATATACGACTTGACCAATTAAAATCATTAGCTTGACCACTTATTATTTATATTGAATTTTTAGCTAAGATTTAAACTTTACTTTAAAATTGGCTCTGTTCCTGTTAATTGTTGTCTATACTTATAAGTGATCATAACGTATTAAAGGTAAAGACTATGAATACTAAATCGTTCGTTCAAAACCTTAACCAAATAACTGCAGTACTTATATCCATGACACCAGCGCAAAGAGAGGTAGTTCATCAATCAATTCGAGCATCTCAAGTCGAAATGCCCACCAATGAACTATTTCAACCTATTTTTGATAACTCCTCTTCTTGCCCTCATTGCACTTCAACACATTTTAGAAAGTGGGGGAAGTCAGGAGGAACACAAAGATATCGATGTAATCATTGCGCTAAGACCTTTAATATTAAGACAAAAACACCGTTAGCTAGATTAAGAAAATGTCATCTATGGGAAGAGTATGCACGCTGTATGGAGCTAAAGTTAACACTTCGTCAAGCAGCTTCTATTTGCCACATTAATCTAAAAACTGCTTTCTTATGGCGACATCGCTTTTTAATCGCTAATACAGCTAAAACACAAGATAAATTATCAGGAATAATTGAAGTTGATGAATTCTTTATGGCGTATTCTGAAAAAGGCTCTAAAAAGCGAACCAGAGGGCGAAAAGCGAGGAAACGCGGAGGTGATGCAGATAAAAGAACAAAGGATGATCAAGTTGCGATATTGCTTTCAATTGATCGCAGTAAACATATAGTTAATAAGGTGTTAGCAGCGGACACAGCTTCAGCAATAGAAGCGAATTTAGAACCACATATCATAAGTAACTCCGTACTTTGTAGTGATGGAGCATGGCCTTATGTGAATATTGCAGAGCACAAGAATTGTGATCATAAACGATTAATCAATGGAAAAGATAGAGTAATAGACAATATTTACCACATCCAAACCGTTAATGGTGCAATCACTCACTTTAAGAGTTGGGTGGTAGGCAAAATGAAAGGGGTAGCGACTAAGTATTTACCGCATTATCTAGCTTGGTTTAGAGAAAGTAGGGCCAAGTATGATTTTCAACAAATTTTACTCGCCGCTTATAGATGACAACAGTGTAATGGAACAGAGCCTTAAAATTACAATGTAATTATTCTTAGATTCAAATAGTAAGTGCATAACTTGAATAGGTAGGAAAAGTGGTCAGCTGAAGATATGCTAATCGCTTTTTCTCCGGCAAGAGATGCAACAATGAAAACATATAACCAACTGACCTATGAACAACGATGCCAGATTTATGCCTTAAAGAAAATAGGCATGAGTCAAAATAAAATAGCCAAGCAGTTAAACGTGAGTCAATCGACCATCAGCAGAGAGTTTTCCCGCAATACAGGTAAGCGTGGCTATCGCATTAAACAAGCACAGTCATTTACTGATAAACGTCGATTACTTTCCAGTAAACCCACTAAAATGACAACTAATCTAGTGGCATTAATTGAATCGAAACTAGGTGTACTATGGAGTCCCGAGCAGATTTCGGGTTGGTTGAGAGTGGAATGTAACCTATTCATTAGCCATGAAAGTATTTACCTTCATATCTGGTCAAATAAAAGGCGCGGAGGCCAATTATTTAAGTATCTGCGTAGAAAGGGCAAAGCTTATCAACCACGTAGCAAAGATAATTTTGTATGAACAGTTTACTTTGCACATTATTTCGAATGCAAGCCAATAGACCGTAATAAGCATTCAGATTATTGAGCTAGAACATGGCAGCCAATAACACACCAAAAAGTGGTAATCGTTATGACAGATGAGGAAGATAAACAAACCAACAATAAAGCTCTCATGCAAGATGAATTTCGACTTGAGGTTATCAAACAACGGTATAGCCTATATAAAGTCATTGCTGGCACGGGGTTGGCTGGTCTTGTTGCAGTAGTTTTACCTTTCGTTATTGAATACTCAAAACTTTCGTTGGATGAAAAAAAATCCGACCGAGATTTCGTTAAAGAATATATTGAGGTACTGGGAAAAGACATTGGTGTACAAATCGCACTTGTCACCTATTTCTCTGAAATCTTGCCTAACGAAAGCGAAAGAGCTTTATGGAAAAGTTACGGAGCACATTTAAGTGAGTTAAGAAAAAAAAGGGATATTGTCGTAAAAGAAATCCAATCTCTTAAGCCAAATGAAATCCAATCTCTTAAGCCAAATGAAACAAAGAACCTAGATCGTTTAAGAGAACTTGAACTCAAGTTAAGCACATTAGAACAACAGTTAAGACCACCAGTCCCAATTAAAGCGGCCCCAATGAGTTTTGTTCGTGTTCCTGCAGACGAGTATAGAGATGGATATGATCATTTCTTTCTAAGGGAAGACGTAGCGGAAGCCTATAAAGAAATTTTAAGCGAAGTTCATAAGGCAGGTGCAATATTAACAAGTTCCGGTTCTAGACGGTCACTGAATGCAAGCGTTTCCGGCAGTTCAAGCACTTCTTTACATTATATTGGTCGTTCACTGAATCTTTTTTTCGGAACTGGCATGGAGGATTCACGAGTTGACCCGTACGTGATTGTTAATGATGGCAATCAATACTGGCGTGTTTATGCTAGGGCCGAAAATGGAACCGAGATGGTGCTGCTATCAAGTACTTATGGTAATCGATCTCCTAGATCTCCTCGAGAAGTTAAAGGAAAGTTTATTGATTTAACTGCTCTTTTCGAGGAATATGGCTTTGAGCGCGAACGAGCGAGTACGACTTTTTTTACTGGTGGAAGATGGAGCGGAGCTAATTGGTGGTCGTTCAACTGGACAGAAGGATTAGAGAAAGGCAAAACCACGTTTGGTGAAGAACTGTTGAAAGTATATACAGAAAACGAGTTGTCATCGACTCCACCATGGGAATATAAGGATCGTGTGTGGAAGGGGGAACGCTTCTAATTATCTTCGCAAAGCTAATAATGTTTTCCCAAATAGCGGTGATAACAATTATCGGACAGGATAAAGCTCTAAACAGCGCCATGCACCGGATACTTCAGTCGCTACGGTTCCTTCCGCATCGGTCGCATCGGTGATGGCAATCGTTAATGTCCGCTTTGTCGGAGAAGCTGCCATTAAGTTCTATAACGGGAAAAGCGATCGTGAGAAAATAGAAATTTACGTTCATAATGGCTGGTATGTGTACAAGCGGACATTAACAGTCTGCGTTTTTATAGAACTCTTTATTCTAATTATTGGCTTTCAGAGCCAAATTTTTGCCATATATTTAGTAGCGAATCCTCAAACGAGCCACAATCAAGATAAAGCTTCTAGCTCGCTCTCGGGAATAAAGCGAGCGTCAATATTAATAAAATAATCAATCTGTTCGCGGAACTCATGTCTTGCCACATGCCTTTCGCATCTTGGCAGATTTATAAGCAAGAAAGCAACTGTTAGGCTGGCATTTGAGCTAATCTTTGAATTTACATCCCTAAATTTTGAGCGTGTAACCATTGCGTAAAAGCTTTGAATTTAGGGCGCTGTTCCATGCCTTTTGGACAAATGAGTAAATAATTCATTTCAGCAGGAATACTTGCAAAGGGTGCAATAAGTTCCCCACTATCAAGATAGTGCTGTATTAATGCGATACGCCCCATCCCTATCCCGATGTGATTGCGAATAGCTGATACCGCCATTTCGGCATGATTAAAAACATAATAATGTGGATGTGTGGTAATGGCGTGCGCTTGATGGTTTAACCAAAACTTCCATTCATAATCAAAACTGGCAGAGTCAAGAGATTCTGTACAGTGGATCAAATTAAGGCCATTTAAACTATCAATATTGGCATTGATCTTATGCCTTTTAGCATATTCCGGTGTGCATACTGGGGTGAGAAACTCCTCCTGTATTATTTCATTGTACATGTCTGGAAGTTGCTGACGATGATAATAAATGGCTAAATCGACGGGCTCATGTTTAAAGTCAAGCGGACTGGCTTTCACTCTAATTTTAAGATTTAAGTTAGGATAAAGCACTTGAAAACTAGCCAATTTCGGCATCAACCAGGACTGAGCAAAAGTGGGTGCAATACCAATATAGAGCTCGCCACTCAGTTCATTAAATTTAATATCATCGATATCAGAAAAGATGGCAGAAAAGGCGCTATTAACAGTTTCCCGCATTTGTCGTCCTTCCTCTGTGAGTTCGAGCTTTCTCGTTAAGCGGACAAATAGTTTAAAACCAAGTTGCAGCTCAAGTTGTTTTATGCGTTGACTCACCGCTCCCTGAGTTAAACAAAGCTCTTCAGCTGCTTTAGTAAAACTTAAGCATTTAGCTGCTACATTAAACGTATATAGATTGGCGATAATCAGTTGCTTTCGATCCATTTAAACTCCTCATGAATTAGCTTGGTTAATTCATGCCCGATTTTTATTGAGTTGTAAAGCACGTTTTATTGCTTTTAAATTAGCACTCCTTATTTTAAACACAATTTACACGTTATTTTAAAGGAGTTTTTATGTCTTTTCGTTTTCCTGATGAATTTTTATGGGGTGGTGCGACGGCAGCAAACCAAATTGAGGGCGCACATACTACAGATGGTAAAGGGTTATCAACCTCGGATGTACAACCCTTTGGCTCTTTTGGTGAGTTGGTTGTCCGCAAGGATGGCGACTTTAATATCAAAGATACGGCAATCGATTTTTATCATCGCTATCCGCAAGATATAGCCTTGTTTAAGGAGCTTGGCTTTACCTGTTTTCGCCTATCAATTGCGTGGAGCCGAATTTTTCCCAAGGGGGATGAGTTAGCGCCGAATGAGTTGGGGTTGGCATATTACGACAAAATATTTGATGAGCTGGAAAAGCACGGTATTACTCCGCTAGTGACGTTATCACACTATGAGATGCCACTATATTTAGCTGAGCAATATAAAGGCTGGACAAGCCGAAAGTTAATCGGATTTTTTGAGCGTTATGCCAAAGTGGTTTTCGCGCGTTACGGCCGTCGTGTAAAGCACTGGTTAACTTTTAATGAGATCAATGCCACTTTACACGAACCCTTTACCGGCTCAGGCGTGCCACGTGGCAGTGATCAGCAAGGTATTTATCAGGCTATCCATCATCAACTGGTAGCCAGCGCAAAAGCGGTGAAAGCCTGTCATGATTTATTACCGGCTGCAAAAATTGGCAATATGATGTTAGGGGCAATCCAGTATCCATTAACCAGCCATCCGGATGATATCTTTGAAACCATGCAGCAAAACCGTGAATGGTTATTTTTCGGTGACGTACAGAGCCGCGGTTATTACCCGGGTTATATGATGCGTAAGTTTAAGGATTTGGGTGTTCAGTTGAATATCACCGACGAAGATCTACAGGCATTGACAAATACGGTTGATTTTATCTCTTTCAGTTATTACATGACAGGTTGCGTGAGCACCTTGGATAAGGTGAAAATGACTGACGAAAAGATTTTTGCGATGGGAAGCAACCCTTATCTTGAATCTACCGACTGGGGATGGCAAATTGATCCGAAAGGGTTACGTATTGTGCTTAATTTGCTTTATGATCGATACCAAAAACCACTATTTATTGTTGAAAATGGCTTGGGTGCCGTGGACAAGATGAATGAAAAAGGTGAGATTGAGGATGATTACCGTATTCAGTATCTTAATGATCATATCTATCAAGTAGGTGAAGCGATTCAAGATGGTGTTGAGGTCATGGGTTATACCTGTTGGGGGCCGATTGACTTAGTTAGTGCTTCGACCGCACAAATGTCTAAACGTTATGGTTTTATATATGTTGATCGCGATGATAAAGGGCAAGGCTCGCTTGAGCGGAAATGTAAAAAAAGCTTTTACTGGTATCAGGGAGTTATTCAGTCACAAGGTGAGAAGCTCACCCCACCATCCGCTTGATGTTTTAGCAGTAACATTCAGGGTTTAATGTCCAGAAGTTGTTGGCCTGTAATGGTTAGTAAAAAACGGATATTTCTTAGTCTTCTGAAAGGTTAAAACCATCGGCTTTAGCCGATTAACTTTAGTTATAATATCTTAATTGATATTCAGTAAGGTGATGAGGATAGGGTATCGAGAGGTAGGCATACGGTTTTTAAGATTCTGTATCATTTCTTGGTACTGTCAAGTTAATAACTGCCTCACTAATTATGCGATAATCTGCAGATGAATAATTCTAATATCTACGCCGGTTATCGTTACCCTGCACAAATCATCAGCCATGCCGTTTGGCTTTATCATCGGTTTACACTTAGCTTTCGTGATATTGAAGAACTGCTCGCTGCTAGAGGTATTGTTGTCAGCTATGAAACGATTAGACAGTGGTGTAAAAAATACGGTGCTATCTATTGCAACAAGATCAAAAAGAATCGCGGTCAACTTGGTGATACCTGGTATTTGGATGAGGTCTTCATCAAAATAAATGGCGTATTACATTACCTTTGGCGAGCGGTTGATCAAGATGGTGATGAAATAGATATTTTAGTTCAGAAACGAAAGAATAAGACGGCAGCGATGCGCTTCTTTAAACGATTATTAAAAGGGCAGGGAGGTACGCCATTAAAGGTTGTGACTGATAAACTAGCAAGCTACTCTGCAGCAAAAAAAGAATTAATGCCAAGTGTAGAACACTCAACGGTTCAGTATGAAAATAATGGATGTGAGCTCTCACATCAACCTACTCGGCAACAAGAACGACAGATGCGTAAATTCAAATCACAAGGGCAAGCCCAGCGGTTTTTAAGTTGCCACGGAGTGGTAAATAATCTGTTTCGTTTTGGCCGTCATTTAATGCAAGCGAAACATTATAGAGCATTCCGCGATCACTCATTCTCTGAATGGGTGCAGGTTAGTTGTATCCAAAATTTAGATTAAGGCTAATTTTATAGCCTTTAGCCATCCTAGTCAGATAAGTTGACAATACCGCATCAGCCTACCCGGCAACAAGAAAGACAGACGCGGAAATTCAAATCACAGGGCCAAGCCCTGCGTTTTTAAGTTGACATGGCGTGGTCAATAATCTGTTTCGTTTTGGACGTCATTTAATGCAGGAAAAACACCATAGAGCATTTCGAAATCGCTCTTTTTCTGAATGGAAGCGAGTTAGTTGTGTCCAAAATTTAGATTAAGTCTGATTTAATCGCTTTTAACCGATCCAAGCAGATAAGTTGACGATACCCACTAGGCAACTAATGTTATGAAGTAGCGTTGCTGGAACGTTTCAGTTATTATTGCAACTTACTTATAGTCATTTTGTTATCTGTTTATAATTATATCGAAACTGCTTGATATGAAGATCCGATCCGTTTGCATATAGAAATTTAAAATAGTGTTGTGAGTTTATTAATGAAAATGAAATTAGAAGAAATCGCTAAGCTAGCGGGTGTTTCTCGTACCACTGCCAGTTATGTTATAAATGGTAAATCTGCTCAATACCGGATTAGTGAAAAAACCCAGAAAAAAGTAATGGCTACTGTCGAAAAGTATAACTACAAACCTAATTATGCAGCCAGTTCTTTAAGAGCGGGCAATAGTCGTACCTTCGGTTTAGTGATTCCTGATTTGGAAAATTACAGTTACGCTAAGCTTGCTAAATTATTAGAGCGAGATGCCAGAAAGGCAGAGTTTCAATTAATTATTTCATGTTCAGATGATGAACCTGATACTGAAATGAGTGTAGTTGAGAGCCTTATCAGTCGCAGTATCGATGTGCTTATAGTCGCGAGTGCATTACCTGTAGATAATGATTTTTATCGTAACATTCAAGCTAAAGGTGTTCCTGTAGTAGCGATAGATCGTTATTTGGATGATGAATTTTTTGTTAGTGTGGTAAGTGAAGATTTAGATGGTGCTTTTGAATTAAGCGAGGCATTACTAGATAAAAAGATAAAGAGTATAGGTTTAATAGGTGCTGTACCGGGTTTGAGTATCTCTAAAGAGCGCGAGGAAGGCTTTAAAGCCGCACTTTCAAAACAAGCTGATTCACTTGAAGTTAAATATGCTTACGGTGAACATTTTAGTGTTGAAGAAGGTCGAAAATTGACACAGCGGTGGATTGATGAAGATTGCTTCCCTGATGCGGTTTTAGTAACCTCTTATGTATTATTTGAAGGGGTTTTAGATTGCTTAATAGCGTATCCGAAATTACTCGAGAAAGTTGCTTTAGCAACCTTTGGTGATAATCGTTTGCTAGATTTTTTACCTGTAAAAATACAATCACTTGCTCAACAGTTTGATATGATCGCTGAAAAATCGTTGCAGCTTGCTCTGTTAGCTTCTAAAGGAACTTACAATCCTTGTATTGAAGTGATTCCACGTAAGTTAGTTAAAAGGTAATATCTAGCCAGAAGCTGTTTTGCACCTTGAGGACATCCTTTGCCGCTAACTGGGGCTTTAATGTCCAAAGGTTGGCTGATATTACGTTTTTAATATTTAGCTCATATCCATTTTTCTATGAAATAGAGGCTTAAGATGAGCTTCAGATATCTCAATCACTCTATCAACACGTTTTTTATATTTTTCTTCATTGCAGAGAAATTCAGTTCTCATCCATGCATTTACCGTTTCTATCGCAATCGCCGATCCTATTATTTTAGCGCCGATACATAATACATTAGTATCAGAATGAGAGCGGGCGAGTTGAGCGCAGAAAGGGTCTTGGCATACCGCAGCATATAGTCCAAAAATTTTATTGGCGATTAATGCACTGCCATAACCGACACCATCAATGAAAATACCGCGATCGGCTTCCCCTTTAGCAACAGCAAGTGCTGCTGGGTAGATGTAATCAGGTAGATCACATGAGACTTCGTTGTTTGTACCAAAGTCTAAAACGTCATGACCTTGACTTTTTAATAAAATTTTTACTTCTTCTTTTAAATTAAAACCTGCATGATCACAAGCGATTGCGATTTTCATAATATATACCTTTTAAAATAATTGAATACTTTTGAAAAAACGTGCCATTTGAGTTTTTCCTGTTTAATTTAAAACGTATCAATTAAAACTTGAGTAATTCAATGAGTGATGAATATCGGAGTGTGTATCTTTTTTTAGTTTCAGAAGAAGAGCTAATACTTTATTACCTCCAACGATAATGTCAGTTATTGAGTTAAAATGACTATTTTCGTTTCTCTTTCGCTTTGGTTTTCATAAAAAGTCGGCTTCGTTTACTTCATCCGAGTATTCATATTGTTTTTAGCTCTATAATCATTGAGTGTTATGATTTTCTATCTAGATTGCTTCTAGGCACCCCTCTCACCTAGTGGTAAGAGGGATGGATTTCATATGTTGATCAGTGATTAAGGTTTGGCTACGTGTTAAGAAGTTGCTAATAGCTGTTTATCACTTTTTTTGAGGAATGCGTAACTAAAACCTGTGACTGCTGTTCCAGCTGCAATTGCACCTAAATACAAGAATACTGGACTAATCGCACCCGGAATAAACAGTACAAATAAACCACCATGTGGTGCGAGTAGTTCAGCACCGAAAAGCATAGATAGTGCACCAGTTAATGCTCCACCCGCCATACAAGCTGGAATTACACGTATTGGATCTTTAGCCGCAAAAGGAATTGCACCTTCTGATATGAAGCAAAGCCCTAATACAAATGATGCCTTACCTGCTTCCGCTTCACTGTCAATAAATTTAGATTTAGCTAAGAATGTAGCCAGACCCATACCTAATGCAGGCACCATACCTGCTGCCATGATTGCAGCCATTGGTGCATAAGTTTGAGATGCTAGTAAACCAACACCAAACGTATAAGCCGTTTTGTTAACTGGACCACCTAAGTCGAAACACATCATGGCTCCAAGTAAAGTACCTAGTAATACAGCGTTTGCAGAACCCATATTAGCGAGGAATTCAGTTAAGCCTGACATGATTGCAGAAACCGGACCACCAACAATGTAAATCATTGTTAAACCCGTTACTAAGCTTGCAAATAATGGAATAATCAAGATAGGTTTAAGTGCCGCCATTGAATCTGGTAGATCAACTTTTTCAGCGATAAACTTAGCAACATAACCTGCTAGGAAACCAGCAATGATACCACCAAGGAAACCAGCACCAGTTGAACTTGCTAACATACCACCAATTAAGCCAGGTGCGAGACCTGGTCTGTCAGCAATTGAGAATGCAATAAAACCAGATAAAACTGGGATCATAAGTGCAAACGCAGATGCACCACCAATAGCCATTAAGGCTGCAGCCATGGTGCCTTCTTCTTTAAATGCTTCGATACCGAATACAAAAGAAAGCGCAATTAATAAACCACCTGCAACAACCACTGGTAGCATATGTGATACACCAGTCATAAGGTGCTTGTAAACACCAGATTTTTCTTCTGAAGTGCTGTCGTTACTTCCGCCTTGATGCTGGTAAATTGTTGCTTTTTCAAAGGCATTATTAATTTCTTGATTGGTTTTCTTTAGTGCTAAACCGGTGCTTGTTTTATAAAGTTTTTTACCTGAAAAACGCGCTAAATCAACTTCAATATCTGCAGCAATAATCACTAAATCAGCGTCATTAATATCTTCTGCTGTTAATTGATTTTTTGCACCTACTGACCCGCGAGTTTCAACTTTAACTTGATGGCCAAGGCGTCTGCCTTCTTCTTCAAGTGCTGTAGCTGCCATAAACGTATGAGCTACGCCTGTTGGGCAAGCTGTAATAGCTATAATCTTTTTAGGTGCAGTCATAGTTGCATCCCCTTGTTGTACTTTCGTTAATAGTGCTGATTTACTCTCAGCATTTTGTAAATAAGTTTTAGCATCTTTTAGACATTCAGAAATATCTGATTGATAAACTTTTTTACCTTTAAAACGACTAATGTCGATGTCAGTATTAGTACAAAGAATAATTAATTCTGATTCATCAATTTGCTTTTGAGTAAGCGTTTGAACAGGGCTTACACTTGATTGACATTCAATATTAATATCCCAGTTTAATTCGTTTGCTCCCTTTTTTAGCATTCCGGCAGCTATAATGCTGTTGGCTATACCGTTGGGGCAAGCAGTAACTATCGATACTTTCATTATGAAATCCTTTATCTAGTAGAGGTTAGTTGTGTTGTTATTTGTATGCTTTCTTGCATCTTTTGTACTTTTTGAATATCTTTTACACCGACACCTATTTGTGTCACAGCAAAGGCTGCGAGTGCGGTGGCAAAACTTAATCCTTGTTTTTTATCCCATTTATTCAGTTCAGCCCAGCAAAGTCCTGCTACTAATGTGTCGCCTGCTCCTACGGTACTAACTACGTCCATCTTTTGAGGGATAGACTGGGTCCAACCATTTTCGTTAAGCCATAAAACGCCTTTTTCTCCAAGAGAAATGACTACGTTTTCACAACCTTGTTGGTATAGCTTTTCGGCGGCCAGTTTGATTTCATCAATACTTGTTAGTTGCTCACCAACAATTGCACTAAGTTCTTCATCGTTTGGTTTAATTAAAAAAGGCATAGCCTCAATACCGGCACTTAAAGCTTGATTACTACTATCAAAAAATACTTTTTTGCCTGCCTTTTGTAACTTTTCAATCCAGTTTTTTAATTGATTCGTTGAAATACCTTTTGCTAAACTTCCGGCTATTACAAATACGTCATGTGTTTCTGCAAGGGAAAAAAGTTGCGTTTCAAAGCGCTTAATATCCTCTGCTGACACTGTCATACCCGGGAAATTAAGATCGCTAACTTGTCCTGATTTTTCAACGATTTTCACATTAATACGAGTATCGCCGTTTACGCGGACGAAGTTGTCAATAATATCTAAGGAATCAAATAGATGAACGAAAGCGTCTTGGTTATTGTCTCCAAGTAGTCCTGTCACCGTGACGCTAGCACCTAATTCAGCTAGCACCTTGGCTACATTAATACCCTTTCCTGCAGCATGAAGGCTACCTGTGTCAATGACATTGACGGTGCCGGTATTTAAAACATCGAGTGAGCCAGTTAAATCCAAAGCTGGATTTAATGTCACGGTCACTACTTTTAATTTTTGATTTATATTCATTTTTCACCCAAGCCTTCATCAATTGCTTTACCAATGGCAGTAAGCGCTTCCTGAGCATCTTCTCCTTGAGCAGTAAACTGTAATTTATTTCCGAATTTGATGCCCAGAGTCATTACTTTCATGAGGCTTTTAGCATTTACTGATTTGCCATCACCGTCTAGGTTGATCATTTGTATTTTGGATTTAAATTTTTTGGTCGTATGAACTAGCATTGCACCTGGGCGAGCATGGAGGCCGTGTGGGTTTTTAATGGTAAAGGTTTGTTGACTACCTTCGAGTTGCTCTTGAGTTAGTAAGGCAATAATCTCTTTTGCATTACTATTTAATAGTTGTTCTATTTTATTTTTATACAATAGTTCAATTAGAAAACTAAGGTTTTTAAGATGCAGGTCACTATCACTTGCAATACAAAGTAAGCCTTTTACTAATTCGTTTTTATACTGTAACGGGGTTGTACTAGTGACGAATGAAATTGCCGTTTTGGTGATACCCTGATTACTCGTTGCGATACAAAGTCCCTGATCTAAATAGGTAACGTTTTTGACAGCGCTTGCGACAAACACATCATTCACCGCACCTTGATTTTTTATTAAACCCGCTGCAGTAGCGCTCAGTTGCGCAACATTGTCTGCAGGAAAATCAAGCAGAATTAAATTGTCATTAAAATCTGTTTCACTTTGCACTTTACCTGAAAGTATTCTAACTATTGTATCTGCGCTACTTGCTTCTTTAATAAAAGTTTCGACACCATCCGTTGAAAGTGCCTTGGTAAGTTGACTAAGAATTGTTAGATGCTCATCTGACTTAGCCGCAATACCGATAGCAAGATAGACTGTATTACCATCCCCCCAATCTACACCTTCAGGATAGTGGTGTATGATAACGCCTGTTTTGTTGACCAAGTCGCGTGTATCTGTTGTTCCATGAGGAATAGCGATGCCACTACCTAGAAAAGTTGAATTCTGTGCTTCACGTGCCAGCATGCCATCACGGTAACCTGCTTCAACATAACCTTTTCCTGCAAGGCTACTCGCAACTGACTTTATCGCTTGGGTCTTCTCAGTAGCTACTTGTGAGAGGACAATATCACTGATCTTAATTGTTAACATGATTTGTTCACCTTAATTTTTATCCCAAAGCTGAGTCGATTAGGCTTTGGTGGGAATTAATATTCAACTAAGAAATTGTTTTATCTTAGTTGCTGAATCGCTTCAGCAATTAATACTGAATCGTTTCAGCATAAATTGCAACTATTACATACTATTTTTGTTTATTTGTTATTCATGACGAGATATAGATCGTGTTTTTGAAGATGTTTATTATAAAAAACAAAAAGAATGCTTATTTGTCGTTCCGCGCTATTTGTTATTTTCTGTTGAAGTCAGTGCGCCACTTTTACTCTATTTTTACCGGAGGCTAGTTATACCAATCGTAATAATTAGTTGATCTATTTTACTTGCTAAAATGATTGTTTTTTCGTTAAAAGGTTCGTAAAGAGACCACCATTTACATCGACTTTCGCCACAAACTAAACAATTTTTCTGCGGAATATTCAGCTTAGATCACATTTTTAGGCCTTTAGTTGTAAGTAAAACCGCTTATATTTTGCTCATACAGTGAGTTTGCATCTTATAAATATTTTTTATGATTATGAGTGTGACTATCGCCAATGGAATATCCATTATATTAGAAACCTGGGATAATATATTTAACTTCATTAATTCAGGTAGTGTTTCAGCACTTGCAGATAATCTAAATATTGATTGGTTCAATATGTTAGATGAAAGCCACAGAGTCCACCAGATAGGAAGAGTGATACTTACTTTTGGATAACGCCAATCAAGCGGACTTTTACTGGTCATCCAGATCTCTTTCAATGCTAGATATGGCTTCCAAAGATTAAAGATAGGAATAAAGTAATATCCAATGGACCAAGCTGGCGTATGACTCATACTCTGTGCACCAAGCTGCCTTGCATTATGATTAGCTCGATAAATCCATTTTAAGATTAATATTGCCGAAGCAATAAAAGCAATGAGAGAAACGATGCCAGTAACTTGCAGTGATTGAATGACAAGCTCGCCATCAGCAAAAGCTTCTTCAAGTGAGGCATAAAAACCTTCTTGATAAGTAGCTAATAATCGAAATTCTAAAAAACCAAATATAATTGAGAAAATGGCAATTACAATCTGGGCATAAAGCACGTATTTAATCCATTGTGTTAGTCTTTCTAAACTTTTAACTGTTTGGTTTAAATTCGTCATATTGATCTCTCCTTTCACTACAAACAATGCTGCAGATATTTCATTAGTTCCTCTTTTAAAGGTAATGCTGTCATTGCGCCTTTTTGACTTGTCGCTAAAGCGCCACAACCATTTGCCCATTTCACAGCTTGACGAATATGTTTAATTTCGCTCCAATTGTTGTTCTGTGCAAGATGACTGATTAACCCACCAACAAATGCATCGCCCGCTCCCGTAGTATCGATTGGGGTAACTGCTTTTCCGGTGATCTGCTCTTTTTCATTTTGTGTCATAATTAATGCACCTTTGGCACCCTGAGTGATTAGTGTCAGTGTACTCTTGAACTTGGCAATGACTTTTAAACCCGCGTCTAACTCATTTGTATCGGTTAAAAATAATAGCTCGTCATCAGAAAATTTAATTACATCAGCCATGGCTACCGCTTTTAATATTACTGATTTTATTTCACTCGGTTCGTTCCATACCTCATCTCGTAGATTAGGATCAAAACTAATAAAACCACCTACTGATTTCATTTGTCGCATTGCATCAAAAGTACTACTTCTGCTTGGCTCATTCGCTAATGCAATGGAACATACATGTAACCACTGATTCTTTGAAAAATGTGGA
This sequence comes from Vibrio sp. 2-Bac 85, assembly GCF_037546705.1. NCBI lineage: Bacteria > Pseudomonadati > Pseudomonadota > Gammaproteobacteria > Vibrionales > Vibrionaceae > Vibrio > Vibrio sp. 2-Bac 85. The sequence continues at coordinate 456,299 of NZ_JALAAB010000001.1, read as the reverse complement.
ATATCACTAGGAAGCAAGAATTGATCTGCACTTGGTTTTACCATAAAAGTAAAACTACGTTCACCAGAATCATCTAAATCAACAATGACAGTAGAAGTTCGTTGTTGTTCGTCAAGTAGCATAAAATCAGTATTTACGTTCTCGTTAGTCAGTATTTCTTTCATGAAACGACCGAGAGGATCCTGACCTACACGACCAAAAAACGCGCTATTTCCACCTAAGCGAGAGACTGCAACTGCAACATTAGCAGGGGCACCACCTGGGCACTTTAAATAGCTATTTTCGTTTTCTGGAATTAAATCTACAACGGCATCACCCGTTACCCAAATTTTGTTCATAATAGCGCCTATTTTTTATAGAGAAAACCAGTATTTTTCTCAAAATACTGGTTTAAATGATGACTAAAAGTTAGATTATGCGGTGGCTACTTTTAAAGGTTTAACTTTTTTTGAATCTTTCATTTTAGTGCGTTTACCAAGTACGATAGTTAGACCAAACGCTACAGCAAACGAAATTAACATGCCGATAATATAGGGCGTAACATCGCCTGAACGTATAGATATAATGCCTGGCAAACCGGCTGCTCCAAGCGCACTTGCTTTAACGTTAAACAGTGTAATGAATGCACTCGCCGTTGCAGCAGCAATAATTGCTGCAATAAACGGGTAACGAAATTTCAAATTAACACCAAACATTGCTGGCTCTGTAATACCGAGAAGTGCAGTCACGCCAGATGGAATTGCAATACCTTTCGTTTTGATATCTTTAGTTGTGAACCCGACTGCTAATGCCGCGCCTCCCTGTGCAATATTAGACATTGCCGCTATTGGGAAAATAAATGTACCACCCGTAACTGCAATATCAGCAAGCAGTTGTATTTCAATTGCAATAAAACTGTGATGCATACCTGTGATAACAAAGGGAGCATAGATGAAACCAAATAGCGCACCACCAATAAATCCAGCTGAATCGTATAACCAGTTTAGTCCATCACCTAGTAAGAATCCGATATCGCGAGTGAACGGCCCAACAATGGTGAAAGTAATAACGCCTGTAATAAAGATAGCTAGCAAGGGCGTTAAAAGGTTGTCTAATACAGAAGGGATAAACTTGCGTAAACCATTTTCAACTTTAGCTAAAATAAACGTAGCAACTAGTACAGGTAAAACAGAACCTTGGTAACCGACCTTTTGGATTTCAATGCCAAGAATGTTCCAAACCGGAATATCCCCCGCAACAGTTGCACCTGCAAAACCCCAACCGTTAAGTAGGTCTGGATGAACCATCAACATACCCAACGCCGCACCTAAGAAAGGGTTACCGCCAAACTTTTTACTAGCAGAAAAGGCTAAAAGGATAGGTAGGTAGACAAAAGGGGCATTAGCAAAGGTATTAATCATTGCGGCAAGGTCAGCTAAACCCGGATTTGCACTGACCAGTGATTCTCCATCGATGAATAACCCTGGCGCTACTAATACGTTAAATATCCCCATTAACAGACCACCTGCAACGATAGCTGGAATTATTGGTACGAAGATATCAGATAAATCTTTTACTGCTTTTTGAATAATATTTTGTTTCTCGGCGCCTGCTGAAGCGACATCTTTAGTACTCATCTCTTCAAGTCCTGTCAGCTTTGCCATCTCTGCATAAACTTGGTTAACAATTCCAGAACCAAATATAACTTGGTATTGGCCTGCTACTTTGAATTGGCCTTTAACGCCTTCAAGATCATCAATTGCCTTTTCATCGATTAGTGTTTCGTCTTCAACAGCAAGACGTAAGCGAGTAGCACAATGTGCCAATGCTTTAATATTATTTTTACCACCCAGCATTATTATAAGTTGGCTAGCGATTTTTGGATAATTCATAACTTCCTCCTAGTGAAATTTCAATTCCGTCTATCTTTAATTAATTATTGGGAACGTTTTCAAGGTGAGTTTCAGGTAATTTTAGCCCCTCAGCAAGCTGGTTAGGTATTAAATGTGATGCTTGTCATAATTAATATGCAATAAATGACCTGTTAATATTTTAAATTACAATTGAATGGCTGTTGTTTGCTATAATTGTTGCAAACATTCCCAATATGTAGGAAAAAATTCATGGCTGGATTGCACGAAGTTGCAAAATTATCAGGCGTATCGAAATCGACAGTCTCTCGTGTCATTAATAATGAATATGGCGTTAAAGCGAGTACCAAAGAAAAAGTGCAAAAAGCGATTGATGAGTGTGGTTATGTTGCTAATCAAGTAGCAAGAGATTTGAAATCACAAAAGACTCATCTCGTTGGCGTAATCGTGCCCCGCATGTCTTCATATGCAACCGCAAAGGGGCTTGATGGTTTAAGTTCTATTATAGATCAAGCAGGTAAACATGTTTTATTAGCAAATAGCCAACAAGATAATGAAAAAGAAATAGAGTACATCAAGCGTTTTAATCAAAAGCGTGTAGAAGGCATATTACTGTACGCAACACATTTAGACTCTGAACTGGTCAAAGCAATTAAGCAATCAGATGCTCCGGTTATATTAATAGGACAAGACGGTTCTTTATTTAATATTCCTAGTATTATTTATGATGATGTGAGTGTTGGTTTTAGTGCCGGACTAAGGCTTGTCGAAGCGGGAGCTTCAAACATAGGCTTCATTGGTGTGAATAGCCAAGATATTGCTGTTGACCAATGTCGTTTCCAGGGTTTAGAGCAATCTTTGTTGCATTTAGAGCAGGCTCCTCCTCTATTCCATAGTCGTGGGGAGTTCTCGATGGAGTCCGGATTTTTACAAACAAAAAAATTGCTACTTGATTGGCCACAATTGGATGGTTTATTTTGTGCGACAGATAGAATTGCAATAGGCGCAATGAAGGCGATCACTGAAGCTAATAAAGTCCCTGGTATTGACATCAAAGTACTTGGTGTTGGTAATGATGAGTTTTCTCAAGTGTGTACTCCGCGACTATCAACATTCAACTATAGCTTTGATTCTACAGGAAAAAAAGCAGCTCAGTTACTGTTGGATTTGATCGAAAATAAGCAGGGCGCTGTAAGTAAGTTAGTCATGAACTTTGAGAATATCTCTCGGGAAAGTTGTTGATAATTTAATATAAAGCAAATTAAATAGAGACTTATGTCCTTGTTATTTTCTTAAACTAAAGTCATCTAGCTATTGCATAAATATCCTTTAAGGCATATTCTGCAAACGTTCCCATTTTTTATGTGCTGTAGGTGTTTTATGTCGTTATTATCAATTATTAAAGAGTGTGGTGGTATTAGAAATGTAGTTCGTATTTTGTGCCCTGATTCGCGCATTATTATTGAGATCTTGAATTTTAATTTACTATCCAGCAAGGCAAAGCAACAAGCTTACAATTTACAGTTAAAGCAGATTACTTTTTGCAAAAGTGATATCGAAAATAAAGATGAATTTGAATCTCAATTGTTAGTTGTAGGCCATGCTATCGCACAGCAACAGTTAACCGCACTTGCACCTTGTATTCAGCCTACTAAATGTGAATACCGACCTGCTTGGCATATTTCACCGCCTCAAGGTTTGTTAAACGATCCCAATGGCTTTATTTATCATCAAGGGCAGTATCACTTGTTTTATCAATGGTATCCCTATAGTTGTGCACATAAAGATAAATATTGGGCGCATTTAACCAGTAAAGATTTAATTAAGTGGGATTGGCAACCTGTTGCACTAACACCTTCAGATTGGTTTGATAGTCACGGCGTTTTTTCCGGACATGCACTCAGTCAAGATGATAAATTAATGTTGTTCTATACAGGTAATGTCCGTATTGATGAAAATAGAGACAGGCATACCACTCAATGCTTAGCTACTTCAACGGATGGTATTAACTTTACAAAATATGGACCTGTTGTACCTGAACTGCCAGCAGGCGTAACACCACATTGCCGAGACCCTAAGGTTATTCGTCATAATGACCAATGGCTAATGTTACTCGGTGTTCAACGTGAAGATGAAGTTGGCCGTCTTGCGATTTACCGGTCAGATGATCTCAAAGCATGGGAATTTATTGCTTTGTGCGGTGATGAGCTTGGTGACTTTGGTTATATGTGGGAATGCCCTGATTTTTTCACTTTAAATAAACAAGACTTTATTGTAATTGGTCCACAGGGTATTAAATCACCTAGTCCACATCAAACCGTGCCACACCACAATGGTATTGTGAAAGCAAAGCTTGATGCAAGAGGTAAAGCAATGCTATCTGATTTTCAACATCTGGATCATGGTTTTGATTTTTATGCCCCTCAATCTCTTCTTACACCTGACGGGCGTCGAGTAATGAATGCTTGGATGGGACTTCCGGATGAAGTTGATCATCCGAGTGTAGACAATAATTGGTTACATCAATTAACAACGTTTCGTGAGTTGTCATTAGTTAATGGTAAGTTGTTGCAAACGCCTATTAAGGAACTGGAGCAATTACGTCGTCAGCATGTTTCGGTGCCAATAAACCAAACCTCTTTTGATTTAAAGAGTAAAACGTTTGAGTTAAAGATTTCAATGGAGTGGGGCAGTTCGTTGCGCTTACATCAATCAGAGCAAGGGTATTGTGAAATTCGTTTAGATAAAACAACAAAGACACTATTTTTAGACAGATCTAATACCCTATTGCGTGAAGGTGATACCGTTCGTGAGTTAGCGCTACCAGATTCAAAATCGGTACAGTTACAGATATTATCCGATACTTCTTCGTTAGAAATATTCATTAATGAGGGTGAAGCTGTGATGTCGACTCGCGTATTTACGAATAAAGATGCAACCCAAATCAGTTACGAAGGAGAGGTGGATTTCATCGATTGTTGGTTATATTGAATGAAAAAATCTTCAAAGGCCCCTATTTTACCGATGAAAAACTAGTATAAAAAATCCGAATATAAAAATTCGCTTTTTTATAGGTAAAATTTCTTTAATTGTGATGATATTGTTTTATTAGCAGATGAGTTTAAAAAAACAATAAAGTTAAACTACTTCTTTTGGACTCATTCCATGAATTTTTTTAAAAACTTTATAAAATTACTCATATTTTGAAATCCGATACTATAAGCAATATTAGAATAAGCTATGCTGAAAAAAGTCCTGAAGCTTTTTTAAACACTCGTAATCTTACCCTGGGTATTACATTACTTTTGGAAAACCGATATAGGTTCTAACGGATATACTAGCAAGCTATTCTGCTTCTAAAAAATGATTAATAACAAGTGTAGAGCACTCAACTGTTCAGTATGAAAATAATTAGGGTGAACTCTCACATCAGCCTACTCGATAGCAATAACGACAGATGCGGAAATTCAAATCACAGGGCCAAGCCCAACGTTTTTAAGTTGCTAGGGGTAGTAAATAACCTATTTCGTTTTGGCCGTCATTTAATGCAGCGAAGCACTATTGCTCATTTTCTGAATGGATGCAGGTGAGTTGCGTCCCAAACTAGATTAAGGATAATTTTATAGCCTTTAACTATCTATCATCGATAAGATAATTGGACTCCCTCTACATCTTCGTTAGCGTGTAGAGTAATATCATTGTTACCACGCAAAATATTAAAGGAGTCCTCAATGGATAATACAATAGTTGGTGTTGATTTAGCAAAAAGAGTCATTCAAGTTTGTATTTATACAAATAAAAAAGTGCATTCGAATATCGAAATGACATCTGATGAATTTTTACTTTGGTTATTTCAACAAAAGCCTGTAACTATTATCTATGAGGCGTGTAGTGGCTCTAATTATTGGAAACAAAAAGCAATTGAAGCGGGCCATAAAGCGTTATTGATTTCAGCTCAATTGGTATCGACGATAAGACAAAACCAAAAAATAGATAAAAATGATGCGCTTGCAATTATACAAGCATCACAATTGGCTGAGATTGGTTTTATTAATGGCAAAACGCACAAGCAACAGCAGCTTCAAACTATCTTGAAACTCAGGGAGCTAGCAATTAAACACCAAACTGCATTGCGGAATCAATTAGTTGCTTTACTTGCTGAATTCAATATTCATTGCTCAAGCAGAAACGGTGGTATTAAATCTGCGATAGCAAATCTACTTGAAGATTTTGATAATGGTTTCACTTGTGAATTCAGGGCTACCATCAATGCAGCTTATGCTCACCTCATTGCACAATCAGAAATTATTGAACAATATAATAAACAATTAGCGCATTCCATTGAGCAACACGAAGATTGTAAGCGATTGTTACGAATAGAAGGCGTTGGCCCGATTAATGCCATCAATTTATATGTTGCACTTGGGTGTGGTGATATAGGCACTTTCAAGCGAGGCAAAGATGCATCCGCTTGCATAGGTTTAACGCCAAAGCAATATTCATCGGGTGGCATCATTAAGCTTGGTGCCATTGGCAGTCGAGTTAAGCATGGTAGATTACGTAGCCAATTAATTGTAGGTGCGATGGCAGTTGTTACTCACCTCGCCAAAAGAACACCTAAAACAAAAAAAGAATGTTGGCTCATGGGGTTAATCGAACGCAAAGGTAAAAAATGTGCAGCGGTTGCCTTGGCAAATAAAACAGTTAGAACGGCTTTTGCAATGCTAAGCCAAGGAACAGAGTATAAAGCAGAGTTATTAGCTGTTTAAAAAGGTCCCACAATAAAATGCAATAACGAAGATAAAAATCAGCATATTAAATCAGTTGTCAACTAAGAGTCTTGAACTCGTCGATAAGATATTGATAATATGCTCGCGAAAATATCCTAGAGCCAGGGTTCGCTACTCTATTTAGAGCTCGTACATAAGTTCGCATTAAATTCTTCGATTATTCACTTTGTTGTTGACAAGGGGGAGTCCACATAAGTTGACAATACCCAATACCCATAGGCCTTTCGGATGTTAACTACCCCTGAACGAGCCAGCTCAGAAAGCACTTGGTAAAATTTATCAGCTGGAGCATTATCGGCGTCAATAAATACTGCAATTTTATTTTTATCCTTCATCTATCACTCCATCATTTTTAGGTTTGTTTATCATCATAATACCCATCATGTGAATTAAAAAACTAAGGCTGTTTGACGAGTATTTTTTTCTAGGTTTTTGTGGCTTTGCTTGTTTAATATCTAGGGTTCCTAATGAATTGAGTTGCTCAAATTCCCTTGTTTTTTTAGCTTGGTTTTCTTTACTAATTGCTTTAATCGAAGATTCATCAGGATGAATAAGTTCTAATCGTACATGGCCTCTACCCGTCGCACCTGTTGATTTTGCTTTTTTACCCTTTCTAGTTTTAATATTTTTATAAGCGACTTCCCATTCATCAAGCACTGCGCTTTGTTCGATAGTGTAAGTGACAACGCGCCAATAGCTTTTAGGAACGATATTTTCAAATGCGTTTAAAAAATACTCCAAGTCTTCCGGCCAATTGAAATTAATGCCTGATTGATTCATACACTGGTTACGTAATGCATGTTTTAGCATATTGATAATGCGTTCTTTGTTTTTGTTATCATCGTTATTTTCTTTGAATTTAGTACGCATGTTGATGATTATCTTATCTAGAAAAGCGAGTTCTTTACTGCTTGGTGGTTTTCCTTGAAGTAATGATGAAGGGCGAGAGTGTCGAGGTGCAGGATTACTTCTTCTCGTCTTTATTTTTTGAATATGCTTAGCGTTGTCTATCCAGCGTTGAATCATCTGAATCTTGATATTAAATTCAATCGCTAATAGCTCAGGCGCATAGCCTTCTTCTATTTTTTTGAGAATATCGTAGCAGAGCATGATGCTTACATGCTTGTTTTGAGCCTCTTCTTGCTGTTTAGCTTTAAACTCTGTCGCGTCAAGCAACTTAGGCTCCAATCTATCTATTTTGAGCTTTACGTTCAATTCATCATAGCAATGCTCGATTCGTACTGTACTTGAGTGCGCTGTTTGCAAATCAGTAAAGTGGCGGCGACTTGTTAAACCAAAAGCTCGATTCTCCTGTGGTGTAATGCTATGCGTTGATTTAGATAGCTTATGGGCAACAATCCAATCACAAAAGTGAAAGTAATTACTAAAGCAAGTTACCGGTGTCGCATGACCATCAAAACGCGCAATTCCATAGTACTTATTGCGTAATGATTGACCGCAGATAAGTTGTGTAATTGCTTGGCTTTGCTCTTTTGAGTAAGGTACTGCATTTGGGAGTAGGGCATAAGCATCATCAACTTCGACCATTAGCTGTATGCGACTAATGCAACTATGCCTTAGGTGATGAAACACCAAAAAATCTAGTTGTGATAGGTGGCGCAAGATGCCGGAAATGGTACTTGAAACATAAAGTTCATCAAAAGGCGTGTAAATATCGCTACCTAACGTAAAAGCAATATTATCATCGGCCATTGATAAGATGCGTTTGCGTGCAATGCAATCTCGAACAAGCGTATTTTCACTCTCTGTCAGCAGTGGGTACAGTGGTACCTTTCTTAAGGAGGCTGGCTTCTTATTATTAGCAATTTTATTGCTGCGAATTTGCATCCAGCCAACCTCTGACTTTTCAATGAAACTGAGTGTTAATTTTCTTATTTCACCAATACGCAGGTTGCAACGGAAGCTGAGAATGGCAATGCATTTTAATGTGTCTTTATTGTCATTACTTAAGTTGTTCAAGTTATCTATTTCTTGCAAGGTAGCCTTGAAAAGTACCTCATCAATAAATCCTGCGCGGGTATGATTAGATTGTTTAGCATTATTGTTAATAGGCTCAAGTAACGCGGGAAACTCAAATTGTGATACACAAAACCCGTGCAAGTCACTAATGCGCTTTGTTAGGCTTTGTTTTACTTTTTCTGTAGGGGAATTTTCAATTATCTCCCTGTATATTTCAGCTATTTGGCTGTGAGATATGCCTTCAATATTTTCGCCTTCAAATGCAAATAGCCAACGACGAGTTAATAATGAGTGGTAGTTTGCAATTGTTTTGGGCCCACATGTTGTGTCTAACTTATAAGTAAACCATTGCAATAGTGCTTGCTGTTCAATTGGTAGGGGCAACTTTGCAATACTTAATAGCGCATTTTTAAGTGTTTTTTCTGAACGTTTTTGTTTTGGCTCTGCTTTTTTTAAGGCGACCTTAAGTCGGTGAAATAGATCGCTATTTGTCTTTTGAGAATGATGAATAGCAGTAGATACGTAGGCTGGTGTATCACTTGTGTTGGCGTTTGGCTTAAACCCTCCTTGAACGACTAACGTGGTGCCAATTCTTGCAAGGTTATTCAATGGCAAAGAATAAGACTTTGTACGTCCTGATACATATTCAGACAGCGCTTGATTAATGTTAACGCCTTCAGTTCGCTCTACAATATAGGCTGCCACTTTACATAGCTTATTTAGTGAAGCAGGGAAATATTCTAACCCCCTATCCATACCGAATGTGAGTTGATTATAAAGGGCTAAGTGAGATGTAGGAGGCTTCCTGCTTTTTATGTTTAATGATTGCCATTGTTTGATCAGCCCTAATGTAAAAGGTGATAAATAGCACTGACTTTGTGTTGTGCTATTCCCTACCTCATCGTATACGTTTGTATTAAAGCCAGGTGCTTTATAGCTTAATGTAATTAGCGGAAGGCCTCCTGCATTAACGATGTTTAAAGGAGATAAAAGTTGTTTTGAAAACGCAACAATTAGCGGGTAACTGCAATGACCGGAGTGACACATGAACGAAAGTACTAATGCTTGAAAGTGTTGATCAATGGTTCTTTCTGCTGGTGGTTGCGCTATAAAATTCTCATACCAACCACGGTATTCTTGTTCAAATGCCCAAGCTGTGCGTATCCAGTTACTATTTTTCGTTTGTTTCTCTGGTTTAGCTGTGAATAAATAAGCTGGTGCGCTTACTTGCCAATTATGTTTTTTCCGATAATTTTCAACCGTATTAACAGCGCGATTAAATGCGAGCTTAAAGTCACGCGCCTCACCAAATGTTTTACGAAGCATCTCTTCCATTTTTTCCCATTGAGGCAGGAATTCAACTTGTTGAAGCGGACGCTCAACAGGTAGGAAGTCATCAACGATTTTACTCGCTTTGGCTAATACACGGCGTATCTCATCATTTCTGTTTTTCTTCCTAGCTTTAACGCCAATTCCCTTAGACATATGCGACTTCCTTAACGGCAATTCGCTGTAGTAAGTTCCCAACAAGGAGGGATATTTCTCGCAAGTCTTCAATGCCAATGCTGCTAAATTGTGAGAAAGCAGTTTGGCTAATGCCTGTGTGACCCATCCACGCATCCATTAAATCAGGTGCAACTTTGCTCTTATGTAAAAGCGTCCTTAATTGATGACGATGCCAGTTAGGCGGTAGTGGGAAGTAATCAAATTGTAGAATAATCGTTTCTGGCGTTGATTCTTCGAATAATTTTTCAGGGGCTTGGGTATTGCGGTAGAAAAATAGATGCTCTCGGCTATTTAAGATTTTTTGGTAGCGTTTACTTAATTGCGGGTTTGTATTCTTAAAGTAGCGTGCAGCCTGTGATACGAACGCTAAATATTGTTCAACTATTTTTACTGTCAGTGGCGGAATAATAACAATACGGCCTGATCCTATCGCTAATGAATCCTTATCTGCAATGTAATACTCACCAGAAAAAAGGTTTAAATCAGACTTCTTACCTAGCCATCCTGTTACTGGTCGATAACCAGACGATAATCCCAGCACCATTTGTGTATAGGATGTGATCAAATCATGGTGGTCAGCTATAAACCAGTAGTTCTTGTTTGTTGTGCTTTTATTGATACGTGTAATTAACTTATTCATTAAGCTAGAAAGGATATCTTCAGACACATCTAGGGTAGAGCCTAGCTGCCTGTTATCACTCACTCCTTTTATCTTTGGCAACTTTTTCATTGAGATAGTGGGACGAGAAATAGAAAGTGTAGGTGCTATTTTATAAAGGTAATCAACAAAGTTATTAAAGGCGTTACTCAGGTTTTCAATATCAATATGGGTATATGAAAGGGCTGGTAATTTTTGTACATCAGGATCTGATATTAGCTGTGTTAATACGGGATCAATGCCTACCTGTTTTTGGTGATGGCTTAGAAATCCGCTAATTTTATTTAATGTTAAGTGCGTGTGGTGTTGCTTATTAATAAGAGACAAAATAGCTGAAAGGTCTTCCTTGCTGACTTGCTTTAAAAGCTTTGCATCTTTTAGATAGCGTGGAAATATAATATCAAAATATTTACTGACATCTGGTAAATAAAGTGCAACTTCAGGACGTTGCTTTTGAGATGGAATTACATGCTTTCGGGTGAGCATACTATTTCCGTTTTTAAGGTTAAATTTTGTGTCAATAATTTGCGGATGGCTATTACCCAAAAACAGCATCAGTATGAGGCACTTTACAACTGGTTTTTGCTCTTCAGCTGAAGAGTAATAATGATTTTCACAATAAGCTAATAGTTGGTGTATCTCAAACTCTGTTGCTTGATTTATATTGCAGGAGGAGGATATTTTATTCTGGATTATATGATCTGAAATCGCCTTTGCTTTCACGGCCTGATTGCCATAATGAGAGTGCGAATGATGAGTTGCTGGCTCTTTTACAGTAACGATGACGAACTCTTTATCATTACCTATGTTTTCTTCTTTTTCCCATTTCTCTGTCACCTTTTTCTGGCTTGAGAACACCTTTACGTCAATGTTGCTTTCGCCCTCTAGTTCAGCATCTTCATACGTCATTTCAAGCATTGCATGTCGGCTAGTGAATTCTCGAGTCCCTGCGCTTCTTTCTATTCCCTTTTTATCTTCAGAGCATTTACTTAGGGGAGTGTGATAATGGGCTAATTGAGCATCAATAGCTTGAGTGAATTTTTTCGATAAGTCACTGTTAGGTAAACTCTCTCGTTTATCTTCAAAATCAGTAATCAGATCTGGTAGGTAACGATTACCCACTTTGTTAAGTCGCGGCAAGTGTGGGGCAAGGTTTTCTCTTTTCCCTTTTGCATAAAACCTTATTTCATTACAGGCGCGTTCGATAAGCCCCGGAGTACTCCCCATAAAAATTAGTTTAATCGCAACAGATAACATTAGTGCTTTGTATTGATCGAATTGTTCTAAGTCATAAGAAGCCCTGATGGGAACAGAGGCTAGCATTGCGGGGAGATAGTAAATGTCTAGGTTGCCTTTACATTCTTCCAATAACGCTTCTTTTGTGCAGGGCGGATGTTGTGAATATTCTTTTAACTTTGCTTGCAGTAGAATATCCTCATCAAAACTTCTTTTTAAAGCGGGGGCAAGTAGTTGAGTTAGTCGAATTACTTCTTGCGAAATACAAGAGAGGGCGTCTTTTTTAAATGAAACTGGAAACAGGGTCATAAAGAATATTTCAATATTCTCTTTTTCAAATCTTGCTTTAACGTCATCTTCTGTCATTGATAATCCCCATGCTTATGGTATATTTTTAGTTAGAAGTGCTAATATTGTTGAAAACTTAATTTGGATAAAACAAATGATTAAGCGTAAAAAAGAAAATATGGATTTAAAAAATCAAATCTACCGTACCGTTGCTAGCTCTACCGCAATTGAAACCGGTGAATCTATTCGCGAGCTCGAGAAGAAGTTGAAAAATAAAGAAAGTAAGTTCAACTGGCTGACTTTGGCATAAGCACGTCAGTTATTAATCTCTCCATATGTTGGTAATCACCAGCAACACCCGCTTGGATAGCTTTAAAATAAAAGTCTTTATTTTCATCCCACAGGTCGTAGTTCAAAAGTGCAAAGCCAGCCTTATGTGCAATCACATCCAGTAGTAATCGAGAAATTCTCCCGTTACCTTCTCTGAAAGGGTGGATCAAAATAAATTCCACATGCACTTTAGCTAAAAAATGAATTAATGACTCTTCATCTATGTTCGGCAAGCCCTTAAATTTATTGAGTAGTGATTTTTCAAAGTTATCTAAAAGTGCAGGGATTTGTCTAGCGGCTGCAAAATCAAAGTTTCCTTTGCGCATATTTACAGATCGTGTTGTGCCTGCCCATCCATAAATATTGCCCAGCCATTTTCGGTGCCACTCTTGAATATCTGCGATCGTTAATGAATCTGGTGAATGTATAACATCATCAAATAAGTGCTGGTATAGCTGAACAAGTAAAACACTTTCAGCGTCATTTATTTCAAGCTCAGAAATAATACCTAGTAAATTTTTTAGAACCTTAGAATCAGATCCAGCTTGAAATTCACCTTCTGATGAATTTACGTCGTATTTCTTAGTCATCTGCAATCCTTTGTGAATCATTTATCGGTCTAATGATTAATAAGCTTGGATGTTATAAAAGTAGCTCTGCTCTCATTTCATTTAAAATGTCATCTTTACTAATGACTTTATTCCCTTTATTTTTTTCTCTAATTACAGTTCTCTGATTCGCAATAGTGCCACGACATATTGAAGCTAATTCTGCTAATTTAGGCTCAGACAAATGACCTGCGCCATAAAGTGTTCTTATGAAATGTTCTGGCATTTTTTCATTGGTTTGATTCATGAAGTGGCCGAGTGATTTCATATCAATTGACGAATGAATTTTTTCAATGATCCCAGACCAAGCTAATTCAGATATCTCATATCCAGATAAGTTAGGAGAATAAATGAGAATGTTGGTGGAGGAAAAGTCAGTTTTAGTTAGATCAAAAGCGGTGTGCTCGAAACCTGAAATTATTTGAATAGAGGTGTCACTTTGGATTGCATGTAGGGTCATCGACTTGGTAAAAAAATCAGTTGATGAGGTTGGGAGCTTTTCAATATTGAACAATTTTTCTATTGAAATGAAAAACTCAAATGCAATAGTTGCATCTTTATGAATCTCAAAAGTAAAATTTTTCTTCTTATTCGCACCTAGAATTTTGACCATTAGCACTACTCAAATTACCTTTTTAGTATAAATACTATACGATCTGTTGTGACCAAATACAAAGAAACTACCGTATTAATAGGTGTTTTGTGATGTTAAATGGTGTTAATTATTTTCTTTTAAGTTATCTCTAATCCGATGTTTTTAATGAAGTTATTGTTTTTCTTGGTGTTTTTGTACTGAAAACAAAAACTAGGGGGTAAGCCTTCCAAGCTGATAATGCGGGTTCGATTCCCGCTGCCCGCTCCAAGTTTCTTTATAGAAAGTAACTTTAAAACCAAGCTCTTATGCTTGGTTTTTTTGTTTCTGCTTTCTGAAAAAAATGGTGACCATTCGATGCCAAAGTCTATTTTTTAATGGTGTTGATAGTAATCCATTTTCTCGTTTCTATTCCTCTGGCTTTACTTCTAATTTTTTGCTTTGAAGCTCATAAAGTTCTCCAACCTCAACTTCTAAATGTTCACATTATATTTCTATAGCACTTCACTCCACCCACGTAGCTGTTTCGGTATTACCAATTTAATAACTAACTCATATCTTTAAACGATTATTAAAATGACGGGGAAGCTGGTCATTAAAAGTTGTGACAGATAAATTGAGAAGTTATTCAACCACTAACAAGCATTAATGCCAAGTATCGAACATTTCACTTAATAACGAATGTAAGCTCTCACATCAGACCACTCGGCAGTAAGTTCGGCCAAATTATAGAGTCAAGCTCAGCGGTCTTTAAGTGGTCACGGTGTGACAAATTATTTGTTAAAAAGAGTTAATCATAGTGATTTAGAAAGGTATGGGAGTTCAACCCTTAGCCTAGATTATAGACTTATAAAATAGTAACCCATTAATTTTAGTTATACCTTCCTCAGTTATTCTTTATCCCTAAGCGGTACTACATCCTATTTTAATAACTCCAGAATATTGCTCAAATAAAATGCGATTTCCGTCACTAATTATGATGTTTGTTGCTATATGGTGAGTCGAAATAAGTATTCGATAAACAGTTATTCGATCATTAAACCCTTTCATTTTATTAAAAAGGTTATACCAATGACAAAGAAACCTAACATATTTATTTTCATGACAGATCAGCAAAGAGGTGATTCATTAACTAATCCGTTAATTGAAATGCCAAATGTACGATCTCTGATGAAAAGTGGTGTGAATTTTAAAAATACGCATTGTCCATCACCACATTGTTGCCCGTCGCGAGCTACCTTTTTTACGGGAAAATATCCAACTGAGCACGGCGTATGGAATAATGTATGTGTGCAAAACGCATTATCCGATAGATTAACCCCTGGGATACCATTGTTTTCAGAAAACCTTAAAGAACAAGGTTATCGAATGGGGTATTCAGGTAAATGGCATGTTAGTTATGAAACTGGCCCTGAAGATCATGGGTTTGAAGAAGTTTACGTTACTTCAAATAAAAGAACAAAACCCGACGAAGCGACTAAACATATGAGCTCGGGTTGGGAAGTTTATAAAAAACTCGCTAAAACACGAGATGAAGACGTAGACACTCCGAGAAAAGTGGGGCAAATAAAACGCGCAGGCTATCCTAATTACAATCACTATGGTTCGAAAGATAACCCATTTAATGATTTTGATGTCGTCAATGCAGCAATAGAAAAACTTAATGAAATACAAGAAGATGGTAATCCTTGGTTATATTATTTAGGCACTCTCGGGCCTCATGACCCATATTTTGTACCTCAAAAATTTTTAGATATGTATAAAGATGTTGATATTGAACTGACGGATATTCATTTTGATGATCTTCATGATAAACCTCACCTGTATCAGCGAACTCAGAAAGCATTTAATCAATTATCAATAGAAGAAAAAAAGGATGCCATTATCCACTATATGGCGTTTTGCACCTATGAGGATTATCTTTTTGGATTAGTGCTCGACCAGCTTAAAAAACGTAGTGATTTCGACGATACTCTTATTTTATTTACAAGTGATCACGGGGATTACAACGGTGAGCATGGCCTATGGTGTAAGGGTTTGCCTGCCTTTAAAGGTGCGTATCATATCCCAGCAGTGATTAGTTGGAAAAATGGATTAAAAAATCCTAATCGCACCATTGATGCGCCTGTTTCATTAGCTGATTTTGCTCCTACATTTTTAGAACTTGTTAATGAAGATACATCGACATTAACGGGGCAAAGTTTATTACCCTTTATTTACGATAAGAAGCCAGAACCATGGCGTGAATATTCATTTACCCAGACTAATGGCAATGAGATTTATGGCATACAACGTGCGGTATTCAATGATAAATGGAAACTGGTTTATAACTCTTTTGATTATGATGAACTTTACAATTTGGAAATTGATCCTGATGAGTTAGTTAATTTAGCGACGGATGATAAATATAAAGACATAAAAAAATCTTTATATCGCGAATTGTGGTCTTTTGCCGAGTCGGTAAATGATAAATGTTTAAACCCCTACATAATGGTTGGACTTGCCGAGTTTGGTCCTGCATATGCGTATGAATAACAGAGGATATTAATATGAACAGTTGGACAATAATTTCATTTGTAGCATTTACCGCACTTGTGGCTTACATATCTTGGCGAGCAACAAAACAAGAAGATTTAACAACATCTACAGGTTACTTTTTGGGAGGGCGAGGCCTAACTGGTTTACAAATAGGTACTTCAATACTGCTAACTAATTGGTCAGCAGAGCAATTAATTGGACTTAATGGACAAGGATTCGCAGTTGGCCTTTCTAATATGGGGTGGGCTGTAACAGCTGCTCTTGGCTTGATAATAATGGCTGTCGTTTTCTTACCTTATTTTTTAAGCCGAGGAATAACCACTCTGCCTGAATTAGTCGAACAAAGGTTTGGTAGCGGCGCTCGTAATTTTATGTCGTATTGTATTCTGGTGGGATTAGTTTTCATTCTACTTCCTGCTGTTCTCTACGCGGGGGCAATTGGTTTAAGTAAAGTCTTTGATATTTCTGGCCTACTTAACCTTTCAGATAATGCAGCACTAATAGGAACGATTGCTTTTATTACTATTATTGGCAGTATTTATGCGATTTTTGGTGGTCTGAAAGCGGTCGTTATCTCGGATACAATTAATGGCATTGGGTTCTTCTTCGGTAGTATTTTAGTGCTAGTTTTGGGATTAAACGCTTTAGGTGGCGGTAGTATATCTGAAGGCGTTCATCGATTAGTTGTCGATAATCCTCAAATGTTAAATGCAGTTTCTGCTCCGAAAGTAACAGTGCCTTTTTCTGCCATATTTACTGGTATGATTTTGATCAATCTTTATTTTGCTTGTGCCAATCAGTTGATTATACAGCGTGCTCTAGGTGCTAAGAATTTAGCTGAAGGGCAGAAAGGCATCCTGATGGCGGGAGTGGTAAAAATTCTGAGTATCGGCATTTTGTTAATACCAGGTATTATTGCTTTTCATCTTTATGGCACAGAAGGTATTAAAGCCGATGAAGCTTATCCACTATTGATTAATCGTCTCATGCCTGATTATTTGGTTGGTATTTTTGGTGCGGTATTATTTGGTGCAGTTGTTTCTACGTTTAATTCAATTATAAATACATGTTCTACTATTTTTGCTCTGAATATTTATAAACCATTTAGTAAATCTAACTCTGATATGAAATGTATTTCAGTTGGTAAAAAGTTTGGCGCTGTTATTGCCGTCATGGCTGCTTGTCTTGCACCATTGATTCAATATGCAGATGCTGGAATGTACATGTTTGTGCAAAAATTTAATGCTTCGCTTCATTTACCAATACTATTGATTGTTGTTGTAGGTATGGTTTCCAAACGTGCGACTGCTAAATCAACGATTACAGGTGCCATTGCCTATGTTGTTTTCTCATTATTCTTAAATTATATTTATACTGGTTGGCATCTACATTTCCTTCATAAAGCAGCTATCTTATTCGGATTAAGTCTTGCCATTACATGGTTCATGACCATAAGAAATCCTGATACATCAAACAAAGTATTATTACCTATAGTAGATGTTGTCGATTTAACTCACTGGAAACATATACGTATCGCTTGCGTTATGACCTTTGTGTTAATGGTCGCTACTTATGTCATGGCTTCTTCTGCGGGTATTGTTACTGAGCCTGAAAATATTGCTCGAAACCTTATCACTATTTTAGTTGGATCAATCATCTCTGTTTTTGTATTGAACATATTAGTTAAAGCCCTTTTAGCTAAACATCATGCAAAGAAGCAAGCTGAGGTAGAGGTCTTAAGCTAGGTTAGATTTATTAACACTCTATGTATTTGTTATTAAAACGAAGGCATAGAGTGTTTTTTTATGAACAAAGAATAAGAGTAAAGGAAGTAAAAAACGTTTCGTTCTGCTTGTTGAAATTTAACCTACCTACGTTGAGTCTTAAAGTGATAACAACTATCTATTAAAGCCACGTCTTGTTAGTGAAATTTTTACGTAGCAACCATCGAATACTTCATTATTTTCTTTGCTATAAAATAGGACAGGTTTATGTGCGCTAAAGAAATGAAACAAAAAATAATAGATGTATCTAACCATGGAATTGTACCGAACACCGACATCACATTAAAATTGAGTCAATTATTATTTAAAATAAAGGGGATGGACGACATTAAGTTGTTTTTTCCTAAAGGGGTCTATCAATTCTATAAAAAACACGCGATGGAAGCATATAAAAACATTGCGAATCATGATGATGGTCTAAAACGTATCGCATTTTTAATTAATAATATGAATAGTTTATCTATCGATGGCGATGATTCATTATTTCTTTTTTATGATGAAGTCATTCCTTTTGCTGTTGATAAATCAAAAAATTTCACTATTAAAAATGTGAAAATAGATTTTATTATGCCATTCCACTCAGAGTTAGAGATTGTCACCTCTGATCCTGAAAAAAAGAGTTTTATCGCTAAAATAAATGCACAGCGTTATCCTTATAAAATTGAAAATAACAAAATATTATTTAAACGTTTTGAGCAATGGGTTCATGTTGGTCAAAACATTGCCTTTGATAAAAGTACAACTGCACCAATTTATAATCCTCCTTTATATGAAACAGTTGATTATCCTCATGCAATTGATCTTGGAAATGATTGTGTAGAATTCTCAAAACTAGGTGAAAATATACAACCCATTCCCGAAGGCGCTGTTTGGATCACTTATGGAGAAAGAACCTTAAACCGTCATATCCCAGGTATTCATATCATAGATTCTAAAAATATTATTTTAGAAAATATAACGGTACATACCGCGGGGGGGATGTCTCTCATTATTGAGCGAACTGAAAATATTAAATTATCACAATATTTTGTTACACCACCAAATGACCGTATGGTTTCGACGAGAGCGGATGCCACGCACTTTATGAATTGTAAAGGTGATATTGTTGTTGAAGATTGTAAATTAGATCACATGCTTGATGACGGCATTAATGTTCACGGTGCTTATGTCAATATTGACTCCTATATCGGAGATAATACATTCGTCGCTTCGATTAGCCATTTTCAACAGGAAGGTATTATTTTTGCTGATCCTGGAGATAAGGTTGCTTTTACTAATAAAGAAACTATCTCTTCTTTTTTTGAAACAACGGTGGAAGAAGTTAACATTATTAACAGTAAAGTATTTTTAATTCGTTTTGCTGAAGTACCGGATCCAATCCCTTCTTTTGAAATGACGCTTGAAAATTTAACATGGCAGCCGAATGTTGTTTTTAAAAATAATATTATAGAAAAAAATAGGGCTCGCGGAGCTTTATTGACCACAAAAGGTAAGGTTGAAATTACTGGAAATTATTTTTATAACCAAATGCATAATGTACTTTTGGTGGGTGACAATGACTTCTGGTATGAATCGAGTGGTACAAAAGATGTGACAATTCATAATAATATTTTCGATAAAGTGGGCTTTTCAGATCCAGATGCCTATCCATTATATGTATTAGTTAAATTAACCAAAGACCAAAAATATGGTGAAAAACCCTATCATGGAAAGGTGAGTTTTATAGAGAATCAAATTAATAGTCTTAATGGACTGTTCGTACACGGTAGTTCAATTGATAGCTTATTAGTTAGTAATAATAGTATCGTTTCATCTACAATTACTCGTGACTATCTAAGTCAGTATCCCTCTATAAATCTTAACTCTGTAAATAAAGCGGTAATTAAAAATAATCGTAGCGAGGGCTTTAACAGTGAGCTGTTAGTCAAACAGAGTAAGGTGAGCGAAGCTGTTGTGGATAAAAACTTGGGTTTCTACTCGACGAATTAACCTGCTTAAATATAACAATAAGCTGTAAATGATTAAATGTATTTGCAGCTTTAAACTAATTTATAACATGATCTTTCAATAACATCATTGAGTATGATTCAAAGCAGATCTGTTGTTTTTTATATGCATGTATAATTTTAACCCATTTCTGACTGAGTACCTTCTGCATCTTCCATTTCTATTACATTGTTTAAACCTGTTCAGGTTAAGTTTATCTAAAGGTCTTTATAAGCATAATATTCACTGTAATTCTGACTCTGTAAATTATCCATCACTCAAAGTCGAAGGAGATCTACTTGTTAGAGCCTATCGTTTATACCTAGATTTTTTTACAGCAGGCTGATTCTTTTATCTTCATAGGTATAGCTGTTCCACTACCATTACAACTAAATATTCTTTATGAACGTCGATATGACTCTGAATGCAGCACTTACTATGCGGAATCTAGGTGTGTTATATCTGAGCCAATTTTAAAATGCTATTTAATCGTCTTTGTTATCGAGATCAAAAAATTATTAAAAATAGAGTGAGTTAGGCTATTTTAAAGAGGTATTTCCCTCGTTATATTTATGTTTTGAAATTAAAAACAATGCAGACCTATTAATTATATTGATACCTTCCTCATTTATTCTTTATCCCTAAGATGGCCTATCTCAGACTTTTATCAAAGCAAAATTTGACCCAAATAAAAACGTGAGACACATCATTAATTAGAATTTTTGTACCTATAAGGTTAGTCGAAATTGCTCACAGATAAATTTTATCGATAGATGAATCCTTTTATTTTATAAAAAATATTGGGTAAATGAAAAAAACAGATGTTTTTTTTATTAATTATCAGAAATAAATTTATTAGTGATTTCTGATAATTAATAGGGACATAAACGTATGAAAAAAAGTTTTTTGACACCAAGTATTCTCGCCTTACTTTTTGCATCAACAGCGCATGCAGGGGCTGTGTATGAAACGCCTATCGGTACTATAAATTTAGGGGTAGATGCCGAGTTTGATTTTTCGAACGAATCGAATGTGAACAAAATAGAGCAAAGAACGGATAATGACGCTAAAATTTTCAATTCTGGCGGTCGTTTAAAGTTTCTTTTTGATGGGCAGAGAACGTTAGAAAATGGTCACTTTGTCGGGTTTAACCTTCACCCAATATGGAGACAAAATGGTAATGATAATAATGGTAATGCACATGAGATTACTCTTCAATTTGGTGTAGTAAATGATTGGTCTATTAAAGCAGGTCATTTTGAAGCAACGACGCTTTCTTATCAGGGGCAAGATACTTATTTTGTAACCGCGAACTCAACGGTTTATCGTGCAAAACAATTTCGTGGTCGTACTGGGTACCCACAAATTACTTTTACTAAAACACTAAATGATAATTTTGGATTTGAATTGACCGCTCAATCTCGTGACGATGGTAGTACTATGGTTGCCCGACCACTCGTTACTTATGATACAGACACAGTATCAATGGCATTTGGTTTTGAAATCCCTGTAGCAACCGATAGCTCTGATATAGCAGGAAAAGACGTCGCTTCTTTTATTACGGCTAATGACAATGTTAAAGATGATTTTAATGATAGCTCGAAGGTTGTAGATGATGGAAATGCATGGTTTGGTTCAGCGGTTACCGGTATTTATAAGGTGACAAATGATCTAGCACTAAATGCTCGTATGGGGTATTTATCTGATAAACGTATTAATGATAATGAAGCCACATCTTTCTCGATGGGTGTTGGTGCTCAGTATCAAAATTTTTATATAGCTACATTATATGGGGCAAGAAATGCGGACAAAAATGCTAACGATACAGAAGAATTAAGAATTTATACTTCCTATAAATTTCCAAGTGTTTTGGATCTAGAAAACTTTGATATATATCTTGGGGCTGGTTATACGCAAACTAAAATTGGCGACAATAGTAAAGAAAGTGCCATTGGTGGACGTGTTCGTCTCAAATACCATTTTTAACAGGACTGAAATTTAGAATGTCTGATATTTAACTAAATCTAAAAGCGATGGGCGTAGTCATCGCTTTTAAGTTATTAATTACACTCTTTAAGTATACATATATGAACAATAGATTAAAAAACGTATCACTTGCTTTGCTGATTTCAGCAACATCCCTCCAAGTTTTTGCAGATAATGGATATTACAAAGATTTTGAAACGTCTATCGTAAAAAACTTAGTGACTGATTACGACGTTGATAATTCTGATCAAAAAGATGATACACAAAAACTTCAATCTGCAATTAATGAACTATCACAAATGGGCGGAGCAGAGATTATTATCCCTGCAGGCGTATATTACTTTATGAATGTGGAGTTAAAATCAAATATTAAGTTATTAATTGATGAAAGTGCCAGCATAAGGCCTTATCTACAGGCGATGTATGATAATGGCGGTGATGCGATATTCAACGTGGGGAAGCATAATGATGAAGTTGTCAAAAATGTTGCTGTGACAAGTTTACAAAAAGACAAACGCTTTATCGTGCAGCTGCCTGCTATCACTAAAGTTTCCGGCGCGAATCCTGCTAAACCATTTAATAATGTTTACGGCATAAAAGTGTTTCATTTTTTCAATATTGAAAACTTTTTGACATCAAATATGAATATTTATGATAACAATACAAAATATTCAGCGATGAGTTTGAATGTAATATTAACCGATAAAAATAAAGCGAATAGAGGTAAGTTGCCAACAAGCGGCGATGTTAAAAACATCACTATTTATAACGCTGCATATGGTTATGGAGCAGTGCAAGCCCAAGCTGCAAATAAGGTCTATTTTGAAAATATAGAGTCTGAAGGTGGCGCTGCATTAAGGTTGGAAACGGGTTATGCTCCTATGAATAATATGCAGTTAGGTGGTGTCACTAATATTAAAGCCAAAGATATAAGGTGTATCAATGGTAGTGCTGCATTAACATTATCTCCTCATACGATTCAAACTAATGAGAATATAGAAGCACATAATATAAGTGCAGATGGTTGTAATTTTGCAGTCAGAATCGCCACTGGTTTTATTTCAAAGAAAAACACAATGGAAGGACTAAAACTTGGAGTATTTAAAAATGTAAGTATAGATGGGATCGATGCAACCTTTGGCTACCACTCTCAAATTTTACATAAAGACTTTTCTTTATTATCTAAAGACTTACAACGATATATATTCAGAACAGATAACGCGTTGGAAGCATTGGAAGGTCCGTCTATCTCTGCGGTTGGTTATGTTGGTGGCCCAGGTCAGCCAATAAATTATGAGGCATCGTTAACCAATATCAAAATGTATGGATTTAAAGCAGATACAAAAGAAATCATCACTCCCGCTGACAGAGGCAAGGTTTATACAGCAGAAGAATAAGCCAGTTTTGATAGGCCTTGATGCTAAGTAACCTCTGTTCTGGATAAGCAAAACGATATAACACCGTTATTTCCGCGTTAAATTATCTCTCAATAACCCGTTATTCCTTCAATAATTCGCCTTGAACTACAAAAAACTAACGGCACTGTATAGCCAAAAAAGATAATCTTATGATTTTAAATATAATTCCACTTTGATTAACCAGAATTGAGGTTAAAGCAAATATTACTTCGATTATTTGATGATGTTGAAAATGAAGCTCTTTTTGAATATTAGCGAATTAAAAGTGCTTATGATGTTTATTATTGGCTACCTGCTGCTTAATTTGTTTTATAAACTCATTAATTAAATGGCGACGCTGTGCATTAGGTTTAGTCCAAACACCTATATGATAATGCCAAATGGGCTCATTTAAAGGCAGCTCAACGAATCCTCTATTTTTGATTTTATGTAGCAGAGAGTTTGTTGCACATAATAATGCATCATTTTTCTTTACCAAAGCTAATGCAACTTCAATAAACCCTGTCTTGAGAATAAAGTTAATTGGGGGAGTACGCTCGCGTGATAATAATTTATTGATGCTATCAAGCATCGAGTTCGAACTTTGAAAACCAACCCAAGGATAATCTGAAAGCTGTTTTAATGAGTATTCCGATGATTGAACGAGCTTATGGTTTTCGTGGGCAATAATGCATAGGCGAGTATCCATCAGCGGAATAAAAGAGACATCATTATTTTCTACAAACGACTTACCATTCTCTCCCCCTAATACGATATCCAATTCACCTGAAATTAACTTTGGAATTAGATTTTCAATAGTATTTGGCATAATTTCTATATGTACATTTGGATACATAAATAAAAAATTAGAAATCATTTCTTTTATGGGGGTTTCCCAAGCAGGGCCTGAGCCAATTCGCAAAGATTCTTTTTCAGAAAATAAAGAGTTGATTTCAGATTCCATACCTTTCATCTCATTTTCTATCAGAATGCATCGCTCTATCATTATTTGGCCAGCTGGTGTTAATTCAACACCACGCGCTTTACGCTCAAATAGTTGAACTTTATAACGCTCCTCAAGGGTTTTTATGCTTCGACTTATTGCTGGCTGCGTAATGTTAAGAAATATGGCTGCTTGCGAAATAGAACCATGTAAAACAACTTGCATAAAATGAGTGAATAATTTTTCCATCTTTATTCTATTCCTGTGTTTGCCTTATTTATTACAATAATCATTTATAGTTGTATTTAGAGCACCTAAACAAACATGATTTTGATCATTCTAAGCAGTCGTTCTGATATTTACTTTGACGATTTATTAAATTTTAGTTTCTTAAAATATTCATTAATAGGGCCGGAGATTGTTGCGTTTCTAGTAAACCTTTCATGGTTTTCATATAAGGCGCACTATGTTTAAAAAAGTAAAACAGCCCTTCACAGAAATAGCTCAGATTATGTTCACCTGTAGATGAAGCAATGAATCGATGTTTTGGACAATCACCATGACATTGTTCTAAAAATGCACATGTTTTACAGTCTTCTGCGATTTTATCTTTTTTGTCTTCACCAAACTGATTTGCGTGATCGCTGTTATTCATGGTGGTTATTGATTGTTCATGAATATTGCCTAGCTTATGTTCGGGATATACATAATGGTCACAGTTATAAAGATCTCCATTAGCTTCCAGAGCAAAAGCATGGCCACATTTTTCACTAAAAATACATACCTGAGCAGGGTAACCACAGGTCGTTGCTAGGGTCGTTTCAAATATTTGTACAAACACCTTACCGATATCATTTTTTACCCAGATATCAAAAATACGCGATAAAAACTCACCATATTGAAGTGATGGAACTGACCATTTTGTTACTTGTGCTTGGCGAACAAAATCTGGTCCAATTAAACGGATTTCATTAGATTCTGCATTAGTATCTTCTCGTTCAACGAGTGGGATAAATTGAATATGAGGTGTGCCTAATGATTTTAGATATTTATACACTTTCTCTGGTTGTTTAACATTAAGGCTATTAACTACGGCTAAGATATTAAACTCTATTTTATGGCGCTTTAGCAGTTCAATGGCCTTAATGACTTTATGGTGCGTGCCTTTACCACTTCTTGTTACACGGTAGGCGTTATGTAATTCTTCTGGGCCATCTATAGATATACCTATTAACCAGTCATTTCTTTTAAATAACTGGCACCATGCTTTATTTAAAAGCAAACCGTTCGTCTGCATGACATTGACGATCTTTTTGTTTTTAGCATATTTTTTTTGTAGTTGAATCGCTTTCTCATAAAACTCAATACCAGCTAAAGTCGGTTCACCACCTTGCCAAGCAAAATCCACAGTATCGCTTGATTGCGCTTCTATTTGTTGGCGAATGAAAATTTCTAGTGTTTCATCATCCATAAATTTTTGCTTGGATTCTGGATATAATTTATATTTTTCTAAATAAAAACAATAAGTACAGTCAATATTACAGGTAGACCCCGTTGGTTTTGTCATGACATGACAGCCACTATTTAATTTTTCCATATTTTATACTCACTATATTAAAAAGTTGCTAACACTACCTTTAGAAAATAAAGTCACTAAATCTCATTGATAAAAGTTAATTAGGTATTTATTAATAATATTGTACTTATACCCACATTGATTAAACGTGATATTAAATATTATTCTGATGTTTTTTTGTAAATGAACAATAGTGCTGTTGAGGAAGTTATTAATAAATACCTAAACGACAATGATGAGATTATTTGTTTAACGTTTGGCTATATTCCACAGGTATAACCAGTATATGAATGGATTAAATAATAAAGATGATGTAAAAAACGAACATACTAAGAGCGCGTCGATTATTATTAGAAATTATGTGATCTAGAAAGGAAATGCTTAGATCATAAGGTATCTCTCAGCCAAACAAAAACTTATGCTAATCGGTGGGACTTTAAGCCCTTTGATGCTTTAAGGGCGAATGCTTCTAGCTCTTCTTTATTCATAATGATCTATCTTTAATGTGATTAAGTTAATGATAGGCAATTTACAGGTTGTAGGACAGAGTCACTCTCAGGCCTAGCTGGTTTTACTCTTGTAAGTGAATTTTTTATTGTTGGTTACAAACCTAAAGAGATTTCTCTGAAGTACGATCCAAATAATTACTTTACGGTTGCATAGAAGCTACATATCAACTACGTAAAACTATATTATTGCAACTACCTAGCAATGCTAGTATTTCAAAACTAATACTATTATTGGTATATTTAATTGAATGGTAAGCTAGATAAGAATATTCATATTAAATAAACATTCAATATGATGAGTTTTAACTTTAGTGGTAATTCAAATAGTACTGTTTTACTTTAATTACCTAGGTAATAAATACGCTTTATTACAATTTTATAGTCACAAAGTAAGTCTCAGCTAAACCTAAATAATCAGCGTAGAAAAAAACACTATTTGAATTGCAACTTTAGTGTGAAATTATAAGTATATTAAAATCAATGACTTAATAAATTAAGACATAATAAGGCATTGATTTTTATCCAAATAATCACTATCGTGGTTCGAAAATACCAACTACTTAGTTAACGGAGCTTCGCTTAAATGCATTATTTCTGGGTGCCATTTTTACCCATGTTAGGGATTATCGTTCCCTTACTAACCAATAAACTGAGTCGCAGCGCATGTACGCTGGCAACTGCGTTGTTACCAGCGCTTGCCCTTGGTTTGATTCTTCTTGATTTGCCAGCGATATTTTCTGGAGAGTCTTTTAGTAAGAGTGTTGATTGGATCCCCCAATTAGGCTTATCGTTATCGTTTCGGCTCGATGGTTTAGCTGCACTGTTCAGTATATTGATCTTAGGTATTGGTTTACTGGTCATTTTATATGCGCGTTACTATTTGTCTGAAAAAGATCATATGGGGCGTTTTTACTGCTATTTGATCATGTTTATGACAGCCATGCTCGGCATTGTTATGTCAAATAACATGCTACAACTCTGGCTTTATTGGGAATTGACCAGTATCAGCTCATTCTTGTTGATTGGTTTTTGGTCACATAATAGCGATGCGCGTAAAGGGGCTAGAATGGCTCTTACGATCACTGGTGCTGGTGGTTTAGCGTTGTTGGCGGGGATCATCCTATTAGGTCAAGTCGTTGGCAGTTACGAATTAGACGTCGTCCTCAACAGTGCTGAATTGGTAAAACAAAGCCCTTATTATATTGCAATTCTAAGTTTATTTTTAATTGGTGCTTTTACTAAGTCTGCGCAATTTCCGTTCCATTTTTGGTTACCTCATGCCATGGCTGCACCGACACCTGTAAGTGCTTACTTACACTCGGCGACCATGGTAAAAGCAGGTATTTTCTTATTAGCACGTTTCTATCCAGTATTAGCTGGTACGGAGATGTGGTTTGTTGTGGTTTCTTTAACTGGTCTATTAACTTTGTTATTAGGGGCTTATACCGCATTATTTAAACATGATTTAAAAGGGCTGTTAGCTTACTCGACCATCAGTCACCTTGGTTTAATCGTATTGCTACTCGGTTTGAATACTGAATTAGCTGCGATTGCTGCGATATTTCACATCATGAATCATGCCGTTTTTAAAGCATCATTATTTATGGCTGCAGGTATTATTGACCATGAATCTGGCTCCCGAGATATGCGTAAACTTAATGGGTTATGGAAATATATGCCTATTACCGCGACGTTAGCGATGGTTGCATCAGCCTCGATGGCGGGTGTGCCGCTGCTCAATGGTTTTTTATCTAAAGAAATGTTCTTTACTGAAACCTTAGAGCAAAGCATTTTAGGTGCTATGTCTTGGTTAATCCCTGTATTAGCGACAATTGCTGGTGCTTTCTCTGTCGCTTATTCACTGCGTTTTATTCATGATGTGTTCTTTAACGGTGAGCCGAAAGGTTTAACTAAAACCCCTCACGAGCCACCGCGTTATATGCGTGTTCCCGTGGAAATTTTAGTGACTATTTGTTTGTTGGTCGGTATTTTTCCTAACTATACTATTGGCCCGTTACTAGAAAGTACTTCTTTGGCGGTGCTTAACCATGCGCTACCTGAATATAGTCTTGCTATTTGGCATGGATTTAATCTTCCATTGCTAATGAGTGCGTTGGCTATTGTTGGTGGCGTGGCGATTTATTTGAATCGTAAACATTTATTCAAATTTGCAGGTATGTTCCCAGATATTGATGCAAAATTGGTATTTGAAGGGTGTATTCAAGCCTGTGTAACGTGGGCGCAAAAAATAACCATTAAATTGGAGAACGGTTCTTTACAACGCTATGCTTTTTGTCTCTGCTTCTTCGCTTTATTACTGATCGCACCGCCTTTGTTTGACCTCGACACAACGAGAGGAAGTATGCCTGGCACGCCAATAAATGGCGCCGTGATGGTTGCTGCCATATTGATCATTGCAGGTTCACTTGCAACCTTAATTTGGAGTCATTATCGTCTCATCGCTTTACTCATGTTGTCGCTAGTTGGTTTGGTGGTATCGATAACCTTCGCTTATTTCTCTGCTCCCGACTTAGCCCTTACTCAGCTATCGGTAGAAATTGTAACGGTGATTTTGTTATTACTAGCGCTGTACTTTTTCCCTCAGCAAACGCCAACTAGTAAAAGTCGACCTAGCCATTTTGTGCGTGACTTGACTATCGCATCATTAATAGGTTGTATTATTGGTAGTATTTGTTTTGCTTTAATGACCCATCCTTTGGATAGTATTTCTGCGTTCTTCTTGGCTAATGCAAAAGCAGGCGGCGGTGGAACCAATGTAGTGAACGTTATTCTGGTTGATTTCCGTGGCTTTGATACCTTTGGTGAAATAACGGTATTGGGGATTGCAGCATTGGGTATTCATAAGGTGATTGCTCGCATGCGTTTATCAATGCGCACTAAAGATTACGATGGCCGACTATGGGCTAAAGAGAAATATCCAGTATTATTATTGGTCGTTTCACAAAGCTTGTTACCCCTATTTTTGCTCATATCTGCTTATATATTTATGCGCGGGCACAACTTGCCTGGTGGTGGTTTTATTGCCGGTTTGATTACTTCCATTGCGTTAATTCAACAATACCTTGCACACGGTGTTGATTGGATGGCTAAAAGGGTGAGTATCAGTTATCACTATATGATCGCTATTGGATTAGCGATCGCTGGATTCACTGGTTTAGGTAGTTGGTTTGTTGAACGACCATTCTTAACCTCTTGGTTTGAATATGTTTCCTTACCTTGGATAGGTAAATTTGAGCTTGCGAGTGCATTGATGTTTGACCTCGGGGTTTATTTCACTGTTATCGGTGCGACATTGCTTATATTAGCGAGCTTAGGCAAGTTAACGACTAAAGAACGACTCACAGTAGGAGAAAGATAATGGAATTAGTCTACGCAGTTTGTGTCGGCTTCATGAGTGCCTGTGGCATATTTTTAATGCTACGTGGACACACTTTTACTTTAGTTATTGGGCTTACTTTATTGTCTTACGCTGTTAACTTATTTCTATTTGCCAGTGGTGGATTAACCATAGGCGCACCCGCGGTACTTAACAGCAGTGAAAATTACGCCGATCCGCTACCGCAAGCGTTAGTACTGACGGCGATCGTTATTGGATTTGCTATGACCGCTTTTGCGGTGATTTTAGCGATGCGAGGACGCGCTGACTTAGGTAGTGATCACGTAGATGGAATAGAGCCTTTTGATCCCCTATCTGAGGAAAAATCCTAATGAGTTTGTTTGACCATTTAGTTATCTTCCCAGTGTTAATACCTTTTTTTGTGGCTGTCACTCTGCTTTTTCCAAGCTTAAGCAACTCCTTAAGCCGACAACGTGTACTGAGCATCACCGCCAATGTTTTTCTGGTCGTGGTTGCCTTCTCATTATTATTCAAGGTTGAGCAGCAAGGTATTCAAGTATATGCACTTGGTGATTGGTCCGCGCCTTTTGGTATTGTATTAGTTGCTGATCTATTCTCGGTATTAATGGTGTGTTTAAGTGCTATTTTAGGCTTATCAATAACGCTATATGCAAGTGCCGGAGAAGATAAAACAGGTGCCTTTTTTCACCCTCTTATTATGTTCCAATTAATGGGTATTAACGGTGCATTTTTAACCGGTGATGCATTTAACTTATTTGTATTTTTCGAAGTGTTGTTAATAGCCTCATACTCTCTGATGATCCACGGAGGAGGAAAGCAACGGATACAGGCGAACATCCATTATGTATTCCTTAATTTAATTGGTTCATCACTATTTTTGTTTGCATTAGGCACTTTATACGGCACTTTAGGCACCCTTAACTTTGCTGATATGGCTGATAGAATTCCATTACTCTCAAACAACGAATTACTGATCGCTAAGTCTGGTGCTTTATTGTTATTGGCTGTTTTTGGTTTGAAAGCAGCGATGCTTCCCTTGCATTTTTGGCTACCAAAAGCTTACTCGACGACAAGTACGCCAGTAGCTGCGCTATTTGCCATTATGACTAAAGTTGGTATTTACAGTATTTGGCGGGTACATGGTGTGATGTTTGGTGACCAAGCCGGTGAACTCGCGAATATCGCCTTACCCTGGTTATGGCCGATTGCATTATTAACCATTGCTGTTGGTACGATTGCGGTACTCGCTAGTCAAAGTTTGCGGGTACTTTGTAGTAACTTGGTCATTGTATCCGTTGGCACTTTATTGGTGACCATCAGTTTGAATACGGTACAGGCTACTTCAGCAGGGATTTATTACTTGCTACATAGTACTGTTGCTTGTGCTGCTATGTTCTTGCTCACAGGTTTAATTCAACAACAACGTGGCCAAGCGGAAGACCGTTTTGTTGCTGCTAGAGCAATGCCACAGGCAGGTATTTTAGGCTTTATCTTTGTGTTATTGGCAATCGGTTTAATTGGTATGCCTCCATTATCTGGTTTTGTTGGTAAAGCATTGATTTTGCAATCAGTTACCAAAGCAAGTGAAGCAATGTGGGTTTTCCCTCTCATACTAGGGGGAGGGCTAATCGCTTTGATCGCCTTATCTCGGGCTGGTACTTCACTATTTTGGCGAACCAGTGGTGAAAACACCAGTGCACTAAAAGGGCATCCTATTCAGTATTTGGCCATTGGTATATTGGTTGCGTTACTGCCTTTGATGGTTATTTTTGGAGGACCAGTAAGCGACTATACACAATTGGCTGCAGAGCAACTTAAAGCAGGTTTAAGTTTACAACAACTTAATGAGGTCGCTAAATAATGGATAAATTACGTAAATTTGTTTGGTTTCCTACGCCTTACCACAGCGTATTATTATGGTTGGTGTGGCAAATTTTACATGACTTTAGTCGTGGTCATATGGTGTTAGGTGCGGTATTTGCGATTGTTATTCCTTGGATTGTCGCGCCTCTCAATGAGAAAGAAGCAGTAGCAAAAAAACCTATCAAGGCGGTGATGTATTTGTTTCGCTTGTTAATTGATATTGTTGCCTCTAATTACGATGTAGCAAAGCGTGTGTTGCAAAGCAATCGCGGTTTAAAGCCCGCTTTCATTGCGGTGCCTTTAGATATTAAAGAGTCTTTACCACTCACCATTTTTACCAGTAGTGTTTCATTAACACCCGGTACGGTGAGCGTTGAATTGTCAGATGACCGAACATGGTTATATGTGCATGTGCTGCACCTTGAAGATGAACAAGAGTTAATTAACCTTATCAAAGATCGTTATGAAGCACCTTTAAAGGAGATTTTCGGATGTTAAGTGTCGCTATCCTGATTGCTTGTGCGCTAATTTGTTGTGCTTTAGCGTTAAATACTTGGCGTTTAATTATTGGTCCTACTACACCAGATAGAATTATTGCCGTTGATACGATGTACATTAATAGCATTGCATTGATCATATTGTTAGGGCTTCACCAAGGCTCTGCCATTTATTATGAAAGTGCATTATTGATTGCGCTTCTTGGGTTTGTAAGTACTTCAGCTTTTTGTAAGTACTTATTACGTGGCGATATTATCGAATAAGGAAGGCAGATGACTGTATTTTTAGAAGTAGTAATAAGTGTTTTATTGGTGTTTGGTAGCATTGTTATGCTAATCGGTTCTATTGGCTTAGCAAAACTCCCAGATTATTTTACGCGCTTACACGCTCCCACCAAAGCCAGCACTCTAGGCTGTGCCTCTATTTTGATCGCTTCTATGATATTTTTCAGCGTTCAACTTGGTCACGTGAGCTTAAAAGAAATGTTAATAAGCATGTTCTTGTTGATCACTGCTCCCGTTGCGGCACACATGTTAGCGAAAGCAGGCTTGCACTATAAAGTAAAAATGGCTGATAGTACTAAAAACCAACATCTGGCTAAAAAAGCTTATTTACAACAACACCCTGATGACAAGTAACTCGTTCTTGCTGGCAGTAAATAAGGATAGTGACTTACATATCCTTTAAAGGGATATTGTTAAGTCTATCCCCTGAATAGGATATTACTTTATATAACCCGCTACCAATCGAAATGCTTTATTCAGCCCTTAGCTTATCGCGATAACGTAATTGGTTGCTACTACAAACTTGGAGAAAAGGTTTTTAACCAGTAAGCATAAAAGGCTTTATAGGTATAAAAATCCTCTTTTTCTTTAGGTCTTGGTTTTGGAATTTCAGATACCCTTACACTAAATAATAAACAATCCAAAGCTTCGGTTAAATGCCCCTTTTCGAGACAAACGCTCTCCAAATACCAAGCAGTAGTATTGATATTACCTTGCACACTTCGGTCGCCTCGTTGATAAAATGCACAGGTGCTAATCGCCGCATTATACTGCTCTATATATTGTGTAGCCTTATCTTGACCCATTTTTGCATTATCTACCCAGTAGCGGAAATTCGCCTTAAGACCTGATTCAAAGCTATTTAAAAATTCAACATTATCGCCTTTTTTACCGACAGGAAACATAATGCAATAGCGGCTGTGGTAGTCGGTTACTAACCAATATTTTTTGCGCTGTATCGTTACGCAGTGGACTACCCATTGCCATTGAAATGCACCGTTTTCCTGTGGGTCTACATCCTCTGGAAAAACAGGGGATGCAATCGATTCGGCAATCGTTTTGTGTGGTGATGGTTCAATACAGGTGATTTTTTTACCATCGCGTTTAACACTAAAAAAATCGGCTGCCGCTTTGGTGCAGTTAAAAATTAACATGAGATTTTCCCTTTCATATTTACCTCTCTATTGTTCATTTTTATTAAGCTTGAATGCAAGTCATAAATAGCGTTGTTTATCGATTTTTCAGTATTACTCTTTGAAGCTGTGTGGTTCGCTTAGCAAAGCCTAAACAGGGAGGATAAGATGGTCTTAGGTTATTTTCTCTACTCATTTTCGTGCCTCATTCTGCTCTTTGGCATTGGTTAAACATTTGTTTTTAATCTCGGTTCAATACAAATAGACCCAGTGTACTTGATTCTTTTTATTGTATTTATAGCATATTGTTTAATAACATTAATAATCACTTTCACTCCCTTTAATAGTCTATTATATTGCCTCTTCCTGACTTGCGTGTGCTCAAATATCTAACAGCAGATTATCCTGCTTAAAGCGCTCCACATCTTACAATCACAATAGGTATCAAGCTTAATGTCACCTCTTTTATTAATGCTTCTCTCTACTGTATGTTTATCATTAAGTGGCTTTCTTGCTAAGTACTTAGAGCATATTGTGCCTATCAATGTATTACTTATGGCCCGTTTAACGATCCCTGCGATTATTATGTTAGGTACTGCTTTTATATTAAGAGCGAGACTTCCAACCTTCGCTGAAACAAAGGTGATCGGCAAACGTTCTATTTTTATCGCGTTAACGCAGTTTTGCTTCTTTTTATCATTATCGAAACTAAGCCTGATTGAGTTAGTTGTTTTATTTAGCACTGGCCCACTGTTTATCCCCATTATTGAAAGGATATTATATGGCTCCACAATATCTAGGCCGATAGTGCTGACATTAGTCTTTTCATTTTTTGGCGTTATTGTGCAATCTGGAGTGATTAACGGTGTGCAGTTTCAGTGGGGCATGTTGCTAGGGTTATTAGCGGGCTTTTTTAATGCTTGTTCGCAGGTATCGATGTACAAATCCAGTCAAATTAAATTAAATCCCTTTATGACTAATGGCGTTAGCTTTTTAATTGCGGTGATATTAGTGTTGCCTATTGCTACGTTATTAATGGAGTCATCCACTTCTGAATTTACTTATTGGTTGTTTCCTTACGCGGAAGTGATCGTGTTAATGGGAGCATTGAGTGTTGGTACACAATTATTCAGAACGAAAGCGTACCAACGATCTCTGTCTAGCGCAGAACTTGCTCCTATATTTTATTTAAATATATTTATTGCTGCCTTACTACAAGCGATCTTCTTTGAACAAACATTTCAGCTATTTCAAGTCGTAGGTTTAGCGATTATTGTCAGCGCTTGTTTGGCGTATTCTTATGCAAGTTATAACTCACGATAAATCGTATACATGGTTGTATAGCCGATGGATGATAGCAGGGCTGTTATTAATACGTCGTATGCTCATAAAATAATGGTGAGAACAATAAAGAGAATTAAAATCAGAAAATAAGAGAGTTAAAATAAAGGAATAAAAATTGAAGTGATGACTTTGCAAAGCATATTTCCTTGCAAAGTCATCTTTAATGCAGATTAATGGTTAAGTGTTTGCTCGCCTTGACCAAAGTGCCAATCAAAATGGAAATGCTGTGTAATATCTTGATCTTTACGCTGATAGGTATGACTGCCAAAATAATCACGCATTGCTTGTATTAAGCTTGCTGACGAGTCCGCTTCACGATAACTATCATAATAGCCGATCGCTGAGCTGGTGGTTAACATTGGTAAGCCTTGGCCGATTGCTTCGGTCAATACTTGTCGCCATGCTAATTGTCCTTTAGCAAGGTCGTTACTAAATCGCTCTGCAAGCATTAAGTTGGGAAGTTGAGGCTGGCTTTGATAAGCCTCGGCAATATCATTCAGGAAGGTGGCTCGAATAACACAGCCTGCACGCCAAATTTTAGCAATCACCACATAATCAAGTTGCCAGTTATATTCTTTGTCCGCAGCTGACATCAGCTCAAAACCCTGTGCATAACTGCATATTTTTGAACAATATAAAGCGTCTGCTAATTTATCTATCCATAGTGCTTTATCTTTTGCTTGTACCTCTGGGCCAGCTAATTGTGATGCACCAATAATACGTGTTTTCTTTTGCGTGCTTAAACAGCGGGCAAATACCGAAGCTGCAATCGCATTCGCAGGTACACCTAATTCCAAAGCCTCACGAGCTGTCCAGTTGCCGGTGCCTTTTTGGCCGGCTTGATCTAGAATCACATCAACCATAGGTTGGCCTGTTTTAGGATCAACGGTACGTAAAATATCAGCGGTGATTCCAATCAGATAACTTTGTAGCTTGCCTTTATTCCACTGACTAAAGATATCAGCAACTTCAACGGCAGACATGGCTAATACTTGGCGCATGAATTGGACTGTCTCGGTAATCATTTGCATATCAGCATATTCAATGCCGTTATGTACCATTTTCACAAAATGCCCAGATCCAATTGGACCAATGTATTCAGCACAGGGCTCGCCTTCAGGTAGAGGTTGTTCAACATGAGTGCGTGCAATTTCAGCCCCTGTTGCTGGGTCCACTTTTGCTGAGATAGCTTGCCACATCGGTTTTAATTGCTGCCATGCAGCTTTGTCACCGCTGGGCATTAATGAGGGGCCAAAACGTGCACCTTGCTCCCCACCAGAAATAGCACAGGTAAAGAAATGGAATTTATTCACATAAGCTTGGTGACGCGTAATGGAATCTCGCCATTGGCTATTACCAGTGTCGACCACAACATCATCGGGTGCTAAGCCGGCAGAAATTAGATCTTGGCAAATAATATCAACGATAGGACCCGCCGGAACAGATAATACAATACGGCGAGGCGTAGTAAGTTGTGCCATTAATTGTGTTAGATCTTGCACCGTTTGTAATGGTGCCGCTGTTAATGACTGATGTTGCGTTAGTAGCGCTTGGCTGCGTAGTGGATTGGTATCAAAGGCGACCACAGAAAACCCACGCTCGGCTAAGTTTAGTGTCATGTTCGCACCCATTACACCCAAGCCGATCACGGCAATATCTTTTTGTACTTGCATTAAAACCTCAATATTTAAATGGACGCCTGATTTATGGCTCGATGGCCTTGTTTATTATGCTTCTTATTAGGCCATCTTTATTATTATTTTTTCGTTCTGTTATTACGTTATTAGCTGTACGTTATTATCTATAACGCCGCTATTTTTAACATGGCGACTTTTAACGCGATTATCTCCACCACAGGGCTAAGATTGGGAAAATAATCACCAATCCAAGTGTTAATACTTGTAAGCAGATGAAAGGCACTAGTGCACTGAATATCTCACCCAGACTAATATCTTTAGGTGCCACTGATTTCAAATAGAAAGCAGCCGGCCCAAAAGGAGGAGAAAGGAATGAGACCTGCATATTTAAACAGAAGACAACACCAAACCAAACAGGATCCATACCCAAGCTAACAATAATTGGTACAAAAATAGGCATAGTTAATAACGCAACACCAACCCAATCAAGGAACATACCTAATACTAATAGAATAGCCATCATAATAAGCAGTGTTGTTGTAGGGCTACCGCCACTAAGTGCTAGTATGGTGTCGCCTACAAAATCAATTCCACCCATCAGGTTATAAACACCCACTAATGCGCTGGCGCCAATCCCTATCCAGATGATCATGCCACAGGTTTTCATGGTTGAGATAGCGGCATCTTGTAGCATTGAAATATTAAGCTCCTTACGGATCCAAGTACTTAACATAATGCCTACAACTCCTAATGCAGAGGCTTCTGTAACCGATGCAATACCACTATAAATACTGCCAAGTACCACTGCCACTGACAACAATGGGAAGAACAAGGCTTTAAAAAAGTTAGGTTGTGTTTTAGCATCTTCCGCGAGTTCTTCCGCCGTAGGTAAAGGGGCTAAAGCAGGGTTTAATTTACAACGTATTAATACATATAGAATATAAAAAATAGCCAATAATAATGCAGGTACAAAAGAGGCTTTAAATAAGTCACCAATAGATACACTGGCGGTTAAACCATAAATAATAAGTACAATACTTGGAGGTAACATAGTGCCTAAAGCACCGCCTGCACAGGTTGTACCTATAGCTAGTTTACGGTCGTAACCCAAGCGCAACATTTGTGGTAACGCTAATATACCAAGCAATACCGTTTCACCACCGATAACACCTGACATTGATGCTAATATAACCGCAACCAATAAAGTTTGTACCGCAACACCACCACGTAAACGTTTGCCAAATAACTTCATGGCTTCGAATAGATCATGGGCAATGCCTGAGCGGTCTAATAACGCGGCCATTAATACAAACATTGGCACCGCAAGAAAAATATAACTGTCTACAAAACTATAGAGGCGACTAGTTACCAAAGGAAGTGCGTCGATACCAAACCAACCCACGGTAAAAAAGAGTGCAACAAAACCAGTCACAAATGCTAGCTGCATACCGGTTAACAGTAGCGCTATCATCATAAACAGCATTAATAAGCTACCATAGCCGATGCCAATTGCAGATAAATCAAACATGAGAGTGTTTCCTTAGCGCTTTGATTTCGGCAATCAAATGCAATAAAAATTGAATGGTAAGAATACAAAAGCTAATAAAGATAACCGCTTTTAAGAGTGCAGGGAAAGGAGGGTTCCACGCACTACCTGAAGTATTGAGTCGCAGTTCGCCTAGTGGAGAAAACCATGCACTTTCAACCAGTGTATAAGCGCCAT
Organism: Vibrio sp. 2-Bac 85; assembly: GCF_037546705.1. Lineage (NCBI taxonomy): Bacteria > Pseudomonadati > Pseudomonadota > Gammaproteobacteria > Vibrionales > Vibrionaceae > Vibrio > Vibrio sp. 2-Bac 85. Next base: position 417,881 of record NZ_JALAAB010000001.1, on the reverse strand, counting down.
AAGTCATCAATGCAGAAAAAATAATACCGATGATATGGTGTAATAAATTAAGGTAATGGCGGGTACGCTGAGAAACAACATCGTAAATAAGCACTACACGCACATGTTTGTTAGATGCGAAGGCATACAATCCACCAATCACAAATAATGAACCGCCAATAAAAGACGCCGTTTCATGCACCCAAATGGTTGGCGAGTTAAATGCATAACGCATTACCACTTCATAAAAAGAGATAAAGACAGTGAAAATAAACAACATGCTCAGCCAGTTACTTACTTTTAAAATGGCAGCATCAAGTTTGTTCTTAGGTTGCTCATCTTCTTGAGGTTGTGGCATGACTTTTTTGGTAGGCATAAGAGGCTTCCAGATAAAGCAAGGGTTTAGGCAACCCTTGCGATTAAGTTGAGATTATTGCTTATAACAGACCGTTTTCTGCTAAGAAGGTAGTCACCGATTGATATACTTTAGCGGCGTTATCCGAGCGAGCTGCAAATGTTTTCCACTCTCCTTGGGCAATGCTACGGAATTTTTTACGCTCTTCAGCAGACCAGTCGTGAATAGTGATATTAGGATTTGCTTGTGCTTCTTTAATCGCTGCTTGGTCGGCAATTTTTAACTGCGTCGTCATATCGTAAGAGAAATCACGTACAGATACCGTTAAGATCTCTTGAAGATCCATTGGTAATTTATCCCATTTTTTCTGACTTACTGAAATATCGATCAGAGGTAATGAGTGAAAACCAGGTTGAACAGGGTGTGTTGCCACATCATTCAAACCATTTTTTTGGTTAGTTGAGAATACAGTGTAATCAGCTGCATCAATAACGCCTTTGCTTAGCCCAGTAAATACTTCTGAACCTGGTAAGTTAACTGGTGACGCGCCAGCCGCAGCAAAAACTTGTTGTACTAAGCCTTCTGGGGCACGTAGTTTAAGTCCTTTTAAGTCAGCGACACCATTCAGCGGTACTTTAGAAACAAATGATTCAACACCGGTAGTTGATGCACCAACAAATTTAACCCCATAAGGCGCGTATAACTCAGTCATTAACTGATTACCACCACCGTAGTTCATATATTGTAAAAGCTGTGTTGTATCAGACCATGCACCGACCATATTACCAATTAGACCAAAGGCTGGATCTTGACCTGAGAAATAACCAGTTGCAGTAATTTGGCCATCTAAAATGCCCATTTTAATTGCACCTAATGTTTCAGTATGTTTAACCACACTTGCAACGGGCAATAACTTGATATCAATACGCCCATTAGACATCTTCTCTACACGATCAGCCCATTCTTGTTGTACCTGGAAATTTTTGTCACCAGAAGGATCAGACGATTGAATTTTAAACACAAAATCAGCCGCCATTGCAGAAGTCGATAACAGGCCTGCAATAACACCCGAGAGTAATGATTTGTGAAGCTTTTTCATGTTGAGATTCCTTTTTCCAATAAGTGTAAATTTCAAATTAATCATGTCCAGTTACAAATAGGTTACCGGTAACTTGAAGCGCATGTTACCGGTAACTGCCTAATTTTTTCGTGTTTTTGATCACAAATTTATAAGCAGATATTAACCTCATTCTTGATAAAGATCATTTTTTAGCACTTATTTTGGCTTTTTTATTGTTATTCGTAAGTGCTGCTTTTAATCTCTATCCTATTGAAATTAAATAATTTAATTGTTTATTTAGTTTGTTAAGTAAGCAAGTTTACATGGTGTGAACATTGCAAATAGGACCTAGTGAGCGTTTTTTATTGTTGGGGTACAGTTCACATTATTAGACGTTACGGGTAACATGTTACCCGTAACGTGATATTGTTTTTAAAAATATTAGTCATATAACTTGATCAACATAAGCAAGATGGATAGGGGAGCGGGATGAATAAACTACCTAGTGGTGCGGTATTGATAATAATGGGAGTCGCAAGCAGTGGTAAATCATCAATCGGTCAGTCGCTGGCAAAAGCATTAAATGTAAAATTCATTGATGGTGATGACCTGCATCCTAAAGCTAACATCTTAAAAATGGCTTCTGGTCAGCAATTAAATGATCAAGACCGTATTCCTTGGCTAGAAAGAATTCGAGATGCGGCTTTTAGTATTGAGAAAAAGAATGAAAATGCGGTGATCGTCTGCTCTGCGTTAAAACAAAAATATCGCCAATTAATTTGTGAAGATAACAATCAAGTGACTTTTTTATTGTTACACGGCAGTTTTGAACTTGTGCTACAACGTATGCAAAATCGTCAAGGACACTTTATGCCGGTGACTTTATTAAAAAGTCAGTTCGAGGCATTAGAGTTACCCACTGAAGATGAAGTGAACGTCATTAAAATCGATATCGATGGCAGTGCCGAAGCCGTGGTGCAGCGTTGTATTGAAGCGACGCAAAACCTAAATTTATAAAATAGTTAAAGCAAACCATAACAGTAGCGGCATGCTTAACACCGATAAGAGGTTGCCATACAATACCATAGAAGCCACTGTCGCAGCATTCAGTTGGTATCGCTCTGCGAGTAAATAATTCATTACCGCTGGTGGCAGCATCGTAAAGAACACCATCATTTGTAGCTGCAGTTGAGTTAAAGGTACCCATAAATAGATCACCGTAAAGGTGATCGCGCCGCTTAATAGGGAAGTTGCGGTACTCACTAAACCAATTTTAACCCCCGAACGATTAACATAAATCAATTGGCTACCTAATGAAAAAAGCATCAAAGGGATCGCGCTCTCACCGAGTAAATTAGCGGCTTCCCATACCGGCGCCCAAATAGTTACATCGCTTAAATTCAATACCAGTGCAATCACAGTCGCATACATGATCGGCATGGTTAACAATTGCTTGATACCTTGTTTATTAATACCGCTGATAATCACAATGCCCAGCGTGAATTGTATACAGGTTGCGACTATCATCAATAATACCGCATCACTTTTAGCAATTTCACCAAAGGTATAAACAAAAAGCGGGATCGCTAAATTACCACTGTTGCGAAACATGTGCGGAGGTACCCAAACCTTCACATTCCAATGATAGAAACGGCATAACATAGCAATCAAAAGGCCAGGTAATATCACCGCAATTACACTCGCAGTAATCAAATTAACCTGCTTGCTGCCTAAAGGCATATTCACCAAAGAAGCAAATACCAAAGCAGGCACAAAATAATCGAGGTTTAATTTATTAATCGGTGCCATGTCGATCGAAGTACGGCGCGCGCAAATATAACCGGCCAATACGACCATAAACATAGGGAATAAAATTTCTATAATGCGTAATAACATAATAATAATTCAACCGTAGTGGAAGTTGACCGCCATACTGATAGACGAAATAGCTGCGCAGATAAAACCACAAAGCAAACCTATTAAGGAATCATTTAATTTTTTAATCGTTTAGGAAAAACATCACTTAATCTATAACCTAGAGCATAAAGCTAGCATCGAGGGTATTTTGCAATGTAATTCCTTATTTAACTATTCCAAGTTGAGATTAAATACTCTCACCATGGCGGATCTCAACCCCTAAATCAATCACAGCTTCGGTGATCGCTTCACCTGCCAAACGTGCAATCAACTGTTGCGCGGTGACTTGACCTATTTTTTCACGCGGCGTTACCACTGTAGCTAACTTAGGTACCATAGATTGCCCTATATCGTGACCATGAAAACCAGCAACTGCAATCTGTTCAGGAATTTTTAAGCCCATTCGTTGTGCTTCAAAAATAGCCCCGATCGCCAAGTCATCATTGGTACAAAACAACCCATCTGTTTGTGGGTGTGCAGCCAGCGTGCGTGTTAATAGTTCAGCGCCAAGTGAAAATGAAGAAGCCGCTTCAGTCATCATACTTTTACAACTAAGGCCATGCTCTCGCATCGCTTTTTCATAACCTTGCTGTCTTAATTTGGTTCGAGTATCTAAACGTGCACCTAAATAAACAATATGTTGGTAACCTTTTGCAATCATCGCGGAAACCATCTGATAACTCGCTTCGAGATTATCAACACCCACTGCTTGCTCAATGGCCGGTGACGCTACATCCATCATTTCGATCACTGGAATACCCGCTGTTTCAATCATCTTTAACGTTCTTGGGGTGTGATGGCTTTCAGAAAGAATTAAACCGTCGATATGGTAAGACAATAAAAAACTAATACGTTTTTCTTCTAGTTCTGCACTGTATCCATAATGGGCAAACATGGTTTGGTAACCTGCTGCTTCAGTCACCCGTTCAATACCACGAATCACTTCAGAGAATACTTGATTGGTTAAAGAGGGCACTAAGATACCAATGGCATGGCTTTTTGCATTAGACAGTAAATCTGGCGCACGATTAGGTATGTAACCTAATTCTTCTACCGCAAGTGATATCTTTTTTTGCATCTCTGAGGAGACTTGCTGCGGGTCTCGCAGGTAACGACTAATAGTCATTTTAGTTACGCCAACAATGTTAGCGACATCTTGCAGGGTAGGTCTTCTTTTCTTGCTCATAATCATAGCCTATGGAATGTTACCTGTAACATAACAATACTTGTTAGTGGATGCCACAATATTAATCAACTTGGCATAGACAAATAATAAAAAGTGTTAACCGGTAACAAAAAACATGAAGTACGTAGTTTAAAGTATTTTAAAATAATCATTATATTATTCAGATGGTTATGTGATCGTGTTGTTCTAGTTTTTTGCTGTTTTTAAAGTGAGCTTACTGCTTCGCCAACGTAGTAGATCGATCATGCAAAACAAAAATAAACTGACGCCTATTAAGGGTAAGGCATAACCTAGGATGATGGTTATTACACTGAGGGTTATTTGGGTGTTTTTGCTGAGTTTTAACCAAGCTCCGGTAAGGGTGTTTTGTTTGCCTTTGCTATTGCGACGACGTTGCCAAAGCATTTTGTAACCGTAAATAATAATTGCACATAATGCGAACCCAAAAGCGGCCAATATGAGTTGATTGATGACACCAAATAATACGCCCATATGTGCATCGACTCCCCAGCGGATCAGTTTTGCAATGAGTGGGAAATCTTTAAACTCAGCATGGTCAATCACCGTCATTGAAGCGGTATCCACTGCAACGGAATCGACTTGTGTTGGCCAACTATGATCAATTTCACGTACCAACCAAGCTGATTTATTATTATTGGATGGGATTATTTCTATTTTGTTTGCATCAATTCCAAACTTACGGGCAGCCAATAAGACTTGATCAAATTGATTATCTTGAGCCGATAATCTTGTATTTAGATTGATACTTGGTGTGCTTAATTGGCGAGAAACGCTAGGTGTTATCCAGCCTATATCTTGTCTCAACTGTGAAATATTAGCGCCAGCCCATTTCGACCAGGTTAAACCTGTTGCTGAAAAGAAAATTAAACCGATACTAATATATACCCGTTACCATTCAAGATGCAAAGTTCAGCAAGTTGTGAGGTGAGTTAGCTTCTAGGCAGAAAGTTGAAGATCTAACTAGTTCAATCAATACTTTCTAACAACGAAGATGCTTGCCTCACAACTTGCCCTGTGGGTCGTTAGCTCGAAAAGCAATTCAGCGTTGCAACATTCGATAAGGACTAGCCATTGTCATCATGTTACGCCTTGCCTTGCTGTCCAAGCTAACGACTGAATAAAGCATCTCGATTGATAACGGGTATAGATAGCGATATTGGCATGGCGTGTACGTGAACGAATGAAACCATTCTTAGTGTTCTTTGTTTGCTTTTGGCTGGTGGTTTTTATGTTACGACGACCTAGTTGTAGCCATAAAAATATCCCTGATACAGCTGCCACCCACATCCATGACGCAGCTAATTCACTGTAATAACGTCCTACTGATCCGAGTAATAAATCACTATGCATAAAGTCTAGATAGATACGAAAGGGTAAAATGCCACTTGTTCCGTAACTTGGTAAGTTGCCTTGAATGTTGAGGGTGACAGGGTCGACAAAGACGGTGTGGGCACGATAACGGTCTAATGAGGGATCGATAAATAATACACGGGTGGTTTGGCCTTGAGCAGGTGATGGGCGCAATGCTTTAAGTTGTAAAGGCTTTACTAAGCTTTCTCGAGCAGCTGTCACTTGTGTCTGTAATGAGTGGGATTGGCTCTGATCAAGTCCCTGAACCTGACTATTAGTTGTGAGTTGTTGTTTATAAATGATTTGTTCTATTTGAGGAGACAATACATATAAGGTGCCCGTCAAAGCAGCGATAAAAATAAACGGTCCAATCAATAACCCTATATAAAAATGTAAGCATTTAATGAAGTCACTTAAGGCGTTGTCTGGATTGCTATTTTTTGATGACATGATCACTTCTCTTATGGCTTTGTCTTTGCTGATATCGGCGGCATGATACAGGGAGTGATAAATAGATGGCTAGTAGATTAATAAAGGGGAAATTTATTGTATTGATAATACGGCTTTATACAGCCGCATTATCAATTAACTAAAGGTTAGAAGTTGTGATTAAGGTACAAGAGGCTTAGGCACAGTTTTAGGTACTGCTACAGGAGTTACCTTAGGAGCTGCTTTTTTTATTTTTTTTTGTATTGTCTTGTGCGTGAGTGCAGGCAATAAATGCAATTTATGATGAATTGCATGGTGGATAAAGGACAGCTTAGTGCGCACAGCTTGTGTTAATACAAAAGGGTAGGCATCTGCTAATCCCATGCTTCGGTTTAAAGAGTTAAGGATCACTGAAAAATCGACCCACGTATCTAGAATATTACTGATCGCTGTTTGCCCTGAAAAAAAGTAAGCATCTTGTGGTAAATTTAATTCCCCTACCTCATCAGAATCTGCTTGTTCACCAGATGTTGAGCCGGTAATGGAAAAGTTTTGTGCTGTTTCTAGGGTATCGATAATGTGCATATAATGCGCCCAAGTCTCTGCCCAGTCTTCATAAGGGTGCATAGTGGCATATTCACTAATATAATGTTCTGGCCAATTTTTTGGTGCACCATGTTGGTAATGCTGGTCTAGGGCTTCTTGATAATCAAGTTGATCATCACCAAAGTATTGCTTACATAGTTGCTGCTTTTCTGGGGTATGGACGATTAATTGGTCAAAGTAATAGTGCCCTAGTTCATGTCTAAAATGCCCTAGCAATGTACGATAGCGTTCACCCATCGCATCTTTTGTTTGTGAGCGAGAAACGTCGTCGGCTTCGGCTAGATTGATGGTGATATGACCACAATCATGACCGGTGAACACGGTTTCTTGGCCGACTAATGGGCTAGTAAAGTGGTCATTAACATTACGGTCGGTAATAAAATCAAAGCTTAACCCATTGTCTGGGTCTTGAGCGATTGTATTGAGCGGCAATGAGAGGGCTTTTAAGGTATATAACGCACGACGTTTTGCTACTTCCATTTTTTTCCATAACGGAATATGTTCAGCAATACTCAAGTCAGGTACGGTTTCGTTAAAACGACAAGCAAAACACAACACTTCATCTTTGCCTTCAACGGGTACAAATGTGCTTAAATTAACCATGCCGTTGCAAGCTTCAAATTGGGCATTATTATCACATTTTTGATAATGGATAGTCGGGGCAACCGCTTTAAAAAATGTACCTGTTGTTTCATCAAGTTCATAGGGCTCTACTTGATCAAAGTTGTCATCAAGCCCTACTGTTCTGTTACAAACGAGGCAATGACTGCTTTCAAAAAACAAAATAGGTTGTTCTGCGCAATCACATTGAAATGTTTTCATATAAATACTCTATTAACAAAAATGTAAAGCAAGCATATTTAATGCTTTACCGTGCTGAAATACACTTACTTAGATGCGACTTAATAAATCCGATTTTTTAGTATTGTACTCATCATCAGTTAATGCGCCCATCTCATGCAGTTGTGATAATTTTTCTATGATCTCAAGCGTTTGAGTAATAGATTTTTGGTTGTTCTGATCTACCGGTTGTTTGTTGTTTGAATTAGCCGAGTAATTGCTGTCTTGATTACTATTTGTTGTTTGTTGTTGGTTGCTGCTGTTATTAGTATTGCTGTTTAGGTCGTTGTTATTGTTAAAGTTGTTATTTTTTTGCATGTTGTCATTCATATTATTCACAGCTGGCGCTGCCACATCTGCAAAATTAGTGTTCGCTACTGTTGGTAATGGTTGACCTGTGACTAAAGGCAAACTACTTACATTAATGGTGCCCCATTGGCTATTGAAAGTCAGAGAAGTGTTATTACCTTGCTGTTGACTCACGCCACCAATGTTGTGGTCTAATGTGTCATAGACAGATACCTGGCCATTCAATTCCACTGCTAGGCGATTTGGAAAAACCGCATAACGGATATTGTTTTGAGCGCCGCTGCTAAATGGACTGCCGAGGTTACTTGGCCACCATTGATTGCTGCCAGGTGTTCCTGCTGGAATTTCTGGAAAAATTTGGTTGTTACTGAGTATGTTTGCTAGCTCATTACATAAATTGTCGACGGTTGTTTTTAGGCCGTTATTAAACATATCGCCGACCATGGTCATACCACCGCGCATCCATTGTCCAGAACCACCTAATTCAGGACAGTTGAATTGTGCCATAGAGCCGCCGCCATTATTCACTGCAACTAACATGTGAGTCACTGCACCGTGACTTAAGCCATAACGTGACGCTATATCATTAACGAGGTTTTCACCAACATTGGTTAGTTTTTGCATAATAATATGCCCTTTTTATAAATTGAGTGGGAGTGAATAGCCAAAGAAAAAGGCTGGATTAGCGTCTGTTGTGTAATAGGGTGTTTAATAAACATCCTGCCTATATTACTCATACTGAATACCGCTTGATTATATCTTAAGGTCGTTTGTTTAACCGCGAAGTGGCGGTTAAAAGATGCACTATCATAGCATCATTCTTAAGCTTCTTAGCAGCTTTATCGAACACTCTTTTTTATTTTTTTTTAATATAAATTAATCTCTTTTTTAATAAAGACTTAAGATCTCTGAATGATGGAAAAAGCTATTACAGGTAGTGTTTTTTATGATCCCTACATATCTTCGAAAGTTAGACTTTTTCGAACTATTTAGGTCGCTTTTTTCATCTATTTAATTGTTTCTTTTTGATGGTTTAAATAAAAAGGTATATGGATAAAGTTGTCTTCATTATTTTTATATTCGATACGAATTAAGTATTTAAATGTTATTTGCCTCAAACATGTGTGATTAAACACTGTTCAATTGTGTTTTTTGTACGTATAAATGATGTTAATTTCATTAACGCTTATTTAATATTTTTTTACTTTTAAAGATATTAGCGGTGATAGTGCTTTGATGAGGTAAAGATGAAATATAATCCTGTATGTATCGTTTTTTCTGTTCTAGCGCTGGTTTTTCCACCAAAAATATTTTTATTCTATTTGATTTTTAAGGGCTATTTTAGTGCATCACTGCACCATTTCTAAAAATCTTGGTTATTTTAAAAGCCATTATTGAACATATTCGCTGTTTAATTGTGCTATTTGACCGATTAATTAACTTAAAACCTTTATTTTTTATGTTTGAAGTAAGTGGAATAAATTTTGCACAAAATACAATACTAAGAAAGATTTTCATGTTATCTATATAGCTGTAATTTATGAAAGGGGATTAGTCGATGACAATTACTGTTGGTATTTCACACCACACTGAATATAAATATGACCGTTCTGTTAACATGGGGCCGCATATATTTCGTTTACGCCCTGCACCTCATAGCCGCACCAAGATTAAAAGTTATTCCTTAAAAATATTACCTGAAGATCATTATATTAATTGGCAGCAAGATCCCTTCGGTAATTATCAAGCCCGCGTCGTATTTAACCAACCCACCACAGAGTTCAGTTTTACCGTCGATTTAGTCGCAGAGATGACGGTCATTAACCCCTTCGATTTCTTTTTAGAAGAATATGCAGAAGAATTTCCATTTGTTTATGACAGCATTTCAAAGTCAGAATTAGCACCCTATTTAAAAAAACGTAAAGCCAGCCCTAAAATGCTAGCGTTAGTTGCATCGCTACAACCTAAAGAGCCGCTTCGCAGTGTAGATTTTTTAGTGGCGGTTAATCAGGCCATTTATGAGTTAGTAGGATATGGCATTCGTTTAGAGCCTGGAGTGCAAACCGCTAATGAAACCCTTAGTAAAAAAACTGGGTCTTGTCGTGATTCATCTTGGTTGTTAGTTCAATTATTCCGTCATTTAGGATTAGCTTCTCGTTTTGTTTCTGGCTATTTAATCCAATTAACTTCTGACCAAAAATCACTGGATGGCCCGAGTGGCCCTGAAGAAGACTTTACTGATTTACATGCGTGGGCGGAAGTTTACATTCCGGGTGCGGGTTGGATTGGTTTAGATCCTACCTCTGGTTTATTTGCGGGAGAAGGACACATTCCATTAGCCTGTACGCCTGAACCAAGTTCTGCAGCACCAGTTACCGGTGGAATTGACGACTGTAAATCAGAGTTTAGCTTTTACAATAAAGTGACGCGTGTTCATGAAGACCCACGTGTGACTAAGCCTTATTCAGAAGCGCAGTGGTCTGCCATTAATCGTTTAGGTCAGCATGTTGATAAAACCTACGATGAAGAAGGTATTCATTTAACTATGGGTGGCGAGCCTACGTTCATTTCCATTGATGATATGGAACATGCGCAATGGAATACGGAAGCCGACGGTAAAGAAAAACGTCAGTTAGCGCAAAACTTATTTGTAGAAATGAATAAGGTGTTTACGAAAGGTGGCTTTACCCATTATGGCCAAGGTAAATGGTATCCAGGTGAACCATTACCTCGTTGGCAGTATGCGTGTTATTGGCGCAAAGATGGTGTCGCTTTATGGAAAGATGCAAGTTTATTAGCGGATCCCAATAAAGACTATAAGTTAGACCATACAGATACCAAGAAATTTGCTGAAAAGCTGAGTGACGCGTTAGGTTTAGGTAAAAAAGCATTGACCACTGCCTATGAAGATATTCTTTATCACCTCTGGCAAGAAGGTTCTTTACCTACAGAAGTTGGCCCTAAACAGCCTGAATTATTGCATGCCATGAGCCGCCAAGGCTTTTTGAAAAAAATGGAGCTAGGCATAGAAAAACCAGTCGGTTATGTGCTGCCATTACAATGGAATGGTGGTAAAAATTGCTGGCAATCTTGTACTTGGGAATTTACGCGCGGGCATTGTTTCCTATTGCCGGGTGAATCTCCATTGGGTTATCGCTTACCTTTAGATAGCTTGGAGTGGACAAGTAATATTATTGACCGTGACCCCTTTGATATTCCTGAAGAATTTTCTAAACCTAAAAAGCTGAAAAAAGGCTTTATTGGTCAAGAAATGATTAAAACGGCGATGGCCTTAGAGGTACGAGATGGTCGTTTATATATCTTTATGCCGCCGACTAGCCATTTTGAACATTATTTAGGTTTATTGACTGCCATTGAAGGCGTCGCAAAAGCATTATCTATGCCGGTGGTAATTGAAGGTTATAACCCACCTAAAGACAGCCGTGTTGAAAAATACGCGGTAACGCCTGATCCAGGTGTGATTGAAGTGAATATTCACCCTTCTAAATCTTGGGATCAGTTAGTTGAAAGAATGACTACCTTATATGCGTTAGCCAAAGAGGCGCGTTTAGGGACAGATAAGTTTATGGCTGATGGTCGCCATACGGGAACCGGTGGTGGTAACCATGTGACCTTAGGCGGTGAAACGCCAGATCAAAGTCCGTTCTTACGTCGCCCTGATATTTTAAGAAGCTTTATCACCTATTGGCAACATCATCCTGGGTTATCTTACCTATTTTCTGGTTTATTCATTGGCCCAACAAGCCAAGCTCCTCGTGTTGATGAAGCCCGCGATGAAGTATTATATGAATTAGAAATTGCATTTTCACATATGCCTGAAGGCGAGGTCCCTGAACCTTGGTTAGTTGACCGATTATTACGTAATTTATTGGTTGATTTAACCGGTAATACACACCGTGCCGAGTTCTGTATTGATAAGTTATATTCACCAGACTCTGCAACAGGGCGTTTGGGTATTGTGGAATTTAGGGGCTTTGAAATGCCACCTCACTCACAAATGAGTTTGGTGCAAATGTTATTACTACGTACCTTATTAGCTTGGTTTTGGAAAAAACCATACCACAAACCATTGGTTCGTTGGGGTACTGAGCTACATGATAAATTCTTACTACCGCAATATGTTGAAAATGATTTGGCCGAAGTATGTCGTGATTTACAACAATCTGGTTTTGCATTCCAATTCAGTTGGTTAAACCCATTCTTTGAATTTAGGTTCCCTGTTTGTGGTACCCGTGAGTTGGATAATATTACCTTGGAATTAAGAACTGCGATTGAGCCGTGGCATGTACTCGGTGAAGAGGCCAGTGCTTCAGGTACTGCAAGGTACGTGGATTCGTCCTTAGAAAGGGTGCAAATAAAAGTTCAAGGGACCATGAGTGACCGTTATATAGTGACTTGTAATGGCCGCCGCGTTCCGCTTAAAGTGGTGAAAGGTAAAGCCAAAGATGAGCGTGTCGCAGGTATTCGTTACCGTGCATGGCAACCACCAACGGCTTTACATCCAACTATTGGAGTGCATGCTCCTCTGGTGTTTGATCTAATTGATACTTGGGAAGGACGCTCTTTGGGTGGCTTTGTTTATCATGTGAGTCATGCTGGTGGACGTAACCCTGAAACCTTACCTGTTAATGCGTTTGAAGCGGAAGGAAGAAGGGTGGCTCGATTCTGGGAACATGGACATACCCCTTCTTTATTACCTTCAGATCAACCAAGTTGGAGTCCATCTGCGGTGACACATAGCTTCCAAGTAGCCAATTCAGTTAGTGAGTTTGTGGTACCGGAAGAAGAAAGTGTTAACCAAGATTATCCAAATACCTTGGATTTACGTCGCCAACCTGCTTTTAAATAAAAGACAGCGACATTAATCACTCTACCTGTTGATTGTTTAGGGTAGAGTGATTTCATGATCATCGATGCAATGAATACTGATCATGATGTTTGATAAAACGGAGCAATGTTAAATTGTATATAAAAAACCACACCATGTCGGCCTTACCTAAATGGCTGTCTTTGTATTTAAATAAGGTCCATGTTCACGATGAGCTGGCTAATCATGGTGGGCGTTATCCTGAGCATTGGGATACATTATTTAAGCGCTTAGGTAATTTAACTGCGGAAGATCTGAGTAGTCGTGCTGTCGAAATAAGCCAGTTATTACAAAATGGTAATACGCAGCCTGAAAATAATCAGCGTTGGCATTTTGATCCGCTTCCTTTTATGTTTTCTAAGTCAGAGTGGGCTTTTATAGAAGAAGGGATTAAACAAAGAACTGTACTTTTAAATGCTATTCAGCAGGATATTTATGGCGAACAAAAGTTGTTGCTTGAAGGTCATATCCCTGCGCAACAATTATATCAAAATAGTAATTATTTAAGAGAAGGCTTTAGCTTACCAAGCAATGAATTGAAATTATTTTTTACCGCTTTGGATATTTACCGGACACCATCGGGTGAATTTAAAGTATTAGCAGATCATTGCCAATGCCCATTAGGGTTAGGGTTGTTAGTTGAAAGCCGCATTATCGCTCGACGTGTAATGGCGGAAGAGTTTGCTGATTGTAATGTTCAGCAAATCAAAAACTTTTTGAAAATATTTCAAGAAGGGATCAATGAATATACTCAGTATATGGAAGATCCTCGTGTGGTTATTTTAACCCAAGGAACGGATGATCCTAACTATAACGAACATGCCTTTTTATCCGTTTATTTTGGTTATACCTTAGTGCAAAGCGCTGACCTTACGGTGCGCAATGGTGAGGTGTGTTTAAAATCGTTACAGGGTTTAGGTAAAATTAACGTAATTGTTCGTTGGGTGCCGGATCGCAGTATTGATTCTTTAGAGCAAACGGAATACTCCTTACATGGCATTCCTGGTTTATTACAAGCGGTACGTGAAGGTGCTGTTAAGGTATTAAATCCATTTGGAAGCGGCGTTTTATCTTCCCCTGCTGTGCAATGTAATTTAACGCATTTATCGCAACATCTTTTAAAGCAGCCATTGATGATTGCCGAACCTAATTATTATGATGTTGAAAAGGCCAAAACCTTAGATTGGTCGCTATTAGAATTAGCGAGTTATAAAGATAGAAGCTTAAAGCTCGATGGCAGTGTCGATGCTGAGAAAATAAAAGCGTTGATCAGTGTAAAACCTGAAGAATATTATTTTCAAGATAAACCCATTTTTAGTACCGCGCCTTTTTGGGACAATGGCAAGCTGATATCTAAACCAGTGGTTTTTAGGTGTTATGCTTTAACCACCGAGCACGGGGTTGAAATATTACCTTCGGCGTTATGTTTCTCCAATGAGATTAGTAATGATCCGAGTGTTTCAGGTTGGATCAAAGATACTTGGATAAATGCAGCCAGTGACGTTGATCTAGAAGCCGTTGTATTGCCTCCACCGATCAAGAAAAGAACAGATGTTGCGTTATTAGAGGGTGTGATCTCTAGTCGTACTGCTGAACATCTATTTTGGCTCGGGCGTTATTTAGAGCGATGTGAGAATACGGTGCGTATTTTGCGTATTTTCATCGATAGATATACGGAGTTGGCTATTTATCCTGACACTATACGACATAGTATTGTGGCTCGCTTCAGTAATGCGATTAAGTCACAGCAGATTGTTTTCCCTTACATAGAACAGGATGCTAAGTTAGATGACTTTGACCCGCTTTTATCTAAGCAAGTCGCGTTTCAATTATTAGCCGATGAGCAATGTGCAGGAAGTATTATTAATACACTTAAGTACTTATCGAATACTGCTTTGCAAACGAGAGAGTTATTGTCGCATGATAGTCGACGCATGATTGATGATATTAATGACCAAGTTAAACAGTTAAGAAATACTACTCGGGATATCTCAACACGTGCCATGCAAAGTATATTAGATAAAGTGATCGGTTCAATCATGGCTTTTAATGGCTCGATTACAGATTGTATGCCTAACAGTAATGGCTGGTTTTTATTGGAGATTGGTCGTCGTATTGAACGTAGTATTCAAATTACTTCTTTAAGTTCCGCGCTATTAACCGAAGAGATGGATACACCTAAAGAATTAGGGTTGTTAGAGGCAGTATTGAGCTGTCAAGTAAGTTTAATTACGCATAAACGTCGTTATCGTATGTACCAAACTATTGGCACTGGTTTAGAGTTGTTATTGTTAGATGCCGAGTACCCTCGTTCGTTATTGTTCCAACTAGAGCAAATTAATCAGCTTTGCCAGCATTTACCGACCAAGCGTCGACCGGGTTTAATTGCCGCCCACGAGAAAGCGATTTTGCTGTCCAAAACAACCTGTTATTTGACTGAAAAAGACTACCTGCAGAAAGCTGAAGATGGCAAACGTCAACAATTGATAGAGTTCAGTCATAACATTCGAATGAATTTGAATACTTTCTGTGATGTATTGCTATTACAGTACTTCACACATACTAAAACGTCCCATAAATTAAATTGGACCAACATTGAGCAAGCTCAATCGTGAAATATAAAATAAAACATTCAACGACTTATCAATATGCTGACTATGTCAGTATATGTCAGAATCAAGCTCGCTTGACGCCAAAAACGGATCGTGGGCAAATTTGTCATCATAGTCGTATTGATATTTCTCCACCGCCCAGTTATTTACAGCAATTTACTGATTATTTTAATAATAATGTGACAGTTTTTGAGGTTGCAACACAACATAAGACGCTTAAGGTCACCATGACCAGTGAGGTTGAGCTATTAACGGATGCCAAAGCCAATATAAATGGCTTTGATATGTTATGGATAAAAGTACGAGATTTGCTGGAAAACCCTAACACCATAGAGCTATTAAAGGCCTCTGAATTTGTTTTGCCTTCTCAGCTCACACCATTGGAAAAGGGGATAAAAGAATACACGCTGGTGTCATTTGCGCCCGATGTTAATTTAATTGATGGGTGTAAAGACTTAATGGCACGAATTTTTCATGAGTTCTATTATGACCCAGGTTTTACAACAATAAGTACGCCATTAAGCGTTGTTTTTGCACAAAAAAGGGGCGTTTGCCAAGATTTTGCACACTTTGCGCTCGCATGTTTACGAAGTGTTGGGTTAGCGGGGCGATATATTAGTGGATATATTGAAACCATGCCGCCCGAAGGTGAAGAAAAATTAGAAGGCGCTGATGCAACCCATGCTTGGTTTGCCGTCTATTTGCCTAATTTTGGGTGGGTTGATTTTGATCCCACCAATAATGTAGTACCCACAGACCAGCATATCACCTTAGCAGTAGGACGAGATTTTTCCGATGTCACTCCTTTAAAAGGTGTTGTATTTGGTGGCGGATCTCAATTGCTAGACGTTGCGGTAGATATGATTCGATTAGAGTAATTTTAATATCTTATATGAGTTAATAATCAAAAGGCGGAGAAGTGTATGGGAATTGATTGGAAAGCGTATCAAACAAATGGTTTTTTTGATGAATTAATTGACGCTAAAGGGAACGTGAGATTACACGGCAATCAATTAGCTCAGTTCTTTTCGAGTTTATCAAGTGAAGAGTTAGTCAAAGCGAGGGCTGTTGCAGATTTAGCGATTAAAGAAATGGGGATCAGCTTCACCGTCTACGATGAAGGTAACATGATCGATAGAGCCTGGCCTTTTGATATTATTCCACGCACCATTGGTAAAAAAGAATGGCAAGGTATTGAAGTCGGTTTAAAGCAACGCGTCGAGGCGCTTAACTTATTTATTGATGACTTATACCATGACCAAAAAATAATAAAAGATGGTTTTTTTCCAAAAGGTCTATTGGAAAAGTCAGTTAACTTTCGCAAGCAATGTGTAGGGGTTAACCCTCCTAACAAAATATGGGCACATATTTGTGGCTCTGATTTAGTACGTGATGGCAACGGCACCATGTATGTCTTAGAAGATAACTTACGCGTCCCATCTGGTGTTTCTTATATGCTTGAAAACCGATCCGTAATGAAGCGTGTTTTCCCTGAATTATTTGAACAAGTCTCGATCCTACCTGTTGATGATTATCCGTCTCAATTATTTGATATGTTAGCAGCTATGTCACCTCGTCCACAGGATAAGCCTGAAGTAGTTGTTTTAACGCCAGGTGTTTTTAACTCAGCTTATTTTGAACATTGTTACCTAGCACAAGAGATGGGTTGCGAGTTAGTAGAAGGTCGTGATTTAGTCGTAGAGAAAGATGATTGCGTATATATGCGTACCATCACTGGCTTGCAGCGTGTTGATGTTATTTATCGTCGTATAGACGATCTATTTTTAGATCCCGAAGCATTTTTGCCGGATTCTCAATTAGGTGTACCTGGATTAATGCGTGCTTGGGCAAAAGGCAATGTTGCATTAGTAAATGCTCCAGGTGCCGGCGTTGCCGATGATAAAGTAGTTTATGCCTATGTGCCTGAAATGATTAAATATTACCTAGGCGAAGATGCGAAACTAGCGAACGTGCCTACGTACAAGTGTCTGGATCCAAAAGAATGCGATCATGTTATTAAAAACATTGATAAATTAGTGGTTAAACCCGCAAATGAATCAGGTGGTTATGGTTTGTTAATTGGTCCCAAGTCAACCAAGAAAGAACAACAAGAAACCATTGCTCAAATTAAAGCAGATCCTCGTAATTGGGTTGCTCAACCGACATTAGACTTATCCACAGTGCCAACATTAGATGGCGTTGAACCCGATGGAAGACATGTGGATTTAAGGCCGTTTATTTTATCATCTGGGCATGATACTCAGGTCACTACAGGTGGATTAACACGTGTTGCTATGAACAAAGGATCGCTGGTGGTGAATTCATCACAAGGTGGCGGTAGTAAAGATACTTGGATTGTTGACGAGGAGGCGTAATAATATGCTATCAAGAGTATGTGAAACTTTATATTGGGTGTCTCGCTATATTGAACGTGCAGAAAACGTAGCGCGTTTAATTAATGTTAATAATATGCTGATCATGGATCTACCTAAAGGGGTGAGCACTGGTTGGGAGCCTTTAATTGATATTATTGGTATGCGTCAAGCCTACCAAGAAAATCATACTGACTTTTCAGAACCAAAAGCATTGCGTTATTTATTAATCGGTTACGATAATAATTCATCTATCCTCAATTCTGTCATTAATGCTAGAGAGAATGCGCGTACTATTCGAGATGTTATTCCAAGAGACGTTTGGGAAGAAATAAACTCTTTATATTATTATGTCAAAGATAATCAAAACGAAGGGCTGAGCAAGCGCGGACGCTTTGCTTACTTAAAAAAGATCATCGAATCAACGCATATGATCTTTGGTACTTTAGATGCCACTCTTAACCATGATCACGGTTATACGTTTAGCCGATTTGGTTTAATGATAGAACGCGCCGACATGAGTTCACGTATTTTAGACATTCGATCCGCTACGCTGATCACTAATGAAGTAGGTAAACCCTTTGAAAACATTCAATGGATCAGTTTATTACGTTCAATGAGTGCTTATCAAATGTATCGTCAACAAATGGGTGTACGTGTTCAACGTTCCGATGTAATTGAGTTTATAATGCATAGTGAGGTTTTCCCTCGTTCGATTTTATTTTGTCTAAATGAATTAAGAAAAATGATGGAGCCGGTTATTCATTCTGAGGAATTAATTAAGCTCATTGATCAAGTATGTGATAGTTTAAAAAATGAAGATGTGAGAATGCTAAAGAATGGTGATCTGCATGATTATGTGGATAAAATACAGCTTAAATTAGCTGGTGTACATAATCAGCTCGCTGAACTGTACTTCTTAAAAGCACCTGAATTAATTGAAACTGAAGCGGCTGAATAAGTCATTTTATTAAAGCAGTGGGCGAGCCTTGTGTGTTCAATAAAGTGCAAGGTACCTACGCCTACTACTCACTTTTCAGATAAAAATCGACACGGGTACTGCCAAGCGCTTTGCTCGTTTTCTGTTTTCGAAACATTCATTTAAGTATTAGCCCCCTTTATTCCGCACCAATAGGATTATTTTATGCAAGCGATTCAAATTCATCACCATGGCGACCCACTTTTATTGACTCAATGTGCTGACTTAAGCGTTACAGATGAGGATATTTTAATTGCAGTTAAAGTGTCAGGGGTTAACCCTGTTGACACTTATATCGCTGCTGGAAGCAATGGTTATACCGCTACTTTTCCTCACACCCCTGGCAAAGATGGCGCCGGTGTTATTACTGCGTTAGGGAGTCAAGTCACTGGTTTTAAGGTTGGTCAGCGCGTTTATTGTTCTGGTTCTAAAACAGGTACCAGCGCACAGTTTGCATTAGCAGCACCCGCTCAAGTTTTTCCTTTAGCTGATAGCCTTAGCTTTGAGCAAGGTGCTTGCCTTGGTACTCCTTATGCTACCGCTTGGCGAGCTTTGTTTATTCGTGCAAATTGCCAGGCAGGAGAAACGGTATTTATTCATGGCGCTAGTGGTGGTGTTGGTTTAGCGGCTTTGCAGTTAGCTAAAGCAGCTGGTTGTAAAGTCTTTGCTAGTGCGAGTTCTGAACAAGGCAGAGCATTATTACAGCAGCAAGGTGCAGATCTGGTGGTGAATCATCATGATCCTGAACATTACCAAAGTGTAAAAGAGGCAGGCGCAGTCGATATTATTTTAGAAATGCTTGCTAATCAAAATCTAGGTGATGATTTACCTCTACTCAATGTTAATGGCAGGGTAGTGGTGATTGGTAGCCGTGGCCAAGTTGAAATCAATCCGCGTGATTTGATGGCAAAAGATGCCTGTGTAATGGGTATAGCACTAGCAAATGCAAGTCCAGAACAAGTTACCTTAATACATGAAGCCTTGTTTACGGCCGCTGAAAAAGGCGATATTAGCCCCGTCATTGCGAAACGTTTTGAATTGGCAGAGACAACGGAGGCGCATATTGCAGTGATGGGCTCTGGCGCAACGGGTAATATTGTTATTAACGTTCAAGAGTAATTAAGTGTTCTGAATAGTTAAGTACTCTGAATAGATAAGTATTTAGCCTAGATTCTCATAATATGTACTTAGTTATTCAGAAAAGAGAAATTGTATAATTAATGATCTGCTTACTAATGATGCTTGCTTAGTTTTTAAGGATTAAAACGTAATATCAGAT
Source organism: Vibrio sp. 2-Bac 85 (assembly GCF_037546705.1). NCBI lineage: Bacteria > Pseudomonadati > Pseudomonadota > Gammaproteobacteria > Vibrionales > Vibrionaceae > Vibrio > Vibrio sp. 2-Bac 85. The sequence continues at coordinate 397,699 of NZ_JALAAB010000001.1, read as the reverse complement.
CATTTTTCTTTCTTGAATTTCTTGAATTCAGATCATAAGTACAAATTTTTATACTTATCCAGAACTGAAGTTACTTAACTTATTGCTGTCACTTGGCTAGTTGATTTTATACTTCAGAATAGAATATGGATAAAAGCACAGCCTATAAAATACTGTTGATGAGAGAATTCAAAAGCTACCCCTTAAATCCTCTCCTTAAACTCCATCAAACATACGAGTACGCGCATTATTAAGATGGCTCTTCATTGCGTCTCTTGCTGCTATTGCATCCCCTGCTTTTATTGCATCTACAATTGCTAGGTGTTCTTGTTGTACAAGCTCTAATCGAGAAGGAGGGTGGCGTAACGATAAGTTTCTGGTGATATTGATTCCTTCTTTGACACTTTTTTCCAATGATTTCAGAACGGTACTATAAAAATAGTTATTGGCTGCATCGATAATTGCATAATGAAAACTGAAATCTTCATCGGTAGCCAGTTTACTGGAAGCGTTAGCAACATTTATTTTCTCATAGGCATCTAGAATGGCTTCAAGCTGTATATTAGTTCTTCTGCTTGCCGCTAATCCTGCTGCTTCAGCTTCTAAGTTAGCTCGGAATTCAAAACAGCGTTGGATATCTGCAATGCTAGAAAGAGGAGAGAATTTTAACACATCACTGTCAGGTTTTTTTATTACATAACTACCTGAGCCACGGCGTGAAGTAATTAACTCATCTTCTCGAAGGCGTGCTAAAGCTTCGCGAAGAATAGGGCGAGAAACTTTAAAGTCTTTACATAATTGAGTCTCTGCAGGGAGTTTTGTATTGAGTTCATAAACCCCTTCTATTATAGCCGTCAGTATTTGTTCATAAACGATCGCACCCAATGATTGTTGGTGGCTTTTGGGTAGGTGATTAGTTTTGCTCATAAGTTATTTTCCAACGTCCAGCGGTTAAGCTATTTTATTCTTTATTGACTCTAGCACAGTACTAAGAATTACCTTTAAGGTGTTGATAGTATTGTGATGTAATGCTAATTCCACTGCGCAACAGAGCAATCTTGATGGTTAACACAAACGATAATAGTGTTAACGTTTCCATCAGTGTTTGCTATTAGCTTTCTTAAATAAAAATTATATCATTGTATTGATTAATATTTATTGATCGTAGCCAGTTGTTTACTGCACATTATTTGCCGATCATTATTTATCGGTCATTATTTTCCGATCATTATCTTGGATTAACTTTATTTAATTAACGGGTGTTATTAAAGCTTTCCCAGAAAAATAGGCTTCTAAATTATCTACAACCATTTGCGACATATTCGCTCGAGTTTCCACCGTTCCACTAGCGTGGTGTGGTGATAAAACAACATTATGTAAACCTTTAAAAATATCACCACGACAAGGCTCTTCAGTGAAAACATCTAGCCCCGCACTATCAATGGTATTGTTAGCAAGCGCTTCTATTAAGGCCGTCTGATCCACTACCGAACCCCTTGCTACATTAATTAAAGTACCTTGTTTCCCTAGCGCAATAAGTATTTGTTTGTTAATAAGTCCGACGGTATCTTTACCACCAGGGCAACAAACGACTAAAATGTCAGCCCAATTAGCAAGGTCGATTAATTGGCTTTCATATTGATAGTCGCAATTGTTTTTTTTATTACGACCGAAGTAAGCAATTTCTAGTTGCATTGCTTGCGCCCGAGTAGCTATAGCTTGGCCTATTCGACCTAAGCCAACAATACCTAGCTTCTTTCCGGACAATGAAGAGGTTAAAGGCATTGGCCCTTTTTCTGCCCATTGATTACTGCGTAGCCATTGGTCACCGAACATTAATCTACGACGAGTTGCAAGAATCAACATTATGGCTAAATCAGCCGTGTCATTTGTCATTAATCCTGGAGTATTACATACTTTAATACCGCGTTTATTGCATAATTCAATATCAATAGCATCGTAGCCCACACCTGATGATGAGATGATTTTAAGGTCAGGTAATCGATCAATAAGCTCATTAGTTAAAGCAATTGTACCGCTAGTGACTATCGCGATAATGGATGCCGCAACTTGTTCAGGTAATTGCTTTACGGGGGCAGTAATGTTGAAAAAATGTAGTGTGAAATTCTGCTCGAGTATGGCCATTTGTTTTGCTTCAAGAGCGCGAAGTACCAATATATTTGGTTTCATTAATATATTCCTTGATAGGGTCCATGCTTGATTTAAAATAGAATACAACGGATAAAAGCCTGATAAATATCAGGCTTTAGTATGACCATAAAGTTTTTAATTGATACGTTTACCGTCTAATAAATGAGATGTAGTATTTAGATTATCATCTCGAAGGCTTTTTGGAAGCAATGCCTGTGGTAAGTTTTGATAACATACTGGACGTAAAAAGCGTTGAATGGCACCACTACCTACGGAAGTGCTTCGTGAATCTGATGTTGCAGGGAAGGGGCCGCCATGTACCATTGCATGACAAACTTCAACGCCTGTAGGCCAACCATTTACCATTACTCGACCTGCTTTTTCTTCTAGTATTGGCAATAATGCAGAAGCCACTTCTAGATCTGAATCATCCATTTGTAACGTCGCCGTTAATTGCCCTTCAAGCCCAGTAGCGACTAACAGCATTTGCTCGATATCTTTACATTCAACCACTAAAGACGTTGAACCAAATACTTCATCACGTAGTGTTTCATCTTTTAAGAAATCTTCAGCAGTAGTGACAAATAGCCCTGACTGACAGCCGTTTGGTTGCTCGCTGCTAACTCCATATCCTTGTGATTTGACTGCTTTGTTATTAGCTAATGCGCTTACGCCCTGTTGATAAGCTTGATGAATGCCTGGTGTTAACATGGTTTGGGCAGCTACATTATTAATTGCTTTTGTTGCTGTTGTTAAAAAATCTTCAAGTGCCTTTCCACCGACCGCAATAACTAGCCCAGGGTTGGTACAAAATTGTCCTGCACCCATCGCCAATGAAGTAATAAAGCTTTCACCTAGCTGAGTTGAGCGTGCTTGAAGTGCTTCAGGCAATAAGAAAACAGGATTGATGCTGCTCATCTCTGCATAAACAGGGATCGGTTGTTGACGAGATTGCGCAATATTCATTAATGCTAGGCCTCCGCTACGCGACCCTGTAAAACCTACGGCTTTGATACGTGAGTCACTTACTAATGCTTGTCCAAGTTCATTTCCCGAACCATATAATAAAGAAAACACACCTTCTGCTAAACCGCATTTAGCAACGGCAGATTGAATCGCTCGGCCTACCATTTCAGAGGTGCCTGGGTGAGCTGAGTGCGCTTTGACCACGACAGGGCAACCCGCTGCAAATGCAGAAGCAGTATCACCACCTGCAACACTAAATGCTAATGGGAAATTACTTGCACCAAACACCGCCACTGGACCTAATGCTATATTTTGTAAGCGCAAGTCCGGACGAGGTAATGGTTGTCTATCTGGCATCGCAGGGTCAATACGTAAATCTAGCCATTCACCTGCACGTACTACTGAAGCAAATAAACGTAATTGCCCACAGGTTCGTCCACGCTCACCTTCAATGCGCGCTCTAGGTAGTCCAGTTTCAAGCATTGTTCGTTCTATTAGTGGGTCACCAATGGCCATTATTTCTTCTGCCACTGTTTCGAGAAATACAGCGCGCTCTTCTAAAGAAGTATTACGAAATTCGATACTGGCTTGTGTCGCTAATTCACATGCTTGGTTGACCTCAGCAATACCGCCTGAATAATAAGCTGGCTCTAACAACTCACCGGTCGCAGGGTTAATTGCTCTAATCTCTGGTTCAGCAATAGCGACGCTTTTTTTACCTATTAATAGTCGTCCAGTTAATTCCATTTTTGTTCTCCTAAGTATTTAATATATTGAGCTCTTCAGAGCCTTATTTAATTGATGAATTAGCCTAAAAAGGTTTCTTTAATGGTTTCTTTATCGCTAAGAAGTACACAAAGATCAAAGTTAAAATGACAAAAAATAGGCTGTCATAATTAGTAAAGAAGGTCATCGGGTTACCATTTGATAATGATAATGAGCGTCTTAAAAATTCTTCTAAATTGGGGCCAAGGATAAATCCAAGAAGTAAAGTGATGACAGGGAAATCATGTTTTCTTAAGTAGTAAGCTAAGATACCTATGATTAATGACATCATCATTTGAAATGTTGAGAACGTCGCAACGTAACTACCTACCACGGCTAATAAAGCAATGATGCCGTACAAAACGTCTTTGCGGATTGCGACTATTTTTATAAAGTATGGGCCAAGTAAATATAAGGTTAATGGGATCAATATTAATGCACTAAACAGTAATGAAGCTAACATCGGCGCGATCAATTCGGCTTGTCCTACCATCAACTGTGGACCTGGTTGGATACCATTGATCACTAATACACCTAACATAATAGCTGTCACTGGGTCACCCGGAATACCAAAGGTCAACATGGGCACTAATGCACCGCCACATACCGCATTATTAGCACTTTCAGATGCGACAATGCCTTTCGGGTTACCTTTACCAAAGGTTTCAGGTTCATCAGAAGTACGTACTGTTTCCGCATAAGCGAGGAAACTACCCATTGAACCACCTGCGCCAGGCAATGTTCCTACTGCATATCCAATAAGGCTAGATTTTAGGTAGCACATTACCCCTATTTTGCGTATTTCAGATAAAGGTGGAATAAAGTCTCGACGAGATATCGTTACTTTCTTTAATGCCTCAACCATTTTTTCAGCACAACCATTGGACTTTGCTTGGATCAGGATTTCACTGATTGCAAATGTACCTATAATCATTGGCATTAAATCGAGACCGGCAGTGAGTTCGCTAGAACCAAAAGTGAAACGAGTCATTGGCTCCATTGCATCTAACCCGACCGTTGCTAGCATTAAACCAATACAGGCAGCCATACCCGCTTTAACTACTTTGCCGCGCTGTGCAATCACAATGACTACAATTGCAAAGGCTAATAGTGAAAATTTACCCGTTGTTTTAACTAATAGCGCAACCTCAGCTACAAAGGGGGCGAGTACAATTAGTAATATTGCGCCTAATGCTCCACCGACCATAGAGCCAAAAGCTGCATGACCTAAAGCTAAAGGCCCTTTGCCTTGCAATTGCATCGGGTAGCCGTCCAAAGCGGTCATCATCGATGAAGGTGCACCTGGAATGTTAATGGTGGTTGCTGTAATACTCCCTCCACACATACCTGCCATATAAATACTGGCACATGCCATTAGTGCAGTGGATACGTCAAGGCTGTAGGTAAGTGGTAGTAAAAGTGCTAATGCAAGTGTTGCCGTTAATCCTGGAATTGAGGCAAAGATAGTACCAATCAGAAACCCTGCAACCACATAAAGAAGAATTTGAGGAGACAGCAATAATGAAAAACTACCTAAAACAAGATTAATAAATTCCATGGTCTATCCCCATAACGTCGGAAGTCTTACACCAAACATCTGTTCAAATACCAGATATCCAAAGGAGACTATAATTGTTGATATCACTATTTTTTGAAGCACTTTTTCCAGTGATGAAAAAATAATAATGATTGATAAAACAAACAAAATAGATGAGAAAAAGTACCCTAAAGGTGAAAATAGCAAAATATATAAAAAGATTGATAACATCACCGCAAGTGGTGCAAATCGGCCTTTCCCTGATAAAGCATTATCTGTTTGAGTGTCGTCTTCTAAAGAAGAAGCCTTACTTTTCATTAATTTCACTTCTCTATACAGCAAAATTGAACTGAACATCATCGCAAAAAGACCAATCAGTAAAGGAAAAGAGGATGGCTGCAATCCATTATTAACAAATGGAGCCCCTAAATTGATCGCAATGACAAAATATCCGACTGATAGAAAAAAAAGTAAAAAATGAAATACTACATTCTTGTTTAAAAGCATAACCCCTCCATTTACGCCTCGTATTTACGTGAGGCGTATATTACTAAGTCCTTATAGACCTAATGCATCCATCTCTTTGAACGTGCTAGATTGAAGTTCGTCAATCCAGGCTTGCACATCTTTAGATCCTAACCAGCTAGGTGTAACACCCACTTTCATTATCCACTCTTGAAATTCAGTGCTGTCGTAAGCTTTTTTGAATGAATTTTCAATAATAGCAATGGTGTCTTTAGGCGTTCCTTTGGGCGCGGCTAATAATATAAAGCTACCTGTTTCTAGTTCATAACCGAGGGTACTGATTGGTGGGACATCTGGGAAAGATGGATTCTGCTCAGAGGCTAATTCAATAACTCCTTTAGCGTCACCTGATTCAATGATGCCGCTGAAATCACCTAAACTTGAAATTGCACCATCAAGCTCACCTGATAATAATGCTTCTGTTTCTGCACTTGATGAACCAGGGTAAGTAATAACGTTAAACTTAACACCGGTGAGTTTTTCTAAGCGATGTACCGCTAAGTAAGGACCTGAACCCTTTGGAGCAACACCAATTCGTACTGTATTTGGTTTGGCTTTTGCCGCCGCAATCAACTCTTCAAAGCTGTTAAAACCGGACTGTTTAGAAACAACAATGGAATCAGCTTCTTTTGTGATGCGTGCAATCAGTGACATTTTATCCAGAGAGTAACCGGGTACCATTTTTCCACGTGGCAAAGTGATCACACTGTCATAGGTTAAAATACCAATTGTTTGACCATCTGGACGTGCTCGCGTCATTTGCATTAAACCGGTTGCGGTAACGGCTCCATTGATATTTTCAACATAAATTGATTTAGGTAATTCTTGCTCAGCAATATTACTAATTTTACGTGAAATGCCATCTGCGCCACCACCTGCTGCCCATGGAACAATGAGACGAATATCTCGTGATGGGAAATCTGCTGCTATGACTGAAGAGCTAAGAATACAAGCTCCCAATGCGCACATAAGTTTGTTTTTTAATCCTTTGTATAACATAACTATTTTCCTTTTTTTATAAAACGGTTGATAATCAAACAATAAGTGAAATGTTTAAATAAACTATTCACTCGGTTTAATATTGGTCACTGTTTGTACTAATAAATGAAAAGCTTGTTTGAATTAATTAGCCTCAGCTAATTTTGCTTGGTTATATTCTTCTAATACTTTGTCTGTTGGTGGATAAAGGCCAATGACTTTGCTGCCAGTGCGTACTTTAGCAATCACATAGGCTTCAAAACGTTCCATCGCAGCTGCTTCAAGTGATATTTCTTCAGCAATTTCAAGTGGAATAACCATTACACCATCACCATCGCCGACTAATACGTCACCAGGGTAAACAGCAACACTGCCACAACCGATAGGTACTTGAAGTTCAACACCGTGGTGCTTGGTTAAATTGGTAGGGGCACTAGGTTTGGCACAAAAAATAGGTAAGTCCATATTTGATGAATCATCAAAATCGCGAATACCAGCATCCGATACAAAACCACCACACTTTCTAAATTCTAATCGAGCTAATAAAATACTGCCTGCACTTGCTGCTGAGGCATCTTGGCGGCAGTCTGAAACGAGGATCATGCCCTCTGGCACGGTTTCTACTGCGACCCTTTGTGGATGTTGCGGATCTTTGAAAGCGGCAACCGTATCAAGGTCTTCGCGAGCTGGTATGTAACGCAATGTGTATGCTTGCCCAACCATTTTTACTTTCTTTTTGTTAACTCGGCTGACATTCTGGATGAAGGTATTACGGAACCCTCTTTTAAAAAGAGCGGTATGTAAAGTAGCGGTAGAAACTTTACGAAATCTGTTTATTACTTGTTCATCTAATTCTTGAATACTAGTTACATTACTCATTAATAATCCCCTTGTGTATATGACGTTTGACCATTAATAAGATATGACTAAAAAAACAACAATTCAAACTAATTATTACTAATATTTACTAATTTAGGCGCGATATCTCACTTTCTTAAATAATGAGATATTGCGCATGTTTGCCTTTTATCCTTATTTCTAAGCGATTATTCATAATGATAATTGTTTTTATTTTATTTAATGTATTGATTTTAAATATATTTATTTTTAGAGTGAAATTTAAGGATAGATAATAAATTTCTATATTAGGAATTTTGTTGTTTTATTGTTTTTACACATTATTACAACTATTTTGAGGGGGAATATTATATTAATCGACTATTCGCATTCATATTGCTGGTGAAAATTATTGTACTTTTTGAATATATCGAGGGTGAGATCGACCAATAACTAAATAAAAGCTGTAATAGTAATTGCTGCTTTTATTCAATTATTGGTTCTTGAAAATCATTGATTTAAATTTATGTTATTAGGTAGGCGTAGACATTTGTTGAAATAGATAAGCATTTTTAATCGTTTTTCTGCCTTAAAAAATACTTAACTATAATAAAGCGAAATACGGTTACCTTCTACTTCCTGTACTTTAAAGGGAATTTCATAGATCTCGCTGAGTACCTGTTCTTGAATGACTTCTGACACGGTACCACTTTTAATGAGTTGTCCCTGTTTCATGGCGATAATATTATCGGAATAACAAGATGCAAAATTAATATCATGGATCACTATGACCACTGCTTTATGGTGTTTTTTTGCTAATTTCTTTAGTGTTTTCATGATATCTACCGAGTGTTTGATATCAAGATTATTCAAGGGCTCATCAAGAAAAACATAATCAGTATCCTGTGCGACAACCATAGCGATAAAGGCCATTTGTCGTTGCCCGCCGGATAATTGATCAATATAGCGATCCTGCAAGTGAGTAATGTCCAAATTAATCATTGCTCGGTCAATGAAGCTATTATCTTCTTTTGTGAGTCTGCCCTGCGAATAAGGAAAACGGCCAAATGCAACTAGCTCACGTACAGTGAAGCGCATATTAATATTATTAGATTGTCTTAATACCGATAATCGCTTTGCTAAACTTGCACTGTCCCATTGATTTAATGGTTTGTCCGCAATCATGACTTGTCCTGCATCACTTTCTGTTAAACGGCTAACCATTGATAATAGGGTGCTTTTACCTGCGCCATTAGGGCCAATAATACTGGTCACTTTACCCAGAGGGAAAAGGGCATCGACATTGCTTACAACGTATTTATCGTTATATTTTTTACTTAATCCGCTAACTGTGATCACGAGACTAGACCTTAATCAAATTTATGTTTCATTAATAAAAATAGGAAATAACCACCACCGAGGAAGTTAATAATGACACTAATAGTGGTATTAAAATTAAATAAGTTTTCAACCATCCATTGTCCGCCAGCAAGCATCACAATAGAGACTAGAGCGCTTGCGAGTAGTAGAAATCGATGTTGATAAGTCCGAAATAATTGTCGTGTTAATGCCACTACAATTAAGCCCAAAAATAAAACTGGGCCGATCAATGCAGTAGAAATTGAAACCATTAAAGTGATAACAAACATGATATGCATGGTTAACTTCTGTGTATTCACCCCTAAGCTAGTTGCGTTATCAATGCCTAACCACATGACATCTAGTTTATTAGCGAGTTTCATTAGATAAGCAAAACACAGTAAAAGTGGCACTACACACCAGTAAACTAACTCTGCATTAATATTATTAAAGCTGGCAAACATTGAATCTTGAATATAGGTAAATTCATCGGGATCAATGACCATGGTAAAGAATCCAGTCGCACTATTGAACAGACTGCTGAGTACTACGCCAATTAATAACAGGGTGAATATGTTGCGTTGTCGGCTTTTAAAATAAAAATGAAATAAGACCATCGAGCAAAATATCATGATGCTAGTTGATAGTAAAAAGTTCATTTCACTATCAATGACAACTGCACTAAAACCACCGAATACAGCCACTAATAACACTTGGATCATGACATACAAGGAATCAAACCCCAGTATCGAAGGGGTAAGGATTCGATTATTGGTGACGGTTTGAAAAATCAGAGATGAAGAGGCAATCGCCATTGCTGATAAAATAATGGCCAATACTTTTGGGATCCGGCGTGATAAGAAAAACTGATAATTATCAACGGTCAGCCCTTTACCTAAAAAAAGTGCGCAAATGATAAATGCGATAGCGCCGACAATGAATAGCTTAATAGGATCACGCATTAGACTTGTCCCGTAGGATCAGATAAATAAACACAGCACCACCTAAAAGGCTAATGATCATCGAGATAGGGATTTCATAAGGGAAAATAATCAGGCGGCCTAAAATATCACAACTCAGTACAAGCACCACACCAACGTAAGCAGTCCAGGGCAGGTTACGACGCATATTGTCACCAATAAATAGCGAAACGATGTTAGGCACAATTAACCCTAAAAACGGGATCATACCTACAATCATTACCACTGAAGAAGAAAGCAGTGCCACTAAAATAACGCCAATCATGATGATACGCTGGTAATTTAACCCTATATTTTTTGCAAAGCTTTCACCGACGCTGGCAGCGCTGAATTTATTTGCATAAAAATAGGCTAAGACGGCAACAGGTAGGGCGATATAAAGGAATTCATAGTTACCGCGTAATACAGAAGCAAAATTGGCCACTGTCCATGAATTTAAAGATTGAACTAAGTCGTATTTGTAGGCGATAAAGGTAGTCATGGAAGAAACAACATTGCCGTACATAATGCCAATTAAGGGCACCATCACCGTACTCTTAAACTTCAAGCGTTGTAAAAAATGTATGAACAAGATGGTGCCAAACACTGAGAATGCAAAAATAATTAATAAATGAACCCAACTACTCATCTCTGCAAATGCAACCAATGCGACCATGTAACCAAACATTGCCCAATCTATGGTGCCGGTTGTGGAAGGTGCTGCAAATCGATTTTGTACAATCTGCTGCATGATCAAACCTGCAATACTTAACCCTGCTCCGGCTAACATAATTGCTAATAATCGTGGTAAGCGGCTGGTTGTTAATATACTAAGAGCGTGTGGATCCGCATGGAATATATCACTCAATGAAAAATCAGCAACGCCGACCATTAGTGATGCGCAGGTAAGAGCCAGTAAAATGGCAATAGCGAGAAAGTGGGTAAACTTCATTATTATCTACATTGAAGAGCTTGAAAGGTTGCGAGTTTAAGCAAACCTATCAAGCCGTTCATATTTTAATTGTTAACGGATGGCATTATTAAGGTCGAGTATCATCTGTTTAATTGATCGATAACCACCTCCCGCTAAGTACCAAGCTGTAGTATCAAGGTAGATGATACGGCCATTTTTTGCAGCAGGGATTGAATTCACCAATGCGTTATTAAATAGTTGTTGTGCTTGGCCACTTGCTTTGCCAATAGCTTGGTCTCGATCCAGTATTAACAGTACATCTGGCTGAGCATCTGCAATATATTCGAAGGAAATTAAGTTACCGTGAGTATGATTTTTTGAAGCGACATTGGTAGAAGTTGATGGCATAAAGCCAGCGTCATCATAAATAAATGAAAATCGACTGGTTGGGCTAAATGAAGTGATATTACTACCATTACTCATAGCGGTGAGGACTTTTAAAGGAGTACGTTGCGTTTTTTGTTTTATTTTATCAATACGATTTTGTATATCGGCGATAAGTTGCGCACCTTTTTCTTCTTTTCCTAATATTTTACTTAGGTTAAGCCAATGTTTTTGCGTTGACTCCCAGTAGTGTTTAGCTTCTACCTGAAATAGGTAAGTAGGTGCAATCGCTGCAAGGTCAGGATAAAGCTTAGCCATTCGTCCTTCAGCGATAATCAAATCAGGCTTTAGCGTAAACAGAGTCTCATAGTTAACTTCTTGCAACGTGCCTGTGTCGACATACTTATCTGCTTTGTATTTTTCTAGTGTGGTTGGCAGTAGGCTTTTTGGCATCGCGATAGGGGTAACACCGAGTGCATCCACAAAGTCTAAGCTACCGAATCCTAATACAACTACTCGTTTTGGCACTCCATTTATCTCTACGGTTCCTAGGCTGTGTTCATAAGTGGTAGCAAAAGCAGGGCTGGTCACAACCACTAACAGTATTACTTTTAATAATCCGTGAAAAACATTTTTAGCAAAGGTCATGTTCTTTATTCCTATTCTTTAGTGTGGAGCTATTACGAATACAACCCAGTGATTAAACTGGGTTGTATTTACTATAATGGTTGCAAAGTTATCGAGACCATTTTTTCAATTAAAAGAGGTAAGATGCAGTTAATTTCACTGTTCTACCTGGTTCAAAATCGGTGTAACCATTAATTGAATTATTGTATGAAGCATGTGACGCATAAGTTTCATCAAAGATATTCTCAAGCCCAGCGGTAATGGTTAAATCTTCCACTTGTTTTGGAGTCCACTGAATAGATAGGTCATGTACGTCGTAACCTTCTTTAGCGACATCAGCGTCAACATCTTTATGCAAATCTAAGGTCAACATACTGGTCCAATTAAGTGATACATCTAATGCTGGGATGGCATAACCTAGGTTTAAAGAGAAGCTATCACCCACTTCATTAGTTAAGGCTTGACCTTTAGTCGGCGCACCCGTTGCATTGGCATTGATTGAGGTATATTTAGAATCAGAATGAGCGTAAGTTAAGCGACTTGTAAACTCACCTTGACGCATGTTAATTGAAGACTCCACACCACGGATTTGTACGTCACCTAAGTTTTCAAGGCCTGTTTTACCCGTTGTTGAGTTATCAATGTAATCATCGATATTGGTTTCAAATACACTTACAGAGAAACCGACGCTATCTAATCCTGCTAAGTTTTGCTGTTCAAATGATAAACCTAACTCATAGTTAACACCTGTCTCAGCTTTTAAGTCTTCGTTGATAACTTCTGGAGCACTTAGGAATGAACCTGGTAATGAAGGGCCTTGGAATAATTCAGTGGCACTAGCACGTGCAGTCCATTGATCATTAATCAGGTATTTAGCTGCTAATGCAAAGCTGGTTTCTTTGAAAGTATCGTTAGAAGAGTTAGCATCCATGGCATGATGATCGTAACGCACACCCGGTGTGACAGATAATTTTTCAGTTAACTGTACTTCGTCTTCAACATAAACTGCATAGCTATCGATTGATTCTTTCTCACCCGAACGATTGCTATTAACTTTTTTCTCTGACTCTTGTTGCTGGCCTTCAACACCGTAGCGAGCAGTATGTTCAATACTTGCGGTTTCAAGATAAGTTTCTGCTAATACTTTAAAGCCAATGTTATTGGTGATCCCTTCGTCGTTTGTACTACCGTAATCGCGGCGATCTGGGTTGTAATTCATTTCGTTGCTGTACAGAGTAGAGTGCACTTCTGTATTGGTTAGCGATAATTCATAATTTAATGCAATTGATTCACGTGTATATTCAATCGGATAAATCAAATTATCATGGCTGTAACCAGCGCCTAAATTAGATTTAATAGTGTAATCGCCATCATCATTATAATAATCGTAACTTAGCTCTAAACGATTTGAATCATTAATATCAAAACCTGCTTTAAGCAGAACATTTTGCATTTTTCCTTCTTGACCCACTTGTTCTACGCCATCACCGTCATCAGGGTTGTTACGATCTATCGCGCTGTAATAAGCGAGCATATCAAAGTGGTCATTTAAACGAGAGTAGACAGTGCCAGAGTAGGTGTAGTAATCGTTATCTGCATAACCACCGTAAACTCTTGCTCCTAACTTTTGGCCGTCTTTTAATAGGTCATCAGCATCTTTGGTTTCAAAGGCAACCCCCCCACCAAGACCACTGTTAATAATAGAGTTGCTACCTAATTTCAGGTCAACCGCTTTAATAATATCTGGATTAATTAATAGGTTACCAACATGGTGAAATACGTTGTTACTTTGATCAACACCATCGATCGTAATATTTAAGTCAGACTCGGTAACACCACGAATATTAATCGATTGATTAAGTGCATGTGAACCACCCACATCGATACCCGGTTGGTCACGTAACAAGTCACTGAGATGATCTGCCTGCTTAGATTCAATATCATTACTTAATAGCGAGCTATCATTATTGATTTGTGTTCCCCACACCTCAACCGTTTCGTAAGTACTCACCTTTGGTTCTTCTGCTTGTACAGAAAAGGCTAAACTTGAACATAATGAGCTAATAATTATTGCGATGCGTTTACGTTGAAATGGTGCAGATTTTTTCATTTTTCTATCTCGTCCTGAAATAATGATGAGTAATAAGTCGGTTTAACATTGCCTTTGTGATAATGGTTATCATTAGACTTGATGGTGATGTTAAAAGCAATCATTCTCATATTCATTTTCTGGATAGCTATTATGCAGCTTATGAATGGTCCTTATGTCACTTAGTGAGTGCTCGATTTTTCACTTAGTTAATGGTCGTTATGTCACTTTGGAACTATGGACTAATTTAAATTATCAAGCTTACAGTGGCATGGATCTTCTGAATAATCGTCGCTTAGTTTTTAGTTTGTGAATAATTTTTCCACTAAAAAATTGTTTTATAAGTACTTATTTTCTAGATTGCTAATCTCGGTAATGATTGAACGAAACCACACACACATAGGATCTTGATGATAACGTTTGTGCCAGTATAAATAGAGTCGCTTGGTAGGGTGCTGTAGGTTTGTTGGCACCTCTCTACAAACTATGTTGTGCGACTTTGCTGCCTGTAGGGCGTAGTCCGTTGGAAGGTGAAAAATAATATCTGAGTTGGCCGCAATGGAAGCAGCAGATGAGAAATTATTAAGACGTACAGGGGTCGCTATTTTGCCATTGTCACCTGTTATACCTAAGGCTTTAAAGCGTGGTTCAATGGATAATTTTTTGTCTCCCTGTAGTGAAACTTGTCCAAATTGGCAATTGCGTAATTTTTCTGCATCAAGAGGGGCATCTGCTAAGGGATGGTTAGCAGACATAATTAAACGAAAGTCACGTTCTAAATAATGTTGACGATATAAGTCTTGGTCAGCAGCGGGTGGCTCTTGGCTAGTAATAATAAAATGATGCGCACCGGAAATCAGGCCTGTAAAGTGTGGTTTGGATACCGTATCTACATCGAGCGTCATCTGTGGAGCTCTATCTCTCAGTATATTAACTAATTTCGGTAGCAATATATCCATTTGCGGAGCTAGTCCAAAAATACGAATAGTTTTATCACTGCTTGATGGGAAAAACTCATTGCCATCGATCAACTTTTCTAAGCTAGTAAGCACCGTATTTAAATCACGTTTAATGGTTTCTGCCTTAGGTGTTAATGCATAACCGTTACTGGATTTTACTAATAATGGATCAGAGAACAGCTTACGCAGTTTATGCAATGCTCGACTCACCGACGATTGACTCATATTGAGTGTTAATGCCGTATTAGTGACGTGTTTTTCCTGAAGAAGCTGTTTTAAAAGCAACAGTAAGTTGAGGTCGACTTGGTTTAAATTCATAGTTCGCTTAGATTGATAGTTCACTTAGTTAGTGTGATTAGTTGATTGATAAATAATTAAAACGGCACCTATAACCTATACCCATTTTACGACTCAACTTTTTATTCCAGTTGCTTGAAATACTTAACTACTTAGGACAAAAATTTTGTAAAGAAAATTATTCTTTGACGTAATCTATGCCCAATATTGGTCGCATACTTAATGGGATTAGTATCGATTATAGCGACTTACTTTTAACTTTTAAATAGTAAAAGTTATCATTACTATTATCATTAGGGTTTGTCGAATGTGTCGGGCATTATCCATGAAACTATCGATAATCTACGCTATAGGGTGGTGAGTGGTTAACAATGACAGCCAATAATCACTGGCTTTGAATATTTGATGGTTATGTTACTTTGGAGCCCCTGTGAACTTATAACAGTGAGCTATTAATTCACTTGCTGCGCAATCTGTGATGCCAATTCATCTAAACCTTCTGCAAGTGCCATCACCAATTGTTGATAACCTTCACTTTTTAGCGGTTTGATTATTTCGAAATTGTCACTTTGAATAACCTTACCCTGTGAATCAATCAGTAACCACTCGCCACTTAATTCAGCATTACCGGTATATACGCCATTGAATCTAGAGAGAGAGAGGTGTAATTGCGGTTGATTATTCAAAACCATTGCTGCGTTTAATTGCACTGGCCAGTAAGCGCTTTGTTTTGCCCGTAGATTAAGTATCATTTGTTGATTAATTTGCGTGGATATTTTTTGTGCCCAGCGATTATGTTTGGCTAATATTACTTCGGTATCAGAGACCCTATACACTAAACCAACTTGATCTAAATACTCATCCAAATTTGTTTTAACTACTACAATCGGTGCACTTTTAGAGGTGACGACTGCAGTGCTATTCACTGGTAGTAAAAACAATGAATCTTGTTGTATTGCAGTATTGCTGCACCCCGCGATAAAGAGGGTGAATAACGTAAGCCATATTTTCATTAATTTACTCTCTTCGCTGGGATCGGATCTTGTACGGTGCCTGTGCCAAATATAAGTGAATTTGGTTTATCATTAATTTGTTTCAAAACAGGTTGTAATTCAGACATGACTTGCTCAAACTTTTTCATTGTTTGCTCTAAATCATTGTACATTACTGAGTTCGGACTGAACCCATCTAATGTTTTTTGTAGCTGTTTTAAACTAGTTTGAATATCTGCCGGTAGGTTTTGAGTTGCTTCTTCAGAAACCAAGCCATTTAAGTTTTTGATGGTAGTATTGGCTGATACTAAGGCTTTATCTAAAGAATTCATTGATCGTGCCATTGACTCGACGGCATCATTTAAAGGTAGATCATTGACCTTGTTAAATAATGATGAAAGCTGCTGTTGAACCATTGCAAATTCGCCTTTTTTTGTTGGAAACACATTGTATTTACCAACTTCTGTCATCTTGAAGTTTGGCTCAGGTGCATCAAATTCAGTATCAACAAATAAAGCACCGGTTAATAAATTGCCTGTCTCTAGCTTCCCTTTTAAGCCATTTTTAAAGTGTTGCTCAAAGGCTTGTTGGAACGTATTTAAAGAAATGTTGCTACCTTTATCAAACAGCCTACCTAGTTCGAGTTTTACTAAAATCTGAATTTTGTTTGATGATGCATTATTTTCAGAAAAGGCGACATCATAGGGCGCTTCTAATACGGTGCCGATACGTATACCTCGATACTCTACGGGAGCACCTGCAGTCAAACCTCGAATGCTTTCATCAAATTCCATAATAAACTTAACGTATTGTTTATAAAGTCCTTCTTTAACTTGTTCATAATTATCAAAGAGAGGCAGTTTAACTAATTCATCGTCAAAGGGTTGTCCAACATCTTCTCCCGCAGGAATACCAAAAGTCACCCCTCCGGATAGTAGGCTTTGTAACGAGTCGACTTGCACATTAAAACCATCGGCATTCAGTTTTACATCAATACCTGAGGTGAGCCAAAACTGTGAGCCGGAAAGAAGTAAACCATCATAGGGTTCAAAAATGAACAGTTGATACAGTGCTTTTTTTTCTGCTAAATCAAAAGATGTTTTTTCTACGCGCCCGACGGTAAAACCTTGATAGCTGACTGGATCCCCTATATTTAGCTTTCCTGCTTTATCATGACTTAATAAAACGCGTACTCCTTTACTGCTAAGAGGAGTAATAGGAGGTAACTCTAACGCAGTGAAATCGAGTTTTTTTGTGGTGGATTCGCCGGGCTGAATCTGAATATAAGCACCGGATAAGATCGTCTCTAAACCTGAAATGCCTGCACTGCCAACCCTTGGTTTGACCACCCAAAATTGTGTTTTATCATTAAGCATTCGCTCGGTATCTTTATTCATTTGCGCTTTGATTTTTATATGATCATAGTTTTCACTGAGCGTGATATCGGTAACCATACCTACTTTTACATTTAAGGATTTTATCTCTGTTTTCCCAATATTAATGCCTTCTGCAGTGGGCATGATAATAGTGATTTCAGGGCCTTTATTATTAATAAATTGAAATAGCATCCATAGGGCAATGACCAGAGCAACTATTGGCACAATCCATATCGCTGATATTGAGTTTTGTTTCTTTATATTAGCTTCTGTCTGAGTACTATTACTCGTCATGTTTTATCTCTTTTGTATCATTGGTTAAGTGAGAGGAACCTTTTATTTCACTGTGTATTTCTAGGTTTTTATTGCTGCTATCAGGCCAAAGCATTCTTGAATCAAATAACATCGCCGATAACATGGTAAATATAACCACAATCGCAAATGAAAGTGCAGCGGGTCCGGGGTAGATTGCCATTAAACTTTGTAATTGCACAAGTGCAACTAATATAGCTACTACAAAAATATCTATCATCGACCAGCGACCAATAAACTCAGTTATTCGATACACCTTTAGTTTTTGAATTGCATCTTTATTAGACAAAGTGTGCATCTTTTTTGCGCTGATGAAAAGCCAACACAGGGCAAATATTTTTACTAAGGGGATAAAGACACTAGCAATGAAAATAACGGCTGCAATTGGGTAGGAGCCTAATTGCCACAATACAATCACACCTTCCATAATAGTCGAGGGACTGCTTGAACCTAGGCTGACTGTGTACATTATCGGGTATAGGTTCGCGGGTAAATAAAAAATAATAGCTGTGAATAATAGTGCCCATACCTTTTGCAAGTTTGCGTGCATATTAAAGGGATGTATTGGGCTGTCACAACGAATGCAGGTTTGATTATTGGTTATCGGTTGAGGATTTATTTGGTGGCATACATGGCAGTTAAGATGGGTGTTGGAATGATGAGTATCACCTTGATAATCTTTTTTGAACTGTATCGAAGGAATAAATTGTTCCCAGAGCCAACTTTTATCAACTAAAGAAACGCACTTAACAACCAATACGGTATAGATGCAAAATGCAAAAAATGAATAACCGAGGCTAATATCTGCCAGTGACGAAATTTTTATAAGGCTGACTAATACACCCAATAAAAATACATCAACCATCAACCACGGCTCTATTTTTAGTAACAGTTTACAGAGTCGCTTAATATGCTTTTGCGATGATTTTACAACGAGGTTCGGCTTATTTTTGGCCGCCATAAAATACAGATACAGCATTGAACTGATGTACAGGGTCGGTAATACAATCACAGTGGCCAATAACAACAAGGCGAGTAATGAATTTTGAAATTGATCGAGCATTTGCACAGCATGAAGCAGGGTTATTTGTTGCGTTAATCCCTGCACTGAAAATGACATAAATGGGAAACTAACACTGAGGATCATCATTAGCAAACAGGCCGATGCATAGGCGATCGCTGTTTGATGAGGTTTAGCGATAGTTTGTGTCAGCATGTGCGCGCATCTTGGGCAGTGTGCTTTCTGCGCTTGGTGTAATTTAGGCACAGCTACAACTAACCCGCATTCATCACAAGGGATCATTAAATTAACTGGTGTCTTGTTGATGTTTATTGTCACGTTATTGATGGGCTCACTTATTTTTCTATTGGCTAATTTAAAATTGCTAATGGTTAATTTGAAACTGGTACTGGTTAATTTAAAACTGCTGGTGGGTATATCCCCATCACCCTCTAAGGTGTAAAAGTCAGTAAGACGTGAGGTGAACAGATTATAGACATAAAGGTGAAGATCTAAGCAACATAATAACAGAACTATTGTATTTAGCGTTAATCCTACCAATTAGCTGCATTATATTTTCAATAACATTAAGCTGTGCCTTCAACCATATTAAATTATATTTTCAAGAATATTAATTCATGTCCTCAACAATATTAAGTTATGTTCTCAAAAACATGAAATCGTGTTTTTTCCTCATAAAAGCACTTTCTCGCGATGAAAGTAACAATTAAGAGGTAATCGATAATTTATCTCTTTTTGCGCTGTAATTTCACATATCAATCACTTATGTTTACGCAATCATTTTTAACGTTATCTGGATCTCATTATGCAATTTTTGAAAGTGACCTGCCTCTCAATCCGTCCTTTATAAAAGAGACACTATCGTGAAGGGTGCTATTATATTTACCAATGTTTACGGAAACATTCGCAAACTTCCTTATTACTTTAAATAAACCGGAGAAACATCATGCCAATAACAATTCTTTTGTCATTTCTGTTCTTTACCGGCCTTGTGGTTTTTGTCACATGGACTCGTGTAAAGGCAGATAAAAATGACTCTAAAGATGGCTACTTCCTTGGTGGTCGTAGTTTAACAGGTGGTCTTATTGCAAGTTCACTAATCCTTACCAACCTTTCAGCGACTAGTTTTGTTGGCATGAGCGCACTTGCATACAAAGGCAACATGTCTGTAATGGGTTACGAAGTAGCATCGGGTATTACCCTAGTCATCATTGCACTGTTTCTAGTGCCGCGTTACTTGAAGCAGGGGATAACAACTATTCCTGATTTCTTAGAATCGCGTTATGACATGTCGGTAAAGAAATTTGTAACGATTCTGTTCCTGTTAAGTTACGTTATTAACTTATTACCTAACACGCTTTATGCTGGTGCAATGGTAATCGGTGGTATCTTTGATGTTGAAGCGCTACTAGGTATTGACCGCTTCCAGTCGGTGTTACTTATCTCTGCTATTATCGGATTTTTAGGTTTGTTCTACGCTATTTACGGTGGTTTAAAAGCCGTTGTTATTGCAGATAGTATGAATGGTGTTGGTCTTATTGTTGGTGGTTTGATGATCCCTATCTTTGGTCTTTATGTCCTAGGTGATGGTAGCTTCATGGACGGTTTTACAATAATCACAACCCAAGCAACAGATAAATTACAAGCTGTTGGTGCATCAGATGATCCGAACGTACCATTCTCAACTATGTTTACGGGTTTATTACTTGTTAACTTATATTACTGGGGTACTGACCAAGCGATTATTCAACGTGCTCTTGGTGCAAAGAATCTTAAAGAAGGTCAAAAAGGGGTTATTTTAGCCGGTGCGATTAAAGTAATTACACCGTTATTCTTAATCATCCCAGGTATTATTGCTTATCATATGTTTGGTACTACCGATGCTGCTGGACAAGCGTTTGAAGCAGATACGATGTACACACGTTTAGTTGGCGAAGTATTGCCTAAACCATTAGTAGGTTTCTTCATCGCAGCGATGTTCGGTGCAATTCTATCTACCTTTAACGGTGTATTGAACTCATCAACAACGCTGTTTACGCTAAATGTATATAAGCCTTTCTTTGATAAAGAAAACAAGCTTTCTGACCTAGAGTTAGTACATAAAGGACGTATATTTGGTGTGTTAATTGCAATCTCATCAGTTGTTATTGCCCCATTCGTTATGTATGCACCAAATGGTCTATTCGATCTATTGCAACGTCTTGCTGGTCTATTTAGTGTGCCAATCTTTACTATCGTATTCATGGGTTACTTAACCAAGTATGTGCCTGCTGTTGCTGCAAAAGTTTCGTTAGCATTCTTCGTGGTTGCTTACGGTATTATTCAGTTTACACCAACTCAATTCCAAGATTCATTAGGCCCACTTAAACCGCTTGCAGAGTTACATTTCTTCCATCAACTAGCAGTACTATTCGTTATCTGTTGTGGAATTATGTATGTTATCGGTAAATTGCGTCCTCGTGAAACTGCCTACGTAATGCCTGTTAATGAAAATATTGATATCACACCTTGGGCATTCCGCTTTGAAGCGTCAGGTATCATTCTTTATATGGTATTAGGTGCATACATTGTATTCTCTGACCTTGGTCTTGTTACTGGAGATAAAGGCTTGATGGTTATTTACGGCATCGTTGGTTTGGTTCTTCTTGTTGGTATGTACTTCAGAATTAAAACAAAACATAAAAAAATGCGTGAAATGGAAGCGTTATCTGCTAAATAATAGATAAAATTGATCCCTTCCACAAAGCAGAGTTATTTAACTCTGCTTTTTTCGTTTTAAAAATGACCTAATCTGCTTAGAATCAAAAACCTTAATCTGATGAATGTCCTCTTTTTTAATAAGTGTGTAAAATGAAGGTCTGGTTGGATAAAACCTATTCCCGCCTAGGAAGTTTGTTTAGCGTAACAAGGAAGTGAGGCTATTATTATGTGCTTAGTATTCACATTAACAGAGATGGAAAGAGATTATGAATGTAACTTTTAAAGACGTTGCTAAACTAGCGAATGTATCGACGCAAACTGTTTCTCGTGTCACTAATGGCTCGTCTAATGTGGCTGAAGAAACACGCATCAAAGTGAATGCTGCGATTAAAGAACTTGGTTATATTCCCAATAAAGGCGCGCAGATATTAGGCCGTGCTAAATCAAATATGATTGGCGTTGTGACCCTTGATATTTTGTTGCATGGTGCATCATTGATTGCCAATGGTATCCGTAAACAGGCAAGAAAGTTAGGTTATGGGACCTCGTTAGCGGTGGTTTCGACGCACTCCTTGAATAAAATTACGGCGGCCATAGATGAACTAAAATCTCAGCGAGTAGAGTTTATCATCATGAATATTCCGCTCAGCAAAGAAGAATCAGAAATATTAATCGAACGTTATGTTGGTATTCATTTTGTATTTATTGATGTGCCACTTGATAGCCAAGTTAATATCGTATGTGGTGCTAATTATGAGGGCGCAAAGAAAGCTGCTGAATTGATGATCTCATTACAAAGAAAACATTTTTTAATCATCACTGGTCCACTTTACTCAAGTGCTGCTGAACAACGTCTAAAAGGATGGTCAGATGTGCTTAATGAATATCCTGATGTTAAAGTTATCAGCCAATTTGAAGGTGATTGGCAAGCGGATAGTGGTTATTTGCATACTCATCACGCATTGACTAATGGTGTCCATTTCGATGCGGTGTTAGTGGGAAGTGACCAGATGGGGCTTGGGGTGTTAAGAGCATTAAATGAGTTTAACTTGAGCGTTCCACAGCAAGTGTCTGTTATTGGTTTTGATGACACGGCAGATAGTGCGTATTTTTCTCCACCGCTAACTACGATTAGACAAGATTTTTTATTGATCGGAGAGCGTAGTGTTTTAATGGCGTTGAGCATGGAAGAGGAGTCTGATGCTGAGTTTAAGCAAGAATCTATTGTCACTGAAGTTATTGAAAGAAAAAGCACTCAGGCCTACCAAAAGAACCTGAGTGATAAACAGCAGTTGCGTGCGTTACTCAAACAATGCGAACAACTGCTTGATTAATCTGTTCAATATCCTGTTAAGCCAACTGCTAATTAAAGGATATATCTAAGATTATCAATATTGGTGATTTACACTTTTATGATCTTACAGGTATTCGTTGAGCCTGCAGAATGGTCATCTCCATGAGTAATCAATATAAGATCGTCCGTTTTTAGGTAACCCGCATTTTTTAATGTATCAATTGCGTTGCGAACATAATCACTGTTATTGGTTGCAGTCGAACTAAACCTAATCGGTGTGACACCACGATATAAAGCACAGTAATTAAGAGTTTGGGTGCTACTTGAAAGTGCAAAAATAGGTAACCCAGAGCTTAAGCGTGACATTAATAATGGTGTGCTGCCTGATTCAGTTAAAGCGATGATCGCTTTGATACCAACCGTATGATTTGCCGCAAACATGGCTGTCATTGCTAATGCTTCAGTTGGGTCATCAAAGGTACAATCCATACGATTGGTTGAGATGTTAATGCTTGGGTGCTTTTCTGCCCCGATACAAACGTCACTCATGGCTTTAACGGTTTCTAGAGGATACTCACCTGCCGCTGTTTCGCCCGATAACATCACTGCATCTGTACCATCTAATACGGCATTAGCGACATCCATTACTTCTGCACGAGTCGGCATTGGCGCGCTGATCATCGATTCCATCATTTGTGTTGCAGTGATCACGACTCTATTTAAACGGCGAGCAGTACGGATCATATTTTTTTGTACACCAACTAATCGTGCATCACCAATTTCAACGCCTAAATCACCACGTGCTACCATCACCACATCAGAAGCTTTGACAATATCTTCTAATGCTTCCTGTGTTTCTACTGCTTCTGCACGTTCTACCTTAGCAACAATTTTAGCATGGCAACCTGCTTCTTTTGCTAATCGGCGAGCATAGTGAATATCTTCACCATTGCGTGGGAATGAAACTGCTAGGTAATCACAACCAATTTCAGCAGCAGTAATAATATCTTTTTTGTCTTTTGGTGTTAAAGCTGCCGCAGATAAACCACCGCCTTTTTTATTGATCCCTTTATTATTAGATAAAGTGCCACCAATAGAGACGGTTGTGTGTACTTGGTTGCCAGTGACTTTTTCAACAATAAGCTGAATACGCCCATCATCTAATAATAAGACATCGCCTGCTGCTACTTCTTGTGGCAATGTTTTGTAATCTAAACCTACTGCTTGTTGATCACCTTGTCCCTTGTCGATATCACTGTCTAATATAAACTTATCATCTACGGCAAGTTGAATCTTTCCTTCTTTAAAGGTGGAAACGCGGATCTTGGGACCTTGTAAATCACCCATAATGGCAACTTCAATGCCTAAGCGTTTGGCTATTTCACGCACTTCTTTGGCACGTTTTATATGATCCGCTGGCTCACCATGTGAAAAGTTCATACGCACCATATTGGCGCCGGCGGCTATAATTTTTTCTAGGTTATTATCGCGGTCAGTTGCTGGACCTAATGTTGTCACTATTTTTGTACGTCTGGTCATGTGAATTCCTTATTAATATATTTTCTCATGAAGGTAAAAAAACGCTACTCAGGGTACCCTGTATTGTGTGTTTATTGTACTCATCTTAGGAGTTGCTATAAACATATTCGCTGATTTATCTTACGGTTTGAAGTCAAAGTCTAAAATGATAGTTTGAACTCTTAGTTTGAATTATTAGCTTTAATGATTTGTTTGAATTGCTAGATTTAATTTATGTCGGCTAACGATTGATATAGTTAGCCGACATAAAGAGGGGCTTAGATTTTTTTAACAGAAAGCATGAGTGCAGATTCAGGATCAAGGATTGGTAGTGTTAAGCCAATTTCTTTAATGTTTTCACCGCTTAAGGTTAATGTTTTGTCTAACCATTGAGGACGCTGTTTCATTAATTGGAAGCTAGTCTCTGGCATCTCAACTATTTGCACTTGATACTGTGCATTTGCATCAATACAGCTAATACGCAGTGGCGATGGCAATGCATAATCAGGCATGGTTAGCTGACAAACAGTCAACAACATCTCATTTTCATTTTGTACACCGTAGATGTTTTGACGCTTATCGGGAGTATCTAAACGGAAACTACGGCCACTGTGCAATAATTCACGGTATTGTTTATGTAACGCGATGTACTTAGCGAATGCTTGTCTTTCATCTTCAGGTACTTTTACTGGGTCTAATTCAACACCCATGTGGCCACCTAGCGCAGTAATACCACGCATATTGATATGGTGACGACGATTAGTCGAATGACATTCTTCAGGCCCAATATGTGATCCCATTACTTCTGGAGGAAAGAAATAACTCATACCACGTTGGATTGCTTGACGCTCTAACGCATCGTTACAATCTGATGCCCAAAAACGATGAGTACGTTTAAGGATTTCAAAGTCAATTCGACCACCGCCCGATGAACAAGACTCAATTTCTACTTCACTATGTGCTGCTAATAATTTATCTAATAATGCATATAATGCTTTAGTTTGGCCGTGTACCGCAGGTTTACCTTCGTGACCTGGTTGAACTAATTCACGGTTCATATCCCATTTTAAGTATGAGATATTGTAGGTAGTGAGTAGATCATTGAGGCGATCAAATAAATAGTTAAAACAATCTGGATTTTGTAGATCCAGCAGATACTGCCAACGACCCGATGGTTGATGATAACCCTTAAGTTCTAATACCCAATCAGGATGTGCACGGTAAAGATTTGAGTCTTGGCTAATCATCTCTGGTTCAACCCACAGACCAAACTCCATGCCTTGATTGTTAACGTGTTCGATAACAGGCTCTAAACCATTTGGATATTTTTTCTCATCCAAATACCAATCGCCTAACGACGTGCGATCATCATCTCGACCTATAAACCAACCATCATCAATAATAAAGCGTTCAACACCCATAACAGCAGCTTCAGTTGCCATTTTCATTATGTATTCAGGATCGTGCTCGAAGTAGATACCTTCCCACGTATTAAGGTGCACTGGACGTGGTTTATCAACGGGGAATTTTAAAATGTTGTTGCGTACAAAGTGGTGGAAATGTTCAGAAATACCATTTAAACCGTTGGCACTGTAAGTTGCGTATAACCAAGGCGTTGTATAGCTTTGTGATTGTTCAAGAACGGTTTCACCCGCCAGCAGTAATTCACCTGCTTGTACAAAACGACGACCATCACTTTTAACATCAGCACGTAGTTGATGATTACCGCTCCAACCTAAGTGAAAACCCCAAACCTGTCCATTTTGTTCAGTAAAGTGATCCGTGCCAACGAATAAACCAGGAAAGTTTTCATGAGAGGTTCTACCGCGGCGGTTTTCTTGCATGAAACCACCGTGTGAGAATGATTGACGGTGAGTTTGGAATTCTCGTGTCCAGCGACCGTAGAAAGTCATTAATTCATTCGCATGGTTTGGCACTGGTAACGTAGAAGAAAGCTTGGTGAGATGGTATTTTCCTTCACCAACATTAGTGACGGTTACACGTTTTTGCACAACATCGCTTTCAAAATCAAGCTTCAGCTCAATATCTAATTGTAGTTTGGCAACATCATCTTGTAATGTGAAGGTGACAGATTGATCTGTAACTACTTGATCGATTACTGAAAAAACCGGTGCCCAATCATGGCTATTACGATGACCTTCTATACCTGGCGCATTAAAGTGCCCACTGCCTAACTCAGGACATAAAGACAAAGGAACATCAACATCAAGGCGCGCTTGAGAGATAGGGCGCTCAGTAGATAACATAATATCAGGGTCAATCTGACTTATTTTTGCGCCCCAATGTAGCACCTCAGGAGTGCGATCAACCTTGATTATTAGGCTACAATTTTTACTCGTTAGGTGAATAATTTCGCTCATTTTATCTCCAGTACGTAAAGAATATTGAAAAAGTAAGTTGTTTGCGTAAACATTATGGTTAGATTGTCACCTTTTAAAGGTTTTGTCAGCCTTTAAGTTGGTATATGTGATATGAAACAATAGATTTTATGTAACCAATTGTTTTTGAAAACATTGGTTGAACTTTTGTTTAACTTTAAAGTAAATGATAAGTCTTTTGTAACATAAAATCTGTTAATACGATTAGAGTCTGTTAATTTTCAGGCTTTATTTTTGTATTTTTTAATTAAAAAATTGGAAACGTTAACATCTTCTGATTTTGAGTATCGATAACGTTATAATGATTGCAATAATGAAACTAAATAAACTTCTTTTAAGAGAATCAAATGGCAACCATTAAAGATGTAGCTAGAGAAGCTGGTGTATCCATTGCGACTGTATCAAGGGTGATAAATAATTCCCCTAAAGCAGGGAAATCATCAATCAGTGCAGTGCAGTGTGCTATGAAAAAATTGGGCTATCGTCCTAACGTTAACGCACGCGCTTTGGTCAGCCAAAACTCTAATACTATTGGCGTGTTGGTGAGTGATATTTCAGATCCCTTTTTTGGTACTTTAATCAAAGCAGCGGATCAAGTTGCACGGGAAAATCATAAACATCTGTTAATTGGCAATGGTTACCATGACGCCGATAGTGAACGAGAAGCGATTGAGCTGTTGATTAATAGCTGCCGAGAGTCGCTTATTATTCATGCTAAAGCATTAAGTGCAGAAGAGTTGATTGGTTTTGCTAAAGAAGTGCCGGGGTTAGTATTAATTAATCGATATATTCCTGAAATTGCGGATCGCTGTATTGCCTTTGACAATTTTCAAGGGACCTATATGGCGACGGAATTTCTGATTAATAATGGCCATAAGCATATTGCTTATATTAACTCTAATCATCAAATTGATGATGCTTCGGAACGCCAAGCTGGTTATCTAAAGGCTTTGAAGGACCATAATTTACCTTCACCAATGCAATATATTGCCGCTGCAGATAGCAATGATCAAGGCGGTAAATCTGCAATGATCGAATTGTTATCTAAAAATATCCCAATTAGTGCGGTGTTAACTTACAACGATTTTATGGCTGCTGGTGTACTTAGCGCACTGGAAGAAAATAATATTGCGGTACCTGAAAAAATATCGTTAATAGGTTTTGATAACAGCTTAATTTCCCGTTATGTTCATCCTAAATTAACAACCATTAATTATCCCATTGAGATTATGGCTAAACAAGCAACAGAACTGGCACTTAAACTTGCTAAAAAAGAACAATATACTCCCGAAACTCGTATTTTTTCACCGACACTGGTGAAGCGTTTGTCGGTTAGCAAGCATGACGCAGAGTGAATATAATTGGGTGCAGTGAGCAGGAAAATTACTGCTCTTGGTGCAGTTTTTTGTTTGCTTGAATTCAAGTAATAAATCGATAGGTGGTTTGATAATGGTATTCTTGTCCCGCTTGTAAAATAGCGCTAGGCTGCCATTCTGGATGGTTGACAGCATCCGGTAAAAACTCTGTCTCTAAAGCTATGCCAGCATAGTCTTGATACTCTCCACCATTGCGATTAGGCGTTCCTTCTAACCAATTCCCAGTGTAAAGTTGCAGCGCAGGTTTATTGGTAAATACCTCTAGTGACAGATCATTATCTGCACTACTAAGCAATGCTGCACGGGCACCTTGTTGGCAAGGTTTGTTAAGCAAAAAAGCATGGTCATAACCTTTTGCTAATTGCTGTTGTGGCTCGGTCAGAAAATCACTTGTAATGACTTTAGGCTGACGGAAATCAAAGCTGTTTTTATCTACAGAAGCAGGTCCATCGAGTGGAATTCCGACTTTATTAGTTGGCAGGTAATGGTCTGCATCTATCTGTAGCCTATGATTTCTGCAGTCCTCACCTGATTCAGCACCGGCAAGGTTAAAATAAGCATGGTTAGTTAGGTTAATTGGCGTGGGTTTGTCAGTGATTGCGTGATAACTGATAATAACCTGATTATCATCGGTTAATTGATAGCATACTGATACTTGTAATTGCCCTGGAAAACCTTGGTCACCATCCTCTGATACAAGAGCAAAGCGAACGAACCCTTGCGTCTGCTGTTCTATTTCCCAACGACGTTTATCGAAACCATCAACCCCACCATGCAGTGTATTACCATCTTGATTGATTGATAATTGGTAGGGATAACCATTAATACTAAATTGCCCATCTGCAATACGATTGCCAAAACGGCCCACTGTCGCACCCAAATAGGTGCCTTGTTTTTTAAAATCAGCCATTGTAGATACACCTAATAAAACCTCTCGCTGCTGATCGGCAACGGGTACTTCACAACTCAGCCAAGTTGCACCGATGTCCATAAAAATAACCGATAGGCCATTTTTATTCTGCAATTTAACTAATTTTGCAGGTTGACCATCAAAAGCGACTTCTTCAGTCATGGTTTTAAAAAGTGTATTCGACATGATGATTACCTTTCGTATTAAATAACGCCTGCACCATTTTGTGGTGTGCAAATATAAATAGATTCTTTAATGCCTGTTTTTGCTTGATACTTAGCTTCAATAGCTGCCTGAACTTGAGGCACCATTTCTGTTGGCATCAAAGCAACACAACATCCACCAAAACCACCGCCAGTCATGCGTGCACCACCTTTGTTACCTAATGCTTCAGTTAATACTTCAACAATATAGTCAATCTCTGGCACAGTAATTTCAAAGTCATCACGCATAGAAGCATGCGAAGCATACATATATTCACCGACTTTTTGTAAATCACCTGCAATTAGTGCATCAGCACAGGCAACAGTACGTTCATTTTCAGAAATAACATGATGTGCACGCTTATAAACATCTGAGCCTTTTTCAATACTTGATGCATCTAATTCTGCTAACGTTGCATCACGCAATGCCACTTTACCAAGCAAACGAGAAGCTTCTTCACACTGTTCGCGCAGTGCATTATAGGCTCCATCAACTAAGCTATGCGTGACATTAGAGTTAACAATCATAATGCTAACACCTTCGGGAATATGCACAGATTTTGTTTCTAGGCTTCGACAATCAAGCAATAGTGCATGGCTCTTTTCACCACAGGCAGAAATCATCTGATCCATAATGCCACATTTACAACCTGCAAAATTATGCTCAGATGCTTGGCCAATAAGTGCTAAATCAGACTGAGTAACATCTAATTCATAGAGCGCTTTCATGGCCTGACCTGTAACTACCTCAAGTGCAGCTGAAGAACTTAAACCAGAGCCTAGTGGAACATTACCAGTAATAGCAATATCTGCGCCGCCAAGTGAGTAGCCCTTTTCTTTTAAGAAATGAACCACTCCACGCATGTAATTAGCCCATAGTTTATCTTCAGTTGGTTTTATTTCTTGATCAACAACAAATGAATCTTGAACATGATCATAATCCACCGAAATCAAACGGATCACACCATCGTCGCGTTTAGCGCAGGCAATAACGGCTTGATAATCAATGGCACAGGGCATAACAAAACCGTCATTGTAATCGGTATGTTCACCGATTAGGTTAACGCGGCCGGGCGCTTGTACAAATGTTGTTGCAGGATAACCACATACATCTTGGAATGCGTTTGCTGCGCGTTGTTTTAAGTGAGTGCTTGGCATACAGTAAATCTCCGTCCCTTATTGTTGTTCTTTGTAGTGAACATCGCTGACATCACGTAACTTCTGAGCGGCTTGTTCTGCGGTTAGATCGCGTTGCGATTCAGCCAACATTTCATAGCCCACCATAAATTTACGAACTGACGCAGAGCGTAGTAGTGGTGGATAGAAAATGGCATGTAATTGCCAATGGTCAATATCCGTTCCTGCTTCAAAGAAAGGAGCATAGTGCCAACCCATTGAATAAGGGAAAGAACACTGGAATAGATTGTCATAACGACTGGTTAATTTCTTGATCGCAACGGCAAGGTCATCACGTTGTTCACTAGAAAGCTCACTCATGCGGCGAATCGCTGTTTTTGGTAATAACATGGTTTCAAATGGCCATGCAGCCCAATAAGGAACAACAGCAATCCAATGCTCTGTTTCAACAACGGTACGTTCACCGTCTTTCATTTCAGCTTGCACATAATCAAGTAACAGGTTTGAACCCTGTTGGTCGTAATATTCTTTAAGGTGTTTTTCTTTGCGTTCAATTTCATTAGGCAGGAAACTGTTTGCCCAGATTTGACCGTGTGGATGCGGTTGTGAACAACCCATTGTCTCGCCTTTATTTTCAAAAGCTTGCACCCAAACATAATCTTTACCTAATTCTTCAATCTGCTCGTTCCACGTATCAATAACGCCACGAATTTTGTTTACTGGTAGTTCTGGTAAGGTTTTGCTGTGGTCCGGTGAAAAACAGATCACACGACTTAAACCACGTACCCCTTGGGTTTTAAATAATGGGTTTTCAGATTCTGGCGCTTCAGGCGAATCCGTCATTAATGCTGCAAAATCGTTAGCAAAAACATAAGTACCTTTATAGTCTGGATTTTTATCACCAGAAATACGTGTGTTATTAGCACATAAGAAACAATCTTTATCGTAACTTGGTAGCTGCACGTTTGATGGTTTCTCATCCTGTCCACTCCACGGGCGTTTCGCACGGTGTGGAGAAACTAGGATCCATTGTCCTGTTAATGGGTTATAACGGCGATGTGGATGATCAATTGGATTAAATTTAATATCAGACATAGTTATTCTCGTTCCTATTTATAACGTTAGGTATTGCTTACTCAACACCTAACATTTGGGATAATTATTAATAGCCTTGTGGATTTTTTGACTGCCAATTCCAAGTATCTGCGGTCATTTCCATAATGCTACGGCTGGCTTTCCACCCTAAATCTTGTTCAGCTTTACTGGTACTTGCCCAACACTCTGCAATATCACCCGGCCTGCGTGGACAAATTTCATAGGCGATCTCTTTACCAGAGGCTTCACTGAAGGCATTAACCATTTCAATGACGCTAGAACCATTACCTGTCCCTAGGTTATAAATATGTAATCCAGATTTTTGACCGACTGCATTTAATGCAGCGATATGACCATCGGCAAGATCCATAACATGAATATAATCACGGACACCAGTACCATCAGGCGTTGAGTAATCATCACCAAATACAGACAGTTTCTCGCGACGACCAACGGCAACTTGTGCAATAAAAGGCATTAAGTTATTAGGGATCCCCTGTGGATCTTCACCCATAGAGCCAGAAGGATGTGCGCCAACAGGATTGAAATAACGTAGTAGCGTAATGCTCCAATCAGGCTGAGAATCATAAAAATCAGAGAAGCAACATTCCACTATATATTTACTACGACCATAGGGATTGGTTGTTGCACCAACAGGTGAGTCCTCTGTAATAGGCACGCTTGCTGGGTCGCCATAAACCGTTGCAGAAGAGCTAAAAACAATACTTTTTACACCTGCAGTGCGCATTGCACGTGCTAGTACTAAGGATCCATTAACATTGTTATCATAGTATTCCAAAGGCTTCGCTACTGATTCTCCCACCGCTTTGAGGCCGGCGAAATGAATAACAGATTGAATATCATGTTCACTAAAGACTTTATCTAGAAATGCTTGGTCGCGAACGTCGCCTTGATAAAATATTGGGCGCACTTTTGTCAGCGCTTCAATACGATCCAATACGGCCAATTTACTGTTACAAAGATTATCAACAATAATAGGCTCTAGGCCAGCTTGTAACATTTGTACACAGGTGTGACTGCCTATATACCCCATACCACCAGTAACGAGAACTTTCATGACAAACTGCTCCTATAGCTATTCAATTAAGATAAATAATAACAATTAATATTTTGAAAAAAAGTGATCCAATACGCATAGTGTAAACGTTTACACTTTATTTTTGAAGTGTTTTTTTACTTACCTACACCCTCAATAAAGTTAGTTTTTTTAGCTTTATATTTTTTATTCGCTTGATTATTAGGTTAATTATAACAATTGTATTGCTTATAAAATAAGCATTAATAGTCTGAAATAGACCAAAATTGAGGCTATTTTGTATAAAAAGCATTGTGTAAACGTTTCCATTGTATGCTATAAATATGACTATATTGTCTATTTCTTAATGGTTGTATTATGTCAGAAACACTTATTCCAAATATTGAATCGTTTATCGCTAATATCGATCCATTCAGTCGCTTACCGGAAGCATTACTTCAAAAAGTAAGTGCGACAATTAAGATCGTTTATCTTGCCAAAGGAGAGGTGATCCCACCGCCTTCATCGGAACAAGATAACTATTTGTTTATTGTCAAAACAGGTGCTATTGAACAGCGATGCGTTGACGGTAGCCTAAGAGGGCGGCTTGAAGAGGATGATGTATTTGGTTTTAGTTTATTTTCTAACTCCGAAGCGCGCTATCAAATAGAGGCAATTGACAATACATTACTTTATTTAGTGCCGGCCAAAACTATTTATTATATTCAATCTCAATATCCCGAATATGCACAACATTTTACTGCCAAACCGGAAGACCGGATCCATTCAGCACTTGAGTCAAGTTGGTCTGATATTAGTCAGAACTCTTTTTTTAATCGCGTAGAACAAGTAGCCAGTGAACAATTTTCGCAAGTTAATAGTGACGATTCCATTGCGCAAGCAGCTAAAGTTATGCGAGATAACGATGCATCTTGTTTAATAGTAAAAAAGGATAATCAGTTAGTAGGTATTGTTACCTGCACAGATCTTATTGGGCGAGTAATTGCGGAAGAGAAAAGCACACAATCGCCAGTTAGTGAGATTATGAGTGCACTACCAAGTACTATTTCTCCAAAGGCTAGTGTTTTTGATGCTGCTATCTGCATGATGGAAAATAATATTCAAAATTTGCCTATTGTGGAGCATAGTAAAGTACTGGGTTTGCTATCTTTAAATCAGCTTTTTCAAAATCAGCGTATTGAAGCTATTTATCTGATTAATAAAATAAAAAAATCAACTAGTGAAAATAAATTAGCAGAACACATGCCTGAACGTGACCGTATTTTTCAATCATTGGTCAATGATAAAGTGCCTGCAGACTTAATCACTACTATTTTGAGTACGATCATGGATGCTGTGAATCAGCGTTTAATTGATATTGCCATTGACCGACTTGGCCCTGTGCCTTGTGAGTTTTCTTGGGTAGTCTCTGGCTCTCATGCGCGTAAAGAGGCGCATATTTTGTCTGATCAGGACAGTGCGATTATTTTATCGAATGAGGCGACAACAAAAGATAAAGTGTATTTTCGTCACCTTGCTATGGTCGTCACTAAGGGACTCGACCTGTGTGGTTATGAACTTTGTCCTGGTAAGTTTATGGCGGTAACAGCGAAGTGGTGCCAACCTTTATCTGTATGGCAAGAATATTTTAAAAAGTGGATCCGCAATCCGGAATACGAATGCCTTTTGAACCTTAGTGTATTTCTTGATACTAGGGTTATATATGGGAACCACCAATACAGAACAACCCTAGTAAATGAATTTAAAGAAATGCTTTCTAGCCGTATTTTTTTGAGTAAATTAATACGTGATGCGGCAGAAAATCGAGCACCTTTAGGGATTTTCCATAATCTGGTATTAAGTAAGAATGAACATAATGAAAAAACACTTAATATAAAACGTTACGGCATTAATATTATTGTCGATTTAGCGAGAATTTATGCGCTATCAGCTAAGTCTGATGCCTGTAATACCACTGACAGGTTAATTGCAGTCAACAAAGCTGGGCTGATGGATGATGCAACCTTAAAAAATATAATCAGTGCGTATAACTTTCTTAAAAGTTTTCGTTTTTCTTATCAAGTGGATATGCTCAATAAAGGCGAGATACCAAGTAGTAAGATAAATCCTGATTATTTTGGTAGTTTCGAGCGTAAACATATCAAGGATGCTTTCCGTCTGATTGATGATTGGCAACAATATACGAAGATGAGATTTAGCTAATGCGTCGCTTTTTTAAAAAAAAGAATTATTGGAAAGAGTTGGCTGCTAAACGCGCAGAATGTTTAATCTCGCCCCTTCCTAATGAAGTCAGCTTGAATTTAAGCCAGCCATTACTCGATAAAAATACACTGTTTAAGGCACTGCCTTTTCTCGTTGTTGATTTTGAAACTACTGGTTTTGAGCCCGCCAAAAACGATATTATTAGTATTGGTTGGGTAGAAATTGTCAATATGCAAATAGACCTTGGATGTAAGCAACATTTTTACATTCGTAATAGCCAAGACATTAATCATGAGACCGCGGTTATCAATCAAATCGTACCGCAAATGATCCAAAATGATGGCGTTCCTCTTGAGCAGGTGATTAATGCTTTACTGAATGCTAGCAAAGGTAAAATATTAGTGGTGCATGGCAAAGTGATTGAAAAAAACTTTCTAGACTTTTATGCACAAAAATTCTTAGGGATCCCTGAGTTACCTTTGATGTGGATTGATACCATGAAAATAGAAGAGTGGAAAACTGCAAAAACGGGAGGCAACACAATATCCCAAGATAATCGACTTTCAGCGGTCAGGAAACGCTATAACTTACCTCAATATACCGCGCATAATGCCTTGGTTGACTCAGTTGCTAGCGCTGAACTATTACTTGCACAAATAGCGCATATGTACCGAGATCGGCAGGTCACCCTTGAAACGTTATATGAAATGAGTCAATAAGCAATGAGAGAAAAGCTTTCAGACTATTGATGCTGCAAAGAGTTGATGATGCAATTTTTTGCGTTTAATTATCAAGCCTCTAATCTGCACATAAAAAAAGGAACTGTTATTAACAGCTCCTTTTTAAGTAGTAACGCTAGAGGTAGTGCCTAGTTAGCTAATTATTTAATGTTTATTTATCAAATGTTTAGTTATTTAGCATCTTGTGATCTATTTTTTAAAAGTACGTTTACGGACTTTTTCTAAACGTTTAAGAATGCTATCAAGTCGCTCTGGTTTTACCATAAACTCTTGGAAACCTTTCATTGCTTCTTTAGCCATACCTGGATCGGTATCTCGGTCAAAGAACTGAGCCGTTCCATCTGCATTATTAAGCATGGTAACCCCTTTATTTAGGAAAGGATTATCAACTGCTTTTGCTTTTTTATTCGGTGGGATCTGTAATAGCGCTTTGTTAACTAAGGTTTGGTTTTCAGGTCTTGCCATAAATGCGAGGAAAGCACGTGCATCTTCTTTGTTTGCTGCTTTTGACGGAATATGTAAGGTATCCATTGGCGCATCTTCAGCCATACCAACTTTTGGGTTGATCATTGGGAATTGCATGAAGGCCATTTTACCTTCTAATTCTGCTGGGAAGTTAGGGGTAATGAAGTTACCGATCAAATACATTGCCGCTTCACCACGGTATAAGAAAGGCTGTGCTTCTTGCCAAGAGTAAGTGGCATGGTTTTCTAGGAAATAGCCAGGTTCAACCATCTGTTTCCATGTGTTGAAGGTATTTTTCACACGTTCGTCAGTGTATGGTATTTTTCCATCCATTAGATCCATATGAAAATCTAAGCCATTGACACGTAAATTAATGTAATCAAACCAACCGGCCGTAGTCCAAAGATATTTACTACCAATCGCGACGGGTGCAATATTATTTTTTTTCAGTGTTTCACTAGCTGCAAGGAATTGATCCCATGTTTTGGGTTCGGCAATACCATATTTATCAAAGATATCTTTACGGTAATAAATACCCCATTGATAATAGGTATAAGGCACACCCCATTGTTTCCCATCTATGGTCATCGCAGGTTTAGAGCTGGCAAAATCTTGGTGCATATCGTTAGCATTCCAAATATCGGATACGTCTTCAAATAAGCCTTTATCCACAAATGCCTTCATGCGGTTACCTGCATACCAAAATACAACATCTGGTGGTGACGTAACTAACCAATTACGAATAGTGGTTTTATAACCCTCATGGTCATAAAGATTGTAAGTTACTTTAATAT
This sequence comes from Vibrio sp. 2-Bac 85, assembly GCF_037546705.1. NCBI lineage: Bacteria > Pseudomonadati > Pseudomonadota > Gammaproteobacteria > Vibrionales > Vibrionaceae > Vibrio > Vibrio sp. 2-Bac 85. The sequence goes on along the minus strand of NZ_JALAAB010000001.1, from coordinate 360,783 downwards.
CTGGATTTTCTTTTTCAAAGGCAGTGATTATTTCACCAAATGCCGCTTTTGGTGCTGGATCTGAAGCATCTGAATTGATGACTAAGTTACCAGCATAGGACATGGATGATAGCGTCACGGAAAGCGCACTAGCAGCCAATATTGTATTGAACTTTTTCATATTTTTTCCTTGTAAGTAATGGCAGCATCTTGTCGCCAATGGTTATCTAAATTTGATCTATATGATCGCTATTACCCTTTGGTTGCACCGAGTGTTAACCCTGCAATGAAGTGACGCTGCATGGCAAAAAAGAGTGCTACAGGTGGCAATGCGGCCACGACTGCACCCGCTGAAATTAGATTCCAAGACGCTAGCCATTGACCCTGCAATGAACTTAGGCCAGCCGTCACAGGACGCACGGTATCACTTTGTACCAATACCAATGCCCAGAAGTAATCATTCCAAATAAAAGTAAAAATAAGTACAGAAAGTGCTGCAAGTGCAGGGCGTACTAAGGGTAAAACAATATACCAAAAGATTTTAAACTCACTAACGCCATCAACCCGCGCAGACTCTAATAATTCATTAGGCAAACCTACAATAAAGTTACGCATAAAGAGCGTACAAAAGCCGGTTTGAAAAGCTACATGAAACATGATTAATCCCATGTGAGTATCATACAAACCTAAAGAGATAGTGAGGTCTCGTACTGGGATCATTAAAATTTGAAAAGGAACAAAGTTACCGCCAATGAAAATAGCCAACATCCAAATATTTGCTTTAAATTTATACTTGGCTAAAGCAAAGCCCGCTAAGGTTGATAAAGCGACCGCACCGAGTACGGCAGGTAGGGTGATGATCATGGAGTTAAGTAAATATTGTCCCATCTCTGTTGATTGAAAAACCATATTATAGTTTTCAATGAAGTTAAAGCTGGTGGGCCAACCCCAATAATTACCTTGGTTAATATCTTGAATGGATCGTATCGAAGTCATCATTACCGCTGCTAAAGGCATTAACCATAATAAAATAGTTATCGGTAGTGAAATTCGATAAAGGATGTTGGTTAACGGTGAAGCATGTTTTATCGGTGTCGGATACATTATCTTTCACTCCTCAACATATTAACTAAGAAATAGGCAATATAAACAGCCATAATCAAAAATAACACAACGGCAACGGCAGCGCCGTAACCCATACGGTAATTGAATATAGATTCTTCATACATCATGTAGGCGAGTACAGTGGAACTTCCCCATGGCCCGCCGGCTGTCATGGTGGCGACTAAGTCAAAGGAACGTAGCGCACCTATCACGGTTACGACGACAGCGATAAATGTTGCAGGTGATAGTTGCGGTAAAATAATATAACGCAGCATTTTTAAACCTTTTGCGCGGTCCAAGCGTGCCGCTTCTATTTGATCGGGACTGAGGCTATTTAATCCTGTGAGGTACAAAATCATGCAGTACGCTATTTGTGGCCATAAGCCCGCAACGATAATGCCGTAGGTGACATATTCTTCGCTAGACAGTAAGGCAATGGTCTGAAAACCAAAAACATCTAAAATGGTATTCAGCAACCCTAAATTAGGATCATAAAACCAAGAAAAAACTAATCCTATAACTACTTGGGAAATTACAAATGGAAAGAAAAAGAGGGCTTTAACTAAACGTATACCGGCCACGTCTTGATTTAAAAACAGTGCGATTGCTAACCCGATCGGCGGGGCTAACATAAACAATATCATCCAAAGAATATTATTTTTTAATGCCGTCCAGAAGCTTTCTGAGTCAAACAACTGAATATAATTATCGAAACCAATCCAAGTTTTATCGCCAAGACCATCCCAACTATAAAAACTAAGCATAAAGCTATCGGCGATGGGATAGAGCACATAGAGACTGAATAATATTAAGGCTGGTGCCATAAATATCCAAGGTACCCACTGTTTGGATATTCTGCGTGTTGGTGTTGGTAAGCGCTTTGGTCGTTGAATTCCATTTGTTTTGGCTGTTGATTGCTGCAACATATCTGCTCCATCATATTGTTATCAGATAATCATCAATTGCGTTTATGTTTACGCAATACATTTCAAGCCTTTATTTCTACTTATTTCAAATAAGCCTAGCTAATCACCCTAATAAGGTAAACATTTTCACTCACGATTTCAGTTTAAAAATTAAAAATTGGGAGGTTGGTCTCTCTCCTTTTTTATGTGGAAATAATTCAAAAATAACAGTGAGATCCCAATCAAACTTATTATAAATTGTATTTTTATAGATCACATTTAATGTACTCTGGACTATCTGCACGAGGAAAGTTGCGATAACGTAAATTCATTTGATTGAGCGTTTTCGCAAACATTTTTTCGCTTCACACTCGGTTTTCATCACACGTTCTTAAGAGGGTAATTAGTCATGGCTGCAATTTCATTACATCAGGTTGTTAAGCGCTTTGGAGAAACCGAAATTATCCATGGTGTTGATTTAGAAATAAAAGAAGGTGAGTTTACTGTCTTTGTTGGTCCCTCTGGTTGTGGTAAATCTACCTTATTGCGTCTCATTGCTGGGCTTGATGATATTACTAGTGGCACACTTTCTATTGGAGACATCGATGTCACCAACGTAGAACCTGCTGATCGCGGCGTCGCCATGGTATTTCAATCCTATGCACTTTATCCGCATATGACGGTTGAGGAGAATATGGGCTTTGCTTTAAAAATGGCAAACGTTGAGATAAGTGAGATTAAAAAGCAAGTTAAAAAAGCCAGTGATATTTTACAATTAGAGCCATTATTAAATCGTAAACCAAAAGAACTGTCGGGTGGCCAACGTCAACGTGTTGCAATAGGAAGAGCCATCGTCCGTGATCCTGAAGTGTTTCTATTTGACGAACCATTATCTAATCTAGATGCTGAGTTACGTGTTGAGATGCGCTTACAAATAGCTAACTTACATTCGCAACTTGGTAACACCATGGTTTATGTTACCCATGATCAAGTTGAAGCCATGACCCTAGCAGATCGAATTGTCATATTACGAGATGGTAGAGTGGAGCAAACTGGCAGCCCAATGGACCTCTATTACCGCCCTGGTAATGAGTTTGTTGCTGGATTCATAGGCTCCCCTAAAATGAACTTTATTAGTGCAACATTACTTGATGTTAACGGCTCTCAAGTTAGCGTCGGTTTACCTGACGGGCAGTCGGTATTGATTAATACGCATTCAAGCAATTGCCAAAAAGGCGACCAAGTTAAGTTGGGTATCAGACCGGAACATATGCAACTAGCTGCTACAGAAGCAAACGCACTTACCCTATCATTCCTGGCTAACAACGTAGAGCGCTTAGGTAATAGTACTTATCTATTTGGGCATTATCAGAGCAATGATAATTTCATTGTGCACATTCCTTCTGATCAACAAGTGAATAGAGGCGATAAAATGTCTTTATACGTAGAGCAATCTGACCTGCATTTATTTGACCAAGAAGGGCTGTCACTGCGTGATTATGAATCCAAGTGATGTTTAGGCTGTTATTTTAGTACTTTACTTAAAACTTACTTTTACCGTTTAACAAAAATGCCTCGATATAAGTTACTTATATCGAGGCATTTTTATTTACGTTAACGGAGGGGTATTAAATCACTGTTAACACCCCTTTGTCATAACACTTTTGCAGTTATGTTTAATTGGCTAATTTGGTCTGTAATTGCCTGTCCGAGCTCACGAGTGCTGGCTGTTCCTCCCATGTCTCTTGTTAAACACTGTTGTTTTTTAATTACTTTTTCAATAGCATCGATCATGAGGTCATGTATATCTGTTTCCCCTAGGTGTTTCATCATCATTGCTCCAGCCCAAATAGTCCCGATAGGGTTTGCAATACCTTGGCCAGCTATATCTGGTGCAGACCCATGGACTGGTTCAAACATTGATGGAAATCGTTTGTCCGGGTTTATATTGGCAGAAGGGGCAATCGCGATGGTGCCAGTACAAGCGGGTCCTAAATCAGATAAAATATCACCGAATAAGTTAGAGCCGACGATGACGTCATAAAACTCGGGCATACGTACAAGGTTAGCAGTGAAAATATCTATATGAAATTGATCTACATTGACACTAGGGTACTGTTCTCCCATATTTTTCACTCGACTATCCCAGTAAGGCATTGAATGAAATAAACCGTTTGACTTAGTGGCTGAGCTTAAGTGTTTTTTAGGGCGGCTTTGTGCTAGTTCAAAGGCATATTTTAAAACTCGGTCTGTTCCTTTTCGTGTAAATACACTTTGCTGTAATACAAACTCATCTTCTGTACCTTCATATTGTATGCCTCCAATCGCCGAGTATTCACCTTCCACATTTTCGCGAACCACATAAAAGTCTATGTCTCCTGCTTTTTTATTTGCTAGCGGTGAAGGAATACCATCAAATAATCGCACAGGTCGTAAGTTTATATATTGTTCAAATTCTTTTCTTATTGGTAATAAAAGGCCCCATAAGGAAATATGATCTGGTACGCCAGGATAACCAACTGCACCTAAATAAATAGAATCGAAAGCTTTTAATTGTTCAATGCCATTTTCAGGCATCATACGTCCTGTTCGATGATAGGTTTCACATGACCAATCAAAATAAGTAAACTTCAGGTTAACGCCATGTGATTTTGCTGCTGCCTGTAGAGCAATAATTCCCTCTGGAATCACTTCTTTACCGATTCCGTCGCCAGCTATTACTGCTATATTGTATTCTTTCATAATTAATCCTTTACTATATAATGATTTTATTCGTTCGAAAGATAATAGAATGAAACGACTTAACTAAGGAGTGCCAAGGTGTAAAGTATGAGATTACAAAATGTAAACAAATTACCCTCTTTAGAAGATTTAAAAGTGTTTAGTGTTGCGGCTCATTGCGAAAGCTTTAGTATTGCGGCAGACCAACTAGGCGTATCACCTGCATATATCTCAAAGCGCATTAAATTATTAGAGGATAATGTTGGGGTTACTTTATTCTTTCGTGCACCTAGATCTGTACACTTAACTGAGCAGGGGAAAATTGTACTCAACACATCTGAACAGCTATTAATCCAACTGGATAAAATGCAAGCTCAACTACGAGAGCTAGCCATTGAAACTAAAGGCTTAATCCGTGTTGGTTGTAGCTCAGGATTTGGGGCCACTTTTTTAAGTCATTTTATTGCAGCTTTAAAACAAAAATACCAACAGCTAAATATTGATTTATATTTAAATGACAAACCTTCTGATCTTATAGAAGACAATCTACACCTAGATATTCGGATCGGTGGCTCATTTCCCCCACAATATATCGCCAAAAAAATAGCTAATAACCACCGAATCCTATGTGCGAGCCCTAGTTATGTAGAGCAACATGGCAAACCAATACATCCATCAGATCTTGAGTCAAAGCATGTTTGCATTGGTATTAGAGAGCGCGATACCTTATTTGGGAGTTGGAAATTAGGTTGTCATGGTGAGTCTGTGGTTATCATGCCGAACACTGAATTAATTGTGAATAATGGCCATGTAGCCAAGTTATGGTGTCAAGAAGGGCAGGGTATTATATTGCGTTCAATTTGGGATGTTGAAGCAGAATTGAAGTCAGGACAGCTTATTCAGCTATTACCTCAATGGAAACAAGAGGCAAACGTTTATGCTGTTTACCACCAAAAAACCAGTCATAACGCCAATCTACGGACATTTTTAATTGAATTTGAACAGTTTTTAGCGACTCAAATTCAGTCTGATTTAAATATACCAGCTACCTGAGGTTATAACTTTCATGAGCACTGAACAGTTCAATCAACGTTTTGTTAAGTTACTTAAAGATAAAAAAATAACGCAAATAAAAGTTGCTAAAATGCTAGATATTTCTCGTACTGCAGTCAACAAATGGACTAAAGACGGCAAAATCGATGATAATAATCTAGAACAGTTAGCTGACTTTTTAAAAGTAGATCAAATATGGCTTAAATATGGAACGCCTAGTGAGGAAATGCACCCCATTTCTACCAAGAAAATTAATGAGTTAAATATACTGCATAGTACTGGTGAAATTGTAACTTGGGAGTGGGATTTGTTTAATGATACTGCCACTTATTCTGACAATGTTGAAAAAGTTTATGGTGTTAACGTTACCTCTAATAGCGATTTTTGGAGTTTGATGGATGAAAATACAAAGCAACGCTTAAATAGTAACTATGAAGATATTATTAAGCATGGCGGGGCACATGAAATTGATTTTAAAATATCTAAAGATGGACTTTCTCGTTGGATAACCTCTCGTGCTACAGGTGTTAGGGGCCGTAACGGGAAAATAACAAAATTGATTGGTATCAGCCTTGATAATACAGTGCGTAAGGAAGCTGAAATTAATTTGCAAAAAACACAACACTATTTTAATACGCTATTGAAGTACATCCCTAAAATTGTTGTATTTACTGATAAAGAAGGAGAAATTCTGGCCACAAACTATCATGACAAAAAGCCAGAGATCTCCTATCTAAAACTGCAAACAAAAATCTATCACTTTATTGCAGCTGAACAAAAACTAGTGGAGCAACTTCAAGTGGCATCAAATATGCGATACGAATTTGATCATTCAACTATTATTGCAAGTTATCATGAGCAGAATAAACAACCTTATTTGATGTTAGTTTTTGAACAATTATAAATCGAGAACTAGTCGAGCAGAGCGAGCACGAGACACGCATACCATCATAGTAGACTGCTCTTGTTGCTCTTCTTCTGATAGATAAAGATCATGATGCTCTGCTTCACCTTCTAAGATAGTTGTTTCGCAGGTTCCACAAACACCATTTCGGCATAGACACTCAATATTAATACGGGCATCTGCTTCTAATGCTTGGAGGATAGACATATCTTCTTCTACTCGAAGCGTAATGTTAGATCGCTTACAATGCACATCAAAAGCATGGCCAGTTTGAATACTTTCAGTAAACTTTTCAAAGTGAATATATTCATCGTCAAATGACTTTTTGCCTCTCTCAATGACTTCATCAATCAGAGAATCTGGACCACATACATAGCAATGGCTATCTGCAGGAATAGTAGACATCAGCTCAGCTATATTAATCCTTTGTTGTTGTGCGCCATTATACAAGAATAGCTTATCGCCTAACTGCTCTTTTAACTCTGATATAAAGCCTGCGGTATTTGGCTGACGAAAACAATAATGTAATTCAAAGTCAAACGCTCCTTTTTGTAGCGTATGTAGATATGAAAGAAATGGAGTAATACCAATACCACCCGCAATTAGAATATGTTTCTTTGTACTATTTTCTACTAAGGGAAAATAGTTTTCAGGCTCAGAAATATCTAAAGTATCACCCACTTTTACATTGTTATGCATATAATGTGAGCCACCCTTTGAGGTTTCATTAAGGTGGACTGCAATCGCATAAAAGCGTGTGTTTGTAGGTGCGCTTAACAAAGAATATGAGCGTTGTAATTCCCCATTTTGCATCGATACTGTCACGTGACTGCCAGGTGAGAACTCTGGTAAAGAGCCATCAATTAACTCAAATTGAAAGTATTTAACTGTTTCACTGATCAACTTGCATTCAGTAACCGTTACTACTAATTTTGCTTTCTCTTCCATATAAACCTCTGTTATTACGCTATATCTAAGCAGAGGTATTTAACCTCTAAGTAATCTTCGATACCATATTTAGAGCCTTCTTTGCCCAAGCCTGATTGTTTTGTACCGCCAAATGGAGAGACTTCATTTGAAATTAATCCAGTATTAATACCTATCATGCCGTACTCTAAATTTTCTGACATGCGGTAAACTCGTTTAATATTATTGGTATAGAAATAAGAAGCCAAGCCGTAAATCGTATCATTAGCCCGTTCAAGTACTTCTTCTTCAGTACTAAACCTGATGATTGAAGCAATAGGTCCAAAAATTTCTTCATGTACAATATTCATACTATGGTCAACATCTAATAGTACTTGTGGACTCATATAGTTAGCATGGTCAGGTGTTGAAATAGATAAAGGAGCGAGTTTGGCCCCTTTGTCTAGCGCATCTTGAAGTAAGCTTTGCATATTTTTAATTGCTTGAGACGTGATCATCGGGCCAATATCAATGCCTTCATCAAGTCCATTGCCTACTTTAAGATTACTAACTTTATCCATGAATTTACTGACAAATTGATCATAGATCGCATCATGGATATATAGACGGTTTACACAAACACAAGTTTGCCCTCCGTTTCTAAACTTTGCGATCATTGCTCCTTCTACCGCTTTATCAATATCTGCATCATCGAACACAATAAAAGGAGCATTGCCGCCTAATTCCATTGAAGATTTTTTAATCGTTGTTGCACATTGCTTTAATAGTTGTCGCCCAACAGGGGTGGATCCTGTGAATGAAAACTTTTTAACCAGAGAATGCGATGTCAGTATTTCACCAATTTGTCTCGACTCGCCCGTTACTACATTAAATATACCTGCAGGGATCCCCGCCTGATCTGCTAACTCTGCTAAGGCTAGAGCTGTATAAGGCGTTTCAGAAGCAGGTTTAATAATAATACTGCACCCTGCAGCCATGGCTGGTGCCGCCTTTCGAGTGATCATCGCAGCAGGGAAGTTCCATGGAGTAACTGCACCACACACACCAATAGGTTGTTTAATTGTTGTGAGGCGGTTTGTTCCTATGGTTTGGGGAATAGTTTCGCCGTAAGTACGTTTACCTTCTTCTGCAAACCATTCAATAAATGAAGCTGCATATTTAATTTCACCACGTGATTCATGCAACGGTTTACCTTGTTCCATGGTCATAATGTATGCTAAATCATCAATATTACTTTCAATTAAATTAAACCAATTTCGTAAAATAATTGAGCGAGATTTTGCAGTTTCTTGTTTCCATTTTTGCATTGCCTGCTGAGATTGTTCAATTGTGTCTATTATTTGTTGCTCTGATAACTTTGGAATCGTGCCTATCAATTCACCATTTGCTGGGTTTGTTACATTAATAACATTGCTCGAAGAGATCCACTTACCACCGGCATAGCAAGACTGTTTAAAAAGTGTTGGTTGTTGAAGTATGTTCATTGCAAAGTCCTTTATTAATCTAAATGTTGTTGAACAAGAATTTGATGGAAATGTGCGACACCATGTTCGCTAATACCACTTCTTTGTTTGTCGGTCATAATACGGCCTCGACCACGATAGCCTCTTGAACTTAATCCCTTTTGAACACTCTCAACTAAGCGTAAATCCTCTGGGCGAAATACATCTTTGTACCACTCCACTAAACGTTTTTGATCTTCTGTAAGTTCCTCATTTAGAAAATAAATATCATAATATTGTAATGTTTTCCCTGCGCTCATTGGAAACTCATAAATAACCGTCATGTAATCGCCACCAGGGGGCATATTAAACATGGTGCAAGGCCAAATCCAAAAGCCACTAAAGCGAGGATCTACGATGGACTCATCAAATTTGTATGAGGATTCAGAAGGTTTTGCTTTACCTACTTGTAGTGTCCAATTCTGGTGCAAGGTATGCTCATAATCTCCAACATCTACAGACTCAGCAAAACTCACGTGATTAGTTGGACAGTGATAACATTCAATATAGTTATCAACGATAGTTTTCCAGTTCGCAGGCGTTTCGCTTACAAAACGAGCCGCTAATTTGAGGTCTTTTACTACAGTACATGCTTCAAATACTTTATCTTCTAAACCTACTAATTGATCTTCTATCGGCTTAGGCGTTTCACTTAAACTAATAAAAATAAAACCTGCAAACTCTTGAACATGGAAAGAGACTAAACTAGATAAATCTTTATCAAAATTTTCAACATTATCACAGTTATTTGCATGTACTAACTCACCATCAAGCTTAAATGCCCATGAGTGATAAGGGCACGTAATCACATTTTTTGCTTTACCAGAATCCCCTGATAATAACTGATGTCCTCTATGTGGGCAGACATTATAAAAGCCACGCAAGATATTATCTCTACCACGAACAACAATAAGGTTCTCGCCAATAATCTCGCGAGTAATATATGAATTTTTTTCTTTTACTTCACTGCTATGTGCTACACAAACCCACGAATTAGCGAATATTTTCTCTTTTTCAGACTCAAAGATACTTTCATCGGTGTAGTACTGTGCAGGGATGGTCCATGCATTTTCGATATCGGTATATTCTTCTTTATTCAATTTAGTTAATGGACGCATCATTGTTTCCTTATTGGTTTTGTTAACTTCAGGTTTACGTGAAGGCTATATCTTAAATTAAATCCGATCAATAACATATTAATGTAAACTTTCAGGAAACAATTGTCGATCACAATTTAAACAATTTTAACTCATATTTAATACTTTTATAACATGTTGATCTTGTTTTTTAATTGTTTTAAAACATAGTGTTATGTGTGTTTTTTTAAGTTTGTTATGTTTTTTATCTCCTTTTGTTGTATTGACAGGATTAGATTTTAAACACTTAATGTTAAGTATTAGTTAACAAAAACTCTACTGATGAAAGGATAGTAATGTGATGATAAAAAATGGATCCAGCAATATTGACTACACGCTCTTTATACCCGCAATGATAATAATTATATCGAGTTGCTCATACCTCGCTATTGAACCAGAGGCCGGCTCTCAAATAGTCGATACTCTTTTTAATTGGACAACGAGTAAATTTGGTTGGCTTTATTTGAGTATTGGTCTTGTTTGTTTTTTTGTGATGTTCATTCTAGCTTTTAGTCGTATAGGACGGATTAAATTGGGTAGAGAGGAAGATCACCCTGAGTTTAGTAAAGCTTCTTGGATTGCCATGCTTTTTTGTGCTGGAATCGGTATTTCATTATGTAATTGGGCGTTTATAGAGCCTATTTATATTATGTCTTCACCACCTTTTGGGATCGAAAAAGGTAGTGCAAAGGCGATTGAGTGGGGAGCTATGTACCCATTATTACACTGGGGAATAGTACCTTGGTCTATTTATTTGTTGCCCGCCATTCCTATGGCCTACAATTTTTATGTTCGACGCATTCCTATCATGAAATTTAGTGAGGTGTGCCGACCAATTTTAGGTAATTTAGTTGATGGAATTCTTGGTAAAACAATTGATCTAATTGTTATTTTATCAATTGTGGGTGCCGTAGGAACGTCGTTGGGATTGTCTGTTCCACTTGCTTCAACATTGATCAATAGCGCTTTTGGTATTGAAGAATCCTTTGGGTTGCAAATGGCCATTTTAGGCGTGTGGATTATTTTGATCGGCTGGTCTGTTTATAAAGGGCTGGGTAAAGGTATTCAGATTTTGTCTAACGTTAATGTTGGTTTAGCATTTCTATTACTTGCTATTGTTTTCATTGCTGGTCCAACTATCTTTCTTTTAAACCTTAATGCCAATAGTTTTGGGTTATTTTTAGATAACTTTTTCCGTGTTAACACATGGACCTCTCCTGTTGTACATGACAGTTTCCCAAGAAGTTGGACAATTTTCTACTGGGCTTGGTGGATTGCTTATGCGCCTATGATGGGTATCTTTGTAGCTCGCATTTCAAAAGGGCGCACTATAAAAGAGTTTATATTAAATGGTGTTTTATGGGGCTCTGCTGGTACATGTGTATTCTTCGCCGTTTGGGGTGGATACTCTTTACACTTAGATTTTAATGGCATATTGGATGTTGAAGGGATTTTAAATAATGAAGGTATTCCCGCAGCTGTGACGCAAATTGTTAATACATTGCCCTTAGCTGGAGCAGTAGTATTACCTCTATTTATATTATTGTGCTTTATCTTCTTAGCGACCACTGTTGATTCATCTGCTTATACGTTAGCGTTAGTGACGTCTAAAAAGCTCCATGTTACAGAAGAACCAAGTCGTATTAACCGCCTATTTTGGACTGCTTGTCTTGCCTTTGTAGGGGTGGGATTATTATCTGTCGGGGGATTAAAAACAGCACAAACCTCTACTATTATTGTCGCTTTACCTATGGTTCCCGTTATTATTATGATGATTTTAGCTTTCTTTAAAATGGTTAAAGAAGACTTTCCTGATGAGTTACAAGCTAAATCCGTTATCTTTAAAGGTGAGACTGAAAAAGACTGCGTTATAGCAAAAGTGTAAAGTACTATTGCATTATGACGGCTTTCTAAGGAAAGCCGTTTTTTTAAATAGGCGGAGCGACAACCTAACCTATCAGCTATTGATGTTAAAAATACCCTCTTCGATTTAAATGATTAAAAATCAAAATGCCGTAGCAGTGTTATTTTCCTCTTCTTGAATTCAAGTAAGAAAAGCAACTTACACTAAAAATCTGTAATAGCCCTCAAACAATAACTACGTAACTAAACCGCCACTACATCATCATTATACTGCCATTAAATAACCACTACAGCTCGACTACAAGCATGTCATTAAACCTAGGTCACATTCGTGTTCCTTTTTGCTCATTTAACGTGTTCGAACACGTGTTTTCTTGTTTGTGATGTTTAATCTTTGTTAATCAAGTGTAATCTTGTCGTTGCTAGTTGCTCTGTTTACCTAGAGCAATATTGGTCAGGTGTTTAGGTATTTATTGTGCGGCTTTAATGACTATTTATTTGTTATTTAGCGGTATCCCCTCCGAGTAAAAGTCTTAATTATCAATCTACTTCCTCGTTAAAACTGCATCAATATTCCTATCCTAGATTCGTATAATAAGTGCAATTGCTTATATCGACTGCTGTTATTAACTGACTTAGTTATTTGGTTGGTTAATCGCTATTGAAAGCAAAAATTTTTGAATGTTTGGAAAGTAAAAAATAAGTGGAGAGAAATGCAAAAGGTTATAAATACAGTTTATAAATTAATACGAGGTGAAGTTTAATGAAAGCAAAAGCAAGGTATTTTGGTATCGGGTTTAGGCTTGTTTGTGCTTTCAGTGTGTTGGCTTTTTCAGCCATTTTAGTGTCCAGTGTTTCCTATTCCACTTTTAATGAAACCTTGAGTAAGCTGACTGAAATCCAACAGGAAGATATGGTTTCTTTAGAAGAAGCGGCACGCCTTAATGACCTTGCTCGTGTCATTATTTCTACTTCTTTTATTATTCTTTCCGCAGAGTCAGATCAAGAACGTGACCAAGCAATGCAAGAAATAGATAGTTCGCTTTCTACCATGAGTGAGTTGATGGTTAATTTCCCCGATTACAATCAATACTTTAAAAATCTAATCAATCAAATTAATTATAACTTAAGTCTGCTATACAGTAATGAAGTCAAAATGCAGGTGTTAAATACACGATTTAAAGATTTATTAAGTGGGTTGTTTCCATTTTTGATTGCAACGGATCAATGGTTATCGCAGTTAAGTGAAACAAAAAAGCGCGCTATTAATCACAACGAATTAAGAAGGTTATTACATTACCAATTTGGCTTAGCTGAAAAACTGTATAACGACCTGACATTTAACGAATTGGACGACACTATTTTACGTTTAGAAAGAGTGAGTAGTAATTGGTGGGAGTTATGGCAATCAGGGCAATTAGAAGTCACTGATCAAGCACTTAATAAACGCCTTTTATTTATTAACAACATGATGTCTCGGCAGGGTAAATTATTTGAATTAAAGAACCAACAGATCGATTTACATTATCAACAGAAATTCCTTTGGGGCAACAGTCGTTTACAGTTACATCAACTGGCGGTGCAAGTAGAAAGTTACGCTAAGCGTGTTAATCAGCAAGTCGACTCAGAAATAGATTCGACGGAAAAAAGACTATTACAGAATATGAAATTAGCACTGTTGGTTTCATTTTTCAGTTTAGGCGCCGCGGTCTTTTTCTCTTGGTTTTATGTTCGAAATAATATTCTACAACGTATTCGTAACTTGCAATCGAGCATGCGCTTAATTTCATCTGGAAAGTTAGATACTGAAATACAAATCAAAGGGCGTGATGAAATAACTGAAATGGCCAAAGATGTGCTGCTATTTCAAGCCAATTCACAGAAGCTCGAACAGACCAATAAACAACTCATATTACTGCAAAATGAATTAGTGCAATCAGGGAAATTAGCTGCATTAGGTGAACTTAGTGTCGGTATCACCCATGAGATAAATCAACCTTTGACGGCGGTTAATAGCCACTTACACAGCGCGTCGATTTGGTTGGAAAGGCAGCAACTGGATAAGGTAAAAAATAGCCTATGTAAAATAGAAAAGTTAATTGCTAAAACCTCGGTTATTACTCAACACCTTAAGTCATTTGCTCGTAAATCAGATGGAAAACTTGAAAAAGTGAGTGTTAATGAGGTGATTAAAGAGGCGTTAGAACTGTTATCAAGCCGTATTGACCATGGCAAATGTAGGATCAGCTATACCCAACTCGATGATTACTTTGTGTGGGCTAATGCTATTCGCTTGGAACAGGTGATGGTTAATATTATCGCCAATGCTTTGGATGCGGTGGAAGGTGTGAAAGACCCACATATCGCTATTTACCTTACTGAAAGTGAGCAGTTACTTTGCATTAAAGTCAAAGATAATGGGGCTGGCATTATCAGTGAAGATTTACCGTATATATTTGATCCTTTTTTCAGTAAAAAAATGGTCGGTAAGGGATTGGGCTTAGGTTTATCAATTACGTTTAATATTATTAAAGATTTCAATGGCAACTTGTCTGTGCAATCAGAACTAGGGAAAGGGGCAACCTTCACCATTGAATTGAAGAAACTCAACGGGGAATATGTTAACCATGCAAAATACTAAAGTAGTAGTCCTAATAGATGATGAAATCGATGTAATTGAAGCATTAACTGAAATGCTTGAACTAGAAGGGTTTGACGTGTTGCCATTTACCGACCCTAAATTAGCGCTGCGCTCTATAAAATCTGACAGTCATTGTGTGGTGTTGTGCGATGTGAAAATGCCACATATTGACGGCTTAACCTTGTTGGATGCTATCAATAAACGTGCCTCTAATTTGCCGGTGTTATTGATGAGTGGACACGGTGATATTCCGATGGCAACGCAAGCCATAAAAAATGGAGCTTACGACTTCTTAGAAAAACCGCTAGTGCCTTCTGATTTAATTATTAAATTGAATGATGCATTTGCTAAACGCCAGTTTGAAAGCATTGATGATGCCGTTGAAAATAACTCTTCGCTCACTATTGAAGAATTTGTGATTGGTGAATCACGCAGTATTGAGCAGATTCGACAACAAATATTAGTGCTGGCAAAAACAGGGGTCGATACCATTATCAATGGTGATACGGGTACTGGGAAAGAGGTTGTCGCCAATGCTTTACATCAGTTTAGTACACGAAAAGAGCAACCTTTTGTGGCCATTAATTGTGGCGGAATGACGGAAAGTATTATTGAAAGCGAGTTGTTTGGACATGAATTAGGGTCATTTACCAATGCCAGTAAGCAACGAATAGGGAAAATTGAACTAGCGAATAATGGAACACTTTTTTTAGATGAAATTGAAAGCATGCCTATTTCAGTGCAGATAAAGCTATTGCGAGTAATACAGGAAAGGGTCGTTGAACGTGTTGGTGGTAATCAATTGATCCCTGTAAACATAGTGGTGGTAGCGGCGAGTAAAGCAAATTTAGAGGAACTCAGTGATCAAGGGCTATTCAGAAAAGATCTATTTTATCGTTTAAATGTGGCCAGTATAAATATTCCTAAATTAAAAGAACGGGTCGAAGATGTGCATCCGCTATTTTGTCATTTTGTGAAAAAATCCTGTCAAAAATTTCAAACTCAACCGCCTATTTTATTGTGTGAGCAATTACGCGCTCTGAATATGCATGATTGGCCGGGTAATACGCGAGAGCTAAGAAATGTCGCAGACAGATTTGTTTTAGGCATTGATGGGCAAGGCTTTAACCTACAAAAAACAACCTCAGAAACAGAGCCTGAAGGATTCGATTTTGACCTACAAATGGAAGGCTATGAAAAAGCATTGTTATTAGAAGCACTAGCAAAATCAGAAGGTAATATTAATGCTTCTTCAGAGCAATTAAACCTGCCTAGAAAAACGTTATACCGTAAGTTAAAAAAATATAACATCAATAAATTTGACTTTAGAGTGAGGGCAACAAAAGAGACATAAGTGACCCATTCTTCCTTTGAAAGCATTAAATTAGTTGACTTTATTGACTCAAAAATTAGAGTTTTTTATTTTTATTTTATTCAAGCTGTTGATTAATATCTGTTTTTTATGTTGGCACTTGGCTTGCTATAGGTTATGCCTGCTCAATAGCTTATGTCTGGCCAATACCTCTGCGACATTGTAATAAGTTTCAGAGCAGACCAATAGATAACCTGATACGAGCATGACAATCTCATAAATAAAAGGAAGTAAAATGAATAAATTATACAAAGGATTACTACTCGCAGGCGCGTTAACTGTGCCGACATTAGCGATTGCTGATGAGTGTACAAATCGCGGTGTATTAGATGATAGATACTGTGATGAAAATAATGATTTAGTGGCAGATTCACCTAAAGATCCTGAACAGTGGCGAGACCCAAGTACTTTAGTATTTACTTACACACCTGTTGAAGATCCCGCTGTTTATAAAGATGCTTTCAAAGACTTCCAAGAACACCTCAGTAAAGTGACAGGCAAGCGTGTTGTTTATTACACAGTACACTCTAATTCTGCACAAGTTGAAGCGATGCGTTCAGGACGTTTACATATTGCAGGATTTTCTACGGGGCCAACAGGTTATGCCGTTAATCTAGCGGGCTATGTTCCGATTGCTGTAAAAGGCACCGCGGAAGGTTTTCAAGGTTATAACTTGATCACCATTACTCGAAAAGACAGTGGCATTGATGAAATGGCAGATCTAAAGGGTAAAAAGGTTGCACATACTTCTGCTTCTTCTAATTCTGGCAACTTAGCACCTCGTGCTTTATTCCCTGCCTTAGGTATCGTGCCAGATAAAGACTATAAAGTGTTGTACTCAGGTAAGCATGACCAATCTATTTTAGGTGTGTTTAATGGCGATTACGATGCTGCACCAGTCGCTTCAGATGTTTACGACCGTATGGTAGCTGCGGACCGTGTTGATGATGAAAACATTAAAATTATTTACCGTAGTCCAAAATTCCCAACCTCTGCATTTGGTTATGCAAATGATCTTAACCCTGAGCTTGTTAAAAAAATAGAGAGTGCCTTCTCAACTTACCGCTTTACACCGGAAATGAGTGCCACGTTTAAAGGAGCAGATAGATTTGCACCTATTACTTATAAAGAAGACTGGGGTGTGATCCGCGATATCGCGCATGCTACTGGCACGGCTTATACAAAAGCTGGTTTACAAAAGTTAGCAGAACAGAATGCTGCTAAAAAAGCCGCAAAAAAAGCCGCAGCTTTAGCCGCTGAAAAATAATAAAACTACCTAAGTAATAGGCTGAAAATCGAGCTTCAGCCTATTTTACCAATCTAACGAATTATCCGTTCATTTATGCCTTTTTTCATCACTTTTCCTTGGCATCAAAATAGATCTTTTATTAAATTCGATTGGTATTACTTAGCATTTCTGTTGATACAAGGAATTGTCACCATGGCATCTACAAGTTCTAACGCAATTAAAATTAACGATCTTCATCATGAATATATCGCCGGTAAACCTGTCCTTAAAGGCATAAATATTGATATTAATGAATCTGGCATCGTAGCCATTATTGGCCCTTCAGGCACCGGTAAAAGTACATTATTAAAATGTATCAATCGTTTAAATGACCCTAGCAGTGGTGAAATCTTATTTGACGGTGCTGATTTAACTAAACTTCAAGGTAAAGCATTACGCAAGATGCGCAGACACATAGGCATGGTATTCCAAGAATATAATCTTGTGGAGCGATTGACTGTTTTAGAAAACGTATTAAGTGGGCGCTTAGGTTATATGAGCTCTTGGGATGCGTGGCGTCGCAATTATAAACCGGAAGATTTAAAACATGCCTTTGAATTATTAGAGGTGGTTGGATTAACTGACTTTGCCAATCAACGAGCCGATGGATTATCTGGTGGGCAACGACAAAGGGTTGGTATCGCTAGAGCGGTAATGCAGGGGCCTTATCTATTATTAGCCGATGAGCCAACTTCTTCATTAGACCCAAAAACAGCCGTTGAAATCATGGAGCTAATGGAAA
This sequence comes from Vibrio sp. 2-Bac 85, assembly GCF_037546705.1. Lineage (NCBI taxonomy): Bacteria > Pseudomonadati > Pseudomonadota > Gammaproteobacteria > Vibrionales > Vibrionaceae > Vibrio > Vibrio sp. 2-Bac 85. The sequence continues at coordinate 342,646 of NZ_JALAAB010000001.1, read as the reverse complement.
CTTTTGCACAACGTAATGATATCCCTGTGTTGCTTAATATTCATGATGTAAATCTGGCTAAACGCTACGCTAAACGAATCATTGGTATGTCCAACGGTAAAGTGCACTACGATGGCCCACCTGAAGATATTAGTGAGGCGGATCTGAAAGTCATTTATGGAGGTGAGTCATGGATGGATTAGCCAAATCAAGCGCTAAGCATGCGGTTAACCCATTTAAAGCCTCGTTGTTAAATCGTGCGCTGTGGTTAATTGTAGTTGCTTATATTTTTTATAGTGCCAGTTCATTAGGGTTATCATTAGAACGTATTTTATTAGGATTTAGTGAAAGTGAGCGTTTGCTAACAAGAATGTTCCCACCAGACTTTTCTCGTGCTGGTTTGTTGATGGATGGGGTGGCAGAAAGCTTACAGATTGCCATTATTTCTAGTTTTTTTGGTATCGTGATTTCATTGTTTATTGGCCTTTTAGCGGCTCGTAATATGATGCCTATTATGATCACTGCGCCGGTACGTGCGTTTATTGCGCTGTGTCGTTCATTTCATCCCGTTATCATCGCTATTATTTTTGTTAAAGCGGTGGGTTTTGGGGCGTTAGCTGGGATATTAACGCTGATATTTGCATCCATTGGTTTTATCGCTAAATTATTTGCTGAAGCCATTGAAGAGATTTCATTTAACTCGGTGGAAGCGATTAGAGCGACTGGGGCAAGTTTCTTTAGTGTCATTATTTACGCCGTTATGCCACAGGTATTCACGCGTTTTATCGGCTTTGCAAGTTATCAATTAGATTCAAATTTAAGAAACTCAACCATGGTTGGCATCGTTGGAGCTGGTGGTTTAGGCGGAACTTTATTTTCAGCCTTCCAACGCTTTGATTACGATTTTGTCTCTGCCATTTTAATTACCATTATCGCTATTATTCTGGTTGGTGAAATGCTATCAAATTTAGTTAGAAGGATTTTCTAATGACAACTTCAAGTATCGATTTAGAGTGGAAAAGATTTACGTTACAGGAAAGGATCTCGCGTTTTGCTGTTTATTTGGTGATCGTGGTTTCGCTAGTATGGTCATGGCAAAGTGTAGAGGTGATTGAAGAGTTTTTATACGATGCACCAGAGCAATTGCTGGATATGTTTCAACGGATGACACCGCTAGATTACGCGTTTTACCCTAGTTCAATTCATGATGCATTAATTGAAACATTACATATTGCTACGCTGGGTACGCTGATTACATTAATTTTTGCTGTGCCTTTAGCCTTATTAAATGCACCTAATATAACCCCTAGTAAAACACTCAATTGGATTGCACAATTCTTTTTAGTGGCAACGCGATCTATTAACTCATTAGTTTGGGCTTTGTTATTTATTGCCTTGTTTGGACCTGGTGTTATTGCAGGGATAATGGCTATCGCGATTCGTAGTATTGGTTTTGTGGGTAAATTATTATCTGAAGCATTAGCTGAAGTAAATATGGGCACCATTGAAGCCTTGAAAGCAACGGGAGCGCCTTGGGGCAGTATTTTAGTAAAAGGTTACTGGCCACAGGTGATGCCGGCATTTTATTCAATTGTATTATTTAGATGGGATATTAATGTACGTGAATCGGCGGTATTAGGTTTAGTAGGTGCTGGTGGTATCGGTGTGGTACTGAATGATGCGCAAAACCTATTTCAATGGCAGAAAGTTGCGATGGTGCTTGTTAGTATCTTTGCAGTGGTTATTGTTGCTGAAATTATCGCTATTCAAATCCGTAAGCGTTTGATCTAGTTTCGTACGATCTCGTTTATGGTTTAGAACAATCATTATTTACGTAAGTTATTTATTTTATTTCTTGTGTGCTTAGAAAGGGAGGCCTTATGTTGTTGTATGTAAGTAGTTATTTAGCTCGACCTTTCAGGTTGCATTCACTTGAAACGAATCAATAAAACAACACTATAAAAAGCCAACTGATTATGAACTGCCCCCATAAAGTTGGCTTTTTTTCATTTAACTTTTTATTTAATTTTTTATTTAGTTTTTCATCTAATTATTGTAATCGCTGCCTTCGTCTGTCCATTATTAATGGAACAGGTATCACTTTTTTATTCGTAAAGTGCGAATGATCATATTAATTAGAAAAACATTATGTTCTAATGTGAGCATTAACTGGCGCGAACGAACATTTAATTCAAGGATTCCGAAATGAGCCTCAATAGAACGAACAATATTAAACAACTAGCTGAAGAAGAGTTAGATGTCCTTATTTTAGGGGGCGGTATCAACGGTGCTGTCGCTGCTGCATCTTTGGCTGCAAAGGGAGTTAAAGTTGGCCTGATCGATAAAGGCGACTTTGCTGGCGCAACAAGCTCTAACTCATCAAATCTTGCATGGGGTGGTATTAAGTATTTAGAAAGTCACGAATACCGTTTAGTGAATAAACTTTGTAAGAGCCGTAATAACTTAATGAAACATTACCCGTCATCAGTGACTGAGGTACGTTTCTTAACTACTATTCAAAAAGGTTTCCGTTTCCCTGTTTGGTTTGTATTCATGGGGACCTTAGCTTATTGGTTATTTGGTCGACTATTTACTATGGCACCTAAATACCTAACACGTAATGCTATTAAACAACTTGAACCAAGTATTAAAGTAACTGGCGCTCAAGCAGGTTTTGAGTACTCAGATGCTTTCTTAAAAGACAATGATTCACGCTTTGTATTTAACTTTATAACGGCAGCTGCAAAAAAATCAGCGCTTGTTGCAAACTATGTAGAGTCAATTAAGGCGGTGCGTGAAAATAATCAATGGGTTATTGATGCTAAAGATAACACCACTGATGAAACCTTTACGATTAAAGCAAAAACCTTGATCAATGCCTGTGGACCAATGGTTGACCAAGTAAATAAAAGCACCAAACAGAAAACATCACATCATCACTTGTTTTCAAAAGGTGTGCATTTAACGGTTGAACGTATTTCAAAAGATCACCGTGTATTGGCCTTTTTTGCAAGCGATGGACGTTTATTCTTTGTATTACCAATGGGTTCAAAAACTTGTATCGGTACCACTGATAACCAAGTAGAGAGCCATAAAACAGAAGTTACAGACGAAGATCGTCAATTTATTCTTGATAATGCTAATACATTATTAGAGTTAGATAAGCCGTTAACTAAAGCAGATATTATTGCAGAAAGATGTGGTGTTCGACCATTAGCGATTGAAGCTGAAGAAGGCGTGGCAGACTGGGTTGCTTTATCTCGCAAGCATGCGATAGATGTTAATAAGCAAGATAAACACATTAGTATCTTTGGTGGTAAATTAACTGACTGTATTAATGTTGGTGATGAAGTGGCTGATATCGTTAAAGATCTAGCCATTCCAATGAAAAAGAATGATTCACTTTGGTATGGTGAACCAGCTGATTCAGTTAAAGCTAAATTTATGAGCGCAATGGTGGAGATTGATAAATTAACACCAAAAGGTGCACTAGAGCCTTTATCAAGTCGTTTCTGGCGCCGTTATGGTGAAGATGCTTTTGTTTTACTTGAGGCAATCAAGCAAGATCCTAGTAAAGCTGAACTTGCTCTTGAGCATACAGAGTTTACTTGGGCTGAAATCGATTGGGTTGCTGAGAATGAGATGGTTGTTAACCTTGATGATCTACTGCGTCGTCGCTCGAAAGCAACATTAGTGATCCGTAAAGAACTCTTAGATAATGCTGAAGGGCTGGAAGCGGTTAGTGAACGTTTATTTGGCGACAAGGCACAACAGAAAGTTACTGAGTTCCGTAACGCGGTTTCATTCAACCGAGATTAATTGCGCGAAAGTTAGTTTCTTAGATTGAAAATTAACTAAAGCTTTAAGCTAATAAAACCACTACCAAGCGTAGTGGTTTTTTGTTTTTTAAAAGAATAAAAACTTTAGCAGAATAAAAATGATTCTTAGTTTAATGCAATTTTATTCGATTGCAGTGATAGGTAAATCTTGGGGTAGGTTAGTTTGATTAGTATAGATCTGATCAAATGTTGCTAATGAAGCTATTTTCACTGAAGCGGAACCTGACCATTTGCTCGCATCCGCCACTAACCAGGTTTGTCGTGAGTTATGTAAAATACTTTGTGATAACTCTGCTTCAGCGGTTTCATGTTCCATCGCAGTATGACTTTCAGTGATGGCGGCACAGCCTAAGATGCCAATATCTGCTTCAAAACTATTAAAAAACGTTAACACACTATGACCCACCACATCCTGTTGCTGAGATCTAAATAACCCGCCGGCAATATAAACTTCAATTTCAGGGTTCGACTCTAAAATCTTCACTACTTGTAAGTTGTTGGTGATCACTCGATTTTTGGTTTTTAAATAATAAGCAATACGTGTCACTGTGGTGCCTATTCCCATCATGATGGTTGCGCCATCGGGAATCGAGTCGGCGACTTTCTTCGCGATCGTGTCTTTCACATTAAACTGCAAGTCGCTACGCAGTTGATAGCTGGTATTAGTGAGTAGTACTGGCAAACCAACACCGCCGTGAATACGCCGCGCATAGCCAGCTTTACACAGTTGGTTAACATCACGGCGAACGGTTTGTGTGGTAACTTGAAAATATTCAGCCATAGTATCAATCTGAATATCTTCGTGTTGCCTCAAACGAGCGAGAATATTTTGTTGGCGCGCATTTATTTTTATCATGCTTGAGCAAACTGATCAGGTTTGTCAGTGATGATCATCTCAACTCCCCAAGCTCTAAATTTACTTGCTTGCTGCAGATCATTAAGCGTCCAAATATTTAATTTTAGACCTGATTGTATGACTTCTTTGGCCATCTCTTCGGTTAATATTTTGTAATCAATATGTAGGCTGTATAAATTGATCGATTTTAATTTTGCTAATGTGGCTAGCGGTTCATGTTCGGTAATATAACCGAGACGAATCGTTGGCATTACTTGTCGACAGTGCGTTAATGCTAATGTTGAAAAACTAGAAATGATTAATTTTTCATGCGGGAAGTTCATTTTTTCCAACACTTCTGCCACTTTATCGACTAAAGGTTGTACTTGATGATCATGATGAATTTTGATTTCTAGGTTCATAGATAAATCATTAGCTATAAAAAAGGCTAACGTTTGCTCTAGAGATTGAATCTGTTCTCCTGCAAACTCCTTGGAAAACCAGCTACCTGCATCTAATGCTTGTAACTGCTCAAGCGTTAAGTCTGCGACTTTATTTTTGCCATTAGTACAACGATCCACTGTCTCATCATGGAATATGACGGGCGTGTTATCGGCACTCAATTGTGTATCAAGCTCAATCCATTTTGCACCAGACTGTAAAGCTTTTTTGAAACCAGCTAATGTATTTTCTGGTGCTAGCGACGCTGCACCACGATGACCTGCAATCATAAATCCACCTGTAATGTTCATTTGAACGTTAATGACTTTGTTGATGATAATGTATTTTAGAAAATATAAAAGGCTTAAAAATACAACAGGCTGTCATATTAACTTAACAATTCAGTGGTATTTATACGTTCAGGTCTACATTTTTGTAACCTACTATTTGCACGATAATCATTTTCATATGATTCTACAAATGTTCATATGAATAATGTTGTGTGGGTTAACAAAAAAGCACATATAACCTATTTCACTATTTTTTTGTTTTAATAAACAAACTAATTTATTAAAACTAACTTTACAAACAAAGGTACTATTTATGATAAAGGTAATCGGAACCGTATTAACAGCTGTTGCATTGCTTGTTGGTTGTGGCGAAAAACCTGCTGATACAACGAAAAGCGCAGACGTTGCAAAAAAAGTTGAGCCCATCGACATCAACATGAGTTTAGTTTTTACTCAAAATGAGTTACTAACTCAAGAATTAATAAAAGCGACGGACAAAATCCGCGAACGTACCGATGGTGGCATTAATATTAAAGTTTACCCAGGTGGCCAGTTACCTGTTTATAAAGATAATCTTGAGCAAGTTGTTAATGGCGCAGATTGGATTGCGGTAGAAGATTTAAGTTACCTAGGCGATTACGTGCCTGACTTTGCTGCATTAGCTGGTCCTATGTTATACAACTCTTACGATGAATACCTTGCCATGATGGATACAAAATTAGTTGCTGATTTAACAGCACAAGTAGAAGCAAAAGGGATCAAAGTATTAAATGCCGATTACATGTTTGGTTTCCGTCATATGATTACTAATAAAGAGATTAAAAACTCTGCTGATATGGCTGGTATGCGTATTCGTGTTCCAGGTAGCCAATTATTTATTAGCACATTGGCATCAATGGGCGCTGCACCTGCATCATTACCTTTCCCTGAAACCTATGCTGGTGTACAACAAGGTGTTGTAGATGGTCTTGAAGGTTCAATTTTAACAATGTACTCAACTAAAATGTATGAAGTCGCTAAAAATATGTCTTTAACTAAACATTTCTTAGGTACTGTTGGTCTGTATATTTCACCTACATTATGGGACAAATTTACACCGGAACAACAACAAATTGTTAATGAAGAGTTTGCAGCTGGTGCCATTTCAAATACGAAAGAACTAGTTAAGCTTGATGCTGAATACACGCAAAAACTGGAAGAGTTAGGAGTTAAATTTAACGAAGTTGATAGCGCTGAATTTAGTAAATTAACTGCTGACGTTTATAACCAGTTCCCAGAATGGAGCAGTGATATTCGTAGTAAAATTGGTGCAGAGTTGGAAACAATTCGAGCAGCTAAATAGTCGAAATGAAGTCATTATATTTAACTGGCCTTTAATCACTAAGACTGAGTGCCACCGTTAAATATTAAAAAATAATGCTGCTTTATTGTTTTAACGATAAAGCAGCATCTTTTTTGGCCTGTAATAGTTATTGTGTCATTCGCATTAGTTATGTGTTTTTAAGCAAAACAAAGTATCACCAACCTAGTTGCTTTTCAGTGCTGCAATGGGTTAACGAGTAGGAGAAGTCATGGGCTTCTTATTTAAAAATTTTGAAGAAATCTTAGCATCAGTTGCTATCTCCATTACCATTTTGATGGTCATTATTAATGTCATCCTACGTTATGGTTTTGGTTTTGTTGTTCCGTGGAGTGAAGAGTTAGCCGTTATTTGCTTTATTTGGTCTGTCTATTTTGGTATTAGTTCTTGTTACAAACATAAGCTACATATGGGCGTAGATGTGATCATTGCGCTATTGCCTGAAAAAGCAAAAATTCCATTCAATATAGTCATTTCAGTTTTTTTACTGGCAATAAATTTGATCCTTGCTTACCTAAGTTACGATTACATGATGCTGTCTAATAAAGTGACTCCGGTGATGGGCATGTCCTACTTCACTATTAATGGTGTGCTATTTCTTTGTTTCTCTTTGATGTCGATTCATACCGTCAATTTTATTTTCAAAGATATTAAGCAGCTTAGGCAACCCGCACAAACTAAGCAATCTAGCGACGCTTCCTCGTCGCAGTCAGACATATAGGTGACACAGTGGAAATCTATCTTCCAATTATTATTTTGTTCTCTCTGTTTTTGCTAAATGTACCGATTGCATTTTCTTTAATAGCTTCTTCGTTGGTTTATTTTTTATTTATTAATACCTCGATCCCTGTGACGCTAGTGATGCAACGATTCATCTCATCAGCTTCCTCATTTCCGCTATTAGCGATCCCCTTCTTTATTATGGTGGGGTCGGTAATGAATTATTCCGGCATTAGTCGCAGTTTGTTATCTTTGGCGGATTCATTGATCGGTCATAAAACCGGTGGTTTGGCGCATGTGAATGTGGCTTTAAGTACGTTAATGGGAGGCATTTCGGGATCTGCGAATGCAGACGCAGCCATGCAATCGAAAATACTTGCACCAGAAATGACTAAACGAGGTTACGATTTACCCTTTACCGCTGCAATTACAGCGGCATCATCGAGTATTAGCCCAGTTATTCCACCGGGTATTAATTTGATTATTTATGCTTTGCTAGCCAATGTTTCAGTACATGAAATGTTCATCGCAGGTTATGTACCTGCTTTTATGATGGCATTATCATTAATGGTGACGATTGCAATTATAGCGAGACGTAGAAAGTATGCCCCATCAAGATCTGAGCCTGCACCAGCCAAAGAAAGGCTTCATTATTTAGGTAAAGCTATTCCAGCTTTATTGATTCCCTTCGGTATTATTTTAGGCATGCGCTTTGGTTTATTCACACCTACAGAAGCAGGTGCGATCGCAGTTTTACTGTGTGCAATCATTGGTTTATTTGTTTATCGCGAGTTAAAGCTGACACATTTTCCTGCTATTTTTAAAGAGACGGTGCAAGGTACCAGTAGTGTCATGTTCATTATTATCGGTGCGATGATCTTTGGTTATTACATGACCTTGGAACAAATTCCACAGAGCGTTGCCTCTGCATTAATCTTAGTCACCGATAACAAACTAGTTCTATTAATGTTGATCAATTTACTGTTGTTGATTGTGGGTATGTTTATTGAAGGTGGCGCTGCAATGATTATTCTTACGCCATTATTACTACCAGCAGTACTTAATCTTGGGGTGAACCCCGTGCACTTTGGGATCATCGTGATTGTTAATATTATGATAGGAGGTGTTACGCCACCTTTTGGCTCCATGATGTTTACGGTTTGCTCAATTCTTAAAGTAAAACTGACTGATTTTGTACGAGAAGTTGCACCTTTATTATTAGCATTATTAACCGTGTTAATGATTTTAACGTACTCGGAAGGTTTAGTAATGTTCTTACCTAACTTGCTGTAAGCATGAATAAATAAGCATTAATAGATAAGCGTTATAGATGCTTAAGGAAATACAATGAAGCAATTAAAAAACACCTTAACCAATGATTGGAAAGAGGTGCAATGGGTATTAACAGATGTTGACGACACACTAACCTGGCACGGGCAACTACCACCAGAGACCTTAATCGCGCTAGCTGCGTTAAAACAGGCTGGGCTGAAAGTGGTTGCTGTGACAGGAGCTTGCGCGGGATGGTGTGACCATATTGCACAATTGTGGCCAGTTGATGCCGTGATTGGTGAAAATGGTGCTTTTATTATGGAAAAGGAAGCGGGTAACTTAACCCTTAAGTCAGGGCTTCCTCTTCAACAAATTGCACAAAATCAAGCCACCTTAAAAGAGCAAGTTACTAGCATTTTAGCGGATTACCCTGACCTTGGTTTAACATTGGATCAGTCTTATCGCTTGTGTGAAGTTGCGATTGATATCGGTCAAAATCGCGACCCTGTTGCTACGCCTATTATTGAAGAAGTGGTCTCTAAAATTAAAGCCTTGGGCGCTAATGCAACGGCAAGCTCAATCCATATTAATAGCTGGTATGGAGAGCATTCAAAAAAAGCGACATCGTTTCAGTTTTTGCAGGAAAAAGGCTTATCAACCTCTGAGATACTTGCACAAGCTTGTTATGTGGGAGACTCCTTAAATGATCAATTCATGTTCGCTGCTTTACCTAAAAGTGTGGGTGTCGCTAATATCAAAAATTACTGGGAAAGGCTTTTACATCATCCAGAATTCATTATGACTGAACCAGGTGGTTATGGTTTTGCTGAGTTTACTAAACAGTTATTAGCGATAAAGAACTTAGCTTAACAATGCATTCACTGTTACGATTATTGCTTTGATAGGTTCATAGCACTTATGCCTTTAAAGTCACATGGGCATATATTGGCTAGATCATTCTCTATGGAGTAAACATTGACTAACAGAGCGGCGAGTAATACTACAACGACTAATAATCGTATTTTATGGATGGCTTTTTTAGGTTTGTTAATGACCAATTTGTTTTGGGCCATTAATGCTATTTTAGCGAGAAGTTATATGCCTGAAGTCGCGCCTATTGCGATGAATCTATTCCGTTGGTTCGGTGTTTTTATATTGCTGACGCCTTTTTGCTTACCTAGAGTGATAAAAAATTGGGCAATGATCCGCCCACATTTATCGGCGTTAACAGGGCTAGCGATATTAAGTATCGTATTTTATAACAGCTTACTTTATTTGGCCGCTAACTTTACCACCGTAGTAAATATTACCCTTATTAATACGCTTATTCCGATTGCCACTTTATTGATGGCATGGCGCGTCTTGGGTAATCGTCCTCGCTTAATGCAATTCCTTGGTATGGTGATCTCAATATTAGGGGTATTACTGATTTTAACAAAAGGGCAGTTGTTACATTTATTGAGCCTTAAATTCAGTCAGGGTGATTTATTGATGGTTGCCGCTGTGGTGGTGTGGGCATTGTTTACTGTGTTGTTGAAAAAGTTGTCACTTAAATTATCGTCTATCAATGTGCTGTATCTTTTGATCATGTTGGGCCTGCCTTTCTTGATGGTCGCTTATGCTATTGAAGCTGTGTTTTTTAAATTTTATTTACCTTCTTTTGAACACATCAGTTTATTTGCTTATTTGTGGGTGTTCCCATCCATTCTTGCCTATATATTTTGGACTAATGGGGTTTTACGACTAGGCGCGGAAAGTGCGTCATTATCGATAACCTTAATGCCTTTATTTGGGGCTGTATTGGCGATTGTATTTCTTGATGAATCCATATTTTGGTTCCATATCGCAGGCGGTATGTGCTCTCTGTTAGGCATGTTATTCGCACTGCTACCAGCCAATAAACTGGCTGTTTTGTTTAAATTCAATACTCAGGCTAGAGGTATGTCAAAAAGTTGAAAATAAATCGATACTTAAGGGATGATTTATTTGCTACTTGTTAGCATTTCATTAACATCCTAAAGACTTTATTACAGATAAGTGGTGCATTGGAAAATATAGCACTATAAACAATCGTTACCATTCAAGGAGTTTAGAATGCCGTTAAAAAGAATAATTACAAAATTAGCGATCGGAATGACGATGGCAGGGGCGTTATTAACGCCTTTTATGGCCAATGCCGCTAAAGCAGAATATAAGTGGAAAATGGTAACAACTTGGCCAAAAAACTTTCCAGGTTTAGGGACAGGGGCAAATGAATTAGCGAAACTCATTAATGAGATGAGTGATGGACGAATTCAAGTTAAAGTTTATGGTGCAAAAGAATTAGTGGGTGCATTAGAAGTATTTGATGCTGTCTCTCGTGGTACCGCAGAATTAGGCCACAGTGCAGCTTATTACTGGAAAGGTAAAGTACCTGCAGGACAATTTTTCACCGCAGTACCTTTTGGTTTAACGGCGCAAGAAATGAATGGCTGGATATATAGTGGAGGCGGGCTAGAACTTTGGCATGAAGCTTATGCACCTTTTGGTATTGTGCCTATGCCGGGCGGTAATACAGGCGTGCAAATGGGTGGTTGGTTTAATAAACGTATCGATAGTTTAGCCGATGTTAAAGGCTTAAAAATGCGTATACCGGGTTTAGGTGGTGAAGTTTTAAAACGTGCTGGCGGTACACCTGTATTGCTACCGGGTAGCGAAATTTTCCCTGCTTTACAATCGGGTACTATTGACGCGACGGAGTGGGTTGGTCCGTATAACGATTTAGCTTTTGGTTTAAACAAAGCAGCTAAATACTATTACTACCCAGGATGGCATGAGCCAGGTTCATCAATGGAAATCCTGATCAATAAAAAAGCATTAGAAGGGTTACCTGAAAATCTGCAATCGATTGTGTTAAATGCAACAAAAATTGCTAATGCAGATATGTTAGCCGATTTCACAACGCGTAATCATGCGGCACTTGGACAGTTAATGAGTAAAGGTGGTGTTGAGTTATTACCTTTTCCAAAAGATGTGTTAGCTAAATTAAAAACCTTGTCAGAAGAAGTGGTTAAAGAAGAGTCTGAAAAAGATGAAATGAGCAAAAAAGTTTATGCATCTTATAAAGCTTATCGAGATCAAGTTATTAAATGGCATGATATTTCAGAAAAAGCTTACTTAAATGCAAGAAGTCCTGAGTAGTTAGCCCCTATTTCACTACTCTCAATGTTAATCCTGTTCATTAAAGTGTTATTAATACCTTTATTGAATAGGATTAATTTCTGTTTTAACGTCATAATAACGGCCGTGATATTTTATTGAATCGTAATGTACTGGATTACATTAGATTAATAGTCACACTGCGCCGTTTCTTTTAGTTTGTAGATTGAGAATTTTGTATGGATACACCATCCCCTTCTTTAATAGCCATGATCAGGAACATTAATCGTTTCAGTGATTGGTTAGGTCGTTTTGTTTCTTGGTTTGTTTTAGCGATTGTGCTGATTACCTTCACCGTTGTTGTTATGCGTTATGCTTTTAATACTGGGTCTGTATTTATGCAAGAATCTATTAGTTACTTTCATAACTATGTGATCATGTTAGGTATGGGCTACACCTTACTCAAAGGTGCTCATGTCCGTGTTGATATATTTTACCGACCTGCCTCCGCAAAGAAAAAAGCCTGGGTTAACTTATTAGGCTTCCTATTTTTATTACTGCCAACCTGTGTCTTTATCTTCTATATCGCGTGGGAATATGTGGCTGCCTCTTGGGAAATATTAGAAGGTTCACAGGAAGCGGGCGGAGTGGATGCACGTTACCTGTTTAAGTCTACGATTTTATTAATGCCGGTATTAATGATCATTCAAGGCATTGCTGAAAGCTTAAAAGCGATATTAATTATTAAAGGATATGAACAACACGTGTTGGCATTAGATGTAACTGAAGAGGAGCATGGACTATGATCGAATTTATTCCTCTGTGGTTATTTGCTTTTGCCTTCATCATTTTATTGATTGGTTATCCGGTTGCGTTTGCGCTAGCAGGATCTGCTTTATTGTTTGCTTTAGTTGGCTTTGCAACAGATACCTTTGATAGTGTTTTTTTAGAGGCTATTCCTAATCGTATTCAAGGTATTCTCGCTAATGATCTATTAATAGCGATCCCCTTATTTGTATTTATGGGGGTGATGTTAGAGAAGTCTAAAATAGCCGAAGAACTATTAGATACAATGGGCCAAGTTTTTGGTGGCAAACCAGGTGGTCTCGGCTTATCAGTACTGATTGTTGGTATGTTATTAGCCGCTAGTACCGGGATTGTTGGTGCAACGGTTGTCACTATGGGCTTGTTAGCATTACCGACCATGCTTAAGCGTGGTTATTCTCCACAAGTTGCAACGGGTGTGATCTGTGCATCGGGCACCTTAGGACAAATCATTCCTCCTTCTATTGTCTTAGTGTTATTGGGTGATGTTATTTCATCTTCTTACCAACAAGCGCAATTAGACCAAGGCATTTTCTCTCCGGAAAGTGTCACCGTAGGAGACCTATTTTTAGGCGCTTTGCTTCCTGGTATTTTATTGGTCAGCCTATATGCGCTTTATATTATCGCCATTGCTATTCTTGCCCCTAAAAAAGTTCCCCCGATCCCTGCCGATGAACGTAAGGTAAGTAGAGAACTGTGGATGCAAGTACTAACCGTATTGATTCCGCCAATTGGGTTAATTGTTTTAGTGCTAGGCTCTATTCTTGGCGGTATCGCAACACCAACAGAAGCTGCATCCGTAGGTTCTATTGGCGCGATTATTCTCGCTAAACTTAAGAAGACACTCACCTTTCCTGTATTGCAGAAAGTGTTACGCAGCACTACTGAAGTAACCTCAATGGTATTTATGATACTCATTGGTGCTTCTATCTTCTCATTGGTATTTAGAGGTTTTGGTGGTGATGACCTAGTGCGTGAGTTTTTAACTAACTTACCGGGAGGCGTATTTGGTGCAGTCTTTTTAGTGATGTTAGTGATGTTCTTACTGGGGTTCTTTTTAGACTTTATTGAAATCACGTTTGTTGTGATCCCAATTGTTGCCCCTATCTTGCTAGCAATGGGTATTGATCCTGTTTGGTTAGGTATTATGATCGCGTTAAATTTACAAACGTCGTTCTTAACACCCCCCTTTGGATTCTCACTGTTTTATTTGCGTGGTGTCGCGCCCGACTCGGTATCAACGCCACAAATTTATCGCGGTGTTATTCCCTTTATCGGGATTCAAATAGTGGTGATTGGCCTACTTGCTTATTACCCGCAACTGGCAACGTGGTTACCTGAATTAGTGTACGGTTAAACCAACCAGAAACTAGCACTTCACTTAGCTGCAACCTACAAAGCGCTCTTTATACAGAGCGCTTTTTGTTTGTTGTTGAGTCGTAAAGAGAGTTATTTGTTGTCGAGCTGTAGAGGGAATTATTTGTTGTTGAGTCGTAAAGAGGGCAGTTTATTTTCCTTCGTTATTTTTACTGCTAACACCACAGCCCTTTAAAATCACTTGTGTTAATAATTGCACGCCTTGTTCAAAGTCTTGCTCTTCTAGCTGTTCTTTCTTCATTAGAATACTAATTTGTAAACCATGGTCTGCATAGGCCTGCGTACTGGACCATAACATAAACAATAAATGTTGCGGATTCATCGGATCCATCCATTTTTTATCGATCCAACTTTGGAATACTTGGCAGGTCTGTTCATATTGTTCTTTTAATTCTGCCTCTAACGGCGCACGAAGATAATGTGCACCATGTAATACCTCGGCAGCAAAAATACGAGATGCATTGGGATGTTGCTGGGATTGACGCATTTTATTGGCGATATAAATAGGCAGGGCATCTCTAGGGTGAGAGTGCTCATTCATTTCATTCATGCTGCCCATCCATAGCTTTAATAATTGGCTCATGACTTCTTTATACAAACCTTCTTTGGTTTTAAAGTAATAAAGAATATTGGCCTTTGGTAAACCTACTTCCTGTGCGACTGCTAAAACAGTGGTGCCTCGATAACCCCGCTCTGCAAATATTTTTTCAGCGGCTGCTAAAATATGTTTTACATTATCTTTACGTATATCAACTAATTTTCCTCGTTCATGTATTACTCTTTTTTGTCCTGTTTTTTGAGCCGATTTTTTAATTGTCTTGTTCATAACTAGGAAGCACTCTTTAGGGTTGTTATGTTAATAACTGACGCATTTAAAGATGTAATAGATACTTAACATGATGGGATTTAGATAATCTTAAATCCCATCTATTTATAATGTTAAGAAGAATGAGGGCTATTTTAGTTTGCCATCAACGCCTTCAACATAATAATCCATACGTAATAAATCACCGTCTTTCATCACTTCGCCGGCAGGTACAATTACTTTGCCAGACTGATCCTTGATTGGGCCTGTGAATGGGTGGAATGCACCACTGACAATTTGTGCTGACAATGCATTTACTTTATCTGCCACATCCTGTGGAACAGCTTTATTGAAAGGAGCAATTTGTGTCATACCTGACCCAATACCTTCCCAAACATCTTCCGATTTCCAAGTGCCATCCATAATTGATTGCACACGTTTAACGTAAAAGCTGTCCCAGTTATGAACCGCTGCAGTGAGCTGTGCTGTTGGACCGTAATCGCTCATATCTGAATGGTAAGCAATGGCATAAATACCTGCATCTTCAGCTGCTTGTACTGCTGCTGGAGAATCCGTATGAAAAGTAATAACATCGGCTTTTTGGTCGATCAAGCTGTTTGCTGCTTCACGCTCTTTTGCAGGGTCAAACCAAGTATTTACCCATACTACTTTTACTTTTAGGTCAGGTTTTACTGAACGAGCACCGAGTGTAAATGCATTAATACCACGCACTACTTCAGGAATAGGGAATGCACCGATATAACCTAAAGTGTTCGATTTAGTCATGTAACCTGCAACCACACCTGTTAAGTATCTTGCTTCATAAATACGGTCGAAATAAGTGCCGACATTTTTAGCACGTTTATAACCCGTTGCATGTTCAAAGCGTACATTTGGGAAACGTTTAGCCACTTTCAGTGTTGGATTCATATAACCAAAAGAAGTGGTGAAAATTAATTTATGACCACTTTGTGCAAGTTGTGTTATCACTCGTTCAGCATCCGGCCCTTCTGCAACATTTTCGATAAACGTTGTTTTAATTTTATCGCCAAATACTTTTTCTAGGTTAAGTCGTGCTTGGTCATGTGTGTAGGTCCAACCTGCTTCTCCCGTTGAGCTCACGTAAACAAACCCTATTTTTAGTGGCTCTTCGGCGTGGCTAAATGCAGAGAAACCCAAGGTCAGGGTTAAACACAACATTTTGAAAATCTTTTTCATATTTGTTCTCCATATATCGATTTTTTGTTTTGCATTAAAAACTGCTTAATGACGTTCCATATCAAATACCATTTTTTGAACACGAATCAAGGTTGGTACATAGTATGCAGAGCAAGAAACTGACCAAGTGGTCAAATGCATTTAAATTTTTTTAATGTTCTACAATTAATAATGCTAAGGACCTATAAACAAAGGCTCAGTTAGTAAAGGGAGGTTTACGTGATTCAGTTTTTACTTAATAACGAAATGATTGAACTGAAATCGTTTGCGCCAAGTCTGAGCATTTTAGACTGGTTACGCACCAATATGGGGAGAGCAGGGAGCAAAGAGGGTTGTGCTTCAGGAGATTGTGGTGCCTGTACAGTAGTAGTTGGCGATCTCATTAATGGCCAGTGGCAATACAAAAGCATTAATGCTTGTTTAATGCTGGTGGGCAACTTACATGGTAAGCATCTAATCACAGTGGAAGCACTCACGACTAAAGTCGACCCCACGCTAGAAGATTTACATCCAGTACAACGTGCGATGGTGGAGTGTCATGGTTCTCAATGTGGATTCTGTACGCCCGGTTTTATTATGAGTTTGTTTGCTTTGTACATGAACCATAATCAATACCCAGGTAAAGAAGCGGTTATTCAAGCGCTAGGTGGTAACTTATGTCGTTGTACTGGTTATCAACCGATTTTAAAAGCCGCAGAAAAATGCTTTAGCTATCCAAAGCAGGCAGCACAAAACATTTCACATCAAGATCATCGTTTTAGCCAACAGGTTAGCGTATTAACAGAAACGCTTAAAAAAGCCCTGTTAGCAAATCAAATTCCAATGTTAGAAGAGGGTGATCAACATTTTTATTTACCACAGAATTTATCACAGTTGTGTGCCTTAAAAGCATCACATCCTCAGGCTCAATTTGTAGCTGGTGCAACGGATTTATCGGTAGAGTTCAGTCAGCGCCTTAGTTATAACAATAAACTTATCTCAGTACGTTACTGTCCTGAATTAATGCAGTTTAATGAAGATCAGCAAGGTTTACATATTGGGGCTGCATTACCTTATAGCGAATTTTTAGAGCGGTTTAGTGAAATTTATCCAGAATCCCATGAGCTGTTTGAGCGCCTAGGATCGTTACAAATTAGAAATGCAGGTTCGCTAGGTGGCAGTATTGCTAATGCCTCACCTATTGGCGATCCTGCTCCGCTATTTATTGCGCTCAACGCCAGTATTGAGTTACAGAGTTGTCGTGGACAACGTGTGATTGCATTGGCCGACTTCTTTGTTGATTATCGCAAAACACAATTAGCTGATGATGAGGTGATCGTTGCTATCCATATTCCTAAGCGTGAGACTACATTGCAATTAAGCTGTCATAAAATATCGAAACGTATAGAAGATGATATCTCCGCTGTATGTTTAGTTTTAAGTTATCAATTGGATAACGATAAAATGCACAATGTTAGATGTGCAATGGGTGGCATGGCTGCAACGCCAGCACTGGCTAAAAATGTTGCCAAAGCACTAAATGGTCAAATCTTAAACCTAGAAAATCTACAGCACGCCGCACAACAAATAGATGTCGATTTCCAGCCGTTATCCGACGTCCGTGCTTCTTCTACTTACCGTCTTCAAGTTAGTAAAAATCTCTTTGACCGTATTTGGTTTCAAGCATTAGGTAAAATTCAATTAAAACAAAATACGCAAATTAGCAGCGCCATTCAAACAAGGATCCATCATGAGGCACTTTAAAACAGATAAACCAAGTGGCCTTGCAAAGAATGCGATTGGCCAATTTTTTGCGCATGAAAGTGCACTTAAACAGGTCACTGGCAAGGCCATTTATATTGATGATAAACCCGAAGCAATAAACAGTTTGCATGCCTACCCTGTGTTATCAACAATTACCTGTGGCCATATTGTTTCCATCGATACACGCGATGCGTTGTCAGTAACAGGTGTGGTGGATATTTATAGTGCCAAGGATATACCGGGTAAAAATGATGTTAGTCCTGTATTTAGTGGCGATATATTACTGGCAGATGACAAAATTGAATACCACAGTCAGCCTATTTTATTAGTGGTCGCAAGCAGTTATCAAATAGCTCGCACTGCCGCTAGAAAAGTGAAAATTGAATATCAAGAAACAGCGGCTGTGCTTGATATTAAACAAGCGATGGCTGAGCAACATTGGGTGCGCCCTCCACATGCATTACATCGAGGTGAGCCAAAACAAGCAATTAATGACGCCAAGCACCAAATTAATGGTGAACTCTATGTGGGTGGACAAGAGCATTTTTATTTAGAAGGGCAAGTGAGCACTGCCACGCCAACGGAAGATGGTGGCATGTTTATTGAGTCGTCAAGCCAACATCCCTCTGAAGTGCAGCACTTAGTCGCAAAAATTCTTAATAAACCATTTAATTATGTCACCGTAGAAATGCGTCGTATGGGTGGTGGTTTTGGAGGAAAAGAAACGCAGGCTGCACCTTGGGCATGTCTAGCTGCACTGGCCGCTTTTTATACCGGTAAAAGTGTTAAAATTCGTTTAGCACGTGGCGATGATTTTAAAGTAACGGGCAAACGTCATCCCTTTTACAACACCTATCAAGTAGGGTTTGATGATGATGGGCTGATCACCGGTGTTGATATCGATATCAATGGTTACTGTGGTTACTCCGCAGATTTATCCGATGCAATTGTAGACCGTGCATTGTTTCACGCTGACAATGCTTATTATTATCCTGCCGCACATATTAATGGAAACCGTTGTAAAACGAACACCGTTAGTAATACCGCATTCCGAGGTTTTGGTGGTCCGCAGGGCATGATTGTCGCAGAGCAAATTGTTGATGATATTGCTTACTACCTTGGTAAAGACCCATTACAGATTCGTAAGCTTAACCTGTATACGCCTGGTCGTGATATCACTCCTTATAAACAAAAAGTAGAGCAATTTATTCTTCAGGATATGATTGCAAAAATGGAAGTAGAGGCCGATTACTGGGCTCGTAAAGCCAGTATTGAAAACTTTAATCAGCATTCTCCAATCATTAAAAAAGGGTTGTCATTAACACCGGTTAAATTTGGCATTTCCTTTACCGTACAGCATTTAAACCAAGCCGGTGCGCTAGTGGTTATTTACGCCGATGGTTCTGTTCATGTGAATCATGGCGGTACGGAAATGGGACAGGGTTTACACACCAAAATAGCACAAATCGTGGCACAGGCTTTTTCCATCGATATGCAACATGTGCTAGTCAATGCAACACGTACCGATAAAGTGCCCAACACCTCACCCACCGCAGCATCAAGTGGAACCGACCTAAACGGTATGGCGGCATTAAACGCAGCGAATACCATCAAAGAAAGATTACTCGCCTTTGCTAGCGAGCACTTTGCAGTAAAAGCGGACAGTTTACAGTTAGTGAATAATCAGTTGATCCATGAAAAAGGGCAAATCAGCTTTCCAGAATTAATTAATCTTGCTTATTTAAACCGTATTTCACTTTCTAGCACTGGCTTTTATGCCACCCCTGAAATCTATTACGACCGTGAAAAAGCAGAAGGTAATCCTTTCTTTTATTACGCTTATGGCATTGCTTTGAGTGAAGTAGAAGTCGATGTGTTAACCGGAGAAAACTCAGTCACTCGAGTTGATATTTTGCACGATGTCGGTAACTCGATTAACCCAGCATTAGATATTGGACAGATTGAAGGTGGCTTTATTCAAGGTATGGGATGGTTAACTACTGAAGACTTAAGTTGGAATGATAAAGGTCAGTTGGCCAGTAACGCACCTGCCACTTATAAAATTCCAGCGATAGGTGATACACCTGCAGAATTTAATGTCACGCTTTACGATTCACAAAATCCAGCGACAACCGTGTTTAAATCCAAAGCCGTCGGCGAACCTCCTTTTATGTTAGGAATTAGCGTGTGGAGTGCGTTGCGAAATGCCGTCGCCAGTATCACTGATTATCAATTTGCACCAAGCTTAAATACGCCAGCAACAGCTGAATGTATTTTAGGTGCTGTGCAAGTGGCGCAAGAGTGGTTACAAGCGCAGAAAAAAGAGGGCAGTGAACAAGGCCAACAAGGAGTTGATGATGCTTAATATTTCAATGCAGGGTTTGCATAAACATAGTTGGTTACAAGCTGCCACTGAACTTGAACAGGATAGCGAAACCTACGTCATTATTACGCTATTAGGTGCGGCAGGTTCAACACCGCGTGCTAGTGGCACTAAAATGGTAGTGAGTGAACATAATATCTACGCGACTATTGGTGGTGGGCATTTAGAGTTTAAAGCGATTAAACATGCTCGACAATTGATAACACAGGGAGAAACCTGTCAGCAAGTTGAAAACTTTCAACTAGGGGCTAGTCTCGGACAGTGCTGTGGTGGCCAAGTGTTAGTCTTATTTGAAGTCTTTGCTAGCGACAATATGCACTTAGATATATACGGTGCAGGTCATGTAGCACAAGCCTTGATACCGATGCTAGGGCAACTGCCGATAAGGGTACGTTGGATTGATAGCCGGGCAGATCTATTTCCAGAGCATATACCAAGCAACATTCAAAAAGTGGTTGATGAAGCGCCTGTGGATCAAGTTAACAATGCAGTAAAAAACACTGCTTCTTTAATCTTAACGCATAACCATCAATTAGATTTCTCGTTAACGCAAGCCATTATCAAACGTGCAGATTCACTATGGTTAGGGGTAATTGGTTCAGAAACTAAAGCGAAGAAGTTTCAATATCGTTTATCGCAAAGAGGTTTCACCGATGCACAAGTCCAAACTATGGTTTGTCCTGTTGGCCTAAAAGAAGTATCAGGTAAATTACCAATGGAAGTTGCCATTTCAATAGCAGGGCAGTTGGTTGAGTTATACCAAAGTGTGCAAGTGCAATCACCAAAACAACGGGGTAAAGAATGGAAAACACTGCAAAATAACTTAGTGCAGTTAAGCGCATTACAAAGTAATAAAAGTAAGGTTAGTTAGTGGCTTAATACTCTTTGCTATAGATCGCCTACAGCGATTTGTGCCATGACCTCGTTCCCATGCCAAACGTCCTGTTTGGCTTTACTAAAAGCAGTCAATTACTTGGGAAAGCTCAACGGTGGAATTATCGTAGCTACATTAAGTAAGGTTTAAGGGAAGTTTTGGTATTGATTTGGGTTTGAAGTAGTTAGAGAAGTCGAGATGTTAATTTTAACTTATAAGTCATCTAGACTGACTTCAATGGCTGTTGATAAGTCAACTCGACGAGCTTCGACGATTTGAGCTAACTCGTAATCATCTAACGTATCCATAAGTGACTCATAGGTTTCTGCAGGGACTAAATAAGCCGTTGGTTTATTATGATCTAAGATAGTGTTCACCGAACCATCGGCCTCATTTAATAAAGCAGTAGGATTTTTCTTAAGCTCTGAAACACTTACTGAACAATCAGCTAAAACTTGTTTCATAATGACTCCTACTTAACCTCTCAAATAAGACCATATTTTAAACCTAAATATAATTAGTGCTATCTGGTTTTTTGATGTTTGCTATAACTCGTTTGCGTTCGTTGATTCATTAAGGTCATTGTAGGCTTTGGTATTCCGCCTTTTCGGCATGTCGTCTTTATTAACTAGCTAAACTTGTTTGTTTTAATGTATGGATGTCCCATACTTTGCATACTTTCGTGTATGAAAAATATCAGATATAAAATATGTGTATGCAATTGTTTTTTTATATATAAAAGCAGAATAAACAACTGTCTTTAACTGTAAGAAATGAAACAAAACACAAAGGATTAAAATTTAAAATTGGATGAAAATGGTGCTGCAATCCGTACAGCTAGCCTACATTTCCTAAGATCTTCTAAATACCATTAAACACGAAAGAAATATCACAAAAAGTGCAGTGAGAGGGGGCTCACTAACCGCAACAGGTTCATTTACAGGCACAGCTAACCCCGCATAAGTAAACTCAAATGTTTCCCCAGGATAATCTATGTGTCTGCCAAAAATGCTCATACTACCAGTATTCGTATAGGCCGTGGCATTGGAGTTTATTGAAAGGAAATAACTCTGTTCTTGAGGATTTGCGAATAAATTAGCCACTGAGAGTGGAAACAGGAAATCAAAACTAAGCTCGTTTCCATCTGCCGAGCGAGTTGCCGTATTAGGCCCCCTGTCGCCTAAACCATCGCTACGATAGTTAACATCTAACACAAAATCAGAAAAACCTGCGATGACAACTTGGTCGACAAGAAAGTTACCAGTAGTGTTATTCAATGTAGGTACTAATCTAGGAGAAAATATTAAGCTATTGTTAGCATTTGAGCGAGTCACTCTATTGGTAACATCAATGCCTACTTGAAAAAGATTGTTACCACCTGGCACTATAGAATCGTAGATTGAATTATCAGAGATAACTACGCCAGCTAATTCCGGCTCCATTGCAGCCGTTGTACCAGGAAGAAAAGCAGTATCGCCTGCATTTAACAAGATCGCGTTAGATTTAACCGGAATAAGTGCAACAACGCAACTCATTACAATGCCTATTACTATAGATTTATTCATGTCAACATCCTCTTTTATGTTAGAGTTATATTAAATTCATGTTAAATTTTCGTTATATTATAGGAGAAATAAAAGAGGAAAAATAAAAGCGCTTTACTACGATTATTCAATAATAAGACAATTTTTCTGTTTCAATTAAAACCATTTAATTGAGCTATCATTAACCTTTTTGTATTTGTTCCTTCAGTCAAGTTCAAAGCATAAAGTATACCGAAAAAAGATTATCAACAGTTTTAATGAGTTATAAAACAACCTTTTCTATATAATTGTAAACTGTAAAATATACTGACACATTTTAATATTATTTAGCATCAACTGAGATAAGATTTTATAGCTGATCAGTGGCTTACTTCTTCGGTATAAACAATATGAGAAAAAATAGACAGTCAATAATTTAAAAATCTGAAACAGGCTTAAACATGATTGTTAAAATCATAGTAGTCATTATCTGCTGGAATTCTTAGAGATTTAAAATACCCAAATAATACACATTTCAACATAAATCGTGAATTATGCGCACGTTTACGATTAGCTATCGCTAATTATATTTTTATTAAGGAATTTTTAAGAAAGATTAATGAGCTTGTCGTCGTAATTGGTTCTTACTGGCTATCCAGCATTTACCTGTATGTTCTGCAAATGAAGCTAATTCTTCTAAAGAGCCAACAGCACCTTGATAGTCTTTACCAAATCGACTAGCTAACGTTAACCAAGTTGCTTCACCTAGGCCAAGCTTGCTGATCAATTTAGGATGATGGCCTGCAATAGCACCTCGCTTATCTTCTCGTAAAATACGTCCACTCCAATCAACCAACTCAAGGTAATCTATCAATGAAAAAGGAATGCCTAGTACAGGATTAATCTTATCGCTTTCATAAGCATCACCAATAAAACCAAATAAAGATTTTTTCTTAAAATAATAATTTGATGGGTTATCTTCTGGTTGGGCGTTACCAACTTTTTTGCAAGGTAATAGGCGTTCATAAGCTGATGTATACTCTGACGTCTCTACGTTACTATGCATTTTGGCGCGAATTGGATTTAAATCTACATAAGCCATACAGGTTAATAACGCATCTTCATCAAGCAAAGCCTGCCTCTCAATTTATAAGAAAGTAAAGCGCCCCTCCCACTAATTTGTAGGGAATAAATTAGAACAGCTTTAGCTGGCCCGAAGGGTGAGCGCCATGGATGGCAGCGAATATAACCTGCCTGAGCATTCATCTTCTTTATTTGCTTTACGCGCGATAAATTCATTTAAACAACGCATAAACCAAGATATATCGACTAGACGCTCTCGCCAATCACTAATAATGGCTAATGCCGCTTTATTTTCTGCCGCTGAGATTGTCTGTTCATCCAGCCAACGCGCCACTAAGACAGGCTTGGAATATAACTAACACCAACGTTCACAAACTTGCTCATTACTCAGCTCTTCATTGTGCCGCTCATTCACATGCAATACTAAATGATAATGATTAGACACTTATGTTTATCTAAAAGGCGCATATGCACAAATATCAATACAAAAGACGGAAGCAAGATAATGCATTCGTTCAATCACCCACTGGCGTCGATGCTCAAATGATTTTTCTGTGTATTTATCTTCACCACATAAATAAGCACGACGAACACAACGTGAAATACAGTGATATTAAGGTGTATCTGATAACGACACTTGAGATTGGCGAGACTGAGTCATAACAACTACCTCTTAGCATGTAAAAGCGACATAATTAAAAGATAGAAGAGTCATGATGAGTCGTCAAAGTTTGTGGGTGTCCACGATCTTTCACTTGACCAGAATAAGCTTCTTTAAATGGCCAAAGAAAACCTATTCCATAAGAAAGTAAAAGAAAGGCCAACCGAGTTGTTTTCTAATCCAACTAATCAACTGCTTTTATAACGCACCGGCTCTTACAGGCCATTCATGGCCAGAACGAGCCAAAGCTAAACGTCCTGTTTGGCTTTGCTAAAAGCAGTCAATTACTTGGGAAAACTAAACGGTTGAATTGTCGTAGTCCCTTAGAGTTATATTTAGAATAAAGCTTATTATTAATTGCTGCGAGTATGCTTTTTGATTGATACTACAGCTTGCCAAATCAATGAAGCAAAAATTATATAAAATATAAGGCTAACAAACTCCAGACCTTTAGATAGGAATCTTCCAAATGGAATTATATTCGATGCTATAGCGTTGAAAAAATCAGAAACATAAGAGATCTGACCGTTATACTTTGGACAAATAGTATATAAATAATTATTTTCATATCCAATAATTATTAATTGGTAAATAAATGCAAATATAAAAATAAGAAATATTGGTCTTATATAACTCATCCCAAAGTTTGAGATTTTTTCATTTAACCAAAAAATAAATTTCTCTTGAGACGCTTTTTGATTTATAAGTTCTTTCTTGTATTGTCTCATTTCCAAAGCAAAGTACTTATTCGCTTCAATGTTATTACCAACTTGATCAAATGAGTTTTTAATTATTCTGTATGTTTCTCGATTTGTATTATCTGATTTTATTTCAGCTTTTAGAAAGTTTATCGACTCTTTTAAATTGGTATTTTCAAGATCTAAACCACCCTGAAAAATTGCATTTCTGCAATTTACAAAACTAAGAAATGTTACGTACTTAAATGTTGATAATTTTTTGTTTGAAAAACTGAAATTACATAACTCAAAACCAGAAAAATCATAAAATATGCATTTTTCACTTGTGTAAGTTCCAAAAGCCGATTTGTAAGCATCAAATATTTTATGAAAGTTAGTATTAAAGATATTAAAAGTATTTACAGTATTCTCTTTAAACTCAAATTTAGAATTGAATGTCACATTCTCTATGTTTAGCTTCTCTAATTTAGAATTATTCAAAACAAATTTTTTATTTATAGAAGAATTAATTATATTTAACTCTCCGAGTTCAAGCTCAATCTTTGTTGTGTTATTAAATATTTGGTTATTAATAACGGTACTAGAAATTTCTATTTTTTTCTTAAAATTACAATCAGTGAATAGTGAGTATATATTTTTATCATCAACTAGATTTTCATAATGAAATGAAACATCGCCTTCAAAAATACAATCTTGGTATAAAGTATTATCTACATTATTTAAAATTTTATGGCTATAGACAGCCCAATAAGTTTTAAAACAACAATCTTGAAAAAATACTTCAAGGGAAGGGATATCTATTTCTGATAATTGAAATGAGCAAGAATCAAAGTGAGCGGATTTTATTTTTTTTAGTAGTATAAAATAATCAAAATAATCTCGTCCTTTTCTGGAAGGAAATGCTATTTTATCGAATATAATATTTTTAGGTATTTGAGCTTTATTAAATGTTGATAATTTGGGGTCGCCACTTAAATAATTTTTAATTGTTTCTTTAGTAAGTTTGAATTCTTTAATTCTAATGCCATCAGTATGTATCTGTTCTACCATATAGTTTAACAATTCATGATAAAAACTTAATAAAAAAGAGGCTTCCTTAAAGTCATTGGAATAACTGTACTTTTTACAATGAAGAACACATTTACCTTCTCTTATCGGAGGCAATTGACATTTTTCGATTTTGCATTTTTCCATGGAGTATCCGTTTTTCGATTAAAACTATATTATATGATTAGCACATATCACTATCGCTTTAGCAATTTCTTTCATTGTAATTTGGATGAAATATCAAATTAACTAACTTGTTTTTCAATAAAATGATCCGTAATTTTAAAACATTACTCAATGTGGACGAACAATCCCACCGTTGAGTTTTCCCAAATCATCAATGGCTTTTAGCAAAGCCAAACAGGATGTTTGGATTAGGCTCGTTTGGCACATGGATGTGGCGTAAGAGCCGGTGCGTTATAAAAGCCATTTATATTTGGGTTCGAAAACGATTCGGCGTCAGTTTTTTTGACTTTCTGGGTACTGGTTTCTTTTTTGATAAAAGAAAGACGTGTCGCCGACAGGGCGAAACCACCGATAATAAATATCAAGCAGACCTGATGAGCGCAGACGAACCCTAACTCAAAGCAAACTAAAAACTGCATTTCCACGCGGAGCATGGGAACGAGAATGTAAGCTTAAGCTAAGCATAAAACATTGCTCAATGTGGACGAACAATCCCACCGTTGAGTTTTCCCAAATCATCAATGGCTTTTAGCAAAGCCAAACAGGATGTTTGGATTAGGCTCGTTTGGCACATGGATGTGCCGTAAGAGCCGGTGCGTTATAAAAGCCATTTATTATTTGGATCAGAAAACGATCCGGTGTCAGTCTCTTTGCTTACTTTCTCTTCTGACCAAGAGAAAGTAAAGTCGCCGCAAGGGCGAAATACCAAAGCATATAATTAATCAAACAGACCGGATGAGCGCAGACGAACCCAATCCAACTCAAAGCAAACCCACCCAAAGCGCACAATTAATCGCACTGACCTGATGAGCGCAGACGAACCAAACTCAAAGCAAGCCCATCCAAAGCATTAAATAAGCGATGACAACCTCGCGAGGTTAACTACTCCTATGCCATGGTTTCCCTAATGCCATCGGCTCAAACAACTTCAATCGTTGCTTGTCTCGACTTAACATCACCAACACCACTAATGTCGCAACATAAGGCATCATCGCTAATAAATTAGAAGAAACATCCCAATTTAAGCCCTGTGCCACAAGGTGCATAATGCTTGCAAAACCGAATAAGTAGGCGCCTAAAATAATGCGTTCTATTCGCCAGCTCGCAAACACAACCAAGGTTAATGCAATCCAACCCTTGCCTGATACCATGCCTTCTGTCCACATGGGAGTGTAAGCAATGGATAAGTAACCGCCTGCTAAACCGGCCATTGCACCACCAAAAATAACCGATAAATAACGAATGAACATTACCGGTAGTCCTAAGTTGCTAGCAACGCTTGGGTCTTCGCCAACCGCTCTTACCGATAAACCTTGGCGGTGATAACGGAAGAATAAATACACCACAATGACCAATATCCAGCTTAAATATACAATCGCATTTTGCCCGAATAGTGGCTTACCTATTAATGGAATGCTTTGTAATGCATCGATAGATAAAGAAGGTAACACGGCTATTTGCTTGCCCTCATAATCGTTGCCTAAAAAAGCGGATAAACCAGTACCGAAGATAGTTAGGGCTAAGCCGGCTGCAACCTGATTTGCATTTAAATTTAATGCAATGAAGGCAAATAAAAGCGACATAGCAATACCGACTAATATAGCCGCGATAAAACCAATAAAGTGATTATCCGTGTGGTACATGGCAATAAAGCCTGCAACTGCGCCCATTAGCATCATGCCTTCTTGACCTAAATTGAGCACGCCACTTTTTTCACATACCATTTCACCTAACGCAACCAATAATAGCGGCGTACCGGTCATGATCATGGCGTATAAAATATTGGTAACTAAATCAATATCCATTTGTTGATCTCCTTAATAACCTTTAATGTTTAGCAGTTGCTGTGAAACCAGGTAACTTAACGGTGAATACTATGCGGTAACGGATCAGCACATCACAGGAGAGCAAGAAAAATAAGATAAGCCCCTGTAAAATACCTGTGATTGCTCTAGGTAATTGCAATACCATTTGTGACATTTCCCCGCCCATAAATATTAAGGCAATTAATAACCCTGCTAGGGTAATTCCCACTGGGTGCAAACGCCCTAAAAAGGCAACAATAATCGCCGAATAACCGTATCCGGGAGAGATAGCGGGGATTAATTGACCCGTTGAACCGGTGACAATGACTGCGCCGGCAAGCCCTGCTAATGCACCGGACACCAAAAACACCATCGCTGCTAATTTTTTCTCTTTAAATCCTGCCATGCGAGCGGCTGGTTTATCCAACCCTAGTACTTTGATTTGGAAACCTAAAAAAGTTTTGCTCATAAATACCCAAACCATAACCAAGGCTAAGATGACCAATAACAAACCAAAATGTAGGCGTGTTCCTTCAAATAAAATAGGTAATAAAGAGCTGTCTCCAAATAGGGCGCTTTCAGGAAAGTTATATCCGCTCGGATCTTTTAAAGGGCCATAAACTGCCCACAAAAGAGTATTAAGCGCGATGTAGTTCATCATGATGGTCACTAGCGTTTCGTTACAATTTAAACGTAAGTTGAGGAACGCTGAGATGCCCGAACAAAGCATACCGCCAACCATACCTGCCAGTAAAACTAAGGGCATTGCCCAGAAGCTATCTGAATCAACAAATTGTAAGGCCATGGTGGTGGCAACCACTGCGCCTAGTAATAATTGTCCTTCTGCCCCGATATTCCATATTGAAGCGCGATAACATAAGGCCAACCCATAAGCGCAGAGTAAAATAGGGATTGCGACAACTAGTAATTCTGTAATGCCATACCAATTTTCAATAGGGCTTATAAAAAAGGTATACAGCGCGAGTTGTGGATCTTTTCCTAATCCCCAGAATAAGACAGTGGCTGCAATAAGGGTTAAAAAAACGGCCAATACAGGGGATAGGTAACCCCACTTTGCCGAAGCTTGCGCGCGAGGGGTTAACTTAATCATGACTTTTTGCTCCTATTTCCACTGTTTTTGTCGCCGCGGTTGTTGCTGTCTTTTGCTCTGTACTTGGTCCAAAATCACCGGCCATCCATTGTCCTAACTTAACTAACGGTAATACTTCCGGTACTAAAAAGTCTGATACGCTACCGTCACAGATAGCACCTAAGCGGTCACTGATTTTATATAACTCGTCTAAATCTTCGGAAATAATTAAAATTGCGCAGCCACGGTCTCTTAACTGTAAAATTGCATCGTGAATAGCGACTTGGGCTCCAATATCAACTCCCCAAGTTGGGTGCGACATTAATAAAAATTTTGGCTCTTGATCTATTTCTCGCCCAACAATGAATTTTTGTAGGTTGCCGCCAGATAAGCTTGCGGCACTAGTGTGATTACCCGGTGTTTTTACTTTATATTGTTTAATTATTTTGTCTGCTAACTGCACAATTTTAGATTTTTTTAAGAAGCCATTTTGCACTAAGCCTGAATCAAAGCTGGTCAGTAGTGCGTTATCGCATAAGTCTAAATCAGGAACAGCACCTCGGCCTAGGCGGTCCTCTGGCACAAAAGCTAACCCTAAACGACGACGTTTTAATGGGCTGAGTTGATCAACAAATTGACCTGCAAACTTTATTGCTTGTGAATTACGGTGGATCTCTTCACCGGATAACGCTTTTAATAACTCTTCTTGTCCATTGCCAGCTATTCCTGCAATACCTACAATTTCGCCTTGTTTAACCTGTAAATTAATATTTTTAAGTGCAATATCAAATTGCCCGATTGACTGTGTAGACAAGCCTTCAATACTGGCAAAAACATCACCGCCTAGAGCGCGTTTACATTCATTACTGATCGCTATATCGTCGCCTACCATCATACGTGCGATGGACTCGGAGGTTTCATTCTTAGGGATGCAATGACCAGTTACTTTACCTGCTCTAAGGATGGTTGCGCTGTCACATAGCTCAGTGACCTCATGTAATTTATGGCTGATAAACAGTACTGAGCAGCCTTCTTTAGTGAGTTTTTTTAAGGTTTTAAATAGGTCCTGTACTTCCTGTGGGGTTAATACTGAGGTGGGTTCATCTAAAATTAATAGTTGTAAATCTAATAATAAACAACGCACGATTTCAACACGTTGGCGTTCACCTGTGGATAAACTAGAAATACGGCGCTCGGGATCTAAGGGCATACCATAGCGCTCAGAGGTTGCTTTGATACGATGCGCTAATGTCTTGAGGTGGCCAGCTTGATCACCTAATACGAGTGCTATATTTTCAGTCACGGTTAAGGTTTCAAATAATGAAAAATGTTGAAAAACCATGCCAATACCTAAACCACGTGCAATCGCAGGTTGATCTATCGAAACAGGTGAGCCATTCCAAATAATGCTGCCAGCATCGGGTTTAACTACGCCGTATAACATTTTCATTAAGGTGCTTTTCCCCGCACCATTCTCTCCCAATAGGGCATGAATTTCGCCATGCTCTATATCTAGAAAGACTTGATCGTTGGCTTTACAGCCTGGATATTCTTTGGTTATCCCCTGCATTGCTAAGCGTTTAACATTGCTCATTAATAAATCCCTTTTAATTACAATGATTACTGTGTCTTTTAAAAACAGCTTTTAATAAAGGAGCATTTTGGTTGTTCTATAACCATCAGAATGCCCATCGAAATAGCCTTATTAATACTGGTTTACACTGTAACCTGTCCAATTGGTCAAAGTTGGTATGATATTAGCAATAACCTTACCAGTTATTAAAAATTCATTGGCTGAATGCCCGTAAGTGATATTTTATAAATTGCTTAAGATGCTAATAAATAAATGATTTTATGTTTTTAAATGCGTTTTTAATGGTTTTTTAAACCTAGCAAGTCAGGTCTTAAAATAATTTTATAAGCACCAAGAGTGGACATTATTTTCTCTTTTGCACCATTACAGGGCTTCGATTAAAACAGTAATCGATTAACGATTTGTAGTTAATGAGTATTACTATTTGTTGCTGTAACAGATCATCAACAGCGTTTAGCGAACAGCAGAATAGTGTTTTTATATAATGAGGTTTATTGTCAATCTTACCGAGATGAAAAAGGAAGTTAGATGAGTTTGGATAAAATAAATAATGCCAGTGCAGAGCAAGCTTATGATCTTTTTGAGCACTGCTGTTGCGCGCCAAACTGGATTAATAGCATGGTTGCAGAGCGTCCATTCAAAGATATGAGTGCATTATTAGCGGCATCACAACGCATATTTCTGCAATTATCTGAGCAGGATTATCTAACTGCTTTTACCGGACATCCGCAAATAGGTAATTTAGCGACTCTACATGAAAAATATGCCAGCACTTCTGGTAGTGCAAGTCATGAGCAGTCTGGTATGTCAGTGGCAGAACAAACACTGCTTGAGGAGATGCTGGACTTAAATAAAGCTTACTTAGCCAAGTTTGGTTTTATTTTTATTGTTTGTGCATCGGGGAAAAGTGCACAACAAATGTTAGCGATTATTCAATCAAGGATCGGTAACGATCGTCAAACTGAACTCACAATAGCCAGTCAAGAACAGGCCAAAATAACGCAAATTAGGTTGGAACAATTATGATCAATAAAAACCCAATAACCACACACATACTTAATACTGCACTGGGTAAACCGGCAGCGGATATAGCCATTCAGCTTTTTGTTTTAAATGAGCAAACTTGGCAGTTATTGTCTGCTGCTGTGACTAATGAAGATGGACGCATTGACGATTGGTTGGATAACAGTTGGTATCAAGATAAACAGCCAGAGGATCTTTTTTCGACCTATAAAATTGTATTTGAGCTGGATGCTTATTGGCAGAAGCAAGGTATTGATGCCTTTTATCCTAGCGCTGAAATCTGTTTTAAAGTGCAGGACAGTAAGCACCATCATGTGCCTCTATTGCTCTCCCCTTATAGTTATTCCACATACCGTGGTAGCTAGTAAGTGCCTATTTACAGACCGTAAAACAGTTCTACAGACCCTAAAAAACCGTTACTGAAAAAACAGCTACTAAAAATAAGAATAAAAAGGACGATATAGATTATGGAAAATTACTTAATTGAGGTCGCGCATTTAGTATTGCGTTATTTCCATGTAATTGCGGGCATCGCATGGATTGGGGCTTCCTTCTATTTTGCTTGGTTAGACAACAGCTTAGAAACGCCCCCAAAAGTAAAAGCAGATAAAGGTATCAGTGGTGACTTGTGGGCTATTCATGGCGGTGGTTTTTACGAAGTGGCTAAATATAAAAATGGGCCCGAGCACATGCCAACCACTTTACATTGGTTTAAATGGGAAGCTTATACAACTTGGATCACCGGTGGTTTGTTATTTAGTTTGCTGTATTACGTTGGCGCAGATGTAAACCTATTAGATGGTAGTAAAAGTGAATTAAGTAAACTGGCGGCGATTGCAACATCACTGGGTAGTATCGCGATAGGTTATATTATTTATCGCCTATTATGTAATTCACCTTTGGTTAAAAACGGTTTGTTATTTGCGGTAGCTATGGTGCTGCTGTTAGCAGTATGGGCTTGGGGTTTTGACCAATTGTTTGCTGATAAAGCGGTTTATATTCATATCGGTGCATTAATGGGTACCTGTATGGCGGGTAATGTTTATCATATCATCATGCCTGGTCAGCGTTATCTAGTTAAAGAAGTAGAAGCAGGGCGCATTCCTGATCCGACTGTAGGTTTAAAAGCAAAGTTGTGTTCAATTCATAATAACTACGCAACCCTGCCGATTATTTTCATTATGCTAAGTAATCATTTTTCACATACTTATACGCATCAGTATGGTTGGTTAGTGTTAATCGCCTTTATCGTAATTGGTATGTGGATCAGACATTATTTTAATCTTAAACATCGTCATATTAATAAACCTTCTGTGTTAATCAGCGGTATTGCTGCATTTTTTGTATTGATGTTGGCGATTGCACCTTGGGATAGTTTTGCGCCGAGAGTTGTTGCAACGGGAGCAGAAGCAACCGATATAGCGCAAGTTTCAGATGCGCAAGCTTGGTCTATTATAGAAAAGCATTGTACTGAGTGTCACAGTGCAACACCGACTTCAACCATGTTTGCTAGCGCGCCGTTAGGGTTTACGCTTGATTCAATGCAAGCTGTGGAAATCCAACATGAAAAGATCTATTCGCGTGCGGTGTTAAACCAAGACATGCCTTTAGCTAATTTAACGAAGATCACAGCAGAGGAACGTGAAACCTTGGGTAGATGGATTGAAAACTATCGCTTAAAGAAAGCCAAGCAGTGATTAAAATTTAACGTTCCAGATGAGCCCTGTTTAATATGTTAGGGCTCCTCGATCACGCTCGCTGATCATCGGCTAGTGCTGCCTCTATTTATGAATGTGTTGGTTATAAACGTACTGAATAAAATCTTGAATAACGTATGAAATAAAGCACTTATCTTGAGTGCCTTTAACCTATCCCGCTACATTGAATTTTTCTCATCTTCATCCAGCGTAAGTTTCATTATGAATTTTGTCTAAATATGTTTAAATAAGGACATATCTTTTAGACGTATAGAAGTCCATTAATGAAAAAATTAACTATATTAGATGGTGGCATGGGACGCGAACTTAAGCGTATTGGCGCACCGTTCTCACAACCATTGTGGAGTGCACAAGCACTGCTAGAAGCCCCACATTATGTAACGCAAGCACACCAAGGATACATTAATGCAGGTGCTGAAATTATTACGGTTAATAGCTATGCCTGTGTGCCTTTTCATCTCGGTGAAACATTGTATCAACAACAAGGTAGTGCATTAGCCACACAAGCTGCAGTGATTGCTAAAGACGTTGCAAAAGGCGCTAAACATGAGGTTTTAGTGGCTGGATCTTTACCGCCTGCTTTTGGATCTTACCGTCCAGATTTATTTGAAAGCGAAGGTGCCTTTGATATTTTAAGCACTTTATTTAACGCACAAGATGAACATGTAGATATCTGGTTGGCTGAAACCATCTCAAGTATTGAAGAAGCACAGGTTATGTCAAATGTACTTAAGCATTCAACAAAACCTTGTCACTATGCATTCACATTAAGCGATGAAATTGAACAAGTTGCTAGATTAAGATCTGGCGAGTCTGTTACAGAAGCTATTAACATTATCCTTGATGGCAGTTTTAATGAAAATATTGACGGTATTTTCTTTAACTGTTCTATTCCAGAGGTAATAGAGCAGGCAATCGCAGATACTAACCAAGCTTTATCTGTGCATAACATACAGGCCAACATCGGTGTGTTTGCTAATAGCTTTACACCGATCGCTAGCGATTATAAAGCAAATGAAGGTGTGCAAGCTTACCGTGAGTTATCCCCTGAAGCCTATCTCGAATTTGCTAAAAAATGGTATGAGCTAGGAGCCAATATTATCGGCGGATGTTGTGGTATCAGACCTGATCATATTCAAGTGCTGGCTGAGTGGAGAGATAGTATCGAAGCTGCTTAAGCTAATACCGACTCCGCTAAGTAACTGAGCAATCTTACTGGCTAAAAGAAACTATTTTTGCGTTAAAAGTTTTGTAAAGGGAGTAACCATTTACGGTAACTTTTGCCTTAAACTAGCTCCTTTTCCCTACATAATATTCGATTATTAAACTAACGGGGTAGGTATAATAAAGCCCATTATTGGGTCACTAATATCTTCTGTGGCATCAATGGCTGCAACAAAAATCATTGCAGCATTGCCCGGCTTTCTCTTATCCACAATAACTACTCCTTGTTTTTCATCCTCACGCTTTCCCTATATTTTTTGTATCACTATCTCACTATGTAATGACAGGTGAAACTCTATTTCCAGCAATAAAAAAGTGATTCATTTCAAATTTTTATAAAACCATCTCTTTTAATCTCTATTTATACGATCTCCTTCAAATTTATTTTAAATCCTTTTAAAACAATTATTTATAAATTTTTGTGTGCTTTGTGTCTAAAAATAAGCCTTAAAATAGTGAATAAAATGGAATCTTGGTTAGTATTAATTCCGTATTGTGGAATTCATAACTGGAGGTCAAGATGGCATTAGTAGCAATTAAAAGATTACAAGAAGAATACGAACGCATTTTATTAGCGAGAGATATGGATGGCGAAATGGCTACAAAACTAGCCGCTGGTTTCGTAGAGATGGCTAACGAAGGCACTTATTCTCATGGTATTAATCGCTTTCCTGTTTTTATTGATCAAGTAGATAAAGGCCAAATCAAACTTAATGAAGTGCCTAAATGTGTTAACAGTATGGGCGCGCTTGAGCAATGGGATTGTAATTTTGGACCGGGTGTTTTGAATGGTTTAATTTGTTCTGAACGAGCAATGGAATTAGCACGCGAACACGGTATTGGCATGGTTGGTATGCGTAATTCTAACCATTGGATGCGTGGTGGTGCTTATGTATTAAAAATGGCGAGACAAGGGTTTGCTGGTATTGCATCAACTAACTCAATTGCTGTTATGCCTGCTTGGGGTGGTAAAGATCATCGTGTTGGTTCTAACCCGCTTATTATGGCAATTGCCGGCGATCCACCTGTAGTTGTTGATTGCTCAATGAGCCAATTCTCTTACGGTCAATTACAAAACTATGTATTAGCTGATAAGCAATTACCTGTTGTTGGTGGTTTTGATGATAATGGTGAGTTAACGACTGACCCGCATATCTTATGGGAAAACAAACGTTTATTACCAATGGGATTTTGGAAAGGTTCATCTATGTCTATCGTATTAGACATGATGTTAACGGCAATCACTGGTGGTAACTCTGTTCCTGCTCTTACTGAAGATATGGGTGGCGAATTTGGCGTATCTCAATTCTTGATTGCGATTGATTTGAGCAGAACTATGGAAAAAGACCAATTTGCTCGTGAGATGAAACGTATTCGTGATTATGTATTAGCGTCTGAGCCTGCTGAAACAGGATCTGTAATGATTGCTGGTTCAGAAATGCAGAACTTCATCGATAAGCATGAAAAAGCCGGTGGCATCGAGATTCACGATGAGATTTGGAATCAAATCACAGCCTTGTAATTGAGCGCTAGATTAGGAGAACTTTATGCGAAGTGTATTTAAGTGGATCTGGAACTGTATCGATATTTTAATGGCAGCCGTTTTGTCTTTTATGATTGTGCTTGTCTTTACTAATGTTGTTTTACGTTATGGATTTTCCTCAGGTCTACGTCCTTCCGTGGAACTTTCTCGTCTAGGCCTTGTTTGGGTTGTCATGTTAGGTGCAGTCGTTGTGCTGCGCCGCGGTGAGCACCTTGCTGTGAGTGAATTTTCCGAGAAATTGTTTCCCAAGTTCGTGCCCATATTAAGACGCCTATGTTGGGCTGTCATTTTAGTGTCAGTTAGCATGTTATACCTAGGTTCATTCAATCAAATGATGGCTAATTGGGGAGATATTTCTCAACTGACGGGGCTACCATCTGCACTATTTTATCTCGCGGGTGTTATTTCTGGCGGGCTGATGGGAGTGATTGCTTTGGTACGGATTATTAATCCAGATTGGTTGCTCGATCATAAAGAGAATGGAGAATAAATAATGGTTTTAGCAATATTTTTATCGGTATTGATTATCTCAATTCTGTTAGGTCTTCCGGTTGCATTTGCATTGCTATTGTCATCAATAGCACTGATGTTCCATTTAGATCTATTCAGTGCGGATATTCTTGCTCAAGGCCTTATTAATGGCGTAGATAGTTTCACATTATTAGCTATTCCATTCTTTTTAGTCGCTGGTGAGGTGATGTCTGCAGGTGGTCTGTCTAAAAGAATTGTGAGATTAGCAACCACCTATGTTGGGCATCGTAAAGGTGGCTTAGGTTACGTAGCAATCTTAACTTCGGTATTACTGGCGGGTTTATCTGGCTCAGCAGTAGCAGATGCGGCGGCATTGGTTAGTATTTTATATCCTAT
The DNA here is from genome assembly GCF_037546705.1 of Vibrio sp. 2-Bac 85. NCBI lineage: Bacteria > Pseudomonadati > Pseudomonadota > Gammaproteobacteria > Vibrionales > Vibrionaceae > Vibrio > Vibrio sp. 2-Bac 85. Next base: position 305,485 of record NZ_JALAAB010000001.1, on the reverse strand, counting down.
GATGAAAGCAGCTAAATACCCTGAAGGTTCATCAATGGGCTTGCTCGCTTCCGGTGGCATTATCGCCCCTGTTATTCCCCCTTCACTACCACTGATTTTAGTGGGTGTTGCAGGCGGTATTTCTATTAAAAACCTTTTCTTAGGCGGTATCGTACCTGGTTTGTTAATGGGCTTAACGCTCATGTTTGTATGGAGCTTATTAGTTAGAAAAGAAGATTTAGAAGTCAAAGAGAAAGCATCAAAAGCAGAGAGACGTGCAGCACTAAAAGATGGTATTTGGGCGTTGTTCTTACCATTCATTATTATTGGCGGTATACGTTTTGGTATTTTTACACCAACAGAAGCGGCTGTGGTTGCTGCTGTTTACGCCATTTTTGTATCAAGTGTCATCTACCGTGAAATATCCTTAAGAGATTTTTATAACATCTTATTAACTGCGGGGCGTTCAACTGCCATGGTTATGTTCTTGGTGGGATGTGCAATGGTTGCGGCTTGGTTGATTACTGTTGCGCAATTACCACAACAACTTGCTGGCATGTTAGGTCCACTGGTTGATAGCCCTCGCTTATTGATGGCTGTGATCATGTTATTGGTATTGTGTGTGGGTATGGTAATGGACCTTAGTCCGACGATTTTGATCCTCGTACCATTACTGATGCCGATTGTTAAAATGGCGGGTATTGACGTCACTTATTTTGGTTTGATGTTTGTTATTAACTGTTCTATAGGTTTAATCACTCCACCTGTTGGCACCGTTTTAAACGTGGTGTGTGGTGTGGCTAAAGTACCCATGTCTACCGCGGTAAAAGGGGTGTTACCTTTTATTGGTGCGTACATGATTCTGTTAACTTTATTTGTAATATTTCCAAGTATTATTACTGTCCCGATGGCTTTTGTCATTGGTTAAACTACCCAAGGAGAAGAAAATGAAAAAATTTTTTAAAATAGTAGGGATTGCATCGACGATTGCTTTTTGTTCATCAGTGTCGGCACAAACGACATTAAAACTGGCTCATGCTGCGCCTGAATCTGATTTACAACAAGACATGTCCTTATTCTTTAAAAAAGAAGTAGAGGCTCGTACCAATGGCGATATTAAAATTAATATCTTCCCACAGGGACAGTTAGGTAACGATAAACAAATGATCGACGGTACTCGCTCAGGGATTCTAGATTTCTCCATGGTAGGTGTAAATAACTACTCTGGCTTCTTACCTGAATCATCGGCTTTTACGCTTCCGTTTATATTTCCTACCCGCGAATCTGCTTATACAGCACTTGATGGCGCACCAGGTAAAGAAGTATTAGTTTCAATGGAAAAATTCGGTATTAAAGGTTTAGGTTATCCTGAAAGTGGATACCGTAATGTTACTAACAGCCGTCAACCAATTCGCACACCAGCAGATCTTGAAGGATTGCAAATGCGAGTAAATGGTTCGAAAGCATTGAATGATATGTTTAATGAGCTTAAAGCAAATCCACAGCAAATTCCTGTTGCTGAACTTTACAGCGCATTAGAAACAGGTGTTGTTGATGCACAAGACCATCCAATTGGCGTGACATTGTCATTTAAATTTTATGAAGTTCAAAAATACTTAAGCATGACGCAACACGCTTACTCGCCTTTAGTGTTGACTATGAACTTGAAAAAATTCAATAAATTAAGTGCTGAAAATCAAAAAATCATAACAGAGGTTTCTAAAGAAGCCGTTGATATGCAACGTAAGCTTAGTATTGCTAAAGAAGATCAAATGATCGCTGATTTAGAATCGCATGGTATGAAAGTTAACCGTGATGTTGATGGTGCTGCTTTCCAAGAAGTGGTTAAGCCAGTATGGGCTTCATTTATTGAAGCAAATGGCGATGACATGATTAACAAGATCCAAGCTGCTACAAAATAGGTAAGAAAATATACGTCATCTAGTTGAGGGTGTGACTAGGTGGCGTATTTATCAATGTAAATGATAAACAGGGGCCACAGGGTATGAGCATATATAAAGAATTAAAAAAAAGAGTATTAGAGGCTAATTTACAACTTCCTAAGTATGGTCTAGTGACTTTTACTTGGGGTAATGTCTCTGAAATCGATAGAGAAAAAGGTGTGATTGCGATTAAACCATCGGGTGTTGAATATGATGTAATGGCAGAAGAACATATTGTCATTATTGATTTAGAAGGTAATCGAATTGAAGGTGAGCTTAACCCTTCTAGTGATACGGCAACGCACATCGAACTCTATAAAGCTTTTCCTAATATCGGTGGCATTGTTCATACGCATTCTAGAAATGCAACTATTTGGGCTCAAGCTGGTATCGATATCCCCGCGCTAGGGACAACACACGCAGACTATTTTTACGGCAATGTTCCATGTACGCGACAATTAAGTGATGCTGAAATCGAGCATGATTACGAAAAAAATACAGGTACGGTGATTATTGAAGAATTTGCTAAACGCAAGTTAGATCCAAAAGCAATTCCAGGTGTTGTAATTGCTGGGCACGCTCCTTTCTCATGGGGAAAAGATGCCTTTGATGCCGTGCATAATGCGGTTGTATTAGAAGAAATATCTGCAATGGCGATTGGCACTAGAGCATTAAATCCTGAGATTATGATTAATCCCGCGTTATTAGATAAACATTATTCTCGCAAACACGGTGCAAACTCTTACTACGGTCAAAAATAAAGGCACATGCTTATGTATAAATTATTGGCGTTGGATCTCGATGGTACTGTTTTAAATTCAGAGCATAAAATTAGTGCTCAGTTAGTTCAGGCAATTCAACAAATTTCACAGGTTCACCATGTTGTTATTGTGACTGGACGTCATCATGTGGCGGCTGCTCCTTATTACCATGAGTTAGGCCTAAGCACGCCAATTATTTGTTGTAACGGTACTTATATTTACGATTACCATAATAAAAAAGTGCTCTCTGAAAAATCAATAGATAAGTCAAAAGCACTTGATTTCATTAAGCTTGCGAAACAATTCAACCTCAAAATGGTGATGTATAGCCGAGATTCAATGCTGTATTCAACACAGCAACCGGTTGCTTATATGGAAAAACTGTCACAGTGGGCAAATAACTATCCAGTAGCCGAAAGGCCAAGTATTTTACAGGTTGATAGTTTTACTGATGCCTTACAAGAGACAGATTATATTTGGAAGTTTGTTGTTGAAGGCGGTGAAGTGGACTCGTTTAATCAGACTGATTTTATTAACAATAATTTTAATGGTGAACGCTCTTGGGTAGATAGAGTTGATTTTGCCAATAAAGGTAATAGCAAAGGTAATGCGCTCTCTCAATATGCGCTTAACTTAGGGATTGAAGCAAATCAGATTGTCGCGGTTGGTGATAATCATAATGATATTTCTATGCTGCAATTAGCAGGGTTAGGCGTAGCAATGGATAACGCTGAGCCAGAGGTTAAGCAACACGCGCAACACGTCACCTCGAATAACGACCACCCAAGTGCACTTGCACAGCTGCTATTAAAAACATTTTTATAGAGGGTACATGATGTTAATTGGACATATTGACAACAGTGCAATGAGAACTAGCTATCCGGCGATCATTGATGATGTATTGAATGAGTTATCAGCTTTAGACTTGCATTCATTAGCGCTGGGGCGACATGAGTTTAACAACTTAGATAATCAAAAAGTGTGGTTTGTACTTCTAGAATATAACAAATCACCATTAACCGACTTACAGCCGGAAGTGCATCAATACCATTCTGATTTACAAATAGTATTAACAGGCCAAGAAACGATGGCATGGGCATTAGATACAGGTAAACATCAAATTAATCAGCCTTATAACCCAGACAGAGATATTCTTTTTTATGAATATCAAGGTATCGATTTAAATTATATCGCAGCGATCCCTGGGTGCTTTTATCTGTTTACACCGAATGTGGTCCACATTACGAACATCCAAGATGATGATCAGCAAATAGTTCGTAAGCTGGTGGTGAAGATCCATAACGATTTATTGGACATAAAATAATGAATTATTATATAGGTTTAGACTCTGGCGGCACTTTTATGAAGGCTGCTTTATACGATAGTAAAGGTGTACAGGTTGCTTTAACAAGAACCTCTGCAAGTGTCATTAATGAACAGCAGGGGTGGGTAGAAAGAGATCTCGATAGTTTGTGGGATGATGCAGTTATTGTGATCAAAGAGTTATTAGCAACCACTGATATCAATCGAGAAGATATTAAAGGCATTAGTATTTCCGCGCAAGGAAAAGGCGTTTACCTACTAGACAAGCAAGGTCACAACTTAGGGCGTGGCATTATGTCTTCTGACTCACGCTCATTAAGCATTGTTAAAGAATGGTTACAACAAGGTTTACCAGATCAGATCTACAGCAAAACGCTGCAAACGCTATGGACTGGACACCCGGTGTCTATTATCCGTTGGTTAAAAGACAATCAACCTGAGCTTTATTCTAATATTGGTGCGATCATGATGGCGCATGATTATATTCGATATCGGTTTACGGGTGAGGTGGGTGCTGAAATAACCAATATGTCGGAGAGTAATTTCTTTAACGCTCAAACCGGCCAATATGATATGGATTTATTAACCTTATTTGATATTGAAGAAGTTTGGGATGCGCTACCTAATATTGTTCAACCGGATCAATTAGCCGGTAGCATTACTGAGCAAGTCGCGCTTGAAACGGGTTTAGTTGCTGGTACACCTGTTTTTGGTGGATTGTTTGATGTTGTTTCTACCGCATTGTGTTCGGGTATTGATGCATCGGAACAAGCATTAAACTATGTGATGGGAACGTGGGCGGTGACCTCAGGTATTACACGTGAAATAACTCAAGCAACACATAATTTTGTGTACGGACATTATGCCGTTGAAGGTGAATATATTATTCATGAAGCAAGCCCTACATCGGCGGGAAATTATGAATGGTTTGCTGAATATTTAAGTGCAGATGGGGAATTACAACATCAACACAATGAGTCATTAGTGGCTAACTTGGAAGTGGCATCGAGTAGTGTTTATTTTGTCCCATTCTTATATGGCTCTAACCAAGGTTTAGGCCTTAAATCTGGCTTTTATGGTTTGCAGGCTCACCACACTAAGGCGCATATTATTCAAGCAATCTGGGAAGGTATATTGTTCTGTCACAATATACACCTAGAAAGAATGAGAGCTAGATTCCCACAAGCAAAAATACTAAAAGTGACTGGCGGACCTACTTCTAACCATACGTGGATGCAAATGTTAGCGGACTTGACCGGTATGGAAGTGGAGATAACGGACATAGATGAAACCGGTTCATTAGGGGCGGCTATTGTTGCGATGGTTGGTGCTGGCGAGTATTCATCGAGCCGTGAGTGCATGGATAATATTGTCAGTCAAAGCAAGCGTATTCTGCCTAATGTTGATAACCACCAAGCTTTGAATAAAAAATATCATCACTATCAGCAATTAGTTCAACTATTTAAAACATTTGAGGAACAGATTAATGACTAAACCCTTATTACAAATGGCCCTAGATGCAACGGATCTAGAAACGGCAATAGCTTCAGTAGCAGATGTTTCAGAAAAATTAGATGTGATTGAAATAGGAACGATTTTAGCCTTTGCTCATGGTGTGGATAGCGTTCAAGTATTACGCAATAAATACCCAGATCATATTATTGTTTGTGACATGAAAATTACCGATGCCAGCGCCATTCTAACGCGTTTAGCTATGCAAGCCGGTGCTAACTGGGTAACAGTTAGTGCTGCTGCACATATAGAAACCATTCGTTCTGCGAAAAAAGTAACCGATGAATTTAATGGTGAAGTGCAAATCGAGCTTTATGGCCATTGGACATTAGATGATGCTAAAGATTGGGTTGAAATGGGTATTACTCAAGCTATTTATCATCGCTCTCGTGATGCTGAATTAGCTGGGGTGAGTTGGACAGATGAAGATTTGAAAAAAATGAAAAGCCTATCAGACCTTGGTATTGCGCTTTCTATCACCGGTGGCATTGTGCCTGAAGACGTACATCTATTTCAGGATATATCAGTTAAATCATTTATTGCTGGTCGCGCTTTAGCGGGTAGCAACGGTGTTGAAATTGCTAATAGCTTCCATAGTCAAATGAATAAATATTGGTAATGACATTATGAGTGAGCAAATTAAATCCTTATCGAAAGCATTAGTCGTTTTAGAATTTTTAGGGCAGTTCCCTAATGGCGTTTCTCTACAAAAAATTGCAGAAGGAACTGGGTTTAATAAATCCTCAGCTCATCGAATTTTGGCAACCTTTGAAGAAGCAGGATATGTTGCTCAACTCAGTTCAGGTAAAGAGTACCGATTGACCATGAAATTGGTGCACCTTGGCCATTCTGCAATGAATTCTGACGTGACTGGCATAGTAAAACCCTATTTATCTGAGTTATTAGGTGAAGTGAATGAGACAGTTAATTTCTTATCATTTGATGCTGATAACATTGTCTTTAAAGATAAGTTTGAGCCTGAGAATGCGTCTTTTAGAACCCGTACTTACGTAGGCTTGCACTCACCAATGTATTGTTCTGCGGCTGGGAAATGTTATTTAGCCTTTAGCTCTGACATGGTCAGAGAAGCTTACTGGCAACGAAATGCTAGCACCATGAAACCGCTAACCGAGAATACCATCCTAGATAAAGGTCAGTTCTTTACTGCTTTAGATGATATTAAAAAATTAGGTTATGCCCTCGATGATGAAGAAAATGAAGCTGGTATTTCCTGTGTTGCGGTACCCGTTTTTGATAAATTTCAAAAACCTGTTTACGCGGTGAGCGTCTCCTCTTTAACACCTAAAATGAGGAAAATTAGTTACCCCATTTTAGCTCAAAAAATTCAATCCTTTACTGCACGTATAGAGCAGCAACTTTACTAAGGACCTAGTATGTTTAATTTAAAGAATAAGTTTCGTTTGGGTATTTATGAAAAAGCGATGCCAACCTCATTAACGTGGGAAGAGCGTTTAATCAATGCTAAACAAGCGGGATTTGATTTTGTAGAAATATCTGTGGATGAAACTGATGAACGTCGTGCGCGTTTAGATTGGAGTGATCAAGAAATATATGCTTTGCGCCGTTTATGTGAAGAACATGAAATGCCTTTGCAATCTATGTGTTTAAGTGCGCATAGAAAATTTCCATTTGGTTCAATGGACGATGCTATTAGAACTGAGTCATTAGTGATCATGGAAAAAGCAATCGCACTGGCTTATAAGCTAGGTATTCGTTGTATTCAAATGGCGGGTTACGATGTGTTTTATGAACCGCAGTCAGAGGAAACTCATTTGCGTTTTATTGATGGCATGCAACAAGCAACTAAAATGGCTGAAAGAGCAGGGATCATGCTTGGTGTAGAGATCATGGATACACCATACCTTAACTCATTAAGTAAGTTTGAAGTGTTAAAGCGTGAAATTCCATCTCCATTTTTTATGGCTTATCCTGATGTGGGTAACATTACAGGTTGGAATTATGACGTGTGTACAGAGTTGAAATTATCTCGTGACCATATTGTGCAAATACATCTAAAAGATACGCTGCGTGTTTCTGAAACCTGTAAAGGCCAATTTAGAGATCTAGTTATTGGAGAGGGGCAAGTGGACTTCCCAGCGATCTTTAAAACATTAGCTGAGATTGATTATAGCGCTCCCCTCGTTATTGAAATGTGGGCGCAAAATGATCAATGGTTAGATGATATTAAAGCAGCTAGAAGCAAATTAAAAACCATTGCTAATGCGGCAGGCTTTGCACTATAAATATAAGAGGTGGAATAGTAATAATGAATAAATTAGAACAGCTTAAAAAACTAACCGTAGTGGTTGCTGATACTGGCGATATTCAAGCGATTCAAAAATATCATCCTCAAGATGCAACAACTAACCCTTCTTTGATTCTAAAAGCGGCACAATTAAGTGATTATGCACCTTTAATGGATCAAGCGATTGCCTATGCAAAAACACAAAGTGAAGACAGTAAAGAACAAGTCCAAGCAGCCTGTGACATGTTAGCGGTAAGCATTGGTAAAGAGATATTAAACGTTGTCCCAGGGCGTATTTCAACAGAAGTTGATGCATGCCTTTCCTATGATTGCGAGGGCAGTATTGCTAAAGCACGTCAGTTAATCAAAATGTATAACGATGCTGGTATTAAGAATGATCGTATCTTGATTAAGTTGGCGGCTACTTGGCAGGGTATACGTGCTGCCGAGCAACTTGAAAAAGAAGGCATTAACTGTAATTTAACTCTGTTATTTTCATTCGCTCAAGCGCGTGCTTGTGCTGAAGCCGGTGTCTTTTTAATTTCGCCTTTTGTTGGTCGTATTATGGATTGGTATAAAGCGAAGCAAGGACAAGATTTTGAAGCCAGTGAAGATCCTGGTGTACAGTCTGTTAGCCAAATTTATGATTATTACAAAGCGCATAATTACAAAACCGTAGTGATGGGAGCTAGTTTTAGAAACGTAGGTGAAATTCTGGAATTAGCAGGTTGTGACAGATTAACGATCAGCCCTGATTTATTGCAAAAATTAGAACAGTCAGATGGTGATGTTGAAGTTAAATTACAACCCGCTCAAACACAGCATGATCGCCCTGAAGCAATGAGCGAAGCTGAGTTTTTATGGGAGCATAATCAAGACCCAATGGCAGTTGAAAAACTGGCAGAAGGTATTCGAAACTTTGCACTCGACCAAGGCAAACTTGAAGCGATGATTGCAGCTAAATTATAATCTGCTAAAGCTTGGTTTAACTGTTTAATAGGTTACAAAGGAAGTACTGAATGACTATTTTAAGAACGGCATTTTTTGAAGCCAACTTGAGTGCTGAAGAAAAAGAAGATTTTTATCAATATATGCAACAGGTTGTTGCACCTATTATTAATACTTTTCCTCACAATCAAGGTGTTGTATTAAGTAAGCCTGAGTTTATTGAGTCTGAAGCGCATCAGGAAGTATTGTTAATAATGCAGCATAGTTATGCGAACAAGGCATTAATGCAACAGGCTTTAGATTCTGAGCAAAGAATACAGAGTATGAATGCAACTAAGAAAATTATTGAAAAATATAACATTAGAGTGCATCACATGAATCTTATTCAGGATTAATACATTTGATTGCTGTGCTAGGCGAAGTGTACTAAGCCTGTATCTGCATAAGAATATGGATGATTGTTAAACAAGAGGCGTCAGTAGTGGATCATTACTGGCGTTTTTTTATTGTGTTGCTTGTAATAAGTGCTATTGGTACCCCAAAAAGGGAGACTTTTTTCTATATTATGTTTTCGTTTTTAATTATATATTTTCATTTTTAATTACAAAAATGATTAATTAAACCCAAGCTGACACTTCTACTAAAATAATTGCACTCATCACAATCGCCATTTTCGCGAAGAAAAATGCTTTATCAGCAAATGCTGAAACGTTGTCTAAATTTTTTACTGAGTTATCTAAAGTTGTAGTATTCATACGTAATTTCCTTACTTATATAATGAATTCGTACATATTATGCTCAAAACTGTGACTCAAGTCAACTTTACGTTGTAATATTATTACCTCTTTCAGATTGATAATAAATTCAAATTAGATCAACGACCTACCTAAAAATATCAACAAATAATGCGTTATAGCTAAGCTTTTCATGGCTATTTTTTGCATTTCATCAGTTCATTTTTACTTATAAAACCTTGTTTTTAGTAAGTGATTTTAATGGGATGAAGATCAATTAAACAGAGATTAGTGAACCAATAGATTTAAATTAGGAGGTGAATCACATCTTATTTCAATGACTATCACTACTATAATGTGGAATTTATCGGAATGATATTCCACATTGTGGAATTTAGTCCTTATATTAAAAAGACAATATAAGAGGATTGTATGAGATTTGTAGAGACCCCCGAAGGTAGTTTGCTTTCGATTAATAACCTGACGAAACGGTTTTTTAATTTTGTAGCGTTAGAGTCTGCTTCTTTTAATGTGCACCCAGGCCGGTGCGTTGCTTTATTAGGAGAAAATGGTGCTGGCAAATCGACTTTAATCAAAACCTTGGCTGGCATTAATAAAAAAACCAGCGGTGACATTCTTTTTAAGGACAAGTCGATAGAGGATGCCACTGTTCTGAATCGTTCTGGTAAATCACCGATTGCATTTATCCATCAAGATTTGGGATTGATTGAATGGATGACAGTTACCGAAAATATTGGGTTAACGTTAGGTTTTCCTAAAAAGTGGGGCTTAATTAATTGGAAAGAAGCTGAAAAAAAAGCAACTGAAGTTCTTAACTTAGTGGGCTTAGATGCAAAAGCTTCTGAACGTATTTTTAACTTGAGCGCTGCTGAAAAAGCGTTGTTAACGATTGCTCGTGCGCTGATAGCTGATGCAGAGGTGTTGATATTGGATGAACCAACAGCATCTTTAGTGGCGAGTGATGTCGGGCGCATGTTTGATGTACTTAAGCGTTTGAAGTCTCAAGGTGTAGGCATGATTTATGTTTCACACCGTTTAGATGAAATTCATGATATTTGTGATGATGTGGTGGTGTTACGTGATGGAAAAATGGTGGGCTCTGGTTTAGTTAAAGATTATTCATTAGATGATTTAGTGACGTTAATCGTTGGTATGAAAAAAGAGATGAGTTATAGAACGCCATTAAACTCAACCGCTGACATTGTTTTAGATATAAAAAATCTACAGGTGGGTGACCTTGACCCTTTTAATATGACGCTACGAAAAGGTGAGCTAATTTCTTTAGTTGGGTTGAGAAACGCAGGGCAAGAGGCAATAGGCCAATCGTTATTTGGTCGCTTAAATATTCACAGTGGCAGTGTAGTGATTAATGGGCAGCCAGCGAATATTTCCTCACCAGCAAATAGTATTGCCAGTGGTATAGCGATGGTCGCAGCAGACCGCGTAAAAGAAAGTATTTGCGGATCAATGAGTGCTTTGGAAAATTTAAACTTAAATCCGAAGAACTTAGGCAAGAACGATTTATCGTTTTTATCCAAGGAAAAAGAGCAGTCATCGACATTACAAGCGATGCTCGAGTATACGGTTAGACCAAGAGATCCTGACATTGCTATCAATGCTATGAGTGGTGGCAACCAGCAAAAAATTATCCTCGCTAGATGGTTCAATATGAATAAACCAGTCATGATTTTAGATAACCCAACTGCTGGCGTTGATATAGGTGCACGCTCTGAAATATACAAAATAATGCAAAAAGCGATTAACAATGGTCTCGCTGTGATCGTTATTTCAAGCGACTTTGAAGAGGTCGTTAATATATCAAATCGCGCGTTAGTCTTTAACCGTGGACGAGTCGTGAAAGAGTTAATTCAAGAAGATGTGACTTTATCAAATTTATTGAAGTACGCGTCAGGTTCAAAAGTAGAAGAGGTACAACATGTCAACATCTAATATTAAGTCTACCGCGTTAGAAACAGAAGTGACGATGAAGCTAGGTTTAGGAAACATGGTCACACAAGTATTAATGAGATATGGGTTATTAATACTAACCGTCTTATTAATTATATTGTTTAGTGCCACCACAGATACTTTTTTCTCGATGTTAACGCTACAGGCGATCCTCAGTGAAAAGAGTGTGGTCGCGATTCTGGCGCTAGCTGCAATGGTCACTATGGTGACAGGCAAGATGAATCTGAATGTAGGTTTTGGTGTTACGTTTTGGCATGTTTTAGTCATTACACTACAACAACGTTACGGTTTTTCATGGGAAGTTGCGGCAATTATAGTTGTCTTATGTGGCTGCTTATATGGTGTGCTAAATGGCATGTTAGTAGCATTAGCTGACATTGATTCATTTGTTGCAACATTAGGAACCGGCACAGTGATTTATGCTATTTCACTTTGGCATACGGATGGTCGTCAAATCGTCGGTGCTTTACCTGAAAGTTTTTATAATTTAAGTGGTTTTGAAATATTTGGCTTGCCTGTTGTGGTGTTTTATCTCGCAGCAATCACTTTTGCTTTGTGGTTGTTAACTGAATATACAGCGCTAGGTAGAAAGTTGTATGCGGTAGGTGCGAACCCTAATACAGCAACCTTAAATGGTATTAATACAAAGGCTTGTTATATCGGATCTTATGTTGTTTCCGATGGCCTGATCGCCTTTGCTAGTGTGTTGTTAGCTTCACATATCGGTATTGGTTCCTCTTCGGTTGGACAAGATTTTATGTTACCTGCTTTAGTGGGGGCTTTTTTAGGGTCAACCACATTTAGAGCTGGCAGAGTGAATGTATGGGGCACCATTATTGGCGTCTCCTTGGTAAGTGTTGGTATCTCAGGTTTACAACAACTGGGTACTCCTTTCTTCGTCGAACCCTTATTTAACGGCGCAATTTTACTAGTGGCTATTACCTTGGCTGGTTTTAGTCAAAAACGAAAACAAACCGCAACTAAAAACAACGTAAAGGTGAAATAATGAAAAAGACAATGAAATATTTGAGCTTTGCAGTGATCACATCACTAGCAAGCTACGCAAATGCTGACACCAGCAGTGCCCAACAATATGTTGATATGGCAAAGCAAGTGGTTGCTGAAGCATCAGGTGAAACTAATAGTGTTTTTTCTTTGCCTGCAGGACCTGCAGCAGTTAAAGATAAAACAGTTATCTTTATCGCATCGGACTTAAAAAATAGTGGTGTCGCTGGCGTGGTAAAAGGATTTGAGGAAGCTTCAGAAGCGATTGGTTGGAATGTCAGAGTATTGGATGGTGCGGGTAGTGTGCCATCGCAATCATCTGCGGTAAAACAAGCCCTTGCCTTACAGCCAGATGGGATTGTGATAGGTGGGTTTACACCAAATACTATGGTGCCGACATTACGTAAAGCTAATAAATTAGGTATCAAGTTAGTGAGTTGGCATGCAACGCCTGATCCAGGCCCTATCAAAGATTTATTTATTGAAACCAATATTACGAGTTCAGCTGATGATGTAGCCCGTGTATCTGCGATGTATGCAATTGCTAAATCAGAGGGGAAAGCTAACGTTGTTATATTGACCGACGGCCTGTACAGCATTGCTGTTCATAAAGCGGATGTAATGAAATCTTACATTGAAAAATGTGAAGGTTGTTCGGTATTAGGTTATGAAGATACACCGCTAGCGAACACGTCATCACGTATTCCACAGCTGACTTACTCTTTAGTGCAAAAACACGGTGAAAAATATAATTATACATTAGCGATCAATGATCTCTATTTCGATTATATGTCTCCAGCATTAAGATCCGCGGGTAAGAAAAAAGGTGATGCACCTTATAACATCTCTGCGGGTGATGGTAGTGAATCGGCATTTGAAAGAATTCGTAATGGTGATTTTCAGGTAGCAACAGTAGCTGAACCATTGAGTTTACATGGCTGGCAAGTTATTGATGAGTTTAATCGTATCTTCCAAGATCAACCTATTAGTGGTTACGTAACACCAGTACATTTGGTGACTGCCGATAACATTCATAGTAATGGTGGGGATGATAACCTTTATGATCCTGATAACAATTACCGTGCTTATTACTCTGCGTCTTGGAATGCTAAATAGAGGAGATAAACATGCCATTTTCTGAAGCAATTGTCTCGCCATTACGACGAGTCAGCGAAGGACATATTTGGTGTGAAGGTGCGGCTTGGTTGCCGCATTCTAACCAACTATTGTTTTCAGATGTTAAAAAAGGGGCGTTACACCTTTATGATGTTGATACCCAATCAACTTTGTTAGTCACGGACCAATCTAATTATGCTAACGGTAATTGCACCTTAAGCAGCGGCGATGTGATCTCCTGTGAACATGGGCGAAGATGTATCTCTTTAAGGTCTAAAGATAATTTAGCTATTGCGAAGGTGATTATCGAAAAGTTGGATGGTAAGCGATTAAACTCACCTAACGACTTAGTTGAACGAAAATCTGACCAAACGATTTGGTTTACAGATCCTCCCTACGGCATTATTAGTGATGATGAGGGGTTTAAATCAGAGAGCCAAATAGTCGGTTGTTATGTCTATTGTTATGACCCTAAAACGGAGCAGTTGACGATCGCTACCACTGATGTGCAAAGGCCGAATGGTCTTGTATTCTCTCCGGATGAATCAATACTTTATGTCGCTGATATGTCCATTGTGGATTTTCCAACGCAAGGTTTAAAACATTTAAAAGCCTTTGATGTTAATGGTAGTACTTTATCGAATGGCCGTTTAGTGTATGAAGTGGAGCATGGTATACCGGATGGCATGACAGTTGATCAATTTGGGACGCTTTATTTAAGTTCTTCTGAAGGCATATTAGTGCTTAGTAAAGAGATGCAATTATTAGGTAAAATTGCGACCACCGAAACGGTTTCTAATTGCACCTTTGATAGTGCAGAGAAAACGCTATATATCACAGCATCAACTTCAGTGTATGCGATAGATATCGATACAGCTTGTTTAAGCAAGCTGAGTTAAAAGAAAGCTCGCTATTAAGTTAACCTTAAGTGGCTATGCTAGAGGGATGTGAACAAATCAGCAAACCTTGACGCTATGCCACTTATTTTAAGCCTTGTGCTTATATTCTCAACTAAAGGCAACGATACGCTTAAAGGTCAGCAGGTATATTGTGCTGCAATCATGTAATATGGCACATTCTATCTATCAGGGGATAAAGCCGGGTTATCATATTATTACCTTTAAATTCTCCTCGTTTAATACATTGTCGCTAGTGCCATTACACGGTATCGAGTGATTAGCGTATGTAATAATAGTAAACTATCCCCACTTACATTGGTTTAATTGCTACGAAAAGTAACGATAAAGATTGATGAGCAAATAACTAAAATAAAAAATGCAGGCAAACGGGCAAATATACTATGCAATCAGTTAATAAAACTTTCGAAGTGCTTGAAAAAATAGCTAATTATTCCAATGGTATTACATTAGAGCAATTGGGGAAGGAATTACCTTACCCTAAACCAACACTGCATCGAATTTGTAAGTGTTTAAACCAAAATGGCTATATCAGCCAACGCTCAAGCGGCTTGTATCAGTTAACGACTAAAATGATCTCATTAGGTTACAACGTCATACATAATGATGCCTTACTGATGGATATTACGCCTCATATGTCAGATCTAGCTAATAGAGTGGGTTTTACAATCAATTTACAGCGCCGTGATTTTGATAACGTTATTTTGTTAAAAAAAGAAGAATCTCGTGCTTCTATTTTCCATACTAATGCGCATACTGGCTTAACTTCCTCTTTGCTTAATGCGGCTTGTGGCAAAGTGATTTTGGCCAATTTTTCACTACAGGATAAAGAGAAATACTGGGCTTCACATTGCCAAGATTTGAACAAATTACAGCACTTCAGTGATAATACCATCAGTGATAAAACTACATTTTTTGCAGCACTAGACAGTATTAAAGAGCGTATGTTTGCATTAGATGGTGAAGGAAATGAATCAGGTATTACTTGTATCGGTGTGCCTTTGGAAATTAATGGCATCGTCTCTTATGCGATTAGTGTGTCTGGTTTAACCCCTGAGATTAAGCGTTATGGTCAAAGTAAGTTAATAGATGAATTACATGAATTTTCAGCATTTGTCTCTGCAAAACTAGGGCAAAAAGTAGATAAATAAGTGACTAGCTTGCTACTAATACACCGTTAGCTGGCTCATTCTAGAGACTGCTAACGGCGACCGTAGCGTATTGAAATTAATACCTTAACTTGTTAAGAATTGATACAACGCGGTCTTAATGGGAATACCTTCTTTTTGGCATTTTGCTTTATACTCGACCTGAATGTCATTAGGTGCTAACACCTTTTCAACTCCTGGTGCTGGTGGCGCAGCCTGTAATTCTTTGACCATCATTGCCATGATAACGGGAAATAGAGGCGAACCTAATTTACGTGGATCAATGACAATAACTAAACTAGCTAATTTTCGCATTTTGTCATATTCATCATACATTCTGACTATGTGATTACCATATTCAGCGCCCATTAATATTCCTGTTAACGCATCGATTGCAAGTGCAATACCTGTCCCTTTATGGCCACCGAAAGGCAATAATGTGACGGCTTCATTGGCATCTGTTGTTTCATATCCATTAGCATCTATCGCTAAACCTTTCTCAATTGGTTTACCCGATTCTTTAGCTAATAATAGTTTACCAAATGCGGTGGCACTGGTTGCAAAATCAACAATCATTGGTGTACTCCCTTCTACCGGGAATCCAAATGCCAGAGGGTTTGTTCCAATAAACCGAGTCGCACCACCATAGGGAGCAACGCAGGTATCTGTTTGTGTCATTGCAATAGCAATCATTCCTTGGTCCGTTGCTTGCTCCATGAAGTATGACAATGCACCACAATGCGAGGTGTTTTTTACACTGACAAAACCAAGCCCTGTTTCAGCAGCTAATTTAATACCGTGCTCTGTGGCTGCAATTAATGCCGCATGTCCCATCCCATCATCTGAATCTAAAATTGCTACGGAGGGAGATATTTGTTCAATTGAAAAGTTAGCTGTTTTATTTAAACCACCTGCTGCAAGGCGTTTACAATAATGTTCTATACGCATTACACCGTGGGAATGGACACCGGTGATATCAGCATGAACTAATACATCTGCTACTTTTTGTGCTGTTTCTTGATCCAGCCCTGCACCATGCAATTTATCAAAAGCGAGTTTATTGAGTTCTTCTGCAAATATAAGTTGAGTTGTCATGTTTTGGTTCCCTTCGCTTAAAATTTAATGATGCCTTTAACTAAAGACTTATTTTCCACCACATTTTCTTTATAGGTATTCCCAAAAGTATGAAAGTCGTATTCTTTATTTTTCATTATTTTTTCGTCTATTTTGCCTAACGACATTAATTCGATGACACGTTCAAAGTCTTGTCTCGTTGCATTACGACTACTTAATAGGGTGGTTTCTTTTTTATGGAAAGTGGGATCATCCAGTACTAAATCACCAATATATAAGCCGATAAATACAATTTTTCCTCCGTGTCGAATGAGTTCAACGGAGCGGCTCATTGAGGCTTTATTTCCTGTCGCATCCATTAATACGCATGGGAGTCGCCCTTTAAATGTTGATTTCAAATCATCAACATACGTTTCAGACATTGGATTTAGCGCTGTTATTTGTAATAAGCTTTCTGCATGTTCTCTACGTGCATCTGATACATCTGCAATAATTACATTTGCACCTTCTGCTTTTGCAATCGAAGCAACGCCAAGCCCTATTGGTCCTGCACCAATAACTAATACATTCTGTCCTGGCTTTATTTCTGCTCGTCTAACTGAGTGAGCCCCAATAGAAAAACACTCAACGATAGATCCTTGGCTATCGCTAACGTTATCAGGTAGCTTCACCAAGTTATCTTCTAATACGGCTAAATATTCAGAAAAGCCGCCATCTTGATGTACGCCATAAAGAGAAATATCTTCACAGCAGTTTGTTTTCCCTTCGGTACAGGCGGCACATTGACCACATGGAATGGCGGGAATAACAGCACAGCGTTGACCCTGTGTAGTATCCTTACAATCACTGCCTACTTGGCTCACGGTGCCACTCATTTCATGGCCTAATACGCGAGGATAAGAAAAGAAAGGTTGGTTACCTGTATAAGCATGAATATCAGTGCCGCAAATACCAACAGATTTTATTTTCAATAACACTTCATTGGGTTGGATAGTTGGAATATCACGTTCAATGTATTCAATAGAATGTGGTTCATTACAAATAAGCGTTTTCATCTTTATTCCTTATTTAATTTTTTCTATAAAGGCACAAATACCCTTATCACTAATTTCTTCAAAGGCTTTATTCACTAGGTTAAATAGTGCCTGGTTTGGTTTTCCAAAGATTCTTTCTATGTTTAATAACTGCTGTAACGCTTGCTGAGGGCTAGATGCTGTTTCGACGATCTCAATAAATTGAGAAGCGAGAGGATCTTTCACATCGACATGGTTGTTGATGGAGTTGATGATGTAATGTGCCCAACCCGCGACCATGATTGGAATATAAATGCTATGGCAGCCTGTTGTTTGTAAGGTTAAAAAAGGATCTAATGCGCGTTGTGGTAGTTTTTGAGAGCCATCCATCGCAATTTGCGCTGTTTTATGTTTAATTTTAGGGTTGCTGAAACGTTGTAGAAGTAGATTAATATATTCATTTATATCAACATTCAGTCCTTTTTTTAAGGAGTGAGACTGCTCTTCCATCAAGTTTTTAGTGACTTGTTTTAGACTATTGTCTTGCATACATTGATAAATAAACTCATAACCAGCAAGGGAGCCGTTATAAGCTAAAAATGAGTGGCTACCATTTAACATACGTAACTTCATTTCTTCATAGGGCACAACATCATCTACAAATAATGCGCCAGCAAGTGCCCAATTAGGTCTACCTGCAATGAACTTATCTTCAATCACCCATTGTGAAAAATCTTCGCATACCACACCGACCTGATCTTTTACATTAGTCAGTTTCTCTATTAATGCATACTCTTCAACTTGCATCGCGGGGACTATTCGGTCGACCATTGTGCTCGGGAAAGATACTTTTTTAACTATCCAATCTGCCAACATTGCATCTTTCTGTTGTGCAAAACCAATCACTGCATTACGCGTTAAAATGCCGTTTTCAGGAATGTTGTCACAGGACATAATACTTAAACCACTTTGTCCATTGAGCATTCTTTGTTTTAAAGCTTGAACGAGTAAACCAATAACAGTTTTAGGTAGGCCTTCTGACTCTAAATCATGTATGACATGTTCATTTTTAATATCTAACTGACGCGTTTGAGGATCGATGCAGTAACCTTTTTCAGTGACCGTTAAAGACACTATCGCTACTTGTGGTTCAGCTATTTTTTTAATAATTGCTTGAATACCATCATGGCGACCGTCCAACGCTTCTGAAACTGTTCTAATTAAGCGTGTACTTGTTTTCTCTGCTGACTGTTCAACAACACTAAAACAACAATCTTGAATTTTCAGGGGCTCAATGGAGCTAAACATGCTTACTTCACAGATCCCCCAAAGGTCACTACTTTCCTGATTAGTGACATCGTTATAAACCGCTTGATGACCGCGATGAAATGCTCCAAATCCTATGTGTACAATGCGAGAAGTTAAATCAGAACGATTGTAAGTTGTATGTAAATCAAAATGACCCTGTTGTTCAAATTTGTTCATCAGAAGGCTACCTATTTATGTTTTATCTCTCTGTGTTAACCATTATCTACAATTGGACAACCAATTTCCATAGGGAAAATAAGCAAAGTCTTGAAATGTGATCTTGAAGCAAGCTCATTATTTTTGATTTCTTAGTTTGTTTTTCTTAATTTGTTGATTTATAGTTATTTTTTATGTTTCTAGCTTTGAGGGATATTTAAATTAATTGTTATAAACAGCCGGCTGATAATAGTGCAATATTAAAATTTTTAATTTTTATCAACCAATTTCATTGGGAATCAACTTTTGACAAAGTAACTGATAAGCCATGATTTACTTTGAGCTCATTTATTGAACCTCCATTATTAATTTTTTAAGTTAAGCTTTGTGTCGCTAGTCCTTATAGTGCTTGCCTTTCCTTGCTCATTGTAGGGCTTTTCGTTATTATCAGGCGTTATAGAATTGATAATCCATCATGAGGAAGTTTAAAATGGATAAAGCAGCGACAAAGAGAAGATATTTTGAAATTGGTTTACAAATTGAAGAGTTGCTGCATACGGGTGTATTTAAAGCAGGCCAACGCCTGCCATCTGAACGAGAGTTAAGTGAGCGACTTGATACAAGTCGTGCAACCATCCGTGAAGCTATTATTATGTTGGAATTAAAAGGTTTAGTTGTCGTTAAACAAGGTGCAGGTATCTATTTTATAGATTCTCCTGATGAGTTAAATCAACGTAATTTTATTCCAATTTCTGATGTTGGTCCTTTTGAATTATTACAAGCTAGACAAATTCTTGAAAGCAGTATCGCTGCTTTTGCTGCCAGCCAAATCAAGTTTAATGAGCTTAGAGAGTTAAAAAGTGTATTGAGGCAACAAGAAAATGAGATTAACGGTGATAGTGAAAAATTCGAAAGTTTAGATCAAGAGTTTCATCGCCTCATCGCGGAATCGACACAAAATAGAGTGTTGATAAAGCAAGCCAGTGATTTATGGAATTTAGTCCGCACTAAAAACCCGTTATGGAAAGAACTGAACCATAAGTATTTACATGAAGAAAAATTACAAACAACTTGGATTCAAGATCACAAAAGAATATTGATGGCGTTACAAAAAAAATCCCCTGAATCTGCACGCCAAGCAGTATGGCAGCACATAGAGAATAGTAAGCAAGAGTTGTTAAAATTGGCTAATATAGATGAAAGTAATGAATCGATGGATGATTATTTTTTTGCTACTGAAATGGATAATATAGATATCTAATTTTGTTTTATTTTCTTTGTTTATAGTGCTTGCTTGATTGTCGAAAATAGATGGTCTTTGACTTTTTAGAGGGCTATAGTTTTAATTTAATTACTTTAAATTAAAAAATGTCACTGAGTGAGGTACTGTCCATCACACTCACTCAGCAACAAAACTGCTTCTACTTGCTTACTTCACCTTTTACATTATTAGGCCTGCCACCGTAGGTAACATCATTGAAATAGCTGGAATGTATGTTACTAACATGAGTACCAAGAAGATAACTAAAAAGAATGGTAATAAGGTTTTGATAACCGAATCAATACTGATACCGCTTATTTTACAACCCGTAAATAAGATCGGCCCAACGGGTGGCGTGATAGTCCCTAAAGATAGATTAAATACCATCAAAATACCAAATTGTACTGGGTGCATTCCTAAGTCCATACAAATGGGTAAGAGAATGGGAGTGAAAATTAATACTGCAGGTGTTGGGTCCATAAAAGTACCGATAAATAATAACACTAAGTTAATAATTAATAGTATTAATATAGGATTGTCGGTTAGTGAAAGTAAGCCATCTGCGATCATACCTGGTATTTGTGTAAAGGCCATCACCCAAGACATTATTGAAGATGTACCAATCATAAATATAACAATCGAAGCCATTTTTACTGTGCTTAAAAGGATTTCTGGTAAATCTTTAACTTTAAGTTGTCGATAAAAAAATCCCAATATAACTGAATAAACAACGGCGATTGCGGAAGCCTCTGTTGCAGTAAATACTCCCCCTAGAATGCCTCCAATCACAACGACAATTAATGACAGACTAGGAATGGCATCAATGGTTACTTTAATACACTCTTTAAGTGTCATTGAATGCTTACCGATATATCCTCGACGTTTTCCCATTATTCCAGCCACAATCATCACACCAAGTCCCCACAGAAGACCGGGCACATAACCGCCTAGAAATAATGCAGATATAGAAACACTACCAGCAACCGTTGCATATACGATCAAAGCATTGCTTGGTGGTATTAGCATTCCCGTTGGTGCTGAAGCAATATTTACCGCGGTACTAAACTTAGGATCATAACCTTCTTTTTTCTGAATTGGACTCATAATGCCACCGACAGCTGCACATGAAGCAACACCAGAGCCACTAATTGAACCAAATAACATGTTAGATACTACATTAGTTTGTGCAAGGGCTGCGGGACAGAAGCCGCTCACAATTTTTGAAAAGTTGATTAGTCGTATTGCAATCCCACCATTATTCATTAGGTTACCGGCTAGAATAAAAAAAGGTATTGCTAGCAAAGCAAAGGAGTCTAAGCCAACAAACATACGTTGTGCAGACGTGGTTAACGCGCCGTTGTAAGGGAGAATAGTTGCCATCGCTGCCAACGATGAAATTCCCACACTCATTGCTATCGGCACACCTATAATTAATAGGACCACAACACCGATAAACATAATTAGCGAAGCAGTTAATGCTATATCCATTATAAATTACCTCGTTGCTGTGATTGATCGTGCTTTAAGTCTGCTAGTTGTTTAACAAAGCCCACTTCATGACAAATAAAATAAAATAACATGATTGCTCCAGATGCTGGAATGGCGATATAAATGACACCAATTGGGATCTGTAATGAAGAATCAAGCTGCCACATTTGGCGCATAGAGCCGTTATAACCACCTGTAATCATCACGGTATAAGCAAAGATAACGATGATTAGCTCAATAAACATTTCAACAATAATGCGTGTCTTTTTATTGAATTTATCTTTAATGAAGGTGATCGCCATGTGTTCGCGTAATCCAAAAACATAGGCACTTCCAAATAGAATCATCCAAATAAATAGGTAGCGTGAGGCAACTTCACTAAAAGCACTAGGGTTATCAAAAACATAGCGAACGATGACTTGATAGGTTACCAGTAAGGTCATTAATCCCATCAGTGCGATTAAAAAAATTGAAAGTATTTTATCGATTCCGAATTTAAGTTTCTGAAACACTGAAACTAAGCGGTTTAATTTATTATTTGGCATAATTTAATCCTGAAAAAATAAGGTCAGTGTTTTCCTGACCTTATTTCTCAAATAATTATCGCAGAGCAATAACTTTGTTGTATAACTCTTTTTGAGCGGCAGTTTTGATTAACTCTTGTTGAAGTGGAGTACATGCTTTTTGGAATTGAGTGATATCAACTTCGTTAAACTTAGCTCCTTTGCTCTGTGCTGCTTCTTTAGATACTTTGATTTGGCTCTTCCATAAATCAAATTCAGCAGCAGTACTTTCTTTGGCTAGACGTCTAAAAGTAGCTCGATCTTGTTCTGACATTGAATTAATAAAGTCAGTACTCACAATCACTAAGTCTGGCACCATTAAATGGCGGGTCGCTGAATAAAATGGGGCAACTTCATATTGTTTAAGGTCGTAGTAGGTGATTTCACTGTTTTCAGCGCCATCAAGTACACCCTGTTGAATTGCTGAGTAAACTTCACCCTGTCCCATTGGAACGCCTTGGCCACCCATGCATGAAAGAGTCTTAATCATGGTGTCAGATTGCATCACTCGCGTTTTCACGCCTTTCATGTCTGCAATCGTATTGATAGGGCCTTCTTTAGTGTACATGCTACGAGCACCACCAGTGTATGCAGCTAATACTTCAAAACCCATTGGCGTGGTTTGTTTGAATAGGTTATCTAATACACCTGAAGTGAATACTTTTTGTTGGTGGTCATAGCCACTGTATATGTATGGCAGGCTAATAATGCCAAAATCTGCACTGTAGTTTTCAACCAGCGGATTAGCAACTATAGCCATTTGAATTGCACTATTTTGTACCAATTCTAATGATGCGCGTTGATCGCCCAGTAATTCATTTGGGAAAATATTCAATTTATAGCGACCGTCAGTTGCTTCGGCGAATTTTTTTCCAAAATCGTTGAGGGCTGTGTATTGGGGATGTTTATCTGATTGGTTGAAGGCTGCTTTTATTTCCGTTGCAGCATTCGCCATTGAAAAAACGCCAAGTGCACCGACAATAGTGGTAGCAAGGGTTAATACTTTAAACTTAGACATAATTGTACTCCGTGTCATTATTAATAAAAAATTAACGAATTTTGTTCATATCAACAAAATCCATATCATCGAATGTAAGATTTTCACCTAGCATTCCCCAAATAAAACTATAATTTTGTGTTCCACATCCTGAGTGAATTGACCAACTTGGAGATAGCACCATTTGATGGTTTCTAACAACAATATGGCGAGTTTCTTGCGGTTGACCCATGAAGTGAAATACCACCTGTTGTGGTTTAATATCAAAATAGAAATAAGCTTCCATACGACGTTCGTGGGTATGAGGAGGCATGGTGTTCCAAACACTGCCAGCTTTTAATGAAGTTAGTCCCATTGATAACTGTGAGGTAGGTAAAACATCAGGATGAATGTATTGATTAATACAGCGTGCATTTGCATTGCTTTGATCACCTAAATCTACGACCTTTGCATCCTCAAGACGAATAATGCGAGAAGGATGAATATGGTGAGATGGTGCGCTAATACAATATAATAAAGCGGGGGATTCACTCTCTAAAGATTTAAATACGATATTTTCATTGCCCTGACCCAGATATAAAGCATCTTTATGCTTTAACGTATAAACTTTTTCTTTGGTTGTTATTTCCGCTTTACCACCGAGGTTAATCATTCCTAACTCGCGACGCTGAAGAAAAAAATCGGTACCAAAATCTTTATTATTAATAAAGTCATCTAATACTAAGTTATTGTTTTTAGGTGAGACTCCCATTACCACAATACGATCAATATGGCTGTATACAGTTACAATTTCATTATCTTTAAACATCTCTTCGGTTAAGAACTCATCTCGAAGCCGCGTGGTATCGTACGTTTTTGCGTCTACTGGATTACTATTATAATTAATATGCATTTTTACACCTTGTGAAGTTCGTTAATACTTTGATTTATATTAAGTTGCTGCATTTTTCTTATTGTTAGCAACAATTAAAATCATCAAAATTCGTAACTGAAATAACGCTATTCAAATATTTTAATCGTCTAATAATTAGTCGTCTGTGAGTACAATACGGCAGTATTGTTAACCAATCAATGTTATTGGTTGTCAATTTGTTTTATTTTTGACAGGGATCTAATAATTGAACTTAATTGAAACGTTGTTTCAAAAAATAACTTTTATTACTTTGTTTTATTATTTTTTGTAATTGCTTTTAACTTATTGTTTTTTATTATCTAATTTTCCTGTCTTTAACTTTTTTGTTCTTCAAATAAATTTTTGTGAAAATGAGGGGGGGTAATACAAGGAAAAAAAACTTAAAAAAGGTAAACCAACTTGTTTTGTCGTTGGAAGTAGTGAGGTACAAATAGGATTTAACTGTTATTGAGATATAGATAGTTAAAAGGATTGAGTTATTAAGTAGCAAGTACTTATTTAATCTAGAAGAAATATAATAAAGCGTTGAAAAAACTAGGTAGTGATGAAATAAGAAGGTCTAACATTGTTAGACCTTTTATAAAAACATTAAGCAATAGCAGGTGATTACGTTGCTGGATATTTTTCTTTTATCCAAAGCATACTTACCGCTGCACCAAAGTGATGAACAGGTCATTACCGCTTAATACAATAGCAACCTTTGCTTTGATTGGGTTAACCAATCAGTGGTGTTATATCAGTAAACAGTCCCATAATAAGATTCGCGGCAAACATTGCTAGTGCTAATGGGATACGTATTTTTATGATCATTAGCATCATTCCACGATACCGAGGAAAATACCTATTAATCTACCATCTATGGTGAACCCCTATTTGAACTTACTTTTAAACAAGTTTAAAGTGGCCACTAAATAAATTAGTAGCCACTTTTGTTCGGTCATTTGGCTAGCTTGCTATTGGACGTTTATAAGTAAGGTTTAACCCAGTCCAAACCTTCTTCTGTTGTATTTTTAGGGTTATATTCGCAACCAATCCAACCGTCATATCCAGAGTCATCCAGCACTGTAAATAAGTGTGGATAGTTGATTTCACCTTCGAAAGGTTCATTTCTACTTGGAATAGAGGCAATTTGAATATAGCCAGTAACATCAGCAAGATCATTAATAAGGTGTGTAAGATCACCATCCATGATTTGAGCGTGGTAAAGATCCAGTTGAAGCTTCACGTTAGTACGCTCAACTTGCCTAATTAAATCTGCAGCTTGTCGCTGATGTGCAATAAAATAATTAGGTGCATCGCGTGTATTTAATGGTTCTATCATCAGTTCAATACCTTGTTTTGCAAAAGCATCTGCAGCAAAACGGATATTATTAATGAAAGTAGTTGTATGTTGTTCACGTGTAAAGCGTGGATCAACAATGCCTGACATTGCATGCACTTTTTTACAATTAAGTGCTTTAGCGTACGTTAGCGCTGTTTTAACACTTTCTTGAAATTCTAGTTCGCGTCCAGGTATTGCTGCAAAACCACGTTCACCAGCATCCCAGTCGCCAGGAGGCATGTTAAACAGTGCTTGCTCAAAGCCATATCGTTGTAGTTTATCTGCTAAAATATCGACATCAAAGGCATAGGGAAATAAATATTCAACTGCTTTAAAGCCTGCATTATGTGCGCGTTCAAAACGCTCTAAAAATGGAACTTCAGTAAAAAGCATGGTTAGGTTTGCTGCAAATTTAGACATTATTTTCCTCTCTCTTTTAAATCTGTTACTTCTGCATCTGTTGGGTAACGAGTTGGATTGCCTGTTAATAACAATGCTAATTGTGCCATTTCTTGTAACTCTTCAGCATTATTAACAGTATCTAAAAATCAGTCTCAGTAATAATAGGGCGATGATTTGCAATTAAGATGTACGATGCTGATCAGAAAATTTAATGATTATGGTGCAATTTATGGCGCCACTGTTCAGTATTAAGGGATACACGCAATTCGCCTATACGCATCACGTAATAAAGGGTGAATCCTTTAATTGCATTATCTTGAACGGCACATGCATATTAACTGTTTTCATCAATACAGCATTCATCTTGTAAGAATCCAATGACTGATTGTAGTTTTTTATATTCGGCGACACAAAAAAGTGTGCGTCCTTCACGGCGTTGCGAAATAAGTTCTGCTGAAAGCAAGCTGGATATGTGATGCGATAGGGTAGAGCCGGGTATTGCTAGCTTTTCTTGTAAGCTGCCCACCGCGATACCTTGATAACCTGCTCGAACGACGCTTTTATAAATACTCAAACGTGTTGGGTGACCTAACTCTTTTAATGCTTTAGCTACAACATCAATATCCATTATTTTACCTTTTCTATTTAATAGGTTAGATTTTCATTTTATACATTTCGATATTACTGGAAATCTTAGAGAGTGCCAATCATTAGTCATTAAAAGGTGGGACAATCAGGCCGACTATAAACGACCTGATTGCTTTATTCTAAAACAGAAAAGAGTAAAGATAACCGGCAGCCATCGCCATACCTAAGATCACCGCAAGAAAAGCAATAATCATTTGGTTTTTAAAAATAGATTTTAACAGGATAACTTCAGTTAAGCTTGCACCTGCGCTACCAATGATTAGTGCCATCACAGAGCCTAGCGCCATACCTTTTGCCACTAATGCCGCACTTAAAGGAATAACCGCTTCAGCTCGAATATAAAGTGGGATACCAATAACGGCTGCGATAGGAGTTGCGTACCAATGGCCTTCCCCTGCGTACTCTGCAATTAAATCTGTTGGCATAAAACCGTAAATAAAAGCCCCTAATGAAATACCAATTAATAAGTAAGGAAAAACTTGCTTGAAATCTTTCCAAGTTGATAACCAAATACGTAACCAACGATTATCTTCTTTTTTAGGCTTAACATTATTGCCGCAGTCCGAAGTCACCGCTGCATCTACTGCACAGGAACTATTCTTCTGAGTGTTTTTGGTAACAGTGTTGGTAGCGGCGCTTGCACAGGCATTGTTCTGCACTGCTTTGTTATTGTTATTGTTATTGTTATTGTTATCAATATCACTGTTGTTAGTGTCATCGCTATCGCCACTGCAAGAACTTGTGGCCGTTTCTTTTTTTGCGCTACTGCAAGGCTTATCACTTTTTAGCGCTTCGTAAGCTTCCGGTTTTACATACCTTTCAAAGCCCAATTTTTCTAATACAAAGCCAGCAGTGACCGCTACAATAATAGCGATAAGAAAATAAAATAAGGCGACTTTAAAGCCAAAAGTAATGACAAAAAGACCAATAATGACAGGGTTAAGTAAAGGACTAGAGAATAAAAATACCATCATTGGTCCAAAACCAGCTCTTGCTCTGAGTAAGCCTTTTAAAAAAGGGATGGTTGAGCAAGAGCAAAAGGGGGTAATCGACCCTAATAGGGCGGCGATAATGTAACCCTTGCCATTACGTGAACTTAAAATTGATTGAATTTTTTGTGGCGTAATAAATTCTTGTAATACCCCGACTAAATAGCTGATTGCTAAAAAAAGAATGATCAATTCTGTCGCTAAAAAAGCAAACATATTTAAGGCCTCTTTGGCCATTGTTAATATTTCTGGACTCATTTACTTACCTTTGTTCGTTATTTCTGGATTATTCGAAATATATGTCGGTTTGAGGTTTATGTCAAACTATTGTTCTGGATTTATCGAAATGATAGGGTGGCAAGGTGATGGAGTAATGAAGTTAGGAAATGAAAAGTGAAGCTTGAATCTATATTATCGAATGTTGATTTTAGTACCCTGAATGATAACGAGAATATTCATATTAATTGCTACAGACTACCGAGGGTATTTCGTAAATTTTTGAACTTTATTGTAGAGGATAGTGTGATCTTTATTGTAGAAGGTAGTTGGCAGGGAGATAACTTTGCCGAGTAATTTAAAGAAAAACTCACCATTTCTGTATTAATTGCAGCAACGTGTGCATTAAGAAAAATGGTGAGCTAATTTTTTATGTTATTTTTTTGAAAATTTAATTTTTCACTTGTTGTGGCATCTCTTCATCAATCGGAAAGTCTTGAATAATAGGGTTATATTTTTCAGGGTATTCACCTAAAAATAGCGTTAAAAATACAACCGTTAACCCACTCGCAGTGATTGGTGAGCCAAAGATACTTTTTACTATCGCACCTAAATCTCCACCAATATTTACGGCAACAGTATTAACCACTTGCGGTACTAATAACACGCCTAATCCCATCCCAAATGAAACGGCTAAGGTGAGCATATTTTTTCTATTTAATTCCACATGAGTTAATATTTTTACTCCAGCCATGGCAACGGTTGCAAACATAATAATGGTTGCACCACCTAAAACAGAGTTAGGAACTGCACGAAATAAAGCGCCAATATGAGGAAACAAACCCATCACAATTAAGATCATACCAATCCAAACACCAATGAAGCGGCTAGCAATACCCGTTAATTGTATTACTCCGTTGTTTTGGCTAAAGGTAGTATTTGGAAAAGTATTAAATATGCCCGCAATTAATGAGTTAACACCATCGCCTAAGATACCTTGTTTAATACGTTTAAGGTAAGAGGCTCCGCTGATAGGTTGTTTTGATACCATACAGTTGGCAGTAATATCACCAGATGTTTCAATCGCAGTAATCAGGTAGATAAGCGCAACAGGAATAAACGCAGCTAAATCAAAAGAGAAGCCGTATTTAAAAGGAACAGGTATGCTAATTAGTGTCTCTACATTACCGATAGCACTGTAATTAACTTTGCCCATTAATACCGCAGCAGCCATACCTACCAACATGCCGATGATAATTGAGGATAAACGCACCCATTGGTTACCGTATTTATGTGCAACAATAATACTTGCCATCACTAATACACCTAAAAATAAGTTATCAAAACTCGCAAAAAGCTCTGGTTTATTGGTTAATAACCACTGTCCACCGGCTAAATCGGTAAAACCTACTTTGATTAAACTAATGCCAATAACCGTGATCACAGTACCTGTAACCACAGGAGTAACCACTCGTTTTAGCTTTTCTAAAAACTGGCTGACAGCAATCTCTACAAAGGCACCTAGAACACAAACACCAAAAATAAGCGATAAGATCTGATCTGGACCACCTCCATTTGCTTTTGCAATAAATCCGGCTGCTAATACTGAGCTTAAAAAAGCAAAACTTGTGCCTTGCACACAGATCATGCCTGCGCCAATACCCATTGGTTTCTTAGCTTGAATGATGGTGCCTACACCAGACACCATTAACGCCATCGATATTAAATAAGGGATCTCCTCTCCCAAACCCAACACTCCACCAATGATTAAGGTGGGGGTAATGATGCCAATAAAACTAGCCAATACATGCTGTATGGCTGCAAAAAAAGATTCTTTGCGCGATGGATTATCATCGAGCTCGTAAATTAACTCTGAAGCGTCACTCATCTTGTATTTCCCTATGCATTATGTGGAACGATTGGAACTTGTAAGTTAATTTTTGCAACGATCGTGCCACTTAAAGAGGGTTTTATAAAATCATTTAAAAACAATGAATTAAAGTTTTTATCCGTTTAAATGTGAAAAATAGTAAATGCAGTTAATACATTTTTGGTGCACTAGTTGCACTTTAATTGAGCAGGTTATTGGAAGTTTATTTTTTATAGTGTTCACTTGTTACCATGGTTTTGTACAACCTTAGTTATGCTTGGTAATGTATATTTACATAGCATCTTATACCCGTTACCAATGAAAGATGCGTTATTGATAGCTAACACGGACATCAATACAAAGTGTAATATATTGATCTTTATAAGAATCAACTTCGTTAATGTGCCTCGACAGGTATAAAAATAAGTATTTACTCCTTAAATGGTTAGCCCTTATCGAATGTTATAACGACATCTTATATTTAAAATAGTGTGAGGAATCAGCACCTAGTGGGGAAGTCGTGAGGCAACTATCTTCGTTGCACTTCAGCTTATAAGCCTAAATTCGATTCGAGTAGTCAATTTATAAACGATGCTTATATTCAGCCGGTTTTATTATTGCTGAAGCACAAAGCAAAGATTTCCAACTACGTGTTGGTATGTCAGTGGTGCCGACTATCATGACCGGCGAACAGCAAAAAGAGTCTCTATAATAAAACCAGACCTTATAAATCTTTATAAGCTATGGTATTAATAAATAAAGCAAACTTATTATGCGAATCTAGAAAATAATAAAACTAAGGAAGGTTAATAAATGAGTATCAATAATCCTCGTGATTACATCGGTTATGGAAGAGATAATGTGCCCGATGCAAATTGGCCTAATGGCGCTAAGATAGCGGTTCAGTTTGTGCTCAACTATGAAGAGGGTGGGGAGAATTGTGTGTTGCATGGTGACCCGCACTCTGAAACCTTTTTGTCTGAAATCGCGGGTGCTGAAGCTTATCCAGAGCGTCACATGAGTATGGAATCATTATATGAATATGGTTCTAGAGCGGGTGTGTGGCGTATTCTTAACGAATTCAAATTACGTGATTTACCACTAACTGTTTTTGGCGTAGCAACTGCTTTACAGCGTAATCCAGAAGTGACCCAAGCGATCATTGAAGATGGTCATGAGATCGCTTGTCATGGTTTAAAGTGGCTTCATTATCAACATACGCCGATTGAAGAAGAACGTGAGCATATGCATCAAGCATTGGATATCATCGAAGATCTGACGGGATCGCGTCCACTAGGATGGTATACAGGGCGTGACTCACCTAATACTCGCGGTTTGGTTGCAGAGCAGAGAGGCATGTTATATGACTCTGATTATTATGGTGATGATCTTCCTTTTTGGGTGCAAGTACCTAGCGATGAAGATGGAGAGGAAACTCGTCCACACTTAGTCATTCCTTATACGTTAGATAACAACGACATGCGTTTTTCTTCTCCCTATGGCTTTAGCCATGGTGAAGAGTTTTTCCAATATTTAAAAGATAGCTTTGATTGTCTATATGCTGAAGGTGACAGCAAACCTAAAATGATATCCATTGGTTTGCATTGTCGAGTAATAGGGAAGCCAAGTCGTTTTATGGCGCTGAAGAAGTTTTTAGATTATGTACAGTCACATGATGATGTTTGGGTTGCACGACGTGATGAGATTGCACAGCATTGGATAACAAACCATCCTTGTCGCGACTAGTGTATTTGAGTTTATTAAAGTTTTAGTTATTGTATTGAAATAAAAGAGCACTTAAATAAGGTATTTAAGTGCTCTTTTTTATCTCTGTTTTATCTCTTTTTTTGCTATGCGAATCTAGGAATAAAAAAGTTTACGCAGCAAGTTTTTTAAGCATATCGATTAAACAGTCCAGGGCTACGGCGACATCGGAAACCATCACCTGTTCTCTAGGGTTATGGCTAATGCCTTTTTCACAGCGTACAAACAACATTGCGATATCTGCAATATTGGTGATCACCATGGCATCATGGCCTGCACCACTTGATAGAAAACAAGGTGTTTTTTGAGTGTGCTTTTCAACCACTTCACCCCATTTTTGTTGTAGATCATCACTGCATAAAACTGCTTCTGCTTGGTAAAGTTTTTCATGTGTTAAGGTCAGTTGACGTTTATCGGCAATATCAGCTAAATTCTGTAATAGCTTTTCACAACAACTCTCTAATGTTGACTGAGATTGACTACGAATATCGACGGTGAAATGTACTTCACCTGCAATCACATTCACTGCACCGGGAAACACATCGCAGCGCCCAACGGTAGCGACAATGCCATGGTCAAAGGCAAATTGCTCAATCATACCAATCATTTGTGCGGCACCTGACATAGCATCTTTACGTAACGCTAAGGGTACTGTGCCAGCATGGCCAGCCATGCCTTTAAGTTTGAATTGATAGCGTTTTGCACCGGCAATACCAGTCACAACTCCCACCGGTAAATTGAGATCTTCTAGTACCGGACCTTGCTCAATATGTACTTCTAAATACGCTAAGATATCATCGGCATTGCGCTTATCTTGCCCTGCTCGCATCGGGTCTAAACCAAAATCAGTCATCGCTTGTGCCATGCTAATGCCTTGGTTATCAGTGATGGCTAACCATTCTGGCTTAAAGCAGCCGGCAGTTGCACTAGATCCAATCAGAGTGGTATTGAATCGTGTTCCTTCTTCATCTGCAAAGGCAACAATATCAACATGAAAGGGCAGTTCTTGATCCATTAATTGCGCCATTGCTTCAATTGCAAGCAGGACACCTAAGTTACCATCATATTTACCCGCATTGGCTACGGTATCACTGTGTGAACCTATTAATACAGTGGGTAATGTTGGATTAGCTGATAGCTTACGTCCCCATTGGTTTCCGACACTATCTTCCCAAGTTTGTAGGCCCGCTTGTTGCATCCACTGTTCAATTTGTTGATGCGCTAGTTTATGCTCTGCTGTTAAATAAGCACGAAGCAAACCGCCTTGTATTGCTGTGAATGTGGCGAGGTGATCCGCCCATTGCATGATTTTTTGCGCACCGTCATTTGTTGTAGTCTGGGACATAAAGGCTCCTTTTAAACAGTGTAATACTGCATTGCAGTAGTGACTGCTTGACCAGGCTGAATGCCAGCTTTGTATTTTAATAAGATCGACTCTAGTGCCGCTAATGTTGTTAACACACACTCTTGGCGAGCGTTAAAGCCCATCGTTCCAATGCGCCAGATCTTGCCATGTAGAGGGCCAAAGGAAGTACCAATTTCAATGCCAAAACATAACAATAACTCTTGTCGTACTTTGTCACCGTCAATGCCATCTGGAATATAAACACCGACCACGTTATTCATTTTAAATTGTTGATTACCGAACAATGTTAATCCCATTGCTTTCAAGCCCATTGCCATTGCATCACCAGCTTGTTTATGACGAGCAATAACATTTTCACTGCCTTCTTCAAGGTAAATACGCGCACATTCTCGTGCTGCATATAACATGCTGGTGGCTTCGGTATGGTGGTTTAAACGTTCTGGCCCCCAATAATCCATTACCATGGCTAAATCAAAATAGTTAGACTGAATTCTAATATCGGTACCGGCAGTATGATGGTCTGCTTTAATTCCTGCTTCAACGTGTTTACGACGGTTGATAACTTCTGCACATTGGTCGCTTAGGCTGATAGGCGCGCTGCCTGATGGACCACCTAAACATTTTTGTAGTCCAACTGAAACTGCATCTAAGTGCCACTCATCCATCTTCAGTTCATTGCCTGCAATAGAGGCAGTTGCATCACAGTAGAATAAAACGCCATGGCGTTGACAAATTTCACCTATTTCAGCAAGCGGTTGATTCATGGTGGTAGAGGTATCACCTTGTACCGTTGCTAATAGTTTTGGTTGGAACTCTTTAATCGCTTGTTCTACTAATTCTGGCGAGCAAACTTCACCCCATTCAATATCGATGGTTTTAACAACGGCACCAACACGTTGTGCAATTTCACACAATAAGTGACCAAAGCGGCCAATCACTGGAATTAATACTTTATCGCCAGGTTGTAAAATGGAAACCAATACCGCTTCGATGCCTGCACGTGCAGTACCATCAACTAACATCGTTTGTTGGTTCTCGGTCTCAAGCACTCCACGGTATAGGGATTGCACTTGATTCATGTAACCTGTCATGACCGGATCGTATTGACCGATTAATGCACTAGAAATAGCTTGATGAACACGTGGATACGCATTGATTGGTCCCGGCCCCATTAATAAACGAACTGGCGGGTTAAGTGTTTCAAATAGGGATTTAGTGGTCATTTTTTTCTCCAAGTAAACTTTGCCCATCACTACGAGGATCGCTAGTTGCTGCTGCTTTCCCGTTTTTATCGAGCATAATGGCACCTGCGTGCCCCATTAATTCATTATTATCAGCCACTATTGTTATATCGTGACCCAGTGCTCTTAAGGTGGCACCGTGTTGTTTGTAAAGTTGATTTTCTACTCGTAAGTTATTGCTGCTGTCACCCCAAGTTCTCCCCAGCAACCAACGAGGTTTTGAAACTGAAGCCGCTAAACTTATGCCTTGATAAAGGTGGCGGCTAAATAAACAAGCTTGCGTTTGTGGTTGTCCTTCACCGCCCATTGAACCGTAAACAAAACGACGTCCATCCTTGAGCTCTGCATAGGCTGGATTTAAGGTATGGAATGGTTTTTTACCTGCAGCAAGTACGTTGTGATGATTTGCGTCAAGGCTGAAACTTTTACCGCGAATATTCCATGTAATACCACTGCTTGGTAGTACTACGCCTGAACCAAACTCCCAGTAAATACTTTGAATAAAACTGACCATGGTGCCGTATTGATCCGATGCTCCCATCCATACTGTATCACCGGGTTTTGCGACATGTGGCCAAGGTAATGCTTGTTCAAAAGAGATATTAGCGGCACATTTTTTTATCACATCGTCATTTAATAATTGCTGCAAAGGTACATCTAGGTACGCGGGATCGGTGATTTGCTGATCGCGAATGATAAAGGCTTGTTTAGTTGCTTCTACTAACAGATGAATATGTTCAACTTCAGAGGTCACTTGATCCACTAAACGGTCGTAAATTGCTAAGATTAATAATGACGCTAAACCTTGAGTGGGTGCATCTAAGTTATATAAACTACCCTTAGAGATATCCACCGTTAACGGCGTTGATACCGTGGCTTGGTACTGGTTAAAATCATTCAACGTTAACGGGCTGCCGGCATCAGCAAGTTCATCCGACATTTGTTTGGCAAGCTCACCTCGATAAAAGTCATCTAAACCTTTCTCAGCTAAATGTTTAAAGGTATCTGCCAATGGTTGATTAATGAGGCTTTCACCTACTTTTAAGACTTCATTTTGATCCAAAAAACGCGCTGCAAAATTAGCTAAATGACTTAAACGAGACAGCGTTTTTTCACTGGCATCAACCAAACTTTGGGTGATTTCAATTCCTTGTTCAGCGGCATCAATAGCAGGTTTAAGTAGCCTATTTAAAGGCATCGCTTTACCATTGAGCGCACTGCTATCTAGCTTAAGAGCTTGTTGCCAACCTGCAACTGTACCCGCCATAGTTATTGCTGATTTACCACCACTTTCTGGTAATTCATCCGCTTGTTGTCGGTAACTTTCCACATCAATATTTAGCGCTGCACCACCGCAGGCATCAATTGCGACCGGTTTTTCTCCTGCTTTACAAATTAGCCAGAAACCATCTCCACCAATACTATTCATGTGTGGATATTGCACTGACACCATCGCCGCTGCTGCCACCATTGCTTCGCTAGCCGTTCCGCCGGCATCTAATACTGCTTGTCCGGCTTGTGCTGCTTTGTAATGTGGTGCGGTAAATGAAGTTTGAAATGTCATCGTTATTGCTCTCCTTGCCATAAGCTAAGACCCGTTTTGATCAGATCAGCTTCCTGGTTATCGATACCCATCAATGAAAATCCGCAGGGTCCTTCTGGTAAGTTTTGTATCGGTAGATGTAACTGTGGAAAACCGGCTAAACCTGCAATGCTGGTTAATCCCATTAATTGCGACCGATATTCAGCTAGTGCTTCACCTGCCATCGTCAGCGCTGGTGGGCCTGATGGAGTGGTAGGTATCACCCATAAACCTTGCATATCATTAAACTGGCTAAGTAATTGTCGTTTAAAATGTTGCTGTTGTACTTTAGCTTCACGATATTGTTCGGGCGTAATAGTACGTGCCCAAATCACACGTTGTAGAATTGAAGGATCTAAGGTGTCACCGTGTTTTGTTAACCAAGCCTCGTGCTCCTCAATTATTTCAAAACCTTGAATAGTGCGGAATAATAGACTCAGCTTATCAAGAGTTTGCTCTGTGTCGGCTAATAGATCACAGCTTAGCAGTGTGATATTAGCTTGTTGGCACCAACGGCTTAATACACCCAACCTTTGCGCACTGAATTGTTGCTGTAATGTCTTATCTAGGTACAAGTTCTTTGCTACTTGTCCTTGTTTTTTTAAAGTAATTGCCGGTTTTTGGGGATCAGTTACCGGTTGTGTTGAAGCACCTAATAATGAAAAAACATTCGCTAGTTTGTTTAAGTCTTGGCTGAAAATGCCTGCGGTATCAAAGCTTTTTGATAATTGAAAAGCATTATCTAAGCTCACTTTCCCAAGTGTTGGGCGTAAACCAAATAGACCACAATAACTGGCAGGAACGCGCACTGAACCGCCAGTATCTGTGCCGATTGAGAAATCAGCTTCACCCTTTGCAACGGCCACTGCACTACCACTTGAAGATCCTCCCGGTAAGCAGTTTGGCGCAAGCGGATTAACGGGCGTACCATAGTGGATATTTTGCCCGTTTAAACTGTAAGCAAGCTCATCGGTTTGAACGCGGCCGACGCAGCTTGCACCATTGGCTAACAAGCGCTCAATTAAACTCGCACTTTGCTGCGCTGGTTGATGGCTTGCTAACCACGCCGGATTACCTGCTCCTGTGACATAACCTTGGACATCGAATAGATCTTTAAACACGAAGGTTAAACCACTTAGCTCACCGTCAGCAGTTGCCGCTAAATTATCGGGCCCTTGTGTACAGTAAACACTTGCGTCTTTAGTTATTAGGTGATCCATGTTTAACGTACTCCCTGTTTAAGGCTGCTTTATTTAACCTTGTTTTTTTGTCACTATTTTTTACTACTGTTATCTTTAAAGCTACTTAACACTTAATGTGAAGAGGCCGTCTTAACTTGTTCACTTTGAGTGGCATAACGGCTAGCTAGTATTGCGCAGTAGAAAATCTGAATCGGGTGATACAGCATGATAGGTAATAGGATCATGCCTAAGTCGGGATTACTGCCAAAAATAACGGTCGCCATCGGAATACCCGCTGCGAGTGTTTTTTTAGTGCCACAAAATACCGCCGCTACTTCATCGGCTAATTGAAATTGACAACGGCGAGCTCCCCATTGAATAAGGTGAACCATACACAGTAATACCACTGCACAAATGGCAATCGAGGTGATCAACATTTGCATTGAGAATGAACTCCAAATGCCGTTCGCAACAGAGTCACAAAAAGCGTTATAAACGATTAATAAAATGACGTATTTATCAACCTTGCTCACTACTGATTTATGTCTTTCCGCAAATTTTAATAAAAAAGGTCTCGCTAATTGCCCTAGGATCATTGGTAATAACAGTAACTTAGCAATCGAGGTAATAGAAGCGACTAAATCAAGTTCAACACCTTCAAAACCCATGAATGCTTGGATTAAAAGAGGCGTGATCACAATGCCTAGAATACTAGATAATGAGGCATTAAAAATTGCCCCCGGAACATTACCTTTACCAACACTGGTCATCGCCACTGAAGAAGAGATAGTGCTTGGCAAAACGAATAAGTAGCAGAAACCAAATGCTAATGCTGCTGGCATATAAGCTAGCAATAGATCACCAAAAATGATCCAAAGTAGAGGATAAGCAATAAACGTCGCAGCTTGAATGTAGATGTGCATACGCCAGTTGCTGACACCGGCTTTAATCGCAGAAGGGGAAAGCCCTAAACCATGTAAAAAGAAGACAATCGCAACACCGATACCGGTAAGTTTATCAAGATGAATTAATCCTCCTGATTTACCAAGTTCAGCGGTTATTGTAGCTAACGCAATGGCGATCACCATGCCCACTAAAAACCACTCTTTTTTAAGTTTATTTATAACATTTATCATTTAATTATTACTCTTACGGCTGATTATTTAATTTAATATTTACTCTAACTCATTGAGCTTGGAATAATTAACACTTATTTTACTGCTTACTTTGGTCGCTTCACCATTTAATAATTGATAGGTGTTATTAACCAAATGAGAAATTAAACTCATGGGAACCGCATAGCTATCTAAAGGCGTTTCATTATTCATATGGCAAATCAGTGAATGGGTGGTACTTTGTACGTATTTTTGCCCAGATTGATCCGTGATCAATAAACATTGATGTGTTTGCAACTGCTCAATTATTTTTGAAAAGTGACTTACTCGACGGCGAATACCTATCACAATCACAAAATCGTCTTCTTCAATTGCAGCTAAATCTTCACCGATAGTTTGCCCTGGTAAAGGCAGCAGTTCTACATGACTGCGGCATTGCATCAGCTGTTGTCTAAAGTGAAGCGCCAGAGGGTAACTGTTGCGATAACCAATAATTTTAATACGTTTTGCTTCAGCAAGGTGTTTAATAATCGCTTTCATATCAACGCTTTTAAGTTGCTCACGTAGGCGCTCTAAAGCTTGAATCTCTTGGTGAAAATCGCAGTTATCTAATGCACTTGTTAATACCGGTTGGCCTCTTTCGCGTACTGCTAATAACTCATTACGAAGAGAAAGATGATCCGCATAGCCTAAGCGACGAATAAAACGACTGACACTGGTTTTAGAAACAGAACACACCTCTGCAATGTCATTCGTTGACATGATCAGGACTTTCTCAGGGTTCAGCAGTAAATAGTCGGCTAAGCGACGACTATTTGGCGTCAAGTCTGGGTAATGTTTAGTAATACGCTCAATCAATGAGTGACTGTTGCTGGTCATCTACTCTTCCTTGTAGGCTAATATAGGCAGTAAAAATAGCTTTCTATCATCTCACAGCCGCAAGAAAACTTTGTAATTCTTCGGTTTGTGGGTTAGAAAATACTTCATCACTTTGACCTGTCTCCCATACTCGGCCTTGATTCATAAATACCACTCTATCGCCAACATCGCGTGCAAAGTTCATTTCATGTGTCACCAGTATTAATGTCATACCTTCTTGTTTAAGTTTTTCTAATACTTTTAGTACTTCACCGACTAGTTCTGGATCTAATGCAGAGGTTATCTCATCACATAATAAAACTTTAGGTGACATAGCCAGTGAGCGAGCAATAGCAACACGCTGTTGTTGGCCTCCAGATAAATTACCAGGGTAAGCTGAGAATTTATCTGCTAGTCCAACTTTCTCTAATAGTTCTTTAGCTAACATTTCACTTTCTGCAGAAGACTTTTTCATGACTAGCTTAGTCGCTAGCATCACGTTCTCACCTACCGTCATATGTGGAAAAAGATTAAAGTTTTGAAATACCATTCCCACACTACGACTTAATAAACGTAATTTATAGTCATCGTCTTCAACTGATTGATTATCAACAATAACTGCACCTTTTTGGTATGCTTCTAAACCATTCATACAGCGTAGAAGGGTACTTTTACCTGAACCACTGCGACCAATGATAGAAACTACTTCACCAGCCTCGACCTTAAGGTCAACACCTTTTAATACGTGGTTTTCGCCATAGTATTTATGGACTTGATCTAGGCTAACGAGCGACATGATTTTTTTTCTCCAAATGGCGAGCTAAAACAGAAAGTGGAAAACAGATAAGAAAGTACAATACTGCAACTAGTGCAAAGACTTTAAAGGGTTCAAAAACGGCATTATTGATCATGGTGCCAGCTTTAGTTAACTCAACAAAACCAATAACAGATGCGAGCGCTGTACCTTTAACTATTTGTACAGAAAAGCCTACGGTAGGTGCGATCGACATGCGCATCGCTTGCGGCACAATAACGTAACGCATGGTTTGTAAATAAGTTAAACCTAGTGTGCGACAGGCTTCCCACTGACCTTTTGGTAACGCTTCGATACAACCTCGCCAAATATCATGAAAAAAGGCACTACTAAACAGTGTTAAAGAAATGACTGCGGCAGACCAAGCATCCACTTCAATACCAATTAACGATAAGCCAAAGAAGGTTAAAAACAATTGCATCAGCAATGGAATACCTTGGAATATTTCTACGTAAGTTTGAATAATTCGAGTGGTGATTTTGCTACGCATACTGCGCAATAGGGTTAGTATCAAACCAAATAGACCACCACCTGCAAACGCTAATAATGACAATAAAATTGTCCAACGAGCTGCCAGTAGTAGGTTTTTTAAAATATCCCAATCAGTAAACTGTACCATTTTAAAGTCCTCCTACAGAGACGGGTTTTTAAAAGCGAAACGCTTTATTAATGCAAACGTCTGACGCATTAATATTGCTAAGAGTAAATAAACTAATGCGGCTACCATGTAAGATTCAAAACTTAAAAAACTACGTGATTGCACAAAGTTGGCTGAAAAGGTTAATTCCTCAACGGATATTTGCGAGACCACAGCTGAGCCAAGCATGACGATAATACATTGACTGACTAACGCTGGATAAACACGTTGGTAAGCTGGTAGTAAAATGATATGCCAAAAAACCTGACGCCTTGTTAAACCAAGTGTTTGGCCTGCTTCCCATTGTCCCTTTGGTGCTGCATCAATACCCGCTCGAATTATTTCTGCACTATAAGCGCCTAAATTGATGATCATCGCTAACATGCCGGCTTGCCAAGCTGAAAGCTTGAGCCCTAAAGCAGGTAAACCAAAAAAGATAAAAAATAACTGCACAATAAACGGAGTGTTACGAATGATTTCGATATAGCAGGAACAACTTCTTCGTAACCATGCATCTTTACTGATTCGACCCTGTGCGCAAAGAGTACCTAATAACAACCCCCCTAGTGTTGAGATAACAGTGAGTTCTATAGTGGCCCATAAACCTGCCGCAAATTGCGGCAGGTAAGGAACTAAACCTGCAAAATCCAGTTGATAGCTCATCGTCTTTATTCCAACTTATGACTTAAGGTCTGCAGGGAATGGCGCTTTTAACCATTTTTGTGAAAGTCCTTCTAATACATCATTTTGCTTAGCGGCTTTAATTAAACTGTTAACGCTATCAAGTAACGCTTGTTCACCTTTCATAACACCGACATAACAAGGAGAGTTTTGTAATAAAAACTTAGTTTGTGGAGCTTTGTCTGGGTAACGAGTTGCAATTTCAGTGACGACTAAATTACCGGTTGCGATTAAGCTAACTTGGCCAGATAAAAAAGCAGACAAAGTACTGTTATTATCTTCAAATCGTTTAATGACAGTGTCTTTAGGAGTTAACTTACTTAACTCAAGATCTTCTACTGAACCACGTGTTACACCAATTGTTTTACCAGCAAGATCTTCTGCACTGCTAACTTGCTCGTCAGCGGTTCCAAAGACACCTAGGAAAAAGGGTGCGTAAGCTTCACTGAAATCGACCACTTTTTCACGTGCAGGGTTTTTGCCCATGCTTGAAATAACGAGGTCAACTTTACCGGTTTGTAAATAAGGGATACGGTTTGCGCTTGTAACGGGGATTAATTCCAGCTTTACGTTTAATTCTTTGGCAAGGTACTTAGCCATATCAATATCGTAACCCTGTGGCTGTAAATCTGTTCCAACAGAGCCAAAAGGAGGGAAATCTTGGGGCACTGCCACTCTAAGTACTGACGATTGTTTAATATCTGCTAATTTATCTGCCTGTACTGCTTGTGCTGAAAACAGTAAAGAGGTGGATAAAACTAAGCTAGATAAAACCTTTAAAAATTTCATATTGTATCTCCATATTTTATTTAAATGAAACGATCGGAACTCTTTGTTTTTATTTTGCAACGATTGTGCCACTCACGTTATATTTTTTAATTTCAATAAAAACAGTTGCTTATGTTTGTTTTTTGTTTGAGATAAATATTTTATTCGCTTATGTCTTTCCGTGTTGGTGCAAGTGATGCAATCGATGCACTGCAATAGGGCGAAGCTGAATCAGAAAAAGCATAATAAATAGCTATCAGTAGAGCAGGGGAGATGTTTTGCTTGGGTGTATTAATTGTTACGCGATTAACCAACAATTTATTATTGGATCAATAAAGGCGAGGGTGGATAATCAAATCAGCGTTAAAGTAGGTTATTATCAGCCATATATTAATACTAAGTAGCTTAATAGGTTTCAGTTTATGATTAATTCTAGTATGGAATATGGTGTAGGTGATAACTCGTACACTATGGCAGGGAAGTTAGCAGGTATTTCTAAACTGGTTGATGATTTTTACATCAATATGGATAACTTTCCTGAAGCAAAAAAAGTAAGAGCGATGCACAGTAGCGACCTTTTTGAGTCAAAGAAAAAGCTCGCATACTTTTTGTCGGGTTGGTTGGGTGGCCCTAAATTATATGCTGAAAATTATGGCAGCATTAATATTCCGGCGGCGCATCAGCATTTATCTGTTGGCATAGAAGAAAGTAATGCTTGGCTTTTATGTATGGAAAAAGCGATTGATCAACAACCCTATGAAGCGGCCTTTAAAGTTTATTTGTTAGAGCAGTTATCGATACCTGCAGCAAGAATTCGAATGGCCTGCGGTCGAGGCTAATCGTTTACTTTATTCATCATCATTAAACGCTAATGCAACGGCTAACGATTGCACTAAACATAGTGATGCAGACTGAGACCTGAACGTATCGACTTTACCTTCATTAATAATAAAGCAAACATCACTGTACGGCATGAGTGGGCTAGTTTGACTATCGGTAATAATGATTTGTTTAGCGCCGGCCTTTGAGGCAGCTTCACTTAGCGTGATTGTTTCCTGTGCATAGGGACTGAAGCTAATCGATAACACAAGATCGTTTACACCAAGCATTGATAACTGCTCGTTAAACATTCCCCCCAACCCATCAATTAAAAATGCGCGGCGTTGCGCATGACGTAATGCATAGGTTAAGTAAGTAGCGATACTGAATGAGCGCCTTAAACCAACAATATAAATATTGTCAGCTTTATTTAATATGTCGACGGCCATTTCTAACTGTTGCTGTGATGTTTGAGCTGCAAGTTGATGCATTGCCTGTGAATTGACCAGTGCAAACTGTTGTAAGATATGTAGCGGTTTACCGCGCTCTGTTTGCAAAGGTTCGTGTTCTTTTAGTAGCCTAGCACGATCCGTATAATTACTTGTTTCTTCAATTAAATCTCGTCTAAATAATTGTTTTACTTCATTAA
Source organism: Vibrio sp. 2-Bac 85 (assembly GCF_037546705.1). NCBI lineage: Bacteria > Pseudomonadati > Pseudomonadota > Gammaproteobacteria > Vibrionales > Vibrionaceae > Vibrio > Vibrio sp. 2-Bac 85. Next base: position 262,150 of record NZ_JALAAB010000001.1, on the reverse strand, counting down.
ATCCACTAAACCCAAAGGCTTTTGCAAAACGGATCAAAGTTGAAGGAGGAACATCGGCTTGGGTCGCGATGACGGCAATCGTATCAAAAGCTAAGCTGTTGTTATTGTCTAATACATAAGAAGCAACTTGTTGTAATCGTTTGCTTAAATCACCATAGCGAGTACGAATCTGCTGTTGTAATTGTGCGATATTAGTAGCTACGGTCATGTTACTTCCCTTTATTTCACTTTATTAATGTTGACGACATAATCGAAAGGTTAATTATAGGGGCTGTTAGCCTACACACCTAATTTATGAATATATTATTTCAAAAAGTTAAATTAATGAAATAAATAGTTCATTTAATTTTGAAATGCAAAATTTATTATTAACTATTGATATTTAATGTTTTTTATTTATTTTTTAAATTTTAATTTTCTCTTTTTCTAAAACACCCATCACATTGCCTTATTAAAAATGAAATAAAGTTTTCATTTAACTTGAAAGTGAAACATTTATTTCATAGTATGCCTGCATGGTTAATAAAAGAGCATCTCTTTGATCATTAACTGCACTAAGTTCTCGACTTTTTGTTGTTGGCATAAGCGTATTGTTTATTTACAAATGCGACCAATGCTATCAACCAGAGACGTTGTCAAATAATGGAGCACAACATAATGCAAGCTGAAAACAAGAAACTAGACCTCATTTGTATGGGCCGTGTTGCGGTCGATTTATATGGACAGCAAATAGGTGCTCGCCTTGAAGACATGGGGTCATTTTCAAAATACTTGGGAGGCTCTTCGGGCAATGTTGCTTACGGGACTGCTCGCCAAGGATTAAAGTCTTCTATGCTTGCACGTGTTGGTGATGAACATATGGGGCGATTTTTAAAGGAAGAGTTGGACGCTGTAGGTGTGGATACTAGCCATTTAATTACCGATAAAGAGCGTTTAACTGCATTAGTTGTATTGGGCATTAAAGATACTGAAACATTCCCACTGATTTTTTATCGCGATAACTGTGCTGATATGGCGATCACCGCTGAAGATGTTAGCGAAGAATATATTGCTTCTGCTCGTTGCCTGGCAATTACTGGAACGCACTTATCCAATCCTCAAACGCGAGAAGCAGTGTTAACTGCATTAAAATATGCTCGCCGTCATGGGGTGAAAACTGCATTAGATATCGATTATCGTCCTATTTTATGGGGACTTACTTCTTTAGGTGACGGGGAAACTCGTTTTATTGCTTCATCTTCTGTGACACAACAATTACAAGATGTGTTGCATTTATTCGACCTAATAGTAGGCACCGAAGAAGAATTTCATATTGCTGGTGGTTCTACCGATTCGATAGCCGCGTTGCGTGGAGTTCGCGCAGTCAGCCAAGCTGAATTAGTTTGTAAACGCGGCCCATTAGGTTGCTCTGTTTTTTCTGGCACTATCCCTAAAGCACTGGACGATGGGATCACCATTGAAGGTGTGCGTGTGGATGTTTTAAACGTGCTAGGTGCTGGTGATGCCTTTATGTCCGGATTATTACGTGGTTATTTAAATAATGAAGGTTGGTTGAAATCTTGTGCATATGCCAATGCTTGTGGTGCGCTGGTTGTATCGCGTCATGGCTGCGCACCTGCTATGCCCTCTAAAGAAGAGCTAGATAATTATTTAGAAAGAGCAGATCAAGTACTTCGTCCTGATTTAGACCTTGAATTAAATCATCTTCATCGCGTTACTACACGCAGAAAAGAGTGGCATGAGTTATGTGTATTAGCTTTTGATCATCGTAGTCAATTAGTCGATATGGCTGAACAGTCTGGAGCGGATCTTGGGCGTATTCCCGTATTAAAAGAGCTGATATTTAAAGCCAGCCAAGAAGTTGCTAAAGAAGCCAATTTAGAAGGTAAAGCGGGCATTTTATCCGATAGCCGCTTTGGACAAACAGTATTGAATCACGCAACGGGTAGCGATTGTTGGATTGGTCGTCCTATCGAATTACCTGGTTCGCGTCCATTAGCGCTTGAACATGGCAATATAGGTTCACAACTTACAACGTGGCCGCTGGAACACGTCGTTAAATGTTTAGTTTTTTGTCATCCTCAAGACAGCGCTGAAATGCAACTAGCACAACAACAAACCGTGCAAGAAGTGTATAAAGCCTGTTGCCTTTCTGGTCACGAATTATTGCTAGAGGTGATCTTGCCAAAAGAGATGCCACAGGATGATGTCCATTATGTACAGTTAGTTGCTGACTTTTATCAACTGGGAGTGAAACCGGATTGGTGGAAGCTACCACCGCTGAGTGCTGCATCATGGCAGCAAGTAAGTGACTTGATCGAAACAAACGATGCACATTGTCGTGGTGTGGTTTTATTAGGTTTAGATGCACCGGCTGAACAATTAAAAGCAGGTTTTGCTATCGCTGCAACTTGTCCTTGGGTTAAAGGATTTGCCATAGGGCGCACCATCTTTTCTGCGCCATCACAAGCTTGGTTAGCAAACGATATTGATGATAAGACCTTAATCAAACAAATTAAAAGTAATTACCACGCAATTATTCAATCTTGGCAGCAACGCAATCAACCCAATCAAGATGGTGTTGTGAAGGCGAATGGTGCTGTGAGTGTAGATGGTAGTGCGGCATAAAATTATTATTAGTGATTCAGACATTAAGTTCAATAGCGATACAAGGTCACAACATCATTATTGAGCTTTCATATTATTCGTAGTTAGTTTTTAAGGAAATTGTTCATGGAAACCATTCAAAACTTTATTAATGGTCAAGTAAGTGCCAGTCATAGTCAGCGTTTTTCACCGGTATTTAACCCTGCTACAGGCGAGCAAACCAAGCAAGTCGTGCTCAGTGATGAAGCTGAAACAACAGCTGCAATCATCGCTGCAGAACAAGCTTTTCCTGCTTGGTCAAAAACTTCACCGCTTAAACGATCTCGAGTGATGTTTGCTTTTAAAGCCTTATTAGAAACGAATAAAGAAAAGTTGGCCGCCTTGATTTCCAGTGAACACGGTAAAGTACTTTCCGATGCAATGGGTGAAGTCACGCGTGGTTTAGAAGTTGTTGAATATGCCTGTGGTATTCCTCATTTACAAAAAGGTGAGCACTCCGCCAACGTGGGTACCGGTGTTGATAGCCATTCTTTGATGCAACCATTAGGGGTTTGCGTTGGCATTACACCTTTTAATTTTCCGGCGATGGTGCCGATGTGGATGTTCCCGATCGCGTTAGCAACGGGCAATACCTTTGTGTTAAAACCTTCAGAAAAAGATCCGTCTTTAGCACTGCAGTTAGCTGAGTTATTAAAGCAAGCAGGGTTACCCGATGGTGTCTTTAATGTGGTGAATGGTGATAAACAAGCGGTGGATGTGTTACTGACTGATCATCGAGTGCAAGCCGTTAGTTTTGTAGGCTCAACACCGATAGCGGAATATATCTATAGTACAGCTTCTGCTCATGGCAAGCGTTGCCAAGCACTTGGTGGTGCAAAAAATCATTGTTTATTAATGCCTGATGCAGATCTTGATATGGCAACGAATGCCATTATGGGCGCTGCTTATGGTTCTGCCGGTGAACGTTGCATGGCGTTATCTGTTGTCGTTGCCGTGGGTGATGAAACAGCAGAACAATTGATTGATAAATTAAAAGTACAGATCCAAGCAATGCGTGTAGGGCCAGGTATTGTTGATGGACCAGAAAATGATATGGGGCCAGTTGTTACTGCGCAACATAAAGCAAAAATTTGTGACTTTATTAGTACTGGTGAACAACAGGGTGCTTCGTTATTAGTTGATGGCCGTGATGTTTCGATTAAAGGGCATGAAGCTGGTTATTTTGTTGGTCCTACTTTATTCGATAATGTTTCTCCAGAGATGACTATTTATCAAGAAGAAATTTTTGGTCCCGTGCTCGCAATAGTGAGAGTACCAAATTACCAAACTGCACTTGAGTTAATTAATCGTAATGAATACGGTAATGGTACCGCTATCTTTACGCGTGATGGTGAAACTGCACGTGAGTTTAGTGAAAATGTATTAGCTGGCATGGTCGGTGTAAATGTACCGATCCCAGTACCTATGGCATTCCATAGCTTTGGTGGTTGGAAGCGTTCGGTATTTGGCCCGTTAAATGTACATGGTAGTGATGGTGTGCGCTTTTATACGCGTATGAAAACCGTGACTAGTCGTTGGCCTGCAAGTGTACGTTTAGAAGATCATGAAAGCAGCTTTGCGATGCCGACTATGTAAGTAACCTAAATAAGTAATCTAGGTAAGTAACGTAAGCTCGTGATATGTCTTGAACTAAACAAAACTATCAACATTGTATACTGATAAATTGTAACCAGTTGATTATTAATTGAATTGAATTTTCATTACCCCGAGTTGAGGTTAAGCCTAATTCATTGCTAATAACAAACAGCGCTAGGAAAATAACCTAAGCGCTGTTTTTTTGTATTTATTTTGTATTTGATGAATACGCTACTTTTATCATTTATGTCATTTATAAGGTAACTCGCCGATGATCGTTACAGACCCTTGGTTTTACGCCACTGCGATCCCCGCTGTTTTTATATATGGCATTGGCAAAGGTGGATTAGGTGGCGCACTGGGCATCATAGCCGTGCCATTAATGGCGATGACCATTGCACCGACACAAGCAGCAGCTATCCTATTGCCTATTCTATGTTTAATGGACTTCTTTGCCGTTAAGCAACATTACCGCAATGCCGATTATCGTATTTTAAAACGCATGCTACCGGGTTCGATTATTGGGGTTGCAATCGCAGGCATGTTTTTGAGTGTGATCTCTGAGCCTGGTTTAAAAGTGGTGATTGGCGGTTTATCGTTATTATTCTGCTTACAATATGTAATTAAAGGTGGCAAAAATCAACATAAAGGAGGGCTTATTAGTGCTTGGTTCTGGAGCATAATGAGCGGGTTTTCTAGTACTGCGTTACATGCTGGTGGCGGCCCTGCAAGTATATATTTGTTACCGTTGCAGCTAAATAAAGTGGTGTTAATTGCCAGCATGGCGGTATTGTTTGCCATCATCAATCTGTTTAAGTTAATCCCATATACGTTATTAGGTGAGTTTGATTCAACTAATTTGATGACGTCTTTAGTGCTAATGCCCCTAGGGCCGGTGGGAGTAAAAGTTGGCATTATGTTATTACATAAAATAAGCCAAGCCTTAGTATATCGACTATGTTATCTATTTCTGTTTCTTTCTGGATGTAAATTATTTTGGGATGGCGGGACTCATTGGTTTTTATCCTAGCAGATTTTTTAGTGCTGATTGTGTCGTTTTTATTTTCATTAGTAATTTTAATTGCTCACTAATCGATGGTTGATCTATGGCTAATCCATGGCTAATACATTGTTAAATAGGCTTTATATTATTACTCTTCAGTATTTTTTAAAGTTTTATAGTGATTTTTATTCGCCTTGTTCTAACACCGATATTGCCTGTTTTTTAGTGTTAAACGTTAAAAATGTTAGCAGTGTCAAATTCTTCGGCTATTGAGTGTCAGTTTTAGCTTTATGGCTCTCTATTCTAAACTATAAACCCCTCTTTTTTTACCTCCCTATATAGTAATACAACTGTTTTTATAAATATTTACTCTTGTTTTGAAAAATATTTTTCCATTATTATTTGTCGCGACCGAAGGCCTGCTACTGTTGATTGGGGGCACTATAAAGCACAATACGGTGTGTTTTTATGGCTGATACAGCGATAAATGACACTTTTTATCCATTTTTAGGGGGTTGAAGTGGTTTTTAAGCCTGCTTTATTGCTTAAACTCGACGTGGTTAACAATTATGCAACAATTGAGTTTTAAGCTGTAGCCTAACTAGATTTGAAAGATTAGTATGTGGTTGTTCTTTTATGAAAATAATTTTTCACTTCTTGTTTCAGTCATGATTCATCTTTTTATAAAGTGAGTATGACCACTCAAGAAAGGTAAATAACAGCTTCTAATAGTCAATTGAGAGTGAGGTTTAGCTCTTCGTATTATTAGAACTTATGTTTATAAGTAAACTTCATTTTTAAACCCAAAGTACTATTTAGGAGAGTCTTAATGAAAAAGTTTAAATTATTAACTGCAGCGGTTATGTCAGTCGCATTAGCAGCACCACTTGCACTGACATCTATGACAGCCTCTGCAGAGCGTTATGTCTTAGTAAGCCACGCACCTGATTCAGATAGCTGGTGGAATACAGTAAAAAATGGTGTGACATTAGCAGGTAAACAAATGGGGGTTGAAGTTGAATATCGTAACCCACCAACAGGTGACCTTGCAGACATGGCGCGTATTATAGAGCAAGCAACGGCTTCTAAGCCAGACGGTATTATTACTACGCTTGCTGACTTTGACGTATTAAGCGGTCCAATTAGAAGTGCAGTTGACCAAGGTATTAACGTGATCATCATGAACTCTGGCACACCAGCACAAGCGCGTGAAGTTGGTGCATTGATGTTTGTTGGCCAACCAGAGTTTGATGCAGGTTTTGCAGCGGGTTTACGTGCAAAAGGTGATGGTATTAAATCATTTGTTTGTGTTAACCATGCTATCTCTAATGCCGTAGTTGGTGAACGTTGTCGTGGTTTTGCTGAAGGCCTTGGTGTAAAACTGGGTGATTCAATGCTAGACAGTGGCCAAGATCCTTCTGAAATTAAAAACCGTGTATTAGCTTACTTGAGCTCACATCCTAAAGTTGATGCGATCTTAACCTTAGGTCCTACTTCTGCTGATCCAACTATCTTAGCATTACAAGAAAATGGTTATGCTGGTGATATCTACTTCGGTACCTTTGACCTTGGTGAGAATATAGTAAAAGCCATTAAATCTGGCATCATCAACTGGGGCATTGATCAACAACCCTTCCTACAAGCTTACCTACCTGTAGTACTGCTAACGAACTATGACCGTTATGGGGTATTACCTGGTAACAATATCAATTCAGGCCCTGGCTTTGTAACAAAAGACGGCTTAGCTTTAGTTGAAAAATACGCGGGTGAATATCGTTAAAATCTAAATTAATAAGGCAGCACTATGATGGTGCTTGCCTTTACCTCAAACCATCTCAATTTAAAATTTTTTAGAGGCCAACAGATGAATGAAATCACATCAACACAATCCATGAGCAGCGTAAAACCGGAGAAGCCTGTGTCAGAAAAATCAAACGAACTAGGTAAAACAAAACCGGATGAGCGTGTTAAAAATAGGTCAAGTTTTCGACAAGCATTGATTAGACCTGAATTAGGCGGGATTTGTGGGACCATATTGGTATTTTTATTTTTCTTATTGACTGCAAGCGACTCGGGCATGTTTTCTGCTGCGGGTGTCATGAACTGGTCAATTGTTTCATCGCAATTTATTATTATTGCAGTAGGTGCTTGTTTATTAATGATAGCTGGTGAGTTCGACTTATCAGTAGGGTCAATGATTGGGTTCAGCGGCATGTCAATTGCGCTACTCTCCGTCGTTTTTGGTTTACCGATGTGGGTGGCCATTATCGCAACGTTCATTTTATGCATGGGAATCGGTGCATTAAGTGGTTGGTTAGTGATTAAAACTGGATTACCTAGTTTCATCGTTACTTTAGCTTTCTTATTTATTCTTCGTGGTTTAACTATCTTTGCTGCAATTTCTACCACCAATAAAACCATTGTCGGTGGCATTAAAGATGCTGCACAAGGTGATTGGCTTGCCCCTGTATTTGGCGGCAAAGTATTCACTGGTTTATTTCAATGGATGGGTGATAACGGTTGGATTGAAACCTTTGAGCGTGGTTTCAAAAAAGGACAACCAGTTGTAGAAGGCATCCCAATGTTAATGGTCTGGGCTTTAATATTACTTGTATTCGGTCATTGGTTATTAACAAAAACAAAATTTGGTAACTGGATTTTCGCTTCAGGCGGCAACGCACAAGCGGCCACTTATGTTGGTGTACCAGTTAATCGCGTTAAAATCTTAATGTTCATGTTTACGGCATTTTGTGCCTGTGTTTTTGCAACATCACAAGTTATTGAGTTCGGTTCAGCTGGTGCAGACCGTGGTCTATTAAAAGAATTTGAAGCCATTATTTCAGTGGTTATTGGTGGCGCATTATTAACTGGTGGTTACGGCTCTGTTATCGGTGCTGCACTAGGTGCAATTATTTTCGGAGTAGTACAACAAGGTTTATTCTTTGCTGGTGTTGAAAGCTCTCTATTTAGAGTATTCCTCGGCGCAATCTTGTTGTTTGCAGTAATACTGAATACTTATATACGTCGCATGATCACAGGGGAGAAATAGTATGAGCGAACCAATTATTGAAATGAAAAAGATACAGAAACATTTTGGATCTGTAATTGCGCTCTCTGGTGTGTCCTTGAAAGTGATGGCTGGCGAATGTTTATGTTTATTAGGTGATAATGGTGCGGGTAAATCGACATTTATTAAAACCATGTCTGGTGTGCATAAACCGTCGGTAGGTGAAATTTACTTTGAAGGCAAAGAGATGGACTTTGATTGTCCTCGCGATGCCATCAACGCAGGGATTGCAACGGTTTATCAAGACCTAGCTATGATCCCGTTAATGTCTGTGGCACGTAACTTCTTTATGGGTAATGAGCCAACTAAAAAAATTGCAGGTATTAGTTTCTTTGACCATAAACTCGCTAACGAAGTTACCATGCGAGAAATGAAAAGCATGGGCATCCACCTGCGCTCTGCCGATCAAGCGATTGGTACTCTGTCAGGCGGTGAACGACAAACAGTAGCCATTGCGCGTGCGGTACATTTTGGCGCTAAGGTGCTTATTCTGGATGAGCCAACGTCTGCATTAGGAGTTCGCCAAACAGCGAATGTATTAGCAACTATTGATAAAGTACGTAAACGCGGCATTGCCGTGGTATTTATTACCCATAACGTACGCCATGCTCTTGCGGTAGGTGATCGTTTCACAGTATTGAATCGAGGCCACACATTAGGCACAGCAAAAAAAGGTGAAATAACGTCTGAAGAGTTACAAAACCTAATGGCCGGTGGTGCAACCCTTGCAACAATAGAAGGCTCATTAGCAGGTACTATTTAACCTTAATTATATTGATACCCGAACTGGTTGGCCTAGTTTGGGTATCAATAATTATGTCACCACGCTCTAAACCTCTCACCTCGATCAAAACCTCACATTGCTATTAAATTTCTTATTTCATCTTCCAATATTCTCATTTTTCAAACTATTCCGTATGTCTGTTGTTAATACAGAATTATTCTATCTATCCACATGACGGAGATTTGATTATTTATTTTAAGTTATTGTTTTTAGACTTGATCAGCGTATTGTTGAGTCAATTTTAACAAATTAAGATATTCAGAATTTCCACCGGAAATATGGAATTTTTCTGTATAAGAAGCTGTTATGCAAAAGGAAAATATGGACCAACTCTCTAAAGAAAATAAACTAATTGAAATGCACAAAATTGTAAGAGAAGAGTTATCTTACCGAAGATCACGGCAGCAACAAATATTCACATGGTCTTCAGCTATTCTTGTTGCAATTATTGCGGCTATGCTTATTTCAAATTCAAACTCTTTGGTAATAACTATCCAAGGAAAGTTAATTGCTATAATTTTAGTTACAATGATTTCACTAGTTTCATCTAACTGGCAAATGAAACAACGTAAATTACTTACAGATTTACAAATTGTAGTTACAAGAATAATGAAAGAATTAGGGTATTTTAGTTTAAGTCAAACATCTGATAATAAGAGTGTTTTACCAAGTAGTTGGGAAAACTGGGGCCAAAATTATAGTTCATTGAAAAGCCAGCTTAAAATTAACCACCCAACAAAAATTTTAGTAACTATTATGTTAGGAATTGCTGCAATATTTGCAATTTTACTAAGATAAATGCATAACAAGTTGCTGCATCGGAAAAACTACTCGCTACGCTCGCATTTTTCCGCTGAGCAAGGCGTTATGCGTATAGGAGTATTACTTGAACATTTGGGAAGTTGATAAACTATTTTTGTTTATAGCATTTGTTATACCTGGTTTTATTTCTATTAAAGCTTTTGAACTATTTTATCCTACGCAAATAAAGGATGGTTCAAAACAAATAGTTGATGCCGTAGCATATAGCTGTGTAAATTATGCTTTATTACTTTTACCCATATACTGGGTTGAAAGCAGTGAACTTAAAACAGTGCACCCATCTCTTTATGTATTCTTTTATGTTGCCGTTCTTTTTATTGCTCCTTTATTCTGGGCGTTTATTTGGAAAAAACTAAGAGAATCACAAGTATTCCAAAATAATGCGCCACACCCAACAGAAAAACCGTGGGATTATGTTTTTTCTCAACGAAAATCATATTGGGTTATTGTCACGTTAAAAGACAACGTGAAAATTGCAGGAAAATATAGTTCCAAATCATTTGCTTCACACGCCCCAAGTCCTGAACAAATATATTTAGAGGAATCTTGGGAGTTAAATAGTGACGATATGTTTGAAAGAGCTCACAATGAATCTGATGGTGTTATCATTTTGTCATCAGAAATTAGTCATATAGAATTATTTAAATTCAACTAAGTAAGGGAATATCATGTCAGATAAAAAAATTCCGTTAAATGAGGGCTATCAACCAAGAATTGAAAAAGGTTACCAACCTGTTCCTCCAACTTCTACACCTACTAGTACTAGCGGTACAGGTAATATGCAAGGTGGTTACCAACCACCTTCTAGTGAAGGTGGTGGCCCAACAAATCCTCCGCCAAATAAAAAGTAATACGCATAACAAGTAATGAATGTGGACATATATGGTCACTCCTTGTAAATCAAGGTTAAACTGTTTTTTCTTTATTTTTTAATAATTGATATCGTGCAAAAGTACGTCGCCACTTAAATACAAAGGGCTAAATTTTCTGGTTAAACGTGTTTTGCTCTTTATCGTTTTATTCGATAGTTCACCTTTCCTGAACTGCTTTTAACACTAGTGAGATAACGGTTTCTTGACATATATCCGGCGTCTTAATGACTCTTTATGGGGAGTCGCGCCCTCCTGAATTCCAGAAGAAGTCTTACTCGCCTTTGCACCCATTATGCCTTGATGGCAGAAGTCCAGCGGAGGTTCCAAGTAAGACAAACCGTTTTAAATCATCAATGCATATTACCGTTTAGGGTTGTAGTTTGATTCTTTCATGACTAACATTTCCATTTTTTTGCTGCTTATGCACAGGCTTTAGCAATATTAAAAGGTTGTTTACTTGAGAGTACCGACCAAATTATCCGTGCTAATTTATTGGCTAATGCAACCACTGCTTTGCATCCATGCATGCGTTCTTTGAGTTTTTTTAGCCAGCAACTTAAGACATCATCTTTTTTGTCACACCAATTTAATACGGTGCGGGCGCCATGGATTAGATACTTTCTGAGCGTGCTATTTCCTCGTTTGGTAATTTTACCCATTCGATTGATTTCTCCACTAGCGTATTGAGAAGGCGTAAGTCCAATCCAAGCAGCAAGTTGTCTGCCATTTTTAAAAGCGTTTGCATCACCGACTGCGGCCATTAATGCAGCGGCAATGACGGGTCCAACACCTGGTACGGTTAATAGTAATTTGTACTCATCCTTATCTTTCACTAGCGCGTTTAGTTGCGTTTTTATTTCATCAATCTGTATGATAGTTCTTTGTATATTACGATATAAACGACGAACAAAAGTACGTGCAGTGGCGGTTAACTCATTGCTTGCATCTTCAATAATATCGGGAATTGCTTTCATTAACGTAGGAACACCAAGCCCCACAACTGTGCCATATTCAGATAATAATCCTCTTAGTTGGTTAACGTCACCCGTTCTGACTTTTATCATTCGTTCGGCAATGCGTTGCAATGATTGAATATCTTGTTGCTCATTTGATTTCACTGCAACAAAACGCACTTTAGGCCTTAATGACGCTTCTGCAATCGCCAGTGCATCGTTGGCATCATTTTTATTACCAATCACAAATGGCTTCACAACAAAGGGCGGAATAAGCCTCACTTCATGGCCTAATTTTTCGATTCGTCTACCCCATGGATTAGAGCTGTAACAAGCTTCCATCACCACTAGAGAAGGTTCAAACAGTCTTAATTCATGAATTAGCTCTGAACGCTTAACTTTCTTGTTAAAGAGTACTTGGCGCATTTCATCTAATGCACAAATTTGGAATATATTCTTTGCTAGGTCGATGCTAATTACGCTACATTTCATATTGGTCACTCCATTTGTTAGATTGATTTGCTGAACACTTATCCAATCTTGGCACATTTTGATGCCTTCGTGGAGTGACCATCTCAGCACCCATAAACTTTGACGACTCATCATGGCTCTTCTATCTTTTAATTATGTCGCTTATACATGCTAAGAGGTAGTTGTTATGACTCAGTCTCGCCAATCTCAAGTTTCGTTATCAGATACACCTTATTATCACTGTATTTCACGTTGTGTTCGTCGTGCTTATTTATGTGGTGAAGATAAATACACAGAAAAATCATTTGAGCATCGACGCCAGTGGGTGATTGAACGAATGCATTATCTTGCTTCCGTCTTTAATATTGATATTTGTGCTTATGCGATTATGTCTAATCATTACCATTTAGTATTGCATGTGAATGAGCGGCATAGTGAAGAGCTGAGTAATGAGCAAGTTTGTGAACGTTGGTGTCAGTTATATTCCAAGCCTGTCTTAGTGGCTCGTTGGTTGGATGAACAGACAAGCTCAGCGGCAGAAAATAAAGCGGCATTAGCCATAATTAGTGATTGGCGAGAGCGTCTAGTCGATATATCTTGGTTTATGCGTTGTTTAAATGAATTTATCGCGCGTAAAGCGAATAAAGAAGATGAGTGCTCAGGCCGATTTTGGGAGGGGCGCTTTAAATCTCAGGCTTTGCTTGATGAAGATGCGTTATTAACCTGTATGGCTTATGTAGATTTAAATCCAATTCGTGCAAAAATAAATGACAGCGTTGAAACATCTCAATATACATCAGCTTATGAACGCATACATGGTAACGCCCAACCAGAAGATAACCCATCAAATTATTATTTTAAGAAAAAATCTTTATTTGGTTTTATTGGTGACGCTTATGAAAGCGATAAGATTAATCCTGTACTAGGCATTCCTTTTTCATTGATAGATTACCTTGAGTTGGTTGATTGGAGTGGACGTATTTTACGAGAAGATAAACGAGGTTCAATCGCCAGCCATCATCCTAAATTACTTAATACACTTGGTCTCGATGAGGCTACTTGGTTGACCCTAGCCAGTCGTTTCGGAAAGGATTATCAAGGTGCTGTAGGCTCTTTAGAGGAGTTAGCTTCGTTCGCTGAGCATACAGGTAAATGTTGGATAGCCAGTAAAAACCAATTACGACGACCAATTCATTAATTTAGCTCTATCAAAATTTCTATCATATTGCTATTAGCACTCGCTAATATTAAACATGTTTAAAATTCAACCTAGCATATCAAATGTTAAGATATTAAGGTTTTGGGCGCGGGTAAATATCATTAATCAATAGCTTTATTGTCATGTGCTTATTGTTGATTAATAATTTTTGTTCTGTAAAACTATTGGCTGTCCAGTTTTTGGTTTCAGTTTTTGGTTTTTCTTATTGTTGATTAATAATTTTTTTCTGTAAAACTATTGGCTGTCCAGTTTTTGATTCAGTTTTTGTCATTTTGTATAAGAGGTTGTTATGCTTACTTTGTATAGTGAGGTAATAAATTGAGTAAAACGTGTTATATGTGTGATGCAATTGCTACATCAGCAGAGCATGTGCCACCTAAATGCCTATTTCCAGAAAGTAAAGATTTACCAAGTGGTGAGGATCTAAGGAAGAAACTTATTACAGTCCCTTCATGTCCGATCCATAATACAAGTAAATCTAATGATGATGAATATTTATTGCACAGCCTTTCATTTAGCGTAGCAGGTAATAAAATTGCAAACAATCAAGTAGCAACAAAGATACAGCGTGCAACCAAACGAAGACCAAAGTTTATGAATGAGCTTAACTTAGATACTAAGCAATTGTTAATTCAAGATATGGTATCAGGAAAGTGGTTTTCAGGTCAGACTTTGAATGTAGATTATGAAAGGTTTGAATCTTGTATTGATAAAATTTCTAGAGGTTTATATTTCCATCATTTTCAAGATAAGTGGTTGGGTGAAATTTCGATAAATATACACTTTATGCTGAATGTTGATCCCGCAAATAAAATATACAATCAAGATCTTGCTCGTATGGATAGTATGACCCAAAGTTATTTATCACAGTCTCCCGCTTTTGGTGAAAATCAAGATGTATTTTATTATAAATTCCGAGATAGTAATGAAGGAATAGTAATGAGTCTTAATTTTTACGGTGATAATCGAGTTACATTGCTTTTTAATAAAACAACAGATAAAGCCTAACAAACAATTTAAGAGTGATTCAGCACGCTTGGAGAGGAAAGAGCTGGACCCACAAACTTTAATCAACATTTATACTTTACTAATAACGACTTAAAATAACCTGAAGTTAAATACTTAACCTTCTTGACCCTTCGTGTCTTCGTGGTTAATCCGCTTTTGACCTTAAAAAATGGGGAACATCTAGTCTTTTTCCTATCACCTTTACAGTTCAATTTCCGTCAGTCCAAGCATCGCTACAGGTTCCGATTACTCAATTCATACTAGATATAGTAAAGTACCTAACATCTATAATGGGCACTATAATACTCAAAAATGATTTTTATGTTGATTATTGAGTACTATAGGATGCATTAGTATTCTATTTGAGGATGTTCAATAAATTATCTTTAAACATCAAATCAATGAGTCGGGTTGTGGTTAATAACTCAATATCAAAAAATATTGAGTACTATAATAAACTTTATTTCGATAATTGTTCTTTTTTGAGTGCTATAGTGTTCATTATTATTGAGGGGGGGGTCTATGAAAGCGATTAATTTTGAAAATTTAAATGAGCTAACGGTACAAGCTTTCATTGATAACTCATGGAAGGATATTGCGAAGATTACATTTCCGAATAATGCTAACTACACCTATGATATTAGCGAAGTTGATTATGAATTTGATTATGCAATTGATCATCTTTCTGAGGATGACCATCATGCAGTCTCTATCAACCATCCTGTTGAATTATTTTTTGATGGTAATGGTCAACGAGGTTGGTTGAAGTTCATTGACGATATTATTCCTAGTGGTTCAAGTCGTAAATACTGGTTAACCCAAATAGATACTGAAGGGATGTCTAGTAATCAACAAAAGTTTGTTTTACTTACATACGGTACTATTTCTCCCATTGGCAATTTACGTATTAAAGAGTCTATCGAAGCGATTGATAAAATACCTACGCAATATTTCCAAGTTTCGGAAGTCACAAGCAGAGCTGCAGACTTTTTGAGTTATGCACAAACTCGAGGCGCAGCAGCAGGCGGGGCAACAGGTGCGGGTGGAGAAGCACCGAAACTTTTGTTAAGACGTAGTAAAGATGATCTTGTCTGGATAGATACCTATCAAGAAAATACAAATGTGGACGATATGTATTATCTTGTTAAATTTCCAAGAGGGAATAAAAGGGGAGTTAACGATGCGGTACTCGTCACCGAATACCATTATTATCATGAGTTAACCGATATGGGGTTTATTACTATACCTGTAGCAAACATGAAGTTAGAACAAGGTGAAAACTATCATTCACTTTGGTTGCCAAGGTTCGATATAGAGACTCAAGCAGATGGGACGACCAAACGTTATGGTATGGAATCTGTGTATTCAATGTTAAGAAAACAACCTGGTGCTATTTTAGATCATGGTGAAACAATACGTGATTTGATTACGCTGATCACTGAAAGTAATACGGTGAAAGAGAAAAAACTGCACTTTGATGTAGAGGCATTTATCATCGAATGGGTTCGTCGTGATCTGTTAAATATTGCCTTTGGTAATAGTGATAACCACGGAAGAAATACATCATTCTATAAAGATGAAAAAGGAATAAGGTTAACACCCATCTATGACTTTGCACCTATGAAAGCAGATCCAGAAGGTATACCTCGAACAACTAAATGGGCTGCGCCAACTTTAGAGCTTGGTGGTGCATTTAACTTTGTTGAGATTGCATACTCCTTGAGTGATTTAATTGAACCAGAACACTTATTAAGCGAGCTAAAAGCAACAGCGCGTCAGTTAGTAGGTTTAAAGCAGAGGCTAATAGTGCGTGGTGTTCCCGAACAAATAGTTAATATGCCTGCAATTGGATTTGACTTTCTTGATGAAAAATTAGAACAGTGGGGCTTGTTGTGAAAAATAAAAGTTTAACGGATACCGTCAACTTCTTAAAAAAGCATAATGCAGATAGGAATATGAAATTTAATAGTGAGGGTGAACGTATCAATGCTAAAAATGATGAGTCACAGAGGAAAGTTAAATTATCCGGTGTGCCTGTTGTTGTGCATAGTGGGGAAGCCGATGAAGTTAAAGTAAGGCAACGTTCGTCTAATAATACTGCCATTAAAGATGCTCAGTTACGCAAGGCGGTCATTAATAGTGTTATTGCTAAATTACTATTTTCTGAGATTACTCAAGGAGATGCTTTAATTCAGCTACGCATTCAAGTACTAGGTTTTAACCAAGAAAAGTATGCAAAATTAGTTAATGTTTCTCGTAAAAAACTTTCAGATATAGAAAATAATAGAAGCAACTCAAGCGTGGAGATCTTGAATAAAGTGTTTAAGCCTTTTGGTTTAAACGTAGGGCTGATTCCAATATCACCGACAGTATTAAAAAATGTGCTTGAGGATTATAATAATTTTACTGCTTATTTACCCGAGTAGTTAATAAATAAATGGCTTAATTATTTCTATGATAATGATGCTTCAATGTTTGAATCAAGCTTCAGCACCACAATAAAAAAGGCCTCAAGGTCGGTTAGAACGACAACATATAAAGAGCTGGACACCCACAAACTTTAATCAAGATTTATGCTTTACTAATAACGACTTAAAAATAATCTGATATTAAATACTTAACCTTCTTCACCCTTCGTGCCTTCGTGGTTAAGCCGCTTTTGACCTTAAAAAAGGCCTCAAGGTCGGTTAGAACGACAATGAAGCCAACAGGGTAAGGGGCCTTTAGGAAAGTTATTTAACGAGTTTTTTCATGCCTGATAGCATTTTCTCTGCTGTCTCATAATGATCACCTTCCCATAGTTGATCATTTAAAAATTCACCGGAATAGAAACCGTCATATCCTGTAGATTGGATAGCATCAATCCATTCCTGTAGTGGGATTTCACCTTCACCAATTAAGCAACCTCGTAACTCTTTTTCATCTACCCAAGGTTGGTTTTCAGCAGGTCTTAGACCATCGGAAATATGTATGTTGTAAATTAGTTCTTTGTCTACTTTAGCGACTTGCTCTAAGGTTGCGCCTCGGCAAGACCAAAGATGCCAAGTATCTAATACAAAGCCAAAATTATCGCGGCCAACGGCATCATGTAAACGATGATAATCATCTAATTTTGCAATAGGTGTCCACGCTGCACCTTCAAATTGAAAGCGAATATTATGCTCTTTGCCGATATCTGCAATGTGTGCAATATTTTGCGCGGTGATTTTTATGTTGTCTTCAACTGATAGGCCATTGAGCCCTTCAAATGAATTTACTTGAATCGTGGGAGCGCCAATCTCGCTTGCAAATTGACATAGGGTTTCAACTTGTTTGAACACACTTTGTTGTGTCGCTTTATCAGCTACTTCAACACTTCCGATGATATCAATTGCAGAGGGTAAAATGCCTGCATTATCTAGTTTAGCTTTTAGGTCGGCACTGCTTAAGCCACTATTTATATAGCGCCATAATTTTTCCGTATGGATTTCTAAACCTTGGTAGCCAGTTTCTTTTGCAAGACGAATATCGCTTACAATATTGTTATGTAAAGAACACATGCCGTGTAATGCAAATTTCATACAATCACCTATTCATTGTCTTGAACTTAAATCCAAGCTTTTTGATAGCAAATAAGAAAATAAACCACTGTTGGTTTATCTTCTTTAATACCAGTAGTTAACCATGTTGTTGATGGTTTATTTTTAACGTTTTAGTAGCGCACTTTTTATAATGTCACTGTTTTGTTAGTCTGTAATGACTCTAGTGCAGCATCTGCTAACGCCAGTGCTCTTTCACCATCTATACCAGGTGATAATGACTCTGCTCCACCTAAGACTTCAACAAAATGGTTCCATTCATTTTTGTAGGCTCCTGCATAACGTTGTAAAAAGAAGTATTCAGGGTTTGCTTCAATAGTCCCTTGGTCACCGAATTGTTTGACTGAGTTTTCATTGATGTTACCTGCAGTTAAGAGGCCTTTACTGCCATGTACTTCGATTCGTTGATCGTATCCGTAACCTGAGCGTCGGCTATTATTAATAGTTGCAATCGCACCCGATGCAAAAGTTAAAACAACCACTGACGTATCAATATCACCGGCTTTAGCAATTTCAGGGTCAACCATACAACTACCGTATGCGGTAATGCTAGTAGGTTCTTCATTCATTAAATAACGTGCCATATCGAAGTCATGAATAGTCATGTCTCGGTACATGCCACCTGAGATTTTGGTGTATTCTGCTGGTGGAGCAGAAGGGTCTCGAGAGGTGATGATCAGTGACTCAATTTGTCCAATTGCATTTTCACTTAAGCGGCCCTTTAATTCGTTAAAGTGCGCATCGTAACGACGATTAAAGGCGATAAATAAGATGGTGTCGTGTTGCTCAACGACTTTGAGGCAATTACGTACTTTTGCTAAATCTAGATCGATGGGTTTTTCACAGAAGACTGCTTTACCATGGGCTGCCGCTAACTCTATAAGGTTGACGTGAGTATGCGTTGCAGAGCAAATACAGATGGCATCTACATTTGGATCTGCCATTGCTTCTTCTGTAGTTTGAATTTTGGCATCGTACTTTTCAGATATCTCTTCTCGCCCTTCTACGTAGGGGTCAATAACCGAATAAAGATTAGTTTGAGCATGATCATGAATGTTTTGTCCATGAATGCGTCCAATTCTTCCAACTCCAAATAATGCAATATTAAACATACTGTGTTCCTTAAAGTGTCAATGTGCTGTCATTTATGATTTTGTGTTTACGTTGCTTTCGCTTTTAACCTTTTCCTACTCTAACTGCCATTTATAAGGCTTAGAGAGGGCTTTAACCAGTTTACGGCTTACTCGTTTCGGTAAGTGCTGTTTATAGGTCTTTTTAAAATAAAAATTAATCTCTATTACTGGGTGTAAAAATAAAGTTTTTCAGTAGAAAAATATTTTTCATTTTTATTGGTGGGTTGATATTATTGTTTATTTTATCAAAGCGCTATTTCTTTACTGTTTATTTTTATTGAAACGTTAAGCTTATCACGGGGTGTGAATTTAACAAAAAATAAACAAATTAAGTTATTGTTTTTTATGAATTTTATTTTTAAATGGTTTTTTATGTTAATTTTTTGTTTTACTTGAAAATAGAGGGTCAATAAATTTTTTCCAAAAAAAGTTGATAAAGCACTAAGTATTAATGAAAAAATATTTTCATTATATTTTTTTTGACGTATATTCGATTTGGCTAGCGACAAGTCAATGCTCATTAGGATTTAAAGCTTGTACGCTCAATTCATTCAGTAACCACAATTAATCCGGAGATAAGTATGAGTAAAGTTCAATATGGTATTAGCCCTTTAACTTGGACCAATGACGATATGCCAGAGCTAGGTGGCGATATCCCGCTAGAAACGTGTCTAAGTGAAATGGCTGAAGCCGGTTTTACAGGCACTGAGCTTGGCACTAAATATCCAAGAGATCCTGAAATATTAGTTCCTTTACTTAAAAGTCACGGTTTAGTTCTCGCATCTGGTTGGTTTAGCGGTAACTTAATGACCAACACCGCTGAGCAAGAAATTGAAGCGATGCAAACGCATATTAAATTATTGAAAGCCGCTGGTTGTAAAGCAATGGTCTATGGCGAAGTGAGTAATTCTGTACATGGTGATATCACCATTCCTGTTTCTAAGCGTGTGATTTTAAACGATCAACAATGGCAAGAATACGGTCAAAAAATTACTGTTGTTGCTGACTATTTATTAAACGAGCATGGCATTAAGCTGTCTTTCCATCATCACGTGGGCACTATTTGTGAGACCGAAAAAGACATTGATACCTTTATGGAAGTGACGGGGCCTTCTGTCTTTTTAACCTTAGACACGGGTCATATTACTTACGGTGGTGGTAACCCTGTGAATATTATTAACCGCTGGGGTGATCGTATTGGGCATATGCATTTTAAAGATTTACGTTTAGAAGTGATGGAAGCGGCACGTGCTGCAGATAAATCATTTTTAAGTGCAGTATTAGATGGTGTATTTACTGTACCTGGTACCGGTGATGTTAATTACGATGATGTTTTCACTGCATTAAAAGCACGCGATTATGAAGGCTGGTTATTGGTTGAAGCGGAGCAAGATCCTGCCAAAGCCAACCCATTAGTTTTTGCTAAAACGGCTTATCAAAATATCTCTGGTTACGCACAAAAATTTGGGCTGTAAGCCGCTGACTGTGTAACAAGGTTCCTTTGTTTGTTAGGAAATGAATGCGTATAAAAGGTTTAACGAAGTATGTTAGGCCTTTCATTAGTCGCTTTTTTTTCTTCTATTTAATGAAATGTGAGAACAACATGTTTAATGAAGAAAGTCATTTGAAACAGCCTATTCGTTGGGCGATGGTCGGCGGCGGTCGTGGTAGTCAAATTGGTTATTCGCATAGAAATGCAGCGCAACGAGATGGTTTATTTAAGCTTGTTGCCGGCTCCTTTGATTTAGACGCTGATCGCGGTCGTGATTTTGCGGTGAATTTAGGCATTGACGGAACGCGTTCATATGCAACTTATAAAGAGATGTTTGCACAGGAAAAATGCCGAGAAGATGGTATTCAAGCTGTCTCAATTGCAACACCTAACAGCACTCACTTTGAAATATGTAAAGCAGCATTAGAAGCTAAATTACATGTTATTTGTGAAAAGCCGCTGACTTTTACCACGGATGAGGCGTATGTGCTTAAAGCGTTAGCTGCTGAAAATAACTGCCTTATTGGTGTGATGTACGGTTATTCAGGTTTCCCTATGATCCACCAAGCTCGTGAAATGGTTCGTCGTGGTGATCTCGGTGATATTCGTGTTGTTAATGCACAATTTGCTCATGGTTTTCATAACGAAGAATATGAGAAAGATGATCCAAGTTTAAAGTGGCGTGTAACACCTGCCGCATCGGGTCCTACTTATGTATTGGGCGACCTAGGCACACATACTCATTTTTTATGTGAAATGATTACTGAGATGGAAGTTGAGAGCCTATGTTGCATGCGTCAAAGCTTTATTAAATCACGCGCACCATTGGAAGATAATGCGCATGTGATGCTTAAATTTAAAGGCGGTGCTGTTGGCACATTATGGGCATCTGCAATTAATTCAGGCTCTATGCATCAACAAAAAATTCGCATTGTTGGATCGAAAGCGTCGATTGAATGGTGGGATGAATTTCCAAATCAACTTCGTTATGAAATTCAAGGTGAAGCGCCTCGTGTATTAGATCGAGGCATGCCGTATCTATACCAAGATGATCAAGGTGTTTCATGTAACCGAATCGGTGGTGGTCATGCTGAGGGTTATTTTGAATCTTGGGCTAATTTATATGCTCGTTTTGCCTATGCATTTAATGCCGTTGCAGAAAATGATCAAACCGCTTTAGATAGCATGTGGTTTCCAGGTATTGATGCTGGTATTGAAGGTACTCGACTTTGTGAGAAATGTGCTGAGTCTGCAGATAACGGTTCGCAATGGGTTAATTTTAAAGACTAAGGAATAAATAATGGCACAAGTGAATTTTTTACAAGACAGAACGTTAGATGCAATTGTATTAGGGCGTGCAGGTGTTGATTTATATGCTCGTGAAGCGAATACGGATATTGCCGATGTCTCTGGTTTTGAAAAATATGTCGGTGGTTCTGCGGCTAATATTGCCGTAGCGATTAATAAGCTGGGTGCAAAGGTAGGTTTTATTGGTTGTGTCGCAGACGATTCATTTGGGCGTTATGTACAGGGTTATATGGAAAAACAAGGTATTAACCTTGATGGCATGATGGTTGATGGTAGTGGTTCGCGTACTTCCGTCGCCTTTACGGAAATGAAACCGAGTGATTGTGATGTTTTAATCTATCGCAATAATGCTTCGGATTTAATGCTGAAAACAGAACAAATTGACCCTGATTATATTAAAAAAAGTAAAACATTAATTGTTACCGGTACGGCATTGTCAGCAAGTCCAAGTCGTGAAGCTACCTTATTAGCAATGCAATATGCGCGTAGTGTTGGCACCGTCGTGGTGCTAGATGTGGACTATCGCCCAATGACTTGGCGCAGCGATGTTGATGCATCTATTTATTATGGTATTGCAGCTAATCTATCGGATATTGTGATTGGCAATCGTGAAGAGTTCGACATGATGGAAACAGTGGTCGCACCCGGTAATACCGATGATGATCAAACTGCGGCCCGTTTTTTACAAGGAAATTCACAGATTGTGATCATTAAAGCGGGTGAACTAGGTTCGCGTGTTTATTGCAAAGATGGTCATCAATTTGAACAAGGTATCTATAGAGTTGAGGCGAAAAAACCATTTGGCTCAGGCGACTCTTTTGCTGGCGCGCTTATTTGGACATTAACGGCTGGCGGTACTTTAGAGCAAGGTGTTAGTAATGGTTCAGCTGCCGCTGCTATTAACGTAAGTGGCACCAGTTGTACTGAAGCTATGCCGACTAAAGACGAGCTGGAATCTTTTATTGCAACATTTGAACAAGCTGCTCGTTAAAACAAACAATATGATTTTGATTCACTAACTAAAACTAATTAGGAATATTAATATGGGAAAGCACATCGCACCTTTTGACAATAAGAACCAACCAATTATTGATGTAAATGATGATACGACACCTTTATGTTTTTTTAATCCAGTTAAGTTAAAAAAAGGTGAAACATTTACGCATCAAGTTGCCGGCTATGAAAGTGTTATCGTTTTAGGCGGAGGCACTTGTTCTATCGTTGTTGGTGATCAAACTTTCCCTAATATTGGTAAGCGTGCCAGCATTTGGGATGGAGATCCTGAATCTGTTTATGTGCCTGTTGGTATGGTTGCCGAAATCACTTGTGATAGTGATGAAGCGAATATCATGATTGCAGGTGGCCTTTACGATGAAGTCCTAGCGCCTTTTGCTGTTACTACCGTAGACAAAATTCAATACGGCTCTGACGATACTAAAACGCACCGTAAAATAAAGCATATTTTAGGGCAGGCAAATGCACCGAAGCGTGGCCGTTTATTAGTCAGTGAGTTATTTACTGTGGGTGCCGGCGGCTGGTCTGGTTTTCCTGCTCACAAACATGATTGTGACCGTGGCGAGTTAGAAACAAATTACGAAGAAGTTTATCAGTTCCAGTTTAACCCAGGACAAGGTTTTGGTGCGCAATTCCTTTATGAACATGAAGATGACTGTGGACCGGTTTATCACGTTAAATCAGGCAGTGTTATTGCTATCGATAAAGGCTATCACCCAAGTGTTGCTGCACCGGGTTATGAGATGTATTACTTCACTATTATTGTGGGTAAAACCTCTAAATCATTAGTGCAACATTTTGACCCTCATCATGAATATCAAGTACATACTATTCCTGGTATCAAAGACATGATTAATAAATTTAAATAAAAAGGATTTTTTTATGCTTGTTAATTTAAATGATGTTTTGCCTGATGCGGCGAATAGTGATTATGCAGTACCTTGCTTTAATATCTTTGGTTATGAAGATGCAAGGGCCATTGTAGATGCTGCTGAGGAAGTTAAAAAGCCGGTTATTTTGGCATGCAATAAAGATGTGATTGATTTTTATGGACCTGTGATTGCAGCCACGATGTTTAATGAGTTAGCTAAAAATAGCTCACAAAAAGTTGTGTTGCATCTGGACCACACCTATGAAGAACATATCGTTTATCAAGCGATTAAGGCTGGCTTTAGCTCTGTGATGTTTGATGGTTCGCAACTTTCACTGGCAGATAATATTGCCCGCACCAAAAAAGTCGCTGAAGTAGCGCATGCATGTGGTGTCAGTGTTGAAGGTGAAATTGGATCTGTTCCTTATCAAGAAGGGCGCGACCATATCAAAACAATTGATACGAGTCCTTTAGAAGCGCAGCAATATGCAGAGCAAAGTGATTTGGACTGTATTGCGTTATCGATTGGTAACGTACATCGTTTAACGGAACCAACCAGTGTCATTGATTTTGAGTTGTTAAAGCAGGTTGAAGCATTAGTGACTAAACCTTTGGTTATTCACGGTACCAGTGGTATTCGCGATGAAGATATTTTAAAACTTAAAAAAACCAGAGTCTCAAAATTTAATATCGGCACTTCTTTACGACAAGCATTGGGGCATAATTTACGCGATTATATGAATGCTGAAGCTGAAAAATTTGATCGCCTGTATTTTATGAAGAAAGCCATGCCTCATGTCAGAGAAGAAGCGATTCGATGCTTTAAATTATTGTCTTAGACTGTGTTATTGGTTAACCTTTACTAACACCTAAGTAGTGACTTAGGTGTTTTTTTGAGAGTAAAAATAATGCCGAATAAAATTGAAGTTGCAACAACATTAGACACATTCAAAGATATCCTTGCCGACCGTTATGACAGCTTAAGTAATCGCCTTAAACAAGTGGCTGATTTTATTACTGAAGAACCGATGGTTGTCGCTTTTGAAACCATGTCAGTCATTTCAGTTAAAGCCGGTGTTCCTATCTCTACCTTAAGTCGCTTTGCTAATACTTTTGGCTTTGATGGCTTTAGTAAAATGCAATTACTGTTCAGTGATCAGTATTTTCATAAACCGCGAGATTACAAAGAACGTATTAAACGAGCAAAGCAAGAAGGCTCAATGCAAGTTGACTCTATCCAAGGCATATTTGAAAGTTTAGGTGATTCAAATATTAGAGCCATGGAAGATGTGTTGGTGGGGATTTCACCCTCTAAGTTAGAAGATGCAATCAAGTTACTTGCAAATGCGAGAACCATTTATGTGCAAGGTGCGCGACGAGCTTACCCCGTTGCTAGTTATCTTTCATATATGCTGATAAAAGAAGACTTAAACGTCGTCCTGTTAGATGGCCCCGGTGGTATGAGTTCGCCGATGCTAAAACAGATGAAAGACAGTGATGTATTGTTGATCACTACCTTTAAACCGCATGCGCAGGAATCTATTTCTGCTATTGAACGTGCAGATAAAGTTGGCGCTAAGATTGTTGCTATTACTGACCATCAAATGAGTGAGTATGGCCGAAAAGCAGATATTTGTTTTGAGATTGTTGAAAACGATGTGTTGGGTTTTCGCTCTTTAACCTGCGCGATGTTTATTGCTCAGACGCTAGCCGTAGGCTTAATGCTATAACCTATAACCTATAACCTATAACCTATAACCTATAACCTATAACCTATAACCCTATAACAGATAACAGCTAGCAGAGTTGTCTAATAGGCACTTCAACCTTGATGTGGCTAAATAGCCGGTTATTTCTTATTTATCATTTATAAAATAACTCCTTTACTGTAAGGAGTTATTAGTACTCTTTTCGCCTCTTTTTATACATCCATTTATCCTTTCGCTTAAATAGAACCTATATTTCATTCGATCTCAATATTTTTAATTTTATCTATTGAAAAATATTTTCTATTTTTTGTTTTTGATATGTTTATTATAAGCAGTTATTGAGCTTTTCTTTATTCCCTATTTTCTGTTAATTGTATTGTAGTTATTTTTAGATAAGTGCTTAATATTATTGTTACTTTAAATATATTCATTTAAAACAGTATGTTGCATTGTTATTATTTTGTAGTTGTTAATATAACATGATGCGTTTAACACTTTTATATCAAACCACTATTAATCAACCCATTTCGTTAATATTATGCATTACGTTTGAAATTTATTTTCTATTTTGCATTTTTAATGTTTTGTATGGTTTGTAAAAAGCCTATTATTACCCTGGAGCAAATATATGAACACCTTTCGATTAACTACCGGACAAGCCTTAGTAAAGTTCTTAAATCAACAATATGTTGAGGTCGATGGCCAGCAAGAAAAATTTGTACATGGTGTGTTTACTATTTTTGGGCATGGCAATGTACTTGGGTTAGGCCAAGCTTTAGAGCAAGATCCTGGCGATTTAATCGTACATCAAGGTTGTAATGAACAGGGCATGGCACAAATAGCAGTAGGTTTTGCCAAACAACATAAAAGAAAGAAAATATATGCCGTTAGTGCCTCTGTCGGCCCAGGTAGTGCAAACATGATCACTGCAGCTGCTACGGCAACGGCTAATCGCATTCCAGTTTTACTGTTGCCTAGTGATGTATACGCTTCGCGCCAGCCTGATCCTGTTATTCAACAAATTGAACAGTTTCATGATTATTCAATCTCAACCAATGATGCGTTCCGTCCTGTTTCTAAATATTTCGACCGAGTTGTACGCCCTGAGCAATTAATGACCGCCATGATTAATGCTATGCGTGTGTTAACAGATCCTGCTGATACGGGTGCTGTGACTATCTCTCTCCCTCAAGATGTGCAAGGTGAAGCCTATGATTTCCCTGAATATTTCTTCAAAAAGCGTGTTCATCGTATTGAGCGTCGCCCTGCTTCAGAAGCCATGATTGAAGAAGCTGTAGAAGCATTTAAAGGCAAGAAAAAACCATTGTTAGTTTGTGGTGGTGGAGTACGTTATTCAGAAGCTCACGATGCATTTAAGGCCTTTGCTGAAAAATTTAATATTCCATTTGGTGAAACACAAGCAGGTAAAAGTGCGGTGCCTTTTGATCATCCATTAAACTGTGGCGGTATTGGTTCAACGGGCACTTATTCTGCCAATGTTTTAGCTAAAGATGCGGATATTATTATTGGTGTTGGTACGCGAATGACTGATTTCACTACGGCATCAAAATCACAATATCAACATCCAGATGTGAGCTTCATTAATATTAATGTAGCCAGTTTCGACGCTTATAAACTAGATGGCGTTCGTATTATTGCTGATGCTAAAGTGGCTTTAAATGCATTGTCTGACGCATTAGAGAAACAAGGTTACCAGTCTGAGTATACTGATCAGATTGTTAATGCTCGTAGTGCTTGGGCTACAGAACTTAACCGTCTTGATAATGTTAGTTATGACCAAGATAAATTTGAACCAGAAGTAGAAGGGCATTTAGATAATACAATTCTGGATGAGTATGCTGAAGTACTACAATCTAAATTATTGCAAACACGTGTATTAGGGCTTTTAAACCAAGAGCTATCCGATGATGCAATTATAGTAGGCGCAGCAGGATCATTGCCTTCTGATTTACAACGAGTCTGGCGACCTAAACAAAAAGATACTTACCATATGGAGTATGGTTACTCGTGTATGGGCTATGAAATTGCTGGTGCAATTGGCGCAAAAATAGCTTGTCCCGATCAACCTGTGTATGCGGTATTAGGTGATGGCTCTTACATGATGCTGCACTCTGAATTACAAACGGCGATTCAAGAGGGTATTAAAATCGATATCGTATTATTAGATAACATGAGTTTTGGTTGTATTAATAATTTACAAATGGACAACGGCATGGGCAGCTTTGGTACGGAAAATCGCTTTAGAGATGCCAAAACAGGTAAGTTAATGGGTAAGTCTGTGCCCGTTGATTTCGCTAAGAATGCCGAAAGCTACGGTTGCGTTACTTATACTGTACGTAACGATGAGGAGTTAATTGCAGCAATTGCTGATGCTAAAAAACAAACGGTTGCGACTTTAATCGATGTAAAAGTACTGCCTAAAAGTATGACTCATGGTTATGAATCTTGGTGGCGTTGTGGGATTGCAGAAGTAGCTGATAAACCTGAAATTAACCAAGCTGCTGATAAGATGAATGCGATGGTTAAAAAAGTCCGTCAATACTAAGCTTTTTGCTAGTTAGTGTTTAATTCTTGATGCTCATCAACAACAACTCTTTATAAATTATGTTGAACTTAAGGTACATACTTTAAGTTCAACATTGTCTTTTTAAGGACCGCTGTTTTAAAGCGATCATTATCTAAACTGATTATTACCATTACCATTACCATTACCATTACCATTATTATTCTTTCATTAATCCAATCACTTATCCGATATTTTATATAAACTAGTCAGATTCAGCCTAAAAACCTAGATTTAATAATAAATAATCTGAATACTGTTAATACTGTTAATACTGTTAATACTGTTAATACTGTTAATACTTAAGTGTTTACGAAAGGAGTTGTTATTTTGTCATCTAAGCCTTTTTTATTTCATGGACAAACTAAACAGTGGGTCACTCAACAGGACGATACACTCGTCATTCGCTTGTTGTGTCATGATCCTGAGCATTTAATTACTTCTCATTTTATTCGTTGTGAACCAGACAATGAAGATAGACTTATTGCCCTTGAGCTTATTCAAAATGACTTTCACCTAGGTGATGATGTTAATAGTGAGGGGTATGGTGAAGAGGATGGTAAGTTAGATGGCAATACATATCGCCTTTACCAAGCTTCAATTCCTATCAGTACTCACATTGATAATACTTATTATGCGTTTAAGTGTTTAACCGAAAAAGGCCAAATTTGGTTGACTGCGGCGGGGCAATTTGAGCGTATTCCTGGGCGAGAAACTCACTTTAAATTTAATACTCAAGATAGACCTCCAGAATGGATCAAAGAGCAGGTTTTTTATCAGATTTTTCCAGATCGCTTTTGCCAAGGAAATGCTGACATTTCGGTGAAAACCGGTGAGTACCTGTATCGTGGTGGTGAAAATGCCATTATTGCTAAGCAATGGGGAGAGCCTGTTGCCATTGCAGGACATAAGTCCACAGGGGCGAGTGAATTTTATGGCGGTGACTTACAAGGTATTCAAAATAAATTAGGCTATCTACAGGAGCTTGGAATCAGTGCTCTGTATTTAAATCCTATTTTTACTTCCCCTAGTAACCATAAATACGACACGACGGATTATCTTAATATTGACCCTCACTTTGGTGATAATGCTGATTTTGCAAAACTAAGTGATGATATTCATCAGCGTGGCATGAAAATAATGCTCGATGCTGTATTTAATCATACATCCTGTGAACATCCTTGGTTTGGTCGCTATCAACATTTTAAAGATAGTGCTTATCAGCACCCTGATTCTCCCTATCGCGACTATTATGTTTTTTTAGGTGAGCCGAATAGCAAAGAGGATTATTACTTTGCTTGGAAAGGGGTTGATAACCTACCAAAACTGAATTTTTTAAACGAACAAGTGCAAAATTATATTTATAAAGCAGAGTCATCGGTTGTAAAACACTGGTTAAAAGCACCTTATCATATA
Source organism: Vibrio sp. 2-Bac 85 (assembly GCF_037546705.1). Classification (NCBI taxonomy): domain Bacteria; kingdom Pseudomonadati; phylum Pseudomonadota; class Gammaproteobacteria; order Vibrionales; family Vibrionaceae; genus Vibrio; species Vibrio sp. 2-Bac 85. The sequence goes on along the minus strand of NZ_JALAAB010000001.1, from coordinate 232,604 downwards.
GATGGTTGGCGTTTTGATGTGATCCACATGTTAGGTGAAGGCACCAACGCTTATCATAATGCGCACTATGTCAGGGCGTTTAGGGAGTCTGCTAAAGCGGTTAACCCTGACGCTTATATCGTGGGTGAGCACTTTTATGAAGCCACACAGTGGTTGCAAGGTGATCAAGAAGATGGCGCGATGAATTATTATGGTTTTGCTCATCCCGTCCGTGCTTTTTTTGCAGGTTTAGATATTGCCTATCATAGGGTTGAGATAGATGCTCAAGCCTTTGATAACTGGTTAACTGAAAGTCGCGCTAAGATACCTTGGTTAAATCAATTAGCGCAACTTAATCAACTGGATAGTCATGATACATCTCGGTTTATTAATCAATTAGACGGGGATCTGAATAGACTAAAGGCAGCCAGTATGATGTTGTTTAGTTATCCTGGAACACCTTGTTTGTATTATGGGACAGAAGTCGCTTTGCAAGGCGGAAATGACCCCGATAATCGACGCTGTTTTCCTTGGGGCGACCTTGATAAAAATAGTGATACTTTTACTTTTTACCAACGTTTAATTAACCTAAGAAAAAGTAGAATAGAGCTTCAGCAGGGCAGTTATCATACGCTTTATGCGCAGGACAAAAGCTTTGTTTTTGCACGTTTTGAGCAAGGTAAAACAAGCATTTATGCAATTAATCTTGGACAAAAATCGGTGTCATTTACTTTCGAACGATTCGAGTTGATGACCAATGCTCGGTCTTTTTCAGGATTTGATAATCACAGCAAAGATTGGCAGCTCGAGATGCAACAACAATTGTGTTTCACCTTACCCGCAGAATGTGCTTTATTACTCGCTAGCGAAGAAGGATAAGTGGGAACAGAAAAGATAATAAAGATAATAAAGATAATAAAGATAATAAAGATAATAAAGCTGATAAAGTAAATTACAATATAACGTTGATTTACTTTATCTTTTTACCTTTGTAATTTTAACTTCTGGTTTACAACTCTTCATTTTACTTTATTTCATTACACTTTTTCATTGTTAGTAAATGACTAAAAAGTGTAATGATGCGGTTATTATTAGTTATAAATAAAGCCTTTCTAGTTCATGTGTCGGTAGCGGTTTATCAAAGTAATAACCTTGCATTTTATTAATGCCTAGTTTGATACACAGGTTAAGGTCTGCCTCTGTTTCAATGCCTTCGGCAATAATATTTAACTTTAAGGACTGGAGCATGACAACTAAGCCCGCTAAGAAGGGCTTGGTATTTTCTTCCGGAGAGGAACTAGGCATTAGGCTTTTATCCACTTTTACGGTATTAATTGGAAAAGTGTGTAAATGTGAAATAGATGAGAATCCTGTACCAAAATCATCTAATGAAATTTTACAACCTAAGTCGCTGATGCTTTGGATCATCTTCGTACTATTTTCCTGTTCAACTAATAAAGCCGTTTCGGTTAACTCAAATTCAATATTGCTAGCATCAACAGAGTAAGTGCTTAAGGTAGATTTGATAAATTCAATTAACCCTTCATCGGTTAACTGTACTGAGGATAAGTTAATCGACATAGTGAATGCGGGGTTAAGTGTTTTTTGCCAAATACTCAGTTGCATAATGGCTTCTACTACCACCCAACGGCCAATCTCTATGATCAATCTAGATTTTTCAGCAATGGGAATGAATATATCTGGGCGCTGACTAACACCTTCAACATCAAATCGTATTAACGCTTCCACACCTGTTATTTTTGCCGTTAATGAGTCAATAACTGGTTGATAAAGTAAATAAAACCCCTTGTTTTCAAGCGTAGTCCGTAACTGCCTTTCAATTAAGAAATTTTCTAAAAATGCTTCCTGCATTTTGGCTTCAAAAAAACAGAACTGGCTACGGCCATCACTTTTAGAACGATACATCGCAATATCTGCAAATTTAAATAGCTCCTTTACCTCACCGCTGTCACCAGGGCAAAGTGCAATGCCAATACTTGCACCGGAAGTGATCACATGAGAGCCTATTTCGAAAGGCTGCTGTAATGCTTCTATAATGCGTTTTGCTACAGTACTAGCTCCATACACTGACTCTAAATTAGTTAATGTAATAGCAAACTCATCGCCACCTAAACGTGCAAATAACTCACTCCCGCGCAAGCAAGCAGTGATGCGTTTAGTTACTGAAATTAATAATTGGTCACCTACATCATGCCCATAATTATCATTAACATATTTGAAATGATCTAAATCGATTAATAAAAGCGCGAGTGTACTTTTATCTCTTTGTTGTTTTTTTATTTCATAACTTAATGATTCGTCAAAATAGTAACGATTAGCTAAGCCGGTTAGATTGTCGCGTTCTGCAAGCTCTTTTGTACGTTGATGACTTAGTAATAGCTCTTTTTCTAAGGAAGCGCGTACTTGTGCATTAGCAATGGCTCTTTGAAGCCTAAAGGCATCGATCTCTGTTTTAACTAAGAAGTCCTGTGCACCGGCATTAATGCTATTAACGGCTAAGTCATCCTCTCTGGATGTACTGGTCATGATCACTACTGCTTTTTGTTTCGCAGGCATGTCTTTTAATTCAATTAATAGCTCGATCCCCTTACGTTGTGGTAAGTTGTAATCTAATAATACGACATCAAATGCAGTGTGAGCTAATATTTCAAGGGCTTGATCGACCATTTCGACTTGGGTGATATTACATAGAATATCGCTGCGCTTTAATGCTCTTATGATCATCTCTCTATCGATCATATCGTCATCAACAATAAGTATGTTCATATCGCTATCATATCCTTAAGTCCTATCTTTGAAATAATGACCATTTTAATTTTAGATTTTATTCTTCGGTTAAATGAACAATTTCAAAATAATTTTCTAGCATGCTAACTAAGCCAGAGAATCTATCTCCGGTCTGACCTTTCACAAAGTATCCAGCAATATGCTCGCCATAACTGGATATGATGTCTGACTTTGCTTTTGAAGTGGTCAAAACAAAAACCACTAAATTCGATAACTGCGGATCAGCTCGTAATGCTTTTAAAAATTCAATGCCGCCCATTCTTGGCATTTGTAAGTCGAGAATAATCACCAATGGTGGAGCGACTTCGCCTTTTTTTAATAATGTTAACGCTTCGAGGCCATCGTAAACCCTTACTATCGGATTAGTAATATTTTGTTTTTTGAAGCTACGTTGAATGGTCATCGCGTCGATGTCGTCATCTTCAACTAGTAACAATGTTATTTCATTTGTATTTTCCAATATTATTTAACCTTTTTGATGGATATTTTTATTTCTAAGCGCTTTTATTTTGTCACAAATATTGGCAATGCTGTCAATTTTTTGTCATTGTTTGGGCTTGTTCTATGTTTCTTCATTCAACGGCCATAAAATATTTATGGTGGTACCGCGCTTTCCATCAGACACAATATTCATCCTGCCACGGTAATGTTCAACAATGCGTTTAATCATAGCAAGCCCCATGCCACTTCCTTCTACTTTATCTCGTGACTGTAAAGTTTGAAACATCTCCATGGCTTTATTATGAAACTCTTCGGGGATGCCTGGGCCATCATCGTATAACGATATTTCATGGAAATTATCTTTTTCAGTATAAGAAAGGATGATCTGACCGGTTGCTTTGTCGTGATGTTTTATCGAGTTAGAAATTAAATTTCTTAATACTATTTCAAAGGGGGCCTGTGGAATATTGATATCAATATTCGGTGCAATACAAGTAAAGTTATCGTTGGTTTCCAGCAATGATAATATGTCTTGTGCTTTTTCAGCTAAATTGACCTTATTATTGGTAATGGTAGCTAGATTTAGACGAGAATAAGTTAATAGATCATCGAGCAGTTTAAGCATACGTTTACTGCGCTGACGTAATAAAACTAAATGTTTTTTAGAGTCATCGGGCAGTAGCTCTTCACAGTCTTCTTCTATCCAGCTTGCTAATTGCTCGATGGCATTGAGAGGAGATTTAAGGTCGTGTGAGGCAACATAGGAAAACTGCTCTAAGTCACTATTAGATTTTTCTAAATCCTTATTTGATTTTTCCAAGTCTGCAATAGATTGTGCTAAATCCCCATTCGATTTTTCTAAATGTTTGGTTTGATCTTTTAACTCTGCTGTCATTTGATCCGCATATTTTAATGCTTGTCTGTTAGCCTTGGTTAAAAATAAAAATAACATCAGTAGTAAGGCATCAATGACTAAGCCGCCCACTAGAATGACTGAAGACTGATTTAAGCTTGTGTCTTGTCTAAAGCTAATATTTGACTGGATTAAAAATGTCCAAGTACGACCATATAAGGATGTATCGATTTTATTAGAAAAAAGTGGATCAGGATCTGCTTCTGCGGTGTTGCCATTAGAATGATCATCAAATAATAGGTTTTCTCCATCCCATATCTGAATACTCACATGGCGGTTTTTTTCAGCCAGTGTTCCTTTCATTAGTTTTTCCATAATAAAAGGAGCATAGGTGACACCTGCAATCAATTCTCGGCGTTGCTTTATATTGTCAGGTTTAAGCCCATTTTGGTAAAATGGCGTATAAAAAAGGAAACCTGGTGTTTGCCTATCATCTTGCACTAGAGTGATCGGTGCTGTTAGTAATGCCTTTCCAGAATCTCTTGCTTTTTTTATTGATGAGTAACGATTATCTTCAAAGGCAACATCAAGTCCAACCGCTTGTTTGTTTGTCTCAACCGGCTCAACATAGGTGATCGGCCAATATTCAGGATTATCATGAGTTGGGTGTACTTTATAGTCTGGTCTTTGCATGCGTTGTGCTTGTAAGTACTCATCGAAATGCTTAGGTTGTACATTGTAAATAATACCAAAACCATTGATGCCAGGATAATTAGTATCTATTTTCAAGCTGTTTGAATAGGCAGACCATTGTTGATGAGTGATACTTGAATGCGCCACATCACTTGGATTAATAACATTATCTGAATTCACAGCGTCGATATAAGCAACACCGCCCCATAATACATTCTCATAAAGTGTCATTCGCTCTTTTACTGAATTAACGACTTTCTCTGCTTCACGTTTAAATTGAATCTCAAGTTTTTGTGCTTGTTGAAACTGCGAATAATACCAGGCACTAAAAGTTAGTATCACCGAAAGTAATACAATCAACCAATGTACCGCATGCATTTTACCTGCGCGAAGGAGCTTTTTTCTTTTTTCGCTTTTTTCTAATGCATGGTCCATTAATCGTCTCCAGAGGGATTTTATTGATAGCGATAAATTTAAATTAAGTTGTTTAGTAGGTAATACTTATTTCATGAGATGAAATAAAATAAAATATTGTTGCTGGTTTATTGCTTAAAAAAAATTATTTAATTATTGAAATTGCGACTATTTACAATTTTATTGTAAGCATGGCACGCTGTATTTTTTATATTTAATTTAATTACTTTTATTGATAGTAGATTAAAAGCTTTAAAGTTCAGCAGCCTTTTAGTACCTAACCTTATGAGCTTGAATGTTAGTTTAATAGTGCGATTATAACCACCTATAATGAGTTATTAAACACTGTTTTTTTGATTAATAGTTGTTTAAATTTATTTTTTTGTGGTTTAGAAGTGTTTTTAATTAAAACTTGTATGTTGGGGCAAGTATATCTAAATGATATGTAAGTGGATAAATACAGTAATCTAAATACAGTAACTTAAATACATAAACCTAGGGATTGTTGATGGAATGGTTAACTTGTCGAAATGGTTGTAAGTTATGAATGTTATTACTTATTTTTTTAAAGCGTTTGCTAACAAAATTTAAAGCATCTTGTGGTATCTATACCTTAACAAGATAAGCTCACACTTTATTAATCGAGTATCAATCAGTTTATTTTAGGAAGTCAGTTTTGGAAAAAGAAAATATTCAAAAAAATGCCGTTTTTAATCATGTAATGACCCTCTGTGCATGGATAGCTTTTTTTCTTATCTTGTTGGTGCTAGTAAAAGGTGATGAAATCTTGCAATCAGTGGCGATTATTTATCCTGACTTTGCATTACCTGCCTTTTTTATTCCTTGGTTTTTATTGGTCATTACTAGCGTACAAAAGCTACGAGAAAGTCTATCAAAAGCGCCGCTGCAAAGTTGGATTTTAAAAACGACAGTCCCTATTTTTATATTTGTATTACCTTTTTTTAGTACCTGGCTAACAAGCTCGCTTGCAAGTAATCATGAGACTATTGGCTTTGAAGGGTATTGTGTTTATTTGGCTATCTTGGTTTTGTTTATGGTGCATTTTTTACCTATTTTTAATGCCAAACAGACATTGGCAAAATAGATGATAGGGTGACCCTGATGACGTACGTTGCAATTTTTGTAGTCACGTTCGTCTCCATTTACGTCCTCATTTATGCCTCCATTTTCACTATTTTTAGCATCTTATCTCTACCTTGAATTCAAGTGCTAAGTGTAACCTTCACTATATAATCATAAGCTAGATCTAATAATTGAAATTAACCCTTAGATGAAAAATTGTAATCGTTTACACTTTTATTTTGCAGTGTACAATTTAAGAATTATATTGCTGTTTAGCTGCTCCCTTTGATGTTTATTATGTATTGTTTGTGTCGATTATATTGATTATCAGCTGTACATGTTACGCAGAAAAGTAAGTGATTTTAATCAGCAAGATAGATCCAGCAATTATTATCATTGAGCAAATGAGCCTATTTGAGAGAGGAATAAAATGAGAGCATTTTCGGAAATAATCAAAGCACGTGATTGGGAAAACCAGCATGTAACAGCACAAAATGTAATGCCTGCCCATGCACCTCTTCATGCATTTCACTCTTCAGAAGCGGCTCGTCACAAACAAGATTCTGAATTTCAGCATTTATTAAACGGACAATGGGCATTTCAATTATTCTCTCAGCCAGAATTAGTGCCAAGTGATTGTATTGATGTTGCCTTTGATGATAGTCATTGGCCTGAAATTACAGTACCTAGTAATTGGCAATTACAAGGGTACGATAAACCCATTTATACCAATCTTAAATATCCCTTTGAAGATAAACCTCCTTTTGTGCCTGCAGATAATCCAACCGGAGTTTACCGTGTGAATTTTGAACTACCTAAAGCATGGGTAGGGCGCCAGCAACGTATCAATTTTGATGGTGTAAACTCGGCTTTTCATCTTTGGTGTAATGGTATTTGGGTGGGTTACTCACAGGATAGTCGTTTAGCCAGTGAGTTCGACCTTTCGGAACATTTACGTGAAGGTAATAATCAATTAACGGTAATGGTGTTGCGCTGGTCTGACGGTTCTTACTTAGAAGACCAAGATATGTGGTGGTTAAGCGGTATTTTTCGTGATGTGTGTTTGCTCAGTAAACCCGTTGTAGCAATACAAGATGTGACTATCACAACCGATTTAGATGCATGTTTTAATCATGGCACACTACATGTATCAACCCAGTTAAGCAGCTTCAAAAATACACAAACTGCAAACTGTTATGTGCAAACTCAGCTTTTTGATGCTGACTTAAATGCAGTTACTGAGCCTATTGTAGCTAACTTTGGCGAACGGATAATCGATGAAAAAGGAGGCTTTAACAACCTCGCTGAACATCATATCAATGTTCCGTGCCCGCACAAATGGAGTGCTGAATCCCCATACTTATATCGTGTGGTTGTATGTTTGCTTAGTGAGAATGGTGAAGTCCTTGACTCTGAAGCTTATCAAGTGGGCTTCAGAGTGATTGAAATCGATCAAGGGCAGCTTAAATTAAATGGTAAAGCGTTGTTAATACGTGGGGTTAATCGTCATGAGCATCACCCTGAAAAAGGCCACGCTGTTTCTTACCAAGATATGTTGCTCGATATTAAGTTATTAAAACAAAATAATTTTAATGCGGTGCGCACCGCTCATTACCCTAATCACCCTATGTGGTATGAACTCTGTGACCAGTATGGTTTATATGTAGTAGATGAGGCCAATATTGAAACGCATGGTCAGTTTCCTATGTCGCGTTTGTCTAACGATTTGAGTTGGTTGAATGCTTATATGCGTCGCATGACACGTATGGTTGAAAGAGATAAAAATCATCCCTCTATTATCATTTGGTCATTAGGTAATGAGTCTGGTATTGGTCATAACCATCATGCTATGTATCAGTGGACTAAACTGAAAGATCCAACGCGTCCTGTGCAATATGAAGGTGGTGGAGCAAATACTGCGGCTACGGATATTATTGTGCCCATGTATGCACGAGTAGATGAAGATGTATTGCTGCCTAATGCAGCACAGGTAGTGCCTAAACATAGCATTAAAAAATGGTTATCACTGCCTAATGAACAACGCCCGTTGATTCTTTGTGAATATGCCCACGCGATGGGTAATAGTTTAGGTAGCTTCGATAAATATTGGCAGGCATTTCGAGAGTATCCACGTTTACAGGGCGGATTCATCTGGGATTGGGTAGACCAAGGTTTAACCAAAACAGATCCAAATGGTGTCGACTTCTGGGCCTATGGCGGTGATTTTGGTGATCAAATTAATGATCGACAATTTTGTATTAATGGATTGATGTTTCCCGATAGAACACCTCACCCTGGTTTACTTGATGTTAAGAAAGCGCAACAGTTTTATCAATTTGAGTTAATAAATGGTGAAAAAATCAGTATTAAGGTGAACAGCGAAAACCTTTTTATTGATACTGATAATGAAACCATACACTGGACGATCACTGAAGACGGAGAAGTGATTGCTAGTGGCGATGTACCTCTTCAAGTAAGGGCTGAAAGTGAGCAAGTGCTTACTTTGCTTGATGTTTATCCGCCGCAACGAGCTGGTTGTGATTATTTTCTTAATATTGAGGTGTTGTTAAGTGATGATACCGCCTGGGCTGAAAAAGGTTTTGTGGTTGCCACTGAACAGATGCCATTAAAAGCGGCTCTAGGATTAACAGACATTGCTATCGAAAAAGGAAAAGCGCCTGAATTAGTTGAAACAGACCAAACGATTATGATTAACGGTATTGGATTTCAGGTTGAAATAGATAAACAACAAGGTTTGATTAGCAAATGGGTCGTTGATGGTGTTAATAAGCTATTACATGGGCCGACGGATAATTTTTACCGAGCACCATTAGACAATGATATCGGTACTAGCGAAGCCAACTGTGTTGATCCTAATGCTTGGACTACTCGTTGGCAGAATGCAGGTTTAACAAATTTGTCTGTGCAGTGTATAGCAATAGAAGCGGTTACATTTGTACATGAGGTTATTGTGAAGGTGCAATTTGGTTATTATTTTAATAATAACCTGTTGATCACTAGCCAGTGGCAATATGCCTTCAATAACCAAGGTCGCGCATTAATTAATGTCAATGTGCAAGCCGCTAAATCATTGCCTCCTCTGCCGCGAATCGGGATGCAATTAGTGGTTGAAGATATCAATGAAGAAGTTAAATGGTTTGGCCGAGGCCCACAGGAAAATTATCCTGATCGTATTTTATCTGCGCACATTGGTCGTTATGCAAGTTCAATTGAAGCGATGCATACAGGGTATATATTCCCGTCTGAAAATGGTTTGCGTTGCGACGTTAAAGAAGCTTCAATTGGTAATTTACTGATTGCTGGTGATTTTCACTTTAGTGTTAGTCGTCATAGCCAGGCAAATTTAGCGGCGGCTAAGCATACAAATGAACTGGTGGCTGAACAGAAACTTTATGTGTGTTTAGATGGTTTTCATATGGGCGTTGGTGGCGACGATTCTTGGAGTCCAAGTGTGCATAAGGAGTTTCTACTAGATAAAGCACATTACCATTATCAACTATCACTGTGCTTTAATTAGCATTAGTTTTTAATAGTTTAAAAATGAAACCAAACGTTATCATTTCCGCTTGGTTTCATCAGATCTAGGCTATTTATTTTACTTTAAAATGCTCAACTACTTTCACTAATTGTGTTTTGTTATTTTTAATTTCATTGCTGTTGTTGAGCGTTTCTGCATCATTTTTCGCAAGCCCTATAACCCTACTTTGAATCATAGTCATATTGTGTGATATTTCATTGCTGGTGACACTTTGTTGCTCAACTGCGGCTGCTATTTGCATATTAAGCGCGTTTATTTCCACAATTGTTGTCATTGAATCTAATGACGTCGTGCTTTCTTGTGTGGCCTTAGCGGAAGCCTGACAACCCGCTTTGGTGCTTTTTACTGCATTCACCGCCGAAGAGGTGGCTGCCTGTAATTTTACTCGTTGGCATTGGGGTAAAAGGTGAAAATGGTGAAGTTGGAGAGGATAAGAATAAAAATTAAGACTGAAAAATTTTACCTTTAAAAGATATGTAACGATTTCTTTTAAAATAGCTAAGGGCAAAGGTATTTCCTTTGCCCTTATAAGGTCAATAGACCCAAGCTAATTTTTATTTTTGGTTAGCATATTTCATTGAATCTAAGGCAACCGCAAAGATGATGATGCTACCTTTGATAATGTATTGCCAATATGGACTAACACCAATATAGGTCATACCGTAGTTGATAATGGTAAAGATAAGTACACCAGTAACCACACCAAGTACGCGACCAACACCACCTGCAAATGAAACCCCACCTACAACACAGGCGGCAATTGCATCAAGCTCATACATAAAGCCTAAGTTATTAGTTGCACTACCGATACGACCGGCTTCTAACATGCCCCCAAAAGCATAAAAGATACCTGATAATGCGTAGATTTTAAGTAATGTAACAGGCACATTTACGCCCGATACTTTAGCAGCTTCTGGATTACCACCAATGGCAAAGATATTTTTACCAAAAACAGTTTTATTCCAAATTATCCAGACAATGAAAATAGCGATAGCGGCATAGAAGGTTAAATAGGAGAGTTTAAAGTCACCTAAGCGAATGAAGCCCTGCGCAAAGTTAGAAAAACGATCGTCAAAACCTGCAATCGGTGATGCACCTACCGTATCAAAGTATAAAGAGTTAACACCATAAACGATGATCATGGTGCCTAAGGTTGCGATAAAGGGAGTTACCTTTAAATAGGCGACAATAATACCATTGATAAGTCCAATTAACGCGCCCACCGCACAAACTGCAATAATTACGGCAACAATTGGAATATCACCTAGGTCTGGAAATACTTTATTAACGTTGTCCGCAGCCTGTAATAAAGTGGCCGATAATACTGCCGCTAAACCCACTTGGCGACCCGCTGATAAATCGGTGCCCTGGGTGACGATTAAGCCTGCTACACCTAATGCAATAATAATACGTACAGAAGATTGAGTTAAAATATTACTTAAGTTTCGTAAACTTAAAAATGAGGGCTCTTGAATAACAATAATTGCTAACAAAATAAATAAAACCGCGTAGATACCACCTTCTTTGAGGTATCGCATCCCGCCGAGTTTCTTCAGTGTGTCCATGGTTAAATCCTTTTATAAATAGAGTGCTGCGAGCGCTAAAATTTCACTTTGAGTGGTTTCTTTGGTATTCACAATGCCAGCAACGCGGCCATTACTCATTACCAATATTCTGTCTGTGATACCCAATAGTTCAGGCATTTCAGATGAAATTATCATGATGCCTTTGTCTTTATTAGCGAGGCTGAGTATCAACTGGTAAATTTCAAACTTTGCGCCTACATCAATCCCACGTGTAGGTTCATCTAGCATTAAAATTTCGGGGTTAGTTAATAACCATCGGCCAATGATTACTTTCTGCTGATTACCACCAGAAAGTGAACCAATATTAGTTTCGTGCGTTGGTGTTTTAACGCTCATTGAATCAATTACCCACTGTGTATCGCTTTTCATTTTTTTGTTGCTGAGCAAACCACTTTTTGTTTTATATTGCTCGACATTCGCGACCAAAGCGTTAAATGTTATGTCTAAATTGCTATAAATTCCGGTTGCTCGGCGCTCTTCTGTTACTAGTGCAAAGCCATTATTAATTGCAGCATGCGCATCTTTATTAGCAACGGATTTACCATGTAAAATGATTTCGCCTGAGCTACGTTCGCGGATACCAAATAAGGTTTCTACTATATCGGTTCGTTTTGCACCCACTAATCCAGCAACGCCTAATATTTCACCTTTATGTAGATTAAAATTGACATGATTAATGGAAGGTTGGTTGGTGGCAGTGAGATCTTTTACTTCTAAAATAACTTCTTTAACCACGTTGGTTTTTTCTGGGAATCGATGTGTTAAGTCACGGCCAACCATTTTATTAATGATCTGATCCATATCTAGGCCCGCTAAAGGACGAGTTTCAATCCAGACACCATCTCGTAAAATGGTTATTTCATCGCATATTTCAAAGATTTCTTCCATCTTGTGTGAAATATAAACAATGCCGCATCCTCTATCTTTTAACTTATTAATTATTTTGAATAAATGTCTGACTTCTTTTTCGCTGAGCGAAGAAGTTGGCTCATCCATGATCACTATTTTAGCGTCATATGAAAAGGCTTTGGCAATTTCTAACATTTGCATTTGAGAAACAGATAATGTCGCGACTTTAACTTTTGGGTCGATATCAATATCTAATTCTTCAAAGATTTTCTTGGTGTCGGTGTACATTTTATTATGATCAACGAAGAAACCTTTTAATGGGTATCGACCTAACCAGATATTATCCATTACCGAACGTTGTAATACTTGATTTAGCTCTTGATGAACCATGGATACGCCGGATTCTAGCGCTTGTTTTGATGATTCAAAGTTAATTTCTTTTCCAAGAAAAACAATTTTTCCTTCATTCTTCTCATAAATGCCAAAGAGACATTTTAATAAAGTCGATTTACCCGCTCCATTCTCACCCATTAGTGCATGGATAGAGTGCGGACGAACTTTTAAATTCACTTTATCGAGTGCTTTCACACCGGGGAATTGTTTGCTGATCCCTGTCATTTCTAAGAGGAATTCATTTTCTATATTTGTGGTCATAATAGTGCTTCCCGTAGGATTAAATGGTGGAAAAGTTAACTTTTCCACCACAGTCAACAAAGGTTATTTCATTGTACTTTTATCTACGCCCACATAAGGTACTCGAACTACTTTATTCACTAAATTCCATTCCGTGCCTTCTGCAGCTGGTTTGCCTTCAGCTAAGTTACGTGTTAATTCGTAAGTCGCTTTTGCTTGGTTAGGTGCATCGTTTAGTACTGTACCTGCCATTTGGCCAGACTTAACCATTGCTAGTGCTTCATTTAATGCATCCACACCAAACACAGGTAAATCAGCTTTACCATTTGCTTTTAGTGACTCAACGGCTCCCATTGCCATGCCATCATTATTAGCGATAACGACTTCTATGTTATTTCCATTTGGACCAGAAACCCATGCATCCATTTTGTCTTTTGCCATTGCGGTATCCCACATAGCAGTATCAAGATGTAGTTGCTCTGTTTTGTAACCTTTATCATTTAAAGTGCTTACTACATATTCAGAACGCGCTTCTGCATCTGGGTGTCCTGGCTCACCTTTTAATAATACAAACTGGATAACGCCATCACCGTTACGATCCCATTGTGGGTGTTCAGCCCATTGTTTCGCGATTAATTCACCTTGAATGATGCCAGCATCTTTAGAAACGGTACCAACAAAGTAGGCTTTATCGTAAGAGGCTAGATCTTTAGCTGAAGGTTCTTTGTTATAAAATACAATCGGTACGTTATCTTCTTTCGCTTTTCTGATAATCACTGGTGCAGCTGCTGGGTCAACTAAGTTAACAGCAAGTGCTTTGACACCACGTGAAAGTAAAATATCAATTTGGTCGTTTTGCATAGATTGGCTATTTTGAGAATCATTCATTAATAATTCAATATCAGCATCTTTCTCTGCTTCTTTTTCAATTGCTTGGCGTACAACAGACATGAAGTTGTCATCGTATTTGTAGACAGTAAAACCTAATTTTGTATCCGCCATCGCTGCATGACCAAAAGTCATTGAAGCACATAGAGTTGCTAACATAGTTAATTTTTTCATGATAAATCCTTTCTCAATTATTAATATTAATTACCTAAGACCTAAAAATGGTAAGAGTATTTCGAACACTCTTTAACCACCGAAGCGAGTCTAGATTAATAAATGTAAAGTAAATGTGACCACCTCTGCAAAAGCATGTAAGCGTTTACATTGTTTCCTTTTTTGGGAGCTAATGAGGATTGTTACGCTTTATTACAAAGCGTTTTTGCTAAAATATTTTTATTTAGATATTTTAAAAATAGAATAGAGAGGTGAAACTAAATTGAAAAAATCAGTTTGTTTTTTTGATTTTATTTATTCTGTAAATTTTATTTTTGTTTTTAAGTTAATGATTATTAAATGTTAGTTTTTTATTTTTGATGATCTTAAATAAGGGGGAAGTTTATTTTTTATTTGAAAAAAGGCAGGTTGAGTTTGTTAGCTATAGGATTGTTTTAAGTAAAAACAAATTATAGGCCTCTATTTTTATGTATTTTACTAGTGGGCTGGATCACTTTTTAACAAAACAATAAAAAGCAAATTAAAACATTTCTAGATTCGCATAATAATATCTATTTTTATTGATTGTTAATAAATTGTTGACGGGTTATTAGTTTGTCGAATTTGATAATAAAAACATAAGAGTGAAGTTGAAAATAGTCCGTTAGGGGACTGGTTAAAATGTTTTTTAATTAAGTTGCCAGTACCTGAAAGAGTTTTTATCCTGAATTAAGCTAAGCCTTGATCTTTGTTACTGAGTTTCTGATCACGAGAGAGGGGGTAAAATGAAGGTGCTCAGGTTCAATATTGAGGCCATTGGCTAGTTTTAGTGCCAATAGTGCCGCTTTTTCTGCCATTAGTGCGATAGGGTAATGCACTGTCGTTAATGCTGGGTACAGGTAGTGAGCAAGTAAACCATCATCAAAGCCAATAATAGACAGTGCTTCCGGAATTGCGATACCTTTGTCATGAATCACTGCTAGTGCACCCGCCGCCATGTAATCGTTATAGGCAACAATGGCCGTTATATTAATGGGCAATGTTAATAAATTTTTTGTCGCAGCCATGCCGCCATCGGCATCGGGATCGTTATAAGCGATATAATCATTTGATAAGCTAATACCGTTATCTTTCAAAGCCGCTAAATAACCTTTTTTTCTGTCTTTAGCATCTTCAATAGTATGGTTCGATGCAATACAAGCAATTTGTTTATGACCCTGTTGAATCAAGTAATCGGTGGCGAGGTAAGCACCGGTATAGTTATCAAGTGAGATACATCGGTCAGCGATTGCTTCGATATAACGGTTGATCACAACTAATCCCTTTATCTCTTGTGCATAGTCGATTAACTCTTGATCTGATAACCTTTTAGAATGAATAATTAAAGCGTCACAGCGATTTTTAATTAATAACTCTATCGCATCACGCTCTTTTTCTGGGTGGTGATAGCCATTTCCAATAAGTGTATGTTTACCATGCTCATGGGCGATTTTATCGACTGTTTTGATCAGTAAACCAAAAAAGGGATCAGAAACATCGCCCACTAACACACCTATGGTATTAGTCTTTTGACTCACTAAAGCTCTTGCGGATTCATTCGGGCGGTAGCCTAGTTTCTGCATTGCTTGAGTCACGGCTTCAATGGCAGATTTACTGGTCTTAGAGGATTTGTTTACAACTCGAGATACGGTGGCAATTGATACGCCGGCTTCCTTAGCTACGTCTTTTATTGTAGACATTACTTACCTTATAAAAATAAATATTAAATGGTTTTAACCCATTCTTATGTGATTTTAGTTATGTAGTTTTAGCGATGTAATTTTAACTATATGATTTTACTTATGTAGCTTTGGCTATGTAACTTTAAACTCAGCGTGCTCTTATTCGTCAACATAACCATGATAAGTCATATATACACTGAAATTATATTTAATGTTGAAAATAATAGCGTTTTATCAGTCTATTAACCCTATATTGGCGTGTGATAGTTCACTTTTATTAACCACATCGCAAACTTATCAATTGACGACTCATAAGGTGCTAATGCTTTAAAGATTGGATGTTGAAGATGTTATTGTTTATTTCATTTAATCATTTTTAATCGAAGCTTGAATTTAAGGAATAATATGATCCTATTGATACCGCTTCAGGGAGCGTTTAATGTCAGTCACGTTAAAACATAAAAATATTTTGGTAACCGGTGCAACATCTGGTATTGGTCGTTTGCTCACTGAGCGATTATCTGAACTGGAATGTAATCTCGCTTTCTGTGGTCGCTCTAGTGAAAAGATGCAACAAGTTGTATCGAGTGTTACAAATTTGAACTGCGCGGCAAGCAAACACTATCATCAAGCTTTCGACATCAGTGATTACAGTGCTATTGAACATTTTGTTAGCAATGCAACTTCGCATTTAGGTGACATCGATATTCTGATTAATTGTGCGGGAGCAAACACTTCTAGGGACTCAGTGGCAAACATTGATATTGAAGCGTTAGAGTGGATGCTGAAGGTTAACATGCTGGCACCTTGCGTATTCATGCAACAGGTTTATAAACAGTCTATGAAAGAGCAGCAAAAGGGCATGATTATTAATGTGATGTCAACGGTGTGTTCTTTTTCAAATGAAGGGATCGCCGGTTATACCGCTGCTAAATCTGGATTTGATGCGTTAACTAAAGTATTTAGAAAAGAAGTCAGAGAAGAGGGGATTAAGGTTTGTGCTATTTACCCTGGAGGTGTCGACACACCATTTCGAGATAGCGAACGACCTGAGTATCTTGAGCCTAATAGTGTTGTTGATGCGATCATCTATATGGCCAGTCAATCAAATAATGTCTGTGTTGATGAGTTGGTGGTGCGCCCTTTGATTGAGAAAAATTATTCATAAACAATCATTTATGTCTATAAAATTAGAACGTGTTATGCAAGTACAGAAGTTGGTTATGGTTTATATCTATATTTTCTATAAACATAACAAAAACTCAAATATACTCAATACATCTATATAGTCACCTAGGGTTGTTCAATGCAAAACATAGAAAATGTAGAATTATCGATATTAAGTCTTGATGATTATCAGGAACTTAAAACGACCATGATTGAGGCTTACACCAATGTTTCTCTTGCGAGTGCTTATTGGGAAGAGCAGCATATTCAATCGTTAATTAGTAAATTCCCCGAAGGTCAGATAGTCATTAAAGTAAATAATCAGTTAGCTGGCTGTGCACTTTCTATACGCATTAATGATGCTGATTTTAATGATGCACATACCTATGATGATATTACAGGGACCGGAAAAGATACCTTTAACACTCATAATGACGACGGTGATACCTTGTATGGTATTGATGTCTTTATTAAAGCGGAGTTTAGAGGGTTACGCCTTGGTCGTCGTTTGTACGATTACCGTAAAGAGTTATGTGAAAGGTTGAATTTAAAAGGTATTACCTTTGGTGGTCGTATACCTAACTATCATAAATATTCAAATGAGTTATCTCCTAAGCAATACATTGAGAAAGTAAAACGTAAAGAGATCCATGATCCGGTTTTAAACTTTCAAATCTCCAATGACTTTCATCCTGCTCGTATTTTAAAAGGTTATCTCGAGGGAGATAAAGGCTCTAATAATTATGCGGTATTGTTGAAATGGAACAATATTTATTATGAAGAGATAAATAAAAAAGAAGTGCCGACTAAAATGTTGGTACGCCTTGGTTTAATTCAATGGCAAATGCGACCTTATAAAAATCTTGATGAGTTAATGGAGCAAGTTGAATATTTTGTTGATGCGGTCGCGGGTTATCGTTCAGACTTTGCACTGTTTCCTGAGTTTTTCAATGCCCCTTTGATGGCTGAAAACAATCACCTAAGTGAACCACAAGCAATACGCGAGTTAGCTAAGCATACGGAAACTATTGTTCAAAAATTTACTGATTTAGCGATTAGTTACAATATTAATATTATCACTGGCAGCATGCCTGAAATTATAGGCGATCGTCTCTATAACGTCGGCTATCTATGTCGTCGAGATGGCACCAAAGAGCGTTTTGAAAAGCTTCACGTGACTCCCGATGAAGTTAAAGTTTGGGGAATGGACGGGGGCTCTCAATTACAAGCCTTTGATACGGATTGTGGAAAAATAGGTGTTTTAATTTGTTATGACTCAGAATTCCCTGAATTAAGCCGAATTCTAGCCGATGAAGGAATGGATATTTTATTTGTACCTTTCTTAACTGATACTCAAAATGGTTATTCTCGGGTGAGAAACTGTTCCCATGCTCGTGCGATTGAAAACGAATGTTATGTGGCGATTGCTGGTGGAGTAGGTAATTTACCTAAAGTGCATAATATGGATATTCAATACGCGCAGTCAGCTGTATTCACGCCTTGTGACTTCGCTTTCCCTGCTAACGGTATCAAAGCAGAAGCTACGCCCAATACTGAAATGATCTTGATTGCGGATGTTGATATTTATTTATTACGCGAACTCAATCAATTTGGAAGTGTGAAAAACTTAAAAGATAGACGTACAGATCTATTTGAATTGAGAAAGCGTTAATAGCTGGTACCTTCATAGCTCGTACTTTTATAAATCGGGCCGTCATGGCCCATACTTTCATTAGTCGGGGCTCAGTAACAGTATGATGGTGAGTAAAGTTAACTCACCATCGTGCTTTTACTGAATACCGTTACTGAATACTGTTACTGAAAAATATTCAGCTTCTAATTATAGTAATTTCATTAAGTCTGTGAATAGCTATTTAGCAGAATCAGGATAAATCTCCGTTCTATTCCTGCCCTTTTCTTTAGCTAAATACAAGGCTTTATCTGCATCTTCGAACAGTGTCTCTTGGGTATCATTTGCGAGCATCGTTTTTACTCCAATGCTAATAGTCACCGAAATTGATTTACCAGCAAATGTAATGATCAAATCCTCTATACTTTTTCGAACCAACTCAGCGACTTTATAAGCTTGGTCTTTGCCACTTTCAGGTAAAAGAATTAAGAATTCTTCACCTCCCCATCGAAAAATAATATCAGATTCTCGAATATTTCTTTTTACGTCTTGTACTAAGGTTTTTAAAACTACATCCCCAGTCGGATGTCCGTAGGTATCGTTAATTTGTTTAAAATAATCAATATCTAACATCAGCGCGGATAATGAAGTTTGTGTTCTTTTTGATTGCGCGTGTGCTTGTTTAAATAGGGCGTCAAAAATTTGCCGATTAGCACAGCCTGTTAATTTATCCGTGGTAGCCATTGTTTCTAACTTCCTTTGATAGCCAGAGATAATTAAATGCACAAAGGCAACCAAAATAAGTGAAATCACAAAACTAACGCTTAAATTAAGGATTAACGTATTTTCAATTCGCTGTTCAGCTTCATTTTCTTTCTGCGCAACAATTAAGTACCAGTCAAATTCAGGTACAAAGCGACTATTAAGATAATGCTTTTGACCGTCTTCTTCGTACTCTATCGAATTTGTGGTTGTATCAAGTATCTGTGGTACAAATTCGGATAAACCTTTATTCTGATGGATATTAATATGTGTATTACTAGCACCGCCACTGAGTACTATCTCACCATTTTTATCAATAAAGTAGATTTCTCTGTTGTAACGATTTTTGTAATTTTCTATTAATTTTTGTACCGCATTAACGGCCAAGCCAACCCCAATTGCACCAATATAATTACCATCATAGTCATAAACTCGATAATTAATAAAGATAGTAAATGACGTGCGATTAGCTGTATCCACATCAACATTAATTTCATAATCTGACGTCATTTTTTGTACTCTAAAATACCAGTCGTCTTGCTTATCTAATGGGCTGACAGGTTTTAATATCCCCGTTGAATGGTAATAGTGACGAGTTTTATCCGAGACAAAGAAGCTGGTTACTGTACCGTAATGTAATTGCACTTCATTAAGGTATTTAATAATGGCTGTTTCATCCTCTTCCCCGTTTATTACCCAATCACGTACAAAGGTATCCTTAGCCATCATAGATGAAATAAAAATGGGTCTTAACAAATCTCGTTGAATTTCTGAATAAATATTATCACTGGTGAGTGGTAACGTGCTTTTGGCTATTTGTGTTCTGATCGATTCATTGGCTGTGTAGTAACTAACGAGGCTAATAAATAAAAAACCAGACATCAGTAAAGCAATTAACAATATAAACCGTAATTTTCTATTCCACATTAAAAGTCCTTTTCCTGTTACTTTATTCTTTCAGAGAGGAGCTGAAAGGTTGTATCGATATTATCCATTGTCGACTTTATTCGATCGACTATTGCGCTAACTTTACTAACCAATGATCTTTAAAAGTAAAGCATAACTTGTGCCATTAAATAATGTTTCAGCTTTTATCAACAGCTAAATTTTTTTATGCAAGTTTGATCTTATGTCCTATAGCTTTCGTAGGTATATCCGTTACAAATCAAATGCGCTAGATAGAATATTAGCGTTAGACGTAACATGATGAATTTTCGAACGATTATCTTTGTCACTCCGATAACGGAATATTAGTGATAAATGACATTTTAAAGATGATATTAAAACTCATAAAGAGACTTTAATTTGATATTTGTACCTATAAGTAGATAGTTTTTTGAAATTGTAATAATTTGAATATCATTTAAATATAAGGTGTTTTGATAGTAAACGTAATCTATTGAAGTATGGTGTTAACGTGTTGTTTTTACTTTTATTTCAATTTATTCAATGAGTTGGAAATTTGCTTTTATTTCCCAGTAATTTTAGGCTAAAAAAATAGATAAAATATCTAATTTTAGCTTTGCAAATCAATAACGACTATGATATTTTTTTACCTTAGTTTGATGGTACTTTTACCAGCTAAATTAACTATATGGAACATGGATATGATTAAACGTAAATTACCCCTTCTTGTTAGCGCATTGCTACTTGGCCAATTTCTTCCTGCTCATGCAGATCAACCTGATGCTGAAACGTTAGTCGGAAACGTTTACGGTGGTATTCACGGTGCTTACCTTAAAGCTGATAATGACCGTTTAGATGGTACTGGCGATCAATTCAATAACGCTGGCGGTGCTGGTGTTGAATTGGGTTATCGTGTTTCAGCTCCTCTAGAGCTGCGTTTATCTTACACAAACTTTACTGCTGATCTTAAGCAAGGTAGTGATCTTGATAACCTAAATAAATACTCGTTTGATGCTCTTTTCTTCCCAACAGGAAAGAACATTTACTTATTAGGTGGTGTTAGCGCATTAGATTTTGAAGCTGATGCTGAAGCAGCAGTTAATGTTGGTCTTGGTTACCGTCAATACTTCACTGACCAATTTGCTGGTTATGTTGAAGGTAAAGGTAGTTACCAATTTGACGAGAAATTTACTGATGCAATCGCTCAAGTAGGTTTAGTGTATTTCTTTGATAAAAATGATAAAGCATTACCACCAGTTAAAGCTGAACCAGTAGCTTACGTTGCACCTGTTGCAATGGATACTGATAAAGATAGTGTTGTTGACGGTACTGACCAATGTCCAGCTACACCTATGTCTAATAAAGTAGACGAAGTAGGTTGTACTATTTTTGCTGAAGAAAACCTTTCATACCGCTTAGCTGTTAACTTTGATAACAATAAAGCTGTTGTTAAACCTGAGTACTTTTCTGAGCTTGATAAAGTAGCAACATTCCTTAAAACTTACCCGCACGTAGACATTACGGTTGACGGTTACAGTTCAGTATTAGGTAAAGCAGATTACAACTTACAATTATCACAAAAACGTGCTGATGCAGTTGCTGCTATGTTGACTTCTAAATACGGTATTGATGCAAATCGCATGAAAGCTGTTGGTCACGGTGAAACAAACCTACTTGATACAAGTAATACTCGTGCAGCTCACAAAATGAATCGTCGTATCGAAATTAACATCGACGAAACTCGTAAAGTGCCAGTTACTCGTTAATATACTTGCATAATTCAACTCTCCTAACTTGTTAGGAGAGTTTTTCTTTTTCTATAACTCTATAGCATTAAGTCCACTCTATTTAACCCTATAAAAACGACCTCTTCCTTTTACCAAATCATTATAATTCATTGTTTTTGAATATTTATTAGCATGTGTTCATTGTTGCTTTCTGATCTCTCATCATTGATTTTATGAGTTTTTTTCGTGCACTATCCTCTGATGTACATATAATAGTTATCTGTATCTATACCCGTTACCATTCAAAATGAAAAAATAAGCAAACAGTGAGCTAAATAAGCTTCAGGTATGATACTGAGAGCGGACTGTTAAATTTTGTGAATAAGGTAATCATTTACATCAAATTACGTTTTGAGATAAGCGATTTTTTCTGTGCAATATTTACAACACTTATTTAATACAATTGGGTATAACAAGGATTTTTAAAAAGTGAATAC
This sequence comes from Vibrio sp. 2-Bac 85, assembly GCF_037546705.1. NCBI lineage: Bacteria > Pseudomonadati > Pseudomonadota > Gammaproteobacteria > Vibrionales > Vibrionaceae > Vibrio > Vibrio sp. 2-Bac 85. The sequence continues at coordinate 210,255 of NZ_JALAAB010000001.1, read as the reverse complement.
ATTTTCAATTAAGTCATTACTATTAGCGATTGTTATCAGTTTTCTTGGTATTTTCTCTACTTATACTATTTCATTAAAAGTAACCGAGCGGCTAAAAGCTGAAAGTTATCAAAAAATAGAAAATGTTGCGGAGCAGATTTCTATTCGCTTTCAAGATGCTATTGACAAGTCAATCAATGACTTGCAAGGTCTTCAGGCATTTTATAGTGCGAATAAGCAGCATTTATCCCTACTTGAATTTAATCAATACATGAAAGTGCTAAACATTAATGAGCGTGAATATATCCAAGCACTTAGCTGGGTTCCTCTGGTGAAATACAGCGATAAAGAACAATTTGAAACTGAAATAAAAGCACAGCAACCTGACTTTGAAATCTTAGAAAGAGGTGAGCAAGGTAAATTGGCGAGTAGTGCGATAAGACCCTATTACACCCCTGTAGTTTATGTTAGTAACTATGACGCTAATAAGAATGCTGTGGGATTTGACCTTAATAGTAATGAAATACGTAGCTACTCGCTAGAATTGGCAAGAGACAGCGGTAATATGACCACCACTGCAAAGATTCAGCTAATACAAGATAATGCAGCTTCTACTGGGGGAGCGGTTGGTGTTTTAATTATTGCACCGGTATATCAACAAGACCTTCCAACTGCAACCACCGAACAGCGTATTACTGCCTTGATTGGTTATGTCACCGGTGTATTTAAAATTGATACATTAATGGAAAATGCAAAAGCCCGCGCCGATATCGAAGATTTAGAGTTGAGTTTGGTCGATCTTAATCAAGATAGTGGTGGATTACTTTATGGGCAGGCTAAGCATCAAGAATTTTTTAGTTTTGATATCACTATTCCTCAACGTAAATGGCAGTTGAATATTTCGCTAAAGGATATGCTACTAGAAGATATTGAGTCTCCAGCTGTGATTAAATTGATTTTATTCGGTGGCATTGTGATTAGCTTATTATTAGCTTTTGCTATTTACGCATTACAAGTTGCTGTTATTAGAGCTAAAAATATTAGTCATTTAAGTGAAGCACTGCAGAATCAAAATAGTCAATTGGAGAAAAAAGTGGTTGAGAGGACTCAATCTTTAGCCGATAAAAATGCACAACTAAAAGATAATATTGATGAGCTTACCGCACAGAGAGGCCTTTTATCTAGCTTAATGAAAGAAGCTGACGCTGCTAAGGTACTTGCTGAATTAAGGGCGGTTGACCTTGCTCGTTCAAATAAAGATCTAGACGAATTTGCTTATGTTGCATCACATGATTTAAAAGCACCATTACGTGGCATTGATCAGCTTGCTACTTGGGTTGTAGAGGATCTTGAGGAAGGAAATTTAGAAGAAATACCTTCACACCTTAAGATGATGCGTAATCGAATACAACGTTTGGAAACATTGTTAAATGATTTATTAACGTACTCACGAGCCAATCGCCAAGAAAAGAGCATCTCAAAAATTGATGCAAATATTGTTATTAATGATCTATTTCATTTAGTTGCGCCGCTTGATGGCTTTAGCTTAATTATTAAAAACAACTTACCAACCTTTTTAACCTATAGAGCTCCCTTTGAACAAGTGATTAGAAACTTGTTAAGTAATGCAATTAAGCACCATGATAAAAAACAAGGGAATATAAAAATAGGTTGTACAGAAACAGAGTTATTCTATCAATTTAGTATAGAAGATGATGGGCCAGGCATTGCATCTGATTACCATCAAGATATATTCAAAATGTTTAAAACGTTAAGGCCTCGCGATGAGACTGAAGGCAGTGGTATGGGGTTAGCGCTGATTAAAAAAATAGTTGAGCATTATTCCGGTGAAGTGACTGTCGAGTCTGCATTAGGTGAAGGCTGTACCTTTTACTTCACTTGGCCGAAGGGTGAAATAGAGTTCAATAAGATGGATCAGAGGTAGTTAAGGTATAATCACAATCACCATATCAATAAAGTACTGCTCTATTTAATGAAAATAACTAGCTAGTGATTTTCTACGAAAACTAAATGTGGCGGTTCAATCAGGATAATATAGTTAAAAGGATATAGTTATAATGAGTAGTCATTATGGAGAAGTCAGCATTTTATTAGTAGAAGATGATGATATAGATGCAAAAGCAGTAGAGAGAGGCTTTGCTAAATTAAAGTTAGCTAATCCCATTATGAGAACTAAAAATGGCCTAGAGGCATTAGAGTTGTTGCGACAACCTGATGCAATACCGCGCCCATATCTGATTCTACTGGATCTTAATATGCCGATCATGGGGGGCTTAGAATTTCTAAAAATAATTCGTCAGGATGAAGAGTTAAAAAATACTATTATTTTTGTTTTAACTACATCATCGGCTGACCAAGACTTAGTCGCTGCTTATAATGAAAATATTGCCGGTTATATCGTTAAATCCGATGTAAAAGGTGGCTTTGATAAGGTTATTAAGTTGTTAGATTGTTATTGGAGAGTAGTGATGCTGCCTACATAATTGATGATAGCAGCTATCTGGGTTTACAGTAAAATCTACATTATGCCTTAAATCAAGAAGGCGTAAGTAGCATATCCTGCCATCAATTATAATTTAATGGCCATCTGTAGCTTCTCGAATGCGATAGGATGGCTAAAATAGTAACCTTGGTAATGATAACAACCTAGTTGTACTAGACAGTCTAACTCTTCTTTTTTCTCAACACCTTCTGCTATCACCGTCATGTTCAAACTTTTAGCTAACTCGATGATCATACCTGCAATCGCAGTATTACTTTTATCCTTGTGAATATCGGTCACGAAGTAACGGTCAATCTTAAGTAATGTCGCAGGCAAGCGCTTTAAATAAGCCAGTGAAGAATAACCTGTTCCAAAGTCATCAATTGCGCATTCCACTCCAAAGCGATGCAACTTTTCTAAGCTATCTATGGATAACTCTATATCGCCCATCATCATACTTTCGGTAATTTCTATTTTTAAACGAGAAGGGGAAATTTGGCTTTCTTCTACCGCTGAAATAATGGTTTGCACAAAGTTATGCTTTGCTAATTGTTTAGCACTGATGTTAATTGAAATTTGCTTAAAAGAATCAGGTAGGTCGAGCTGCTCTAACTTTTTGATATCAGCACATGCTTGCTTCAATACATAGCTCCCTATTTGTATAATCAGGTCGCTTTCTTCTGCAATAGGGATATAAATTCCCGGGGATTCGTAGCCCCGTAATGGATTATTCCAGCGCAGTAATGCCTCCGCTCCAACTATGTTTTTAAGGTGGTCATATTGCGGTTGATAATGTAATTCAAAGTTATTATTTTTGAGGGCTTGCTTTATTTCCTGTGTATAAGTGATGTGTTCATTAAGTTGTACTGACATGTTGCTGTTGTAAGCAAGCGCTTTGTTTTTACCTTTTTTAAAGGCTTCATACATGGCAATACTCGCATTCTTCAGTACATCCTGAACACCTTTACTAGTATCACCAAATATTTCATAACCGATAAAGCAAGAAACTGAGAATTGTCCTTCAGATAGCTCAAGCGGTATCTCAATGGCAAATACAATATCTGCGATAACACCATTAATAATTGATTTCATTTCAAGCGGGTTAACGGGTAAGCCTTTTAATAACACGATAAATTCATGGCCATCGAATCTTGCTACGGTAGCAAGGTTTCTCACAGTATTACGCAGTCTATTTGCCACTTGTCGTAATACTTTATCACCAACATGGTAGCCCATTACATCGTTTATATTTTTAAATTTATCTAAATTAATTAATAATATTGCACCTGTGTTTGCCTGTTGTGCGCAATTATCAATGGCTTTAGCTATGCGTTGCTGCATTTCCATTCGATTGAATAAACCGGTGAGAAAATCATGTGAGGCTTGGTAACTGATTTTTTCTTCAATCTGTTTTCTGGTTTTAATTTCTAATACTAGTGACCGGTGATTAATAGAGGCGATACTGCTTGTTGCCAGTTTTTTTAATACAGGGGTTAATGCATTTCGAATTGCTTCACCTAATTGCTGCTTTCGCTCAATAGCTAATACACCAAAATCACCAATTTTAAATAAATGATAAAGGCTCGATTCATATTCAATAACATCAATGACTAAGTTATCTGTAAAGAAAGCATTAACGATATTGGCGAGAGGTTGGTTATGACTTGCTAGCAATCCATGTTTTTTCATTGGAAAACTTAAATAATGACCTAATTTCACACTTGAATCTTTGCTCTTTTGATGGACTGGATTTTTATTTTTATCTTGTACCAGAAAAACATGGCAATTAGTTGAATTTAAACTGAGGCAACAGAGGCGTAAAAATTGATGCAACATTTTTTTAAGATCGGAGTCTTTACCTATCGCCAGTACTAGCTGGTGTTGGATAGACATAATGTGCATCGCTGTATTCATAAGTTATCCAGAATAATTAAAAAGACCCGAGAACGGTTGATTTATTAAGTAAGCGTATTGAACCACAAGGGGTATTAGCTATTTCTCCTATTGCCATTGCACCGACTAAACAGGTGTTAGGAAACGGATGTTGTATTGCTTCAAGTTCATCATTGATGCTATCGCCCATGAAAAAATCACGGCTGATACAATCAAATAATAATAGTGTATTGAGTGGGCCTTGCTGTAATAAATTTTGAGCGACTTCTTTACTTGCGTCGATCATTTTCTCTTGGCTACTTTGCAAGAGGTAGACCATTGAATTGACTGGTACATTTCCTACACACTCCAAATAGGATCCATTTGTTTGAATAGGATCTCGGACTAATATTTCGCCATCTAAAGAGATAATGCCTAAAGGATGATTTTTCGCAAATGTGTCAAAGAAATCTGCGCACAGCGGCGTAGAAGATCTACTTTGTATTATTTCCTTATAAATATCAAAGGTTGGTTTATAATTTAATGAATAAACAAAATGTCCCTCCGATGACGTGACTAAATAAGGACCATCAAGCAGCTCCCAACCATGTCCAATACTATTGTTTATTGGGCAAGGCAAAGCAATGACTTGTGTTATGCCTCTTACTAATCCTTGATTGGTAAAAATAACGGGATTGTTTGCATCATCTAAAGATCCTGCTCCCCCACCTATGGTTGTTACACCCGAACCCATAAAATCATAAAAATGATCAATAAAATTCTCACTTTTACTGCATAACGCATCGGAGATAATGATGAAGTCCTGATAGCTTTCGATCTTTTCACTTTTTGTATGAATATAATGCTTTAAGTCTGGATCTGATTTATTAATCATAGAATAATTTACTATTTCAGGTTCTATCATTAACCCTATTACAATTGCGCCCTGTGTATAGTTTTTACCTTGGTAAATTATTTTAGGAAATATTCCTCCGCACAAAGGCAATGAGCATGCTACTAACATGCCATTTATTTTTTTAGCATCGTAAGCATTATTAATACAAGTAAGCAATAAAATGCCATTAGCACCATCTTCTATTACACTCTTTATGGCCTTACTTAATTCATCTAAAGAAGGGCTATTTGTAAATTTTATGATGGAAGCCGGGGACATGTCGTCAATTCCTAAGTTCAGAATATCAATTTTAGGGTATTAAAGTGATGACCTAATAAATTGATAAAATACATATATATACTCTATCTAATTTCTCTATAAAATCCTATAAAGTTTTGATTTGCATTCATTTGTTTGTGACTCATAACTCCCTTGAGAATAATTATCATTAACTTATTTCAATAATCTATTTAAATATTTCTTTTGCTGCATATTTATTGCTTTTTTATCTCCTTAACCTTCGCATAAGCATTCTTATTATTGCGGTAGCAATTGCTATTGAAGCAATTTATAAAGCGCTTTATAAATAAGGCTAGCCTAGGTATTATGTATAAAAAAATAGATCTTAATCACTGAAAAAATATTATAACTCCCACTTATTTACTGCTTTATTAATTATTTTATGAAGCAGATATACAACATTGGCTTTGTATCAACTTACTCATTTATGAAGTGATTGACCCTTTTCCTAACATTAACAATCCATATTCAACACTTATTAACAGGAAGATAAACAAAAAATGTCATACCAACTTGTATTGATCTGTATTGCGGCTTTAATTGGCATTGGTATTCTTTTACACCACCCATCACGGACTTTTGGTATCCCTTCGTTGCTTATTTTTATGGGGGTAGGCTTGTTATTTGGTAATGGTGAGTTTAATTTTGTTTATGATAATTTTGCTTTAACCTCTTTGGTAGGAAGTATTGCTCTGAACATTATTGTTTTTGTTGGGGGGCTAAATACATCTAAGGAAAGTGTCCGGATTGCTTATCGAGAAGGTGGGGTATTGTCAACGTTAGGGGTGTTACTGACGACCTTCTTTTTTGCCATTCTGCTTTCTTATTTTTTAGATTTTTCTTTTATTATCTGCTTGTTATTTGCGGCCATTGTTTCTTCAACAGATGCAGCGGCTGTCTTCTCCATATTACACTCTAAAAAAATTCAATTAAAAGAGCAAACTGATACGGTACTGGAGTTTGAATCAGCAACCAATGACCCTATTGCACTGATCTTGGTTGTTTTATTAACTGAGCTAGCGCTTGCCCCTGATAGTGGTGTTTCTGCAAGTAGTATTAGTATTGAATTAGTTACACAAATTTTTAGTGCATTATTTATCGCTTTTATTGTGGGTAAATTATGTGTGTGGTTACTTAACCATATTAAACTAGAAGAATATGGTCTAATTTCGGTTTTTGTTCTGGTCAGTTTTGTCTTAGCGACTTATGGTAGTGAGCTGGTTGGCGGTAATATTTTATTAGCGTCTTATGTGGCTGGTGTTGTGATTGGTAATGGCATTAAACGGGGCAAAGAAATTACTAAGCACTTTTTTAATAGTTTATCTTGGTTAGCGCAAGCATTAATGTTTATTGCGCTTGGTTTGCAAATGTTTCCGCATCATCTTTTCGATGTGCTTTATGCCTCTTTATTACCCGCGCTATTATTAATTTTTGTAGCGAGACCGTTGGCGGTTCAAATTTGCTATCTGTTTTTCCCTAAAGCCAGTTGGCGGAAACGGCTATTTATTTCATCTATAGGCCTTAAAGGAGCGACGCCAATTGTTTTTGCATTGATCCCTGCCGCTGCGGGTATTGAATCATCATTAACCATAGTCAATATGGTATTTTTTATTGTTTTAATCTCAGTGTTTTTTCAAGGGGCAGCGATTAAACCTCTGGCTAAAAAATTGCAACTTAATATCGAACCAGAATAAAAATAGTTTGAGCTTTTATCGCCGTTTTTTGTAGCAACTTACTCCTGTTTTATACAAAGCAGTTAAGTGAAAATGGCCATAAAATAAATTTAGATTTTATTAAGTCCAAGTGTGAACTGGATTGTTTCTTGGTCTGGTTGCGTGACTTCGATGGTGTAATTGTTCAGTAAACACAATTTTTTCACAATCGCTAATCCCAAACCATAATGTTGATTTTCAGTGCGCGCAGAATCTATTTGATAGAGAGGCTTAAACAGCTGCTGTAATTGCTCTGGAGAAATCGGCTGTATTAATTTGTTTTGTATAATTATATATATTCTATGGTCATCTTGTTTAGTTATAGTTAAATCAACCGTTGATTGAGATGGGCTGTAAAATAGCGCATTGTTTATTAAGTTTGAGGTAATAATATTAAAGCTAATCACATCTAAATTAACTGATGATTTATTTAATAAATTAGTGAGCTTGATCCTATCTAAAGCACCTTGATTGGTACTTTCAATGGTCGTAATAATTTCATTGATCTGCTGGAATAACACAATATCTTCGTTCTGCTGTTTGAGTAAATATTGATCGCTTTGGTTTAACATCATCAAGTTATTAACGATATGCTTCATGCGTTGTGCGATGGACAACATATCCTGTGAGTAACTGTCTGAAATTCGATGATCATCAGGGTATTGTATATGTAGTTCGCTGAGGCTAATAATCTCCGCAATAGGCGTTTTAAGTTCATGCGCAATATCCGCAGATAAACGTTTCTCTTCCTGCAATGTTTGTTGTGAAAACTCAATAAAACGTAATAATTCTGCTCGAATAGGTGCTATTTCAATATGTTCATTAGGGATTTTAGACAACGACGATGTTGCTTTATCTATTTTTAAGTGAGCTATTTCATCATTTAGTGAAATCAGAGGTTTTAACCCTTTATCTATCTGCGCAATGACCAAATAACGAATACCGATGATTAACGTAAAGAACAATAACCAAAAGAGAATATCAAGTACAAGTAAAGCCTGAGAAAAGTCTTCATCGGAGACAGTGACTGTAAAAAAAGCAGTGTGTTGAAAAGGCGCAACGGTATTCCGTAAACGTTTAGGAACCTGTGGGTGAAAGTAGCTCATTATGGCGCGACCTGAACGACCATCGGGTAATTCAACATCAATCATTTTTGAGCTATTAATCGGCAGAGCTTGTTTGACTAATTGCTCTTCCGGAAAGGCGCGTAAAGAGCGCGATCTTTCAAAGGGTTTCTCATCAACCCATAATTGAAAATATTGAGATTTTTTTGGGTTTGAAAATTCCGGCATAAACTCATCGGAAAAGTCAAACTCGACACCATTTTTATTTACTTCTACCAATGTTTTTAGGTAGTTAGATTTAGTGGTTAAACTCTCATCAAATTTATCTTTTACCCAATCATCTAAGACAATATCGATAGCAATAAAAATGCTAAATAATATGATCGCTGGAATGATAGTGATCGCGCGAACAATATCTTTTTTTATTGATTTCATTCTGTTTGCTCTAATAAGTAACCAAAGCCACGTTTATTTTTGATCGGGAGTACACCACCAAGCAACTTAGTTTTTCGCCTTACCGATGATAAGTGCGCCTCGATACTATTTTTAGATAACTCATCAAAATGCCCAACGACTGCTTCACTTATTTTACTGGTGCTAACTATATTGCCTTTAGCACTAAAAATAGCTTCAATAATTTTAAACTCATTTTTAGTCAGGTCAATTGGACTATTTTGGTAAGCAAAACTTTTTTGTTGAGTATCGAGAACAAAATCATCTTGTCTAATAACATTGTTAAAGTGCGAGATTTCGCCTCTTTTTTGAATACTCATGATACGTGCATGCAGTTCATCAAATGAGAAAGGTTTAACTAAGTAATCATCGGCGCCTGCCAATAAACCATTAACGCGGTCATCCACGGTGACTCGTGCAGACAGAATAATTACCTTGCTGTGTATATTTTCTTGGCGCAGGGTTTTAAGTATGGTCATGCCGTCGATATTTGGCAGCATGAGGTCTAAAATAATAAGATCATAGGGATTATAAAGAGCGAGGTTTAAACCTTCACTACCGTCGCCTGTAGCTTCAACAGTGAAGCCTAAATTGCTCAAACCAACAATTAAGCTTCTGCGTAAATGTTGAGAATCTTCTATTACTAAAATTTTCATTTCAAATCTCTATACTAATTATTGCTGTTAGTTACTATTTATAGCGATGGACAATGACTAAGTGCTTACTTTACAGGTGTTAGTAATATCTAATGCACTTTGCCTTTGCTTGGTACTAACACCATAAAAACCTAATAAGGTATGAAATAGGTTGTCATGTGATACGGCATCATTGTGTGCTCGTTTTTCAAGACAGTTTTTATTGATGCCTTGATTGGTAAAGTAATCATCCGTTGCCCACATAAACCAAGGTACATGAGTTTGCTCATCGGGCGCGACAACATAAGGCGTTCCATGCAAATATAAACCATTTTTACCTAACGATTCCCCATGGTCCGAAAGGTAAAAAAGTGCAACATTGTAAGTGTCTTGATACTGCTTTAGCATGGTAATGGTTTCAGCCAATATAAAATCGGTATAGGCAATAGTATTATCATAAACATTTACAATCTCTTGGTCACTGCAATTCTCAATATCACTACGCTCACAAGTTGGTTTAAATAAAGCTTTATCCTGCGGGTAGCGTTGATAATAAGTAGGGCCGTGGCTACCGATTAAATGTAATGCAAATAGCTTATTCTGCTGTGGCTCTTGCTCTATTAGCCCTGGAAGCTGGCGTAATAAGACTTGGTCGTAACAGCTATGTTTATTACACAAATCGCTATTGTCTGCTTTATTAACCTCTAATTTTACTAAATTTTGTGCAACTTGTTTATCACCTCCATCATTATCTAACCACTTTACCTGTACACCGGCATAAGTTAATACATCTAATACATTATCTTGGTTTATCGCTCGTTCTTTTTTATATTCTGAACGACTCATATTTGAAAATAAACAGGGTAATGACACTGCAGTAGCAGTACCACAAGTGGTGACATGTTGAAATGAAATAATGCCCATCTTCTGCGTATAAGGGTTGGTATTGCGCGTATAACCATTGTAAGCAATATTTTGCGCTCGGGCTGTTTCTCCGACAACAAAAACCATTAAGGTAGGCTTGTTATTAGTAGCTGGAACAAGCTTTGCGTCTTGTCCTAATTTTGAGTAGGCAATGGGTTTATTTAAGTAATTTTTCTTAACATACTTAAATGTATTATAAACATGAGCTGGATTAATCATCTTGTTCAAATAACTGTTATTACGACCTATTGATGCATAATCTTTATAATAAAAAACAGCAATTAACGCAATAATACTAACCATTCCAATCAATAAAGCGGCTTTTAAGAATAAAGTTTTAAGCACGCTGTTGTTATAAGTTAATTTTACTTTTAACAGTAAAAAAGCAGGGATCACTCCAAGTAAAATAAAAAATAAAACGGCACTTAAATTTAAATATGAAAATGCTTCTCCGCTATTTGTTTCAAAAATATTTTCCATCATGGTGTAATCAAACATGATGTTATATGTCGCACTCGCATAAAAAGCCAATGCAGAGGTTAATATTAATGGGATCACTATTATTTTAAATAAATATGGCCAAGCTAACAGTGTAAAAATAATCACAAAAGCACAGATTAATAAAAGGTGACTTATTAAATATAGTGGCAAATCATATGCAGATAATTGATAAACCTTTTGAATAATAGGGTGGTTTAGTACGATTGCAAAATAGCTTGCGAGTAAGATAACGACAAGGTTTACATTTAAAGAAAATTGAGTCGATAACCCAAGCTTTTTAAGTACATCATTTTTCATTTTTAAATCCATATTCTAGGAGAATATGGATATGTTATGTGCCAAAACTTAAGGGAGTCTGAAGACAAACTGAAAGTCTACTGATCTTATACCCATCACCATTCAAAGTGCAAAAATCAACAAGCTGTGAAATGGACAAATACCAGTTATAAAGGTAAAGATTTAACGGATTAAATCGAGACTTTATGCCCATTTTATAACAGAAGCTAAAATGGTTGTCTCACGGCTTGCCCTGCGATTCAACTACTCGAACACCAATACTGCGTTGTAATATTCGATAAGGACTGCCATTGTCATCATGTTCGGCCTTGTCTTGCTGCCCTAGTTAGCGGCTGAATAATACATCTTGATTGGTAACGGGTATGGTTAAAGTATTCATTAAGCTTTTCGAATTTATACCTGACCACAATTAAAAAATCATTGAATACTGCTAATACTTAATAGCCGCATTCAATGATAATGTTCTCTTATTCCAGGCCTGTTTTTTGATGCTTAGATCTATATTGTGTCACTCTTAATTAGCGTTTTATTTAGCTTAAAAAGAAAAACCAACCATAAACTCTAATTGTGGATCTTCATCAAAATAGACAGGGTTGTTGGAAATGTATTTTTCTTGCTTGATACCTGCGCTTAATATCATTGGTGATTTAATATAAGAAACACCAAGTCGGTAACCGTAAGCATCAATATCAGATCTATCTTCAACAAAATAATGGCTATATAACACACCTAAATAAGGTTTAATGTGTTGGTCTAATGAAAAATAATAGGTGGAATGTAAAGATGCTTTTGAAATAGTGGGCGACCCAGAGAACCAATACTCATAACCACCGCCTATGGCTAGGTTATCCAATGCAAAGTATTGTAACGAGGCACCGGCAACCGTATAGTTTTGATTACCGCTAGAAGCCGTACCTAACTTTATTGATACTGACTTACTGCCTGCAAATAATGACGCTGAATGTACGCTGTTATTAAAGAAAAAAGAAATGCACGAGGCAATTAAGAGTACCTGTAATGGTGAGTAGAGTAGGGATGGCGTTATACGTATTAATTTCATCATTAACCCTTTATCAAATGAAGTGGAGCTTTAAGTTTATACTAATCTAAGTGCTTTTTGATTATTAAATGAGCAGGTTATTTCTGAATTAAAATTTTTTTACAATGTGTGTTACCTTTTATTTGACCTTTCCCTAGGGGGAGACTTTATTCTTAGTTTATTAATTATTAATCTCTAGTTATTAATCTCTAGTTATTAGTCTCTAATTAATCGATTACTATGTTTATCCATTTATTCATCAATATTAATGTTTAGTTAATGAAAAAACTCATCACAATACTTTTAATGATTACTATTCAAGTCACTTTTATGCAAAAAGTGATGGCCTCTGTGTCGTTGGTAGAAGATGAGATACAAACAACAATGCATTGCAAAGTCATGATGATGAGTCATTTAGATTGCTCAAATATGAATATGGCTACTAATATGAGCATGCAAGACTGCAATGATAATTGCGAGATGATGAATGTTGTTTCTATTACGCATTTTATCGAAAATACGCCACTGCTCTCTTTTACTTATAATCGACTTAATTACCCTGCGTTAAAGCTGTCTATTCTGTCCTCTCTTCCTAAAAGTCTCTATCGACCTCCTTTATTTAGTTAATCTTTTGAGCCGCGATCTCTCTATTTTTTGAGATGGCGCAATTCAGTATTTAAAAATTAATTAGTTATCCATTCATTGGATAAAAGGAAAACAGATGAAAATCCTTAATCTATCTGTGCTGCTATGCACAGTTGTTACATTGCATGTTTCTGCGTTGTCGTTACAAGATGCACAACGGGTCGCATTACAAGATGATCCTGGACAACAAGTTTATCAAGCTCAACAAGCTTCATTAATTGCAAAGGGAAATAGCAGTGCAACATTAGCTGACCCGACAATAAAGCTCGGTGTGGCCAACTTACCAACGGATAGTTTTTCACTCGATAATGAAGCCATGACCCAATTAACCGTGGGGATTGCTCAGCAATTTAGTCGAGGTGATTCATTAGCGATCTCTAAAAAAGGCTTTCATTTACAGTCTGAAACAGTTGTTTTTCAAGGGTTAGACCGACGTTTGTTAGTGAAAAAAACAGTACGTGACTTATGGTTTAACATCCTCTTTATTGAAAAATCAGTTCAATTAGTTAGCCAAAATAAACAGCTATTTAGCAGCCTTTATCAAGATTTGGAGTCTCAGTACTCATTAGGCCTTATCGAAAATGAAGACCTTATTAATGCGGATATTGAACTTGGTTTATTAGATGAAAAACTCGCTAAATTGTCGCAGCAATCACTTACTTATCGTAGTTTATTAAGTGAATGGATAGGACAATTAGCTTATCAAAAATTATCAACGACTGCTCCTGCTTGGACTGATACCTTAACTTATATCAAAGCCAGTGAAACACGCAATATAGACCATTATCAGTTATTAACTAAACACCCTAAGGTTTTGGCTTTAAAGCAAAATATTTTAGTTGCAGGCAGCGGTGTTGATTTAGCAAAGCAGAATTATAAACCCAGCTTTAAAGTTGAATTAGGTTATGGACACCGTTTGTCTGAGTTTGATAATGGCAGCGCTCGACCTGATTTACTGAGTGGTTTTGTTTCTATGGATCTGCCGATCTTTACCGATCAACGCCAAGATCAGCAAATGATTGCTGCAATACACAACAAAGGTCAAAAACAAGCTGAACATCGCCTTTTAATACGCCAACTTAATGCGCAGCTTAAAGCTGAAATTGTTAATTATCAGCAGCTTGCTTCACGTCAATTACGCTATAAAAATAGCTTATTAAAGCAGGCCAAGTCACGTGCTCAGGCTTTAGTGCAAAGTTATCAATCAAATACTCGCCCCTTTACTGACGTCATTCAGGCTTATATGGATGAATTGAATCTCTCTATTGAATATCAACAACTCTATTTTGATGGCCTGAAAAGCCTTTCTAACATTCGCTATTTTCAGGCACTTTAAGGAATAAATGATGCGCACTATATTATTACTGATCGCCGTATTATCAGCAGGGTTTGGCATTGGTTTTTTTGCCAACCAAAGTGGAATATTACATTTAGGAATGAGCGATAAAAAATCAAATGATCAGCTTGATATTCTATATTGGGTTGCACCTATGGATGCGAATTACCGTCGTGATAAACCAGGTCAATCGCCAATGGGCATGGATTTAGTACCTGTTTATGCTGAAAAAAAGAAAGCAGAACCTAAAGTTAAATACTGGGTTGCTCCGATGGATGAAAATTACCGTCGTGATAAACCGGGGCAATCACCAATGGGCATGGATTTAGTGCCTGTTTATGAAGAGCAGCAAAAAGCAGAACCTAAAATTAAATACTGGGTTGCACCGATGGATGCAAATTACCGTCGTGATAAACCGGGGCAATCACCAATGGGCATGGATTTAGTACCTGTGTATGAAGACACTAATGGTAATAGCGAAGAGGGGACTGTGACTATTTCTCCTGCTGTTGAAAACAATCTCGGCGTACGTACTGCCACGGTAAAAAAAGGTAAGTTTGATTTAAATATTAACAGCTTAGGCAGCGTACAAGCTAATCAAGATGCGTTATGGCAAATCAATAGCCGCGTGTCAGGTTGGATAGAGAAACTATACGTTAAGTCGGTTGGCATTGAAGTAAAAGAAGGGCAAAAACTGTATTCACTTTATTCGCCTGAATTAGTGAAAGCACAAGAGTCTTTATTGAATGCCGTTAAGTTGAATCGCAGTGCATTAATTGGTTCATCAAAAGCGCGTTTAAAGGTATTAGGCATTAGCACTTGGCAAATTAATCAATTGATAAAATCTAGAAAAGTAGCGCAACGTATTGATATTTATGCCCCTAAGAAAGGCACTATTACCGACTTAAACGTCAATGAAGGTGCGTTTATTTCGCCTTCTACCACGGTGATTACTGCCGTTAATTTAGATACCGTTTGGGTCGATGTTGAAGTATTTGCTGCGCAAGTCTCTTTGATCAAATTAGGCGATATGGCGAGCATGACATTAGATTATTTCCCAGGTAAAAAGTGGGTGGGGAAAGTTGGATTTATCTATCCTGAAATGAGTGAAAGTAACCGTACACTTCGTGTCAGATTACAGTTTGATAACCCTAACCAAATGCTTAAACCCAATATGTTTTCATCGGTTGTTATCACGCCCAAAATGGATGAAGAGCGTTTATACATACCACGTGAAGCAGTGATTTATGCAGGTAATATGAATCGTGTTGTATTAGCGATGGGCGACGGTAAATTTAGGTCTGTATTGGTTAAAGTCGGTATTGAGAACCAACAGACAATCGAAATATTATCTGGTCTTGAAGTTGGGCAAAAAATAGTGACGTCGGCACAGTTTTTATTGGATAGTGAATCGAGTATCAATGCTGATTTTGATCGTATGTTAAAAGAGCAACAAGCAGATGAGGAAGCGAACTCGAGTCAAAAAAGTTCAAGTAAAGATAGCTCAAGTAAAAATAATCTGGACTGGTTAGATGTCAGTGCTTTAGATGTTAATAACTTATATATCAATGATTCATATATCAAGGATTTAGCTTTTAGTGTTTTAAGCATGAAATCTCAAGTGGTGACACTATGATTGCTCACGTTATTAATTGGTCGATAAAAAACCGTATTTTGGTACTGTTGATGACCGCTGTGATTGTCGCCTATGGTGTATTTTCATTACAAAAAACACCGATTGATGCCTTGCCAGATCTCTCAGATGTGCAGGTGATCATTAAAACAACTTATCCAGGCCAAGTACCACAAGTGGTTGAAGATCAAGTCACTTACCCATTAACCACTGCCATGTTAAGTGTGCCTGGCGCGGTTACTGTACGTGGTTATTCATTCTTTGGTGATTCCTATGTTTATATCATTTTTGATGACGATACTGATATCTATTGGGCTCGTTCACGCGTACTTGAATATTTGTCACAAGTTGCACCGAATCTACCACCTCAAGCAAGGTCAGCGCTAGGGCCTGATGCGACCGGAGTTGGTTGGATCTTTAGCTATGCGTTAGTTGATAAAACCGGACAACATGACTTAAGTGAACTACGTAGTTTACAAGATTGGTTCTTAAAATTTGAATTACAAACTGTTGCTGGTGTATCTGAGGTTGCTACCGTCGGCGGCATGGTGAAACAGTATCAAGTTCGTGTTGATCCTAATAAGTTACGTGCTTACAACCTGTCGCTAACCACTATTAGCAATGCGATAAAAAGTGCCAATCAAGAATCTGGTGCGAGTGTGATAGAGATGGCTGAAGCCGAATACATGGTACGTACTTCTGGTTATATTTCCTCTATTGATGACCTTAAAGTTATCCCTTTACGGGTGAATGATAACGGCACACCTTTATTATTGGGTGATGTTGCTGAAATTCGTTTAGGGCCACAAATGCGCCGTGGTATTACTGAGCTTAATGGCGAAGGCGAAGTGGTCAGTGGTGTAGTGGTGATGCGCTTTGGTGAAAATGCCCAAGGGGTGATTGAAGCCGTTAAAGATAAATTAAATGAATTACAAAATGGTTTACCTGAAGGTGTTGAGATCATTCCAACTTATGATCGCTCTGAACTGATAAATTCAGCGGTAGAAAACCTTTACGATAAACTGCTTGAAGAGTTTATCGTGGTGGTTTTAGTCTGTGCTGCTTTCCTATTTCACTTTCGCTCGTCACTAGTGGTGTTACTCAGTTTACCGGTGGGTATTTTTATCGCGTTCATTATTATGTCGTGGCAAGGCATTAACGCGAATATCATGTCATTAGGCGGTATCGCCATTGCGATTGGTGCGATGGTAGATGGTGCGATAGTGATGATTGAAAATGTGCATAAACACATGGAGAAAACTGAGCTGATCGATGACAATCGTTGGCAGGTTATTGCTAAAGCGGCAACGGAAGTCGGGCCTGCTTTATTCTTTTCATTATTAATTATTACGTTTAGTTTCTTACCGGTTTTTGCCTTAGAAGGGCAATCAGGCAAGATGTTTTCACCGTTAGCCTTTACTAAAACCTATGCGATGGCGGCATCGGCGGGTTTAGCGATTACTTTGATTCCTGTCTTAATGGGCTATTTCATTCGCGGTAAAGTACTCCCTGAACATAAAAACCCTTTAAATCGATTAGTGGTAGCAATCTATAAACCCTTTTTAGCCTTTAGTTTACGCTTTCCTAAGTTATTGATTATTTTTGCTTTGTGTTTATTAGCGGTAGGTTTTTACCCTGTGCATAAAATAGGTAGTGAATTTATACCGCCGTTAGATGAAGGCGATTTAATGTATATGCCAACCACTTATCCCGGTGTTTCAGTGGGTAAAGCGCGTCAAATACTTCAGCAAACTAATAAACTCATTAAAACCGTACCGGAAGTTAAAACAGTATGGGGAAAAATTGGCCGAGCAGAAACAGCCACCGATCCTGCTCCGTTAACCATGATTGAAACGACGATTCAATTTAAGCCTAAAAATGAATGGCGAGCTGGTATGACGAAAGATAAGTTAAAACAGGAGCTCGATAGTTTGATTCAGTTCCCCGGTTTAACCAATGCTTGGGTGATGCCGATTAAAACACGCATCGATATGTTAGCAACGGGTATTAAAACACCGATTGGTATCAAAATCGCTGGTGGAGATTTAGCTGAGATTGAAAAAATAGGCAAACAAGTCGAACAGATTTTAAAAGATGTGCCTGGTACTGCTTCGGTGTATGCCGAGCGAGTTAGTGGCGGACGTTATGTGAAAGTGGATATTGACCGTGAAAAAGCAGGGCGTTATGGACTTAATATTGCTGAAATTCAACAGTTGGTGGCCGTTGCGATTGGTGGGCAAAATATTACTGAAACTATTGAAGGGTTAGAGCGTTACCCTGTTAATTTACGTTACCCAAATGATTATCGTGATTCCGTTTCTGCGCTTAAATCATTGCCTATTATTACTCCATCAAAAATGACCATTAGCTTAAACGATGTTGCTAGGGTTTATATTGAATCGGGTGCACCGATGATAAAAACAGAAAATGCGCGTTTAAATGGTTGGATCTTTGTTGATATTGAAGATCGTGATTTAGGATCTTATGTTAATGAAGCGCGTGATATTGTGAACGACCAAGTTAATTTACCAGCGGGTTATTCATTACTTTGGTCTGGTCAATATGAGTACATGGAAAAAGCCAATGCACGGTTAGCTAAGGTGATTCCTATTACTATTTTGATTATTGTTATTTTGCTTTATTTAGCCTTTAGACGTGTAGGTGAAGTGTTACTGATTTTATCTACCTTACCTTTTGCGTTAATGGGCGGTATTTGGTTGATGTTTATACTTGGATTTAACTTCTCGATTGCGGTTGGTGTTGGTTTTATTGCTTTGGCTGGCGTATCGATTGAGATAGGTGTGATCATGTTGTTGTATTTAAATCAATCGCTAGCGGCTAAAAAGTCTCAGCGTCTCGAACAGTTTTCGCTTGATGATTTAAAAGAGGCTGTTATGGAAGGGGCTGGATTGCGTGTACGCCCTGTGATGATGACTGTCGCAACAGTAGTTATTGGATTAGTGCCGATTATGATTAGCGACGGCACAGGATCAGAGGTGATGCAACGTATTGCGACCCCAATGATTGGTGGAATGGTCAGTGCAATTATTTTAACGCTATTGATTTTACCTGCTGTATATTTCCAATGGAAAAAAGTAAGTATGCGTAAACAATTACACTTACCATCACAACAATAAACTATCATGACATCAAAAAAGTCATGAAATAAAAAATGACTCTATTGTGAGTCTTTTGTTTGCCTGTTTATTTTATTGCTTTAATTGAGAATAAGGTAAACCAAAACATTTGGCTTGCATGGAGTTACCTCCTTTATAAATAACAACGATGGCTATAAAAATGATAATTAAAAAAACAATAATAAAAAAAACAATAATCAAAAAAACAAAACTAACATTCGTATTGGCTGGTGCATTATTATTCTCATTACCAATGAGCCAAGCCTTTGCACATGCCGAACATTGTGAAAGCAAAGATACTGAGCTTGGCGAAACAATGAAATACATGAAAAGTGAACTGAGGGCTTATGTGAAAGGGTTTAAAACTGATGACGCTAAAAAAATGCAAAAGCACTTGAATGAGCTATTAATGTTAAGTGACAAAGCTAGCCAATATATGCCAGTTATGATCACTAAAATACAGCATGCTGATTCAGACAAAACTAAAATGAAAGAGATGGATCATGCCAAGATGGGCATGTCTGTTATGTCGAATATGCAAGGCATGAATGTTGAACAACATAATCAAAAGCAAAAGTACGTAACAGAGATAAAGCAGTTAAATAGCTTATTTAAAGCATTAAATGCAACAAAAGACGAAACTGAAATCAAAGCGATTTTAAATAAAATTCAAACACAAACTAAAAAAGGTCATAAGCAATTTCGTCAAAATTGTAAAAAATAGTCAGCTTCATAAACGAACATGAGGTGACTTTATATCAATGACATTAGCGTTCACATTCATTTTGACAGTAAGCGTATTATTTGTGTTTTGATTAGAAAAAGAGCCTACATACGTCAATTAAAGGCGTAAATGGTTACTTTTTTAGCAAATTGGTCATGCAAAGATGCAGGTGAAAGCGACTGAAATAAACCCATATTGATTAAAATTGCTGTTAAATGACTTTTAACACTGAATGTGTTTCTGTTGATTTTTTTGCTTCATAAACACATTTATCTGCAATTTTTATTATTTCCTGTGGGCTTAGCATGCTTTCACTTTGATCTTTTATGGTGACTCCTCCAATCGCTGATTTTATTGGTAATTTAATATTAAAATCTAAAAAAGGCGTTGCAAAAGAGTCGATGATTCGAGTAATAAATTGCGCTAGATTTTGTTCGTCGGTATTAGGTAATAGCATACAGAACTCATCACCGCCTAACCTTGCTAATGTATCTGTTTCTCTTTTTACTTGATTGAGACGTTGTACAAAATGTTTAAGAAATAAGTCCCCGACTTCATGCCCGTAGGTGTCATTGACCTTTTTAAAACTATTTAAATCGAAATATAATAAGGAAAAAGATTCTTTATAGCGTTTAGATTTTTTGATCGTTTCATTCATGCGGTCATCAAATAAATAGCGATTAGCTGCACCTGTCAATGCATCATAATGAGCAAGTCTCTGTAATCGCTTGGTTAATTTGTAGTCTTTTAATAAAGAGCGAGTGGCGTGCCGTAACGAGTAAATAGATAAGTTTTCTTTGACAATAGTATCAATAATTGTAAAAGCATCCTTGCTATCGCTGTTATTTACATAGCTATCTGCATAACTTTCAGCATAACTATCTGTCACCAACAATAATGGGAATTCATGTCCCATCGAAGCGTAATTACTACTGATTTTTTTGACGTTTTGTAAATAAAGTGCCTCTTGTATAATGAGTAACTGGTCGCAACTGGGTAATAGACGTATTTCGGATAGCTTATCTATACTCACTCGTTTTATTGCGTCGACCATCATATCTGAGACTTTAATTGTTGATGCAATCCAGTTAAAAAAACACTCATCTTCGCAGATAATAATTATATGTAAGCGTTGCTCTATCATAAATATCCCTTTAACTATATTTAAAATAACCAATCAAACTGCGGGATGAGCTGAAAGTTTAACTATTGGTTGAAATGGAGGTGATGTTTCTATTATCCCGAGGTTAAAGATTAGCTGTAATCAAACTCGTTTGATAGGAGCAGTTTTGCATTTTCAGTGAAAGGCTAGGGAGGAAGCAGGCTTTGCATCAAATATTGATACAAAACCTACTTAATTTAATATTGAGATTAGCTTTTTGGTGTTGCTAAAAATACCTTAGAAGGGTCAACCAATAAACGTTTACCAATTGCTTCACGCCCAAAAAGCATTAGGTAGTTCATATCAGTACGATCAGTTAAGGTAATTTCTATTGGCCAAGTTTCTTTACCTAATGTCATTGGTGTTTCAATAACATAACGTTGTTCTGCAGTGCCATTCGATGATTTTATTTTACGAATATCACTGATCACTGCTTTACATGAAATTAATTTCTCTACGTTATGAATATCTGGGTGAATATCAAATTTCACCCAAGGTTTACCATTTTGCATATATTTAACAATATTATCTACATGCAGTGACGATGTTTTAGCGCCAGTATCGACCCTTACCTGCATATCATCAATACCTAAGTCAGGTAATGCAATTGACTCTAAGCGACCAATAATTGTTTTCTCTTTTGATACCATGTTATTGACCTCTTATTCCGCTCTTAATGCACTATGAGTATTCATATCATCTTCAGGACGCAGAAAATCTTGTACTGACTCAATGTGTTCCTGCACCGCTTCATCATCTTCTTTAAAATACGCAATGTGGAACATTGCTTCACCTTCTTGTACCAAAGGTATATTTTGTTGGCCAATCAAAATACCAGAGCGAGTGGCTTTAACAACACCTAAAATTTCACCGTAAGGGCTACCAATCTCTGCTAGTTTGTCACCTGCAGTTACGCGATCGCCTAGTTCTACTAAATGCTTCACAACTCCGCTGGCGTTAGCACGTAACCAACCACTGCTATTAGCAATATAGGGTTCATTTAATTTACGCTTAGAGGTGGTTTTACGCATCATCTTAAGGTGGCGTAATACATTTTCTATTCCTTTGATGCCCGCATGAATAGAGAAATCATCAAAGCGTAATGCTTCACCTGCTTCATATAATAGTACTTTGGTGCCATTTTCGACGGCAGACTCACGTAAAGAGCCATCTAGCACATTAGAGTGTAAAATAACCGGTACAGCAAAAACTTGTGCCAATTCTTTGGTTTCTGGGTCGGTCATATCACCACGGATTTGCGGTAAGTTGGAGCGATGAATCGCTCCCGTATGCAAATCGATGCCATAGTCACAGTGTTTTACAATTTGTGTTAAAAAGATATGTGCAACACGCGCCGCTAAGGATCCCTTTGGGGATCCTGGGAAGCAACGATTTAAATCACGTCTATCGGGCATATAGCGACTTTGATTTACTACGCCATAAACATTAACCATAGGTACCGCGATCACGGTACCGCGAATAATTTTAAAATTAGGTTTGTTAATTAAACGCCTAATGATTTCAATACCATTTAACTCATCGCCATGTACAGCTGCACTAATAAAAATAGTTGGGCCATCTTTTGCGCCACGAATAATTTGTACGGGTAATGAAACATCGGCATCGGTATACAACTTTGCTACCGGCAGTTCAATTTTACACTGTGTACCAAGTAAAATATCAAAGTCGCCTATGCGTAATTTTTTCATACTCTATCCTTTACCACGAGTTTTATTGGTCACAGCTTTCGGTTTCTTTTCAATAAAGTCAAAGACCATACCAGCAATGTTTTTCCCAGTCGCTTTCTCGATACCTTCTAAACCTGGTGATGAGTTTACTTCCATTACCATTGGGCCACTTTCTGCGCGTAATAAGTCAACACCACAGAAATTTAACCCCATAATTTTTGCCGCATTAATCGCTGTCTCACGTTCTTCTTTGGTTAGTTTAACTACCACAGCAGAGCCACCTCGGTGTAAGTTAGAGCGGAACTCGCCCTCTGCACCTTGACGTTTCATTGCCGCAACAACTTTTCCGCCAATCACTAAACAACGAATATCAGCACCACCAGCTTCTTTGATGAACTCTTGTACTAAAATATTCGCTTGAAGGCCCATGAATGCTTCGATGATACTTTCAGCTGCTTTAGCTGTATCAGCCAATACCACACCGATCCCCTGTGTACCTTCAAGTAGCTTAATTACTACAGGTGCACCACCAACATTCTTGATTAAATCTTTAATGTTATCTGGTTTATTAGCAAACCCAGTACGTGGCATACCGATGCCTTTTCTAGACAATAATTGCATTGAACGCAATTTGTCACGTGAGCGGCTTATTGCTACAGATTCATTGACATTATAAGTGCCCATCATTTCAAATTGGCGTGCAACAGCAGTACCGTAAAATGTAACAGATGCACCAATACGCGGAATAATCGCATCGTAATGTGGTAGTTCTTTACCGTGATAACGAACAGTAGGGCGGCTACTGGTGATATCCATATAACAATGTAATGTATCGATAATATCCACTTCATGGCCTTGCGCTTCGCCAGCTTCTTTTAAGCGACGAGTAGAATATAATTTTGGGTTTCTAGATAAAATTGCAATTTTCATAAGTGTTATTCCTGTATTTAATACCATTAATACGTTAGATGGTTAGCATGTTGATACTGAGTCTTAGCATTGTTTAAATAAGGTTGGGTTACACATGCAAACCAACAAACTTACTGTTAAAAAGTGGCTTTAAATTCGAACTCAGATTAAGTTCGTAGAGTGTATAAACAAAACGCTATATAATAAAATTAATTGTTTTCGGGTCTTTGATTAAAATTTTTGATTAGTGGGTAAGTGTATGAAAATAGAGTTATTAAAAACATTTCTAGAAGTGAGTCGCTCTTTACATTTTCGTATTGCATCAGAAAACTTGTTTATTACTCAATCTGCAGTGAGTGCGCGCATTAAGTTATTGGAAGATGACTTGGGTGTTTTACTCTTTGACCGCAGTAAAAAGCATTTAAAATTAACACCGGAGGGGCATCGTTTAATCAAACATGCCAACGAGCTAATTTTTATGTGGCAAAAGACCAAGCAAGATGTAGGGATCACCGCACAACACTCAATGCAGTTAGTGGTCGGCGCAAAAAGTACAATATGGGATATAGTTTTGCAAAATTGGCTGCAAAAAATCCATCTTAATATTGAAGATGTTAGCTTGTTAACCAGCACCTATAGCGCACCGGAATTACGCAAAAGTTTATTAAATCGTATTATCGATATCGGTTTCCTGTTTGAGCCTACTTTTGTAGGTGAAATTATCTCCGAAAAAGTGGCGACTGTCCCCTTACATTTAGTAACGACAGACCCTGAGCATGCGCGTAATGCAACGCCATTGAATGATTTTATTATGGTGGATTATGGTGAGTCTATTACGGCCCAATACTTACGTGAGTTTCAAGACGCTCCAGAAGCAAAGCACTTTATGAGCCAACCTAAGATCGCATTGAATTTTATTTTAGAAGTTGGTGGAGCTGCTTACTTACCGCGTCAAATAACGTTTAAGTATTTATCTGATAACCAACTCTTTTTAGTAGAAAACGCACCTGTATTCAGCCGTGATATTTATGCTAATTATTTAGCTAATAATCAAAAAAGAGAAACAATTGAACAAGCCTTAAAATTATTCCCTAATATTAGACAGTAAGCCTGTACGTTAAGATTACTTATTGTGCTGATGTGTTGCGAGTATCGAGAGAAAGTTTCCGCAACAGTGGCTAGTTATAAATAGTTTGATGGGTAATAAATAATCCAGTAATAAAGAGTTTGGTTAAGGTTTTGATGAAGAGGTAGGTAAAGAACCCGAGGCATTAACGGCTGTCATTAATTAATGCCTCTGGAAGAGATATGTTTAGTCTTCAACTATAGTAGCAACAAACTACCAAGTCCTAGGAACACAATAAATCCAAAAATATCGGTCACAGTGGTTAATACCACGGAGCCTGATAAAGCGGGATCAATATTAAATTTACTTAATATCCAAGGTACCCAAACGCCCGATAAAGAGGCGATTAAAATATTACCTAAGATAGAAATAAAGATAGTCAATGAAAGCAGTGGGTTATCAAACCAAACAAAGGTGATAGCGCCAATCACAATCGCCCATAACACTCCGTTAATAGCTCCCACTTTAAGTTCTTTAGTGATGATATCTTTTTTATTGGCATCGTTAATTTGTCCAAGCGCTAAACCTCGTATGATTAAGGTAATCGTTTGGCTACCTGATATCCCACCCATTGAGGCAACCACTGGCATTAATACCGCCAAAGCAACTACTTGTTGAATGGTGGCTTCAAATAAACCAATAAACCAAGAGGCTAAGAAAGCCGTTACTAAGTTAATACCTAACCATACCGCGCGGTTTTTTGAGCTTTGCCAAACATTACCGAATAAATCTTCCTCTTCCACTAAACCGGCAGATTGAATTAATTGTGCTTCGATAATTTGTTCTTTATAACGATACGCAGTAGGTAAATCTAAACGTCCAGTTAAGCAACGGTTCTCATCAATAACCGGTAATGCAGACTTATCTGAGTCAATCAACATTTCAGATGCATCAGCAATGTCATCATTACTGCTAACAAACTCCACATCGGTATTAATTAAAGCGTGAAACTCTTCATCAGTATTCGCTTTAAAGACCGCATTTAATGCAATCTCACCAACTAATGCTGCGTTCTCATCGACGATATAAATAACATCAGTAAAAGAAGGTAAGTTCTTACTACATACTTTTTTTACCGTTGATAGCTTCAACTGTTGTGGTATTTGAACTTCAGTAAAGTTTTGCCAATGACCTACTTCATCAAGTGAATAATCACAGGATTTTTTATATAAACTACGTTGCTTTGCCGTCATGTTAGTGACAGCATAATCAACAAAACGATCATTTAGACTTTCAGATAACTCTAAAAGATCTACCGCGTCCAATTTAGTTAAAAGAGGAAAGCAGTCTTCATCTTCCAGAGTACCAAGTAGTAACTCCCTAGATTCATGCTTCATCACGATAAACACATTTTGCTGTGTTTCTTCAGCTAATGTTTTCCATAAGCTGATCCTGAGTTTAACGGGAAATGACTCTAATAAAATTGCAATTTGTTCATCGGATAACTGTTGCTCAATTTCTGCAACTAATGCGCTAATATCCTGCTCTGATTCAAAGCTATTATTAATTTTTTCAATGTAATCGGGTAATAGTTCTACTACCATAAACCCTCCTTTTTTTATTTGTGCTATGAATTTTATGCCGCTAGAAAAACGGGGTTATTTAGCTTTTTATTCAATCGTTTATTTGATTTTAACTTTGCCTAGTTATTTATTATTTTGCATTAATTGTTGTTGCTCAAACCACAATTTCATAAAGTCTGCGGTCAAGCTCTGTTCAATTTCTAGCGCACGGTCAGTGGGGCAGAAAATAGTAAATAATAATTGTGTATCTCCAATATCTGAAGTGGCCACTTGAATATGTGGCTCAGGGCCAGCGATGTGAACATCTAAACGATTTTCAATTAGTTGGTTGTAACGTATTGCTACATCGTTAAAATCTGCGCAGTAACTATGTGCTTTGTCATATAGTTCTTCTAAAAAAACAAAGGGATTAACACTGCCATCGCGTGTGATTGTAAAATGGTGCATGGCATATCGTTTTAGAAAGTTTAAGTTTTTAATGGATGAGGTAATTAATTTGCTATTAGGTACATACAAGGTTTTCCCTGTGTACTCATAGGCATCAATGTTGACCTCTAATAAGGTTAATTTAGCCCAGTCAATGGAATGCACTTCACCATAACTATCGCCTACTTGTATCCAGTCTCCGATACGAAAAGGTCGGCTTGATACAATATATAAAAAGCCAATAAAGCATTGAATAAACTCCCTCGTCGCAATCACAATAGCAACCACAAAGGCGGCAATTGAAATAGCAAATTCATGAAATTCGGCGGCCCAAATGTTAAAGATGCCAATAAAAATAAGTATCGTAATTGCATTATTTACAATATTCATTTTTAAGCGCTTATTAGATTTTCCTTTTTGCTGCAGCAATTTCAATATATAAACTTTACTGCCCATTAATACTAAAATGAGCAGGATAGTTAATACACTATTGCTGTTGATTAGTGCTTGAAAAAAAGCGTTACTTGTTAAATCAATTGAAAGGAATTGTTCAAACATAATTACGGGTGCTCGCTTAAATCTGGTGTATTTTTTTATTTAATGAAGTTTAACAACAACCTATTTTATTACTACCACTACTTACTCGTTAGTGGTGGTTAAACGTTTAATGCATCGCTATTTGTCATCGCTATTTGGGTGGTATTTATTGCTGGGTGTCGTCCATTAATCACAATGATGCGATTAATGGCCCGAACATGATTAAAAAATGTAAACAGTACCTATTATTTTTTAATGGAAACTCTCTCTCTATTAAGAGTTAATGAGCCGTCGATATGCAGGTCTCTTTGTGGATAAGCAACAACGATATTATGTTCTTCAAAGAGCTCTTCTAAACGAAATCGAATATTACTGCGCATCACCCTTAAACCGCCTTCTGTTGTTGAATCTAACCAAAAGGTAGCTTCAAACATGAGTGCGTTATCACCGAAGTCTTCAAAGGTAACAACAGGTGCTGGTGACATCACGATTTTTTGTTGTTCCTTAGTGGCTTGCATGATCAGATCCGCTACTTTTCTCGCTGGTGACCCATAAGCGACGCCTACTGTAACGGATGTTCTAACCAAGGTGTCAATTAAGGTCCAGTTAACAACGGTATTTTCCAATAATTTACTATTTGGAATAAGCAGGTGTACACCATCTACTCGACGTATTCGTGTAGAGCGAGTGTTGATTTCTTCAACGACTCCTTTCGCATCTTCAACTTCTAAAAAATCACCAATACGTATCGGGCGTTCCCACATTAATATCCAGCCACTAATGAAGTTATTAATAATGTTTTGTGCACCAAAACCAAAGCCAATTGCAATGGCACCGGATAAAAAAGCAAATGCGGTGATTGGCACGTTAATTAAATCTAGTGTTGTTATTAGTAAGATTGCCATTGCAATCACGTAGAACATACGTAGCAGCAAATGGATAATATTAGGATCCGTTTTCTTTGAGACTAAACGTTTAGTGATCAATTTTGCTATCCAGCGTGTTAATATTATCCCCATAATTAATACAGAAGGTATCAACAAAATACTGCCTAGGGTAATAGCGTGATCGGCTACGGTTAGGATCTTATACGATAAGATGTCGTTGATTTGTGTTAAGTTCATAAAAGTTCCTTTAGTCGCCTTTAAACGCCGGTGTAGTTTCAAACGCGGGTATAGTTTCGTAAGCTTTATCGTTTTTCAGCCGGCAAATGATTGTTATCGGTAGAGTCGCATTAATACGAACTTGGCTTTAGTGTTAATTTAACTTTTGACCGAAGTCGATGTTTTAATTTGCAGTTCTGGTGGTTGTATGCCTTTTAACAACAAGCCAAATATATCTGCGCCAGTAATAATGCGCTTGTTCTCTCCCCAAATAAGTAATACATCTCGTTCGATTGCGCCATCAAAAGACTTATCCACGGGCTCAATCATTTTCATTTTAATAATGGCATCGTTTAACATGGTTGATTCATCGTTAATGATGGTTGGACGATGACAATGTTTATACGGGTCAAAATTTTCTGTTTCAAAAAATACATCACGTAAGAAGCTATCTGAATCGACCACCACAAGAGGATCTCCCTGTGGGTTAGTTAATACTACCCAACGATGGCCTGATTTATTCATTAATCTTAAAAATTCATTATTCGGTGCGGACGTAATCTCTGGAATAATCGGTAAATCTAACTTGGTTGGCAAGGCAATAATAGAGTCAGGATCGATTACTTCTCCTTCTTCGATGACTGAAATCTTATCCAATTTAAAAAAGTTTAATGCACCGATACCTTCTACATGGTTAATATCTGTTTCTTCTGCTTCAATATGTTTACGGATAATGCTACTTAACTCACTCTCAGCTAAATAGGTGATACCTTCTTTACCCAACCAAGCGTCTAAAATTAACGCAGTAGGTTTAGCGACGGGGTAAAATAAAATCTGATAAAACTTGATCACCGGCGCTAATAAAGCGCCCATTTTCAGAGCATTTCTTGAGAAATAAGCTTGTGGCGTGATCTCACCAATGATGGTAATAGCGATCGTTGAAAATAGAAAAGCACTTATTCCTGCTAAGGCAGAATCAGATAATAAGGTTAATAATACATTGATTCCAACATTACCCCACAGGATCGTGGTTAATAAAAAGTTCGAGTCATTACGTAACCCTAATACTTTTTTAGCTTCTTTATTGCCTTTTGTTGATTCAACTTCGAGCTGTAATCGGCTTAATGAAAATAAGGCAATATTCAACCCTGAAAAAATAGCTGATTGCGAGATGCATAATGCAATGGCAACCCAGGTGATAATTTCTAAGGACATACTCCACCGAATAAATTTATAAAAGTTAAAATAAAGTTTATAACCTTTACCTAAACAAAGGAATTTATTATTGATAAACAATAAAAAGATGACACGAAGCGCAACCTAGCTCACTATACATATACCCATGCTACCTCAAGATGCAAAGTCAGCAAGGCAAATTGTACCGAGATGCTAGGCATAAAATTGAAGTATAGTTATTCTACATAGAGATTTTATAACAACGCAGATGGGTACAAGTTGCCTTGCCCTACGGGGCGCAACCTCTTACATCAGCCCTGCGTTGCAACAATCAAAAAGGGAATAACCATTGAAGGTGCTAAATGCTTGCATTTACACCTGCCGATAGAGGATTAACGAAGTTAATCTCTCGAAAGGCCTCATGTTGCGCCTTGCTCTGCTATCCGAGGTTTCGCCTGACAAAGCATCTTGAGGTGGCATGGGTATAGATAGTTATAAACAAGATTAAAAATCGTTTAAGTCATAAAAAGAGAATAATTATGATCAGATGTATGTTGTTAAAAGAAGATAAGTCATTCATTTATGGCGATGAGTCCTTAGTTGAGATTTGGAAGCAGAATCAAAATGATTCTTTATGGATAGATTTTGATTCCCATGATCAAGAGAAAGAGCGCTTATTCATGAAACAATTAGGGTGCCATTCTTTAGCGATTAAAGACGTACAACGTGATCGCCATCCGCCAAAAATTGAATTGTTTGATGAATATATATTTATGCTTTATCGCGGTATTTTTCATCCCGGTGATGATTTAGTCTTTGAGCACTTACAAATTGGTATGTTTGTAGGCACTAATATTGTGATCACTTCGCATGCTAAAAAATCTATCTCTATTGATAAACTATTCAGTGTTGAAGGGGAAAAGTATCTATCAAAAAGCCCGATCACTTTAGCGCTCAGGATCTTTCATTATAGTTGTGGTATCTACCTTCAAAAACTATTTGAATTTGAAGAAAAACTAGAGTCCTTAGAAGATAAGTTTCAGATGGGAGGCGATGATAAAATGATGCAGGAAATTACTCTGTATCGTTCTCGTTTGACTAAGCTTAAACGCACGTTTAATTATCATAGCAATATCGGTAGTGAGCTGAAAATATTAGTGACGGATGAAACGCCTATCATCAACCAAGCTGAACTACATACGGTAACCGATGTTCACGAGCGTATTGAGCGCTTATTGAGTTTGTCGCAAATGCATTATGATATTTGTAGCGATCTGATCAATGGTTATTTATCCGTTACATCTCACCAGCTAAATGCCACCATGCGAGTATTAACGGTGATCACCGCTATCTTTATTCCGTTAGGTTTTTTAGCGGGATTATATGGTATGAATTTTGAATATATTCCTGAGTTAAAAGTAACCCACGGTTATTATTATTTGCTCAGCTTTATGGGCTTTATTTCATTAAGTTTAGTTATTTTATTTAAGAAAAAACGGTGGCTCTAGGTTTGTTGACGACATTACCCATTTCAATACGTCATCACGTTGTTTTATTTGTTCTAACTGCACTCATACTGGGTTTAGGGTATTACTTTTCCTTGATCCAGTTACTTGATACTGAGTGGTTTTCTCGGTCAGGTAGTGTGGTAGTGGTATTAGGTATTATTTCTGGTTTTTCTGGCATTATCGAAGAAAGGGTCTTAATGAGCCGGCTATCAATACGAAAACGCCTCGAAATATTACAAAAAAAACGTAAATTAAGATTATTAAAGGCAACGCCAGACTATGTGCAAGAAGAGCTAGATGATATAGAAGAAAAATATCTCATACTAATCAAAGAGTCGATGCATTCAATTAAATTTAATGCGGGGATAAGTGAAGGTATTTTACTTATTTTAGGCACATTGACCTGGGGCTTTGGCGATATTGTTTTAACCTTTATTGTATAGTTTTGTATTCTATTAATGTGCAATGGTAATACTCAAGTCATCTTGATTTAGAACCTGTTTAACTCACGACTTGTTGGCTTTTGCATCTTGATTGATAACAGGTATATACTCGATCAACTCTCTATTAATGTGAATTTATATATGATTACAGAACAATTTATTTGGTTTATTGATAGTCGCTTTTATTACCAAACGACTTCATTAGATAAACTGGTTCATCTTATTCCGCCGCATCAAACAACGCTGAAAATAATCATCGATGCAAGTACACAATTAAAGGGGCGTGGTTATTGGCATCTATTCACTGAAAAAGATACTTTACTCGATGAATTAATGGCAAAAATAGAGTTAAAAAAAGCAAAATTAATTAAATTTTTTGACATGAATGCGATTAAGGTAGAGATAGTGATTAATCAATCTGCCGATTATCTTAAAGTCCTTAATACTGACATTAAACAGAATGCAAATAGCCTCGTTGTGATTGAAGATAATGTGGTTGAGAAACGACATTCAATCTTTCAAAAGTTAACGGATATCGATTGTCCTGTGCTATTGCTCAACCATAAAGCCTGGAATGATCCTATTAAATTGGTGGCTGCTGTTGATCCATTACATGAGCATGCTAGGTCAGGTACTATCGACGAAAATATTATTGCATTAACTGAAAGTTGGTCGCGCCTATTAAAAGCAGGCTGGGTTGTTGCGCATTGTTATTATGTGACCTCAGTATTAGTGAAATACAAGCATAAAATATTAGCGATGCATCGAGATGGGTTAGCAGACTTTGCTAAGAAATATCGCGTCTCTTCTGGTAAATGCATTTTATTGGAGGGCGTGCCAGAGGTCGCACTAAGTGCATATATCACCAAAAATAATAGTAATATCTTAGTAATGGGGATGGTGACCAGAAATAAACTAGAGCAACTCTGGATCGGCAGCACCACAACCGCGCTATTAACCAAGTTGCCTTGCGATATTTTATTGGTTAAGAAGTAGCTAATCGTCTTAATGGCTACTTCTTTGAAGATACTCTATATAGATCCACTATACCGATAATCCAAAAAGCGAGTAGCGCATAAGAGTACATATTAAGAGTTTGCATACTTGCACCGGAGCTCATTAAAATAGCATCGCTGATCGCGTCGATAGTTAAGGGGATCTCTCCTCGTTGAATGTTTATTATTACTTGCTCTGTTTTAGTAAACATTTCTTTAATCAATAACCATAACGGTACAGAAAACCCCGCCATAATAATTGCACCCGTTATGTAGTACTTAAACAAAAAATGCCCTAATCCTGGATAGATGAAGGCTGACGTCAATACCGCTTTTAATCGTTTTTTCATAGGCTTGGGTAATCTTTAAAACCTAATTGAGATGACACATTTTTACCTGCTTGATGTAATAAGCCAACATAATAGCTGAGGCGATCTTCATCAAAACGTATTGTAGGTAGTGAAATTGAAATACCAGCTATCACTGTGCCAAATCGGTCATATATTGGTGTGGCAATACATCTTAATCCTGGTTCTTGCTCTTGGTTATCTTGTGCATAGTGTTGTTCTTTAACCAAGGTTAATTCTGCAATGAGTTGATCCGTGTTCTCTAATGTTTTCTCTGTGTGCTTAACAAATGTAACGCGAGATAATGTATCACGAATAAAATCCTGTTCACGTTCAGCTAATAACACTTTCCCAATAGCGGTACTATAAAGAGGGTTACGGCGACCGATCCTTGATTGCATTCTTAAGCTGTAATTAGAATCAATTTTATGAATATAAATAATTGAATCATCATCTAATGCACCTAAGTGTAATGCTTCATTAGTTTGCTCTGAAATGAATCGCATCTCTTTATCAGCTAAGCCAATTAAATCTACGTACTCTAGCGACTTCGCGCCTAATTCAAACAGTTTTAGGGTTAAAGCGTATCGATCCGCTTCCTCTTCTTGCGTTACATAACCGAGTGTTTTCATAGTTTGCAAAAATCGGTAAGTTGTTGCTTTAGACATCATTAAGCGTTGTGATAGCTCGGATACACCGATATTTTTTTGTTCACCCAGGGCTTGTAAAATACTAAATACCTTTAATACGGATGAGACTGATTCAGGCTGAGTTGGTTTATCCATTGTTTATCCTTATTAAGCACTATTTTATACATTATATAGTGTGGGATAGCGTAGTGCAGTATTTTTAAAAGTCCTTTTTAAAAATTTAAAAACAGTAATATTTTCTATCAGAAAGTAAGACACTTATTATTTTATGTTAATTATAAAACATCGTTTCAATAATATTTGTTGGTTGTGGTTTTTTTGTGTATATTGAAGCATGCTGTTTAGGGTTATTTCTTTGTTCAGGTGAAAGTAATTAAGGAAGATATTATGATTTTGGAATCATTTAGTTTACAAAATAAAGTGGCAATTGTGACTGGTTGTAATACTGGCTTAGGGCAGGCTATTGCACTAGGGTTGGCAGAAGCTGGTTGTAAAGTGGTTGGCGTGAATCGTTCTGCTCCAGTGCAGACTATGGAAAAAATGGAAGCTGCCGGTTATGAGTTTCTTGACCTGCGTGCTGACCTAATTAAACAAGATGGTATTGCGGATATCATTAAAGAAACACTACAGCGTTTCAATAAAATTGATATTTTAGTGAATAACGCCGGTATTATTCGCCGTGAAGATGCGCTCGATTTCTCAGAAGAAAACTGGGATGACGTAATGAATGTTAATACTAAGACTGCTTTTTTTATGTCTCAAGCCGTTGCCAAGCAGTTTATTGCACAGAAGCAGGGAGGGAAAATCATTAATATTGCTTCGATGCTTTCTTTCCAAGGTGGTATACGTGTCCCTTCTTATACTGCATCAAAGAGTGCATTAATGGGTATCACTAAAGCCATGGCGAATGAGTGGGCCAAATTTTCAATTAATGTTAATGCTATCGCGCCTGGATATATGGCAACAAATAATACGACGGCATTGAGAGCCGATGAAGCACGGAATACTGCGATCCTTGAGCGTATTCCTGCTGAGCGTTGGGGCACACCTGAAGATATTGCAGGGCCTTGCGTGTTTTTAGCTTCCGAGGCCGCAAACTATATCCATGGTTATACAATTGCCGTAGATGGTGGTTGGTTAGCACGATAAGTAAAGTATACAAGAGGGCGCTATTTAAGATCTGTTACAATTATTGAGGCTCGTTTAAGCTTTTCTATCAGTGACTATGAGCGATTTAAACTTTGCCTCAGTTTTAAGCATTTGCTTTCATAGCTATTTTCATAGCTATTTTCATAGCTATTTTCATAGCTATTTTCATAGCTATTTTCATAGTTACTTTCATAGCTACTTTCATCAGTTGCTTTCAATAAGTTGTTATCTTAAATTCAAAAAATAATTGCAACGGCTATAATAACTATTAGCGTTTATTGTTATTAGGGAGAACGACTCAAGCGGTTTTATCGTTAAGTGCCTTTCGTTCTAATTGTGCGATCAGGCCGCCTAGTATGGCTAATCCCTGTAAAATTTTATCAATATTGATGGCAGAAAAACCTAACCTTATATAGTTTTTTGGGGCGTCTTGTTGCATAAATAAAGTATCGCCTGATTCAATTAAAATACCTTGTTGTGCAGCTACTTCACGTAATTTATGGCTAGTGATGGTTTTAGGCAATCCTATCCAGAAACAGAAGCTACCTGGTGTAGAGTGGATTTCACAATTCAATAAATACTGTTCAATACCTTGTTGCATCTGTAACCATTTTTTTTCATAGGTACGGCGCATACGGCGTACATGGCTGTCGTAATAACCTTGGCTAATAAATAGAGCAGTAATACGTTGGTTGTTAGACGGTGGGTGGCGATAATGCAAAGTGCGTAATGTACGTAACTCGGTGATCAATGATCTATCCGCCACCATATAACCAATACGTATACCTGGTGTTAGCGACTTGGATAAACTGCCGGTGTAAATAACTCGACCATCTTGGTCATAGCTTTTTAAAGCGGGAAGCGGTTTTTCAATAAAGTTAACTTCACTTTCATAATCATCTTCAATAACAATAAAGTCATCCTTTGAAGCTTGCTCAAGCAAAGCTTTACGACGCTCTATACTCATGGTGACAGTCGATGGGTATTGGTGACTCGGTGTCACACAGACATAATCACAATCATTAAGTTGTTCACCTACTTTTAATCCCTGATGGTCAACTTCCAACGCCTTCATTGGGCTATCACATAGTGAAATGACATGTCGTAAATTTGCATAACCGGGATTTTCTACGCCGAAAGTCACTGACTTGTCTGCTAATAAGCTAGTTAATAAAAACAGAGAATTTTGTGTGCCAAGAGTAATTAGTATTTCATCGGAATCTGCGCTAATACCCCGTTTTGATAGAATTTGTTGGCGAATTTGCGATACCAACTGTGGATCATCCATATCGATATAACCTTCAACCCATTCATGTAATTTGCCTTTGCTTTCTGCTATTCGTGAACATTCTCGCCATTGATAAAGCGGAAACTCACTGACGTCAATATGGCCATAAATAAAAGGGTAGGGATACTTGCTCCAGTTTTCATCTTTATTGAGGGTCGATAACTGGCTAGGGTGTTTTTGCAAGCGTTTAGACCAATTCGGTTGATTGAGGTTTAGTGTCTCTGCTAAATGGTCTTTTTGCACCGAATTGGGGAGGCGTTGCACCATAAGTAAGTCTGGGTGTACAAAAAATCCACTACGTTTACGCGCAATTAGAAAACCTTCATCGACTAAACTTTCATACACAAGTACGACCGTATTTCTGGATACTTTCAATAGTTGTGCCATCTTCCTACCTGAGGGTAAGGCCTTGTCACCAAAGGCATCTTGCTCGATTAGCTCGACTAATTTTTCACGGATCTGTTGTTGATAAGTGCTGTTTTGATGCAGCTCAATATTCATTAAAAAATCAACCATAGGGTACCTGCGTTAAAAGTTGGAGCGAATTTTGTTTATAAGTTTTCATGTGCTTAACAATCTTTGTGTTTGTTAATGCATTGTTAAGGCAATTTTTGAGCCAATCTGTGTTTTAACCTTGCTCCTACTGTGGTTAATTACAGATTGTTAAAGTGGTTGTTATGAAAATGGGCTTATAAAATTACATGATTAATCGTGGACCATGAATTTAAAAAACTGGCTCTGTATCTTATTTTTTTCACCGCGTAGTTTAAATAACGAAAGTTACGTCACATCCAGAGCATCAGATAAATAAGGAATTTTAAGATGAAAAAATCTAAACCAACCAAGTTAATGACAGCCATGGCAGCGCTATTATTTGCATCTACGGTAAGTGCAAAGGATGTCACTATCGGGTATATGGGCATGAATAATCCTTGGAAGCACGCGATTAACGAAAAGTTAATAGAAAAAGAAACGGGTTATGAGGTGAAATGGAAACGTTTTGACTCTGGTGCAAAAGTAATCACTGCGATGGCATCAGGTTCAATTGACCTTGCTTCTGCAGGTTCTAGCCCAATTGCTGCCGCGGTGAGTCGTGGTATCGAAGTTGAATTAGTTTGGATTTTAGAAAATATCGCCGATGCGGAGGCGTTAGTGGTACGTAAGGGAAGTGGTATTACTGCACCATCAGATCTTAAAGGTAAGCGTATTGCGGTTCCTTTTGTATCAACAACCCATTTCCATGCTCTGTTTGCATTGGAGCAATTTGGTTTATCGGATAAAGACGTTAAATTAACGAATATGCAACCGAATACTATCAACGCAGCATGGCAACGAGGTGATATTGACGGTGCATTTATCTGGGATCCTGTATTAGGCAATATCAAAAAAGATGGTGATGTATTAATTACCTCTAAAGCCTTAAGTTCATGGGGGAAACCTACTTTTGATGGCTTGATCGTTGATAAAGAATTCGGCAAAGAAAATGCGGATTTTATGGCTAAGATATTGAAAATAGCCGGTGACCTTGACCAGGAATATCGCAGCAACAAAGACACATTTGATGCATCTCATCCCATTGCAAAATCAATCGCAAAAATATCTGGCAGTGATGTTAACCAAGTTGCAAGTGTATTAGGGCTTTATGAATTCCCTACTTTCACGCAACAATTATCATGTACTTGGTTGGGTTGTGGTGCCGATGGTGGTGCTGCCAAATCTTTAAAATCAACGTCAGAATTTTTGAAAAAAGAAAATAAAATTAACGATTTAATGCCTGATTATAGTGTCTTTGTTAATCCTGAATACGCAATTGCGGCATCAAAACTATAACTCATCAATTACGTTAAGAATATTAATTTAGGAGCGTTGTAATGAACACATTGAAAGTTTGCGAAGTCTCAGTTGTCTATCCCGGCTCAGAGGGTGGCGAGTCGGTGACAGCTTTATCAGATGTAAATCTGACCATGGAGCAAGGTGACTTAGTGGTTGCTTTAGGAGCATCAGGTTGTGGTAAAACAACGTTGCTAAATCTTATTGCTGGTTTTATTTCTCCAAGTAAAGGGTATCTAACCTTAGGTAGCAGTAAAGTAAAAGGTTATCCAAGGGTGTTATGTGGTAAAGAGATTGGCGATGAAGTCACTGGGCCAGATGCAGACCGCGGAGTAGTGTTTCAAAAACACGCATTATTACCTTGGTTAAATGTGATTGAAAATACTGAGTTTGGTTTAAAACTGCAGGGGGTGGATAAAAAATTACGTCGTGAACGTGCTGCGGAATATCTAAAACTGGTTGGCTTAGAAGACTTTCATCAGCATAAGGTTTATCAACTTTCAGGTGGTATGCAGCAACGTGTTGGGATTGCTCGTGCGTTAACTAATGACCCTAAAATGTTGTTACTCGATGAGCCTTTAGGTGCACTGGATGCACTGACTCGCGAGTCATTACAAGAGTTATTGCTAGATGTGTGGCGTAAAACCAACAAGATGATGTTTTTTATTACGCATAGTGTTGATGAAGCCTTGTTGCTAGCAACTAGATTAGTAGTGATGTCTCCTCGCCCTGGCCGTATCACACATCAATTCGAGTTAAATTTTAATCAACAATTCTTAGATTGCAGAGATGCAAGACAAGTTAAATCTAGCCCCGAATTTATAGCGATGCGTGAAAAAGTATTAGCCATTATTCATGGCGATGAATTGGCCGTAGCCTAAGGAACGATTATGACCAGTATGACTAAAGAAATGGGTTCAAGCTCGATAGGTGAATCCAAGAAAAAAATAGTAAACAGCAAAGCAGCTAAAGAGCCGCAAATGGTAGACACTAAAGAAGAACGTGAAAGTGCAGCTGCGTCGGTTTCATTGTTAGATAAAATACAACTTAAAATTAAAAAAATGACTGCGCCAAGTGCCGTACAAAGTGGTGAATATTTTGGTACACCCGGTGCTGGTGATAGTCGTTTAATTGGTGTTTTTTCAACTATTTTCTTTATTGCTATATGGGCTATTGCTACGGAAGGTGGATTTATTAAGCCAATCTTTTTACCTTCACCTGTTGATGTGGTGCAGCGTTTAATTGATATCACGGTTGATGGGTTTGCCGGTGCAACACTTGTTGAACATTTGAATGCGAGTTTAGTACGTATCTTTGGTGCCTTTTTACTTGCTTGTTTAATTGGTATTCCATTAGGTATTACGATCGGTTGTAATCGTGTTTTTCGTGGGATTTTTGATCCTTTAATTGAATTCTATCGTCCTCTTCCACCATTAGCTTATTTACCGCTTATTATTATTTGGTTAGGTATTGATGAGTCAAGTAAAGTGACGCTTATTTTCTTAGCCATGTTATCACCTATTGTACTCAGTGCTCGTTCTGGCGTGACGTCGGTGCGTATTGAGCAAATCCAAGTTGCGTACTCAATGGGCGCAACACCATGGCAGGTGATCACGCAGGTTATCGCTCGAGGTGCAATGCCTGACATTATGACTGGAATGCGTATTGCTATCGGTTTTGGTTGGACAACCTTAGTTGCCGCTGAAATGGTCGCAGCAGAACGTGGTATTGGCTTTATGGTATTAAATGCCTCTGAATTCCTAGTGACTGATGTGGTGATCGCCGGCATTATTGTAATTGGTATTATCGCCTATTGTTTTGACCTGCTGATGCGCTATTTAGAATCTAAATTAATCCCTTGGAAAGGATACAATTAAAAAATAAGATATATATCTACATTATTTGCCCGTTATTAGGATCTAATAGCGGGCTTTTTTATTACGTAAATATAAATGAAAAACGCACTGAAATTGCAATAGTCGTGCTTATTTTTAAGCATTAAAGCTATTTACAAGTTCTATTTGCAGGGGCTTATTGACAAGTATCAAATTGTTTTTAACTGTTTAATTATTCCACTACTTACCTACTTACCTACTTACCTACTTACCTACTTACCTACTTACCTACTTACCTAATTAGCCTCTGACTACTGCAACAAAAAAGCCTTCCTGCTGTCCTGTAATTTACAGTAATAAGCCATTCCCATGATTCTTAACCTACTAATTTGCTAAGTTTTAACCTGCTGACTTTTAACAATTAAAGAAAGTTAATTTCTTATGGCGAATACCGCTCGTTTTAGATTGCATATTGCATTAATCGCATCTGTTAATACTAAGCTGGGATTGTTTAGCTTGAGGTTCTTTTAGTTCTTCTTGGATTCAGGTCGTAAGTGAACCTAATAATAGTACCTCTAATGAGGCTTAACAGCGTTTATTAACAAAGCATTGCGACCACTTACATTGATAGCCTGCTGCGCCTTTATGTCCTATATAGACTTTGTATCGTGGTTTATATGCCCATTACCGACTAAGTAATGCACCTTGTCATTAGTAATGGTGCTGGTTAGTTTTGTGTCGTTATACATCAGTAAAGCTACACATTAGCAAAAGAAGGCAGTTGATCCTGATGCTTGACCTACTCATAAATCTAAAAGGGCATGGTGCGCGGTTAATCGTATTTAAAACAGCTATATAGGGAGTATTTGACGGGGTATTATAATAAGGGAACGGTTGCATTTTTTATGCTAAATAAAGCCACTAGGTTCACTAGAACCAAGTGGTTCTCTGAAGGTTATGTTAATAAGGTATGTGCTGAATTTGCTATGCCAAGTAAAGCCACTACAACCATGATAGGTAAGGCAAAACTTTTTAATGATTGAGGAGGTTTTTTGTTAAATAAGTATTGTCCATAATACACCGCTAACAAAGTTGGTAGAGTTAGTATTAATAATGCCTGGGGTAGCGTGTCATCCACTAGCCCACCACTAATAAGGGTGATCACAGTTAATGCTTCACTGGCAATAAAAAATAAAATCATCGTAGCGCGTTGGCTACTCGTTGGTAAATTACTTGATAACATGTAATACACAATCATTGGCCCACCGATTGATGCGCTGGCAGTACCGGCCCCTGATGCCAAACCAAAACCTACTTTAGTGATGTTTTTTTCTGCATTAAAAGGTCTGTAACTTGAGAAAAGCAAAGCGGCTAAAGTTAAAACACCTAAACAAATTAAGAGCTTTAGTGTTTCTGCAGGAATTAAAAGCAAAAAGCTGTAACCGATAGGAATACCGAATATAGACCCTATCACTAACCTTTTTAAGGCGGGAAAATTCGCCTGTTTAACGGCTTGTCGCCATAAATTTAGACTGCAAATTAGATCTAAAGATAAAACAATGGCAATGCTTTGCTGTGGCTCAAAAAAGAAGTTTAATCCCACCACTGCAATCACAGCAAAACCAAATCCACTATATCCTCGCACCACAGCCGCGAACATCACCACAGGCAATACATACCAAATTTGTTCCACTGATTTTCCTTAGTTTTATTTAATATTGGCCACACTATCACAATAATAACCAGTAACGGATAGAGCCAAAGATAAGCAATTGTAGTTCCACTTAAATAACACCTTAAAAATTCTATCTGGCTCTATCGAATAAAGTGGCTGGCGCTAATCGAGAGGTTAATTTATAAGTTAGGCTGAGTCATCGAAAATGACTACTTAGCATAGGGGAATAACATGATGGACTCAAAAACAGCAGAGATAATTGAAAAAGATCGTAACCATGTTTGGCACCATTTAAGCCAGCACAGCGTGTTAAAAAAACAAGACCCAATGGTGATGGTGAAAGGAGAAGGTTCACGCATATGGGATGCTAAGGGTAATAGTTATTTAGATGCCTCTTCTGGTGGTGTTTGGTGTGTCAATGTTGGCTATGGGCGTACTGAAATTGCCGATGCTGTTCGCGATCAAATTGTAAAGCTTAACTTTTTTGCAAGTACTGCAGGTAACGAACCTAGTGCAGAGTTTGCTGAGAAATTACTGCAAAAAATGCCTGGCATGAGCCGAGTGTATTATGCAAGTTCAGGTTCAGAAGCTAATGAAAAAGCTTTTAAAATAGTACGCCAAATTTCTCAACAGAAGTACGGTGGCAAAAAGAATAAAATTTTATACCGTGAGCGTGATTATCATGGCACAACCATCGCGACATTAAGTGCAACGGGCCAAGAAGAGCGTCGTTTACATTATGGTCCATTTGTTCCTGGTTTTGTTGAATTCCCACATTGTTGTGAGTACAGAAGCCAATTTGGCGATGTCAAAGATTACGGAATTCTAGCAGCTAAAGAGTTGGAAAAAGTGATTCTACGTGAAGGGCCTGAAACAGTCGGTGCGGTTGTTTTTGAAACCATTACTGCTGGCGGAGGCGTGATCACTCCACCTGAAGGTTATTGGCCAGCCGTGATGGAGATTTGTAAAAAATATAATGTATTAATACACATGGATGAAGTTGTGTGTGGTATGGGCAGAACCGGTAAATGGTTTGGTTACCAACATTACGGTATTAAGCCTGATATTGTGACACTAGCGAAAGGTGTCGCATCAAGTTATGCCGCTATTTCATGTGTGGTCACAACAGAAGCTTTATTTGAAGA
This sequence comes from Vibrio sp. 2-Bac 85, assembly GCF_037546705.1. Taxonomy (NCBI): domain Bacteria; kingdom Pseudomonadati; phylum Pseudomonadota; class Gammaproteobacteria; order Vibrionales; family Vibrionaceae; genus Vibrio; species Vibrio sp. 2-Bac 85. The sequence goes on along the minus strand of NZ_JALAAB010000001.1, from coordinate 168,091 downwards.
GTTTCTTGCTGACGGTGCTGACCGAGAAGCATACTTTCGAGATGTAAGTACATACGCAGGTTGTACCGCTGGTCCTGCCGCTGCATTGGCGAATTTGGCAATATTAGAGCGAGAAGACTTGATCACCAATAGCGCAGTCATGGGTGATTACTTGTTAACACAACTACAATTGTTAAAAACCAAGCATCCTATTATTGGTGATGTACGTGGTAAAGGGTTGTTATTAGGTCTTGAGTTAGTCAGTAACCGTGAAACTAAAACCCCTGTTGCAGAAGCGGTGGCGATCAAGGTTGCTGGGATGTGTATGCAAAAAGGATTAATTATAGGACGTACCAATCGTTCCTTTAAACACTTAAATAATACCTTGTGTTTATGTCCTGTATTAACGATAACGCAGGAAGAAGCGGATTTTATTGTTGAAACATTGGATAGCGTGCTTTCAGAAGTGGATGCATAACTGCTTTAGAAAAGTATAAATACTACTATCAAAACCTCTTTTCGATAATCATTCGGGAAGAGGTTTTTTTATGCCCATAATACTTCAAGGTGCTAAATTTAACTTCCTCCTTTTAATAACGAATAAGTAATAACGAATAAGTAATAGCGAATAAGTAATTAAAGTAGACTACTGCATTTGTTGATGTCTATTGTAAGTCCTTTCACCATTCACCATGCACAACTCATTAATCATGAAGTCATTACTATCTCTGCCAACCGGAGTATGTCGTTACATTTATCCATTATCTATAGGGTAAGTGGAGTTATTATGCTGTGATTAACAGGGGGCCTGTAGTTGAACATTTTGCGTGGATAGTTAGGGGAAGGATTGTGAGGAGTGAAAGGAGAAGCTCTAAAAACCAACCTATCTGATTAAAATAGACAGGTTGGTAATGGGTATTTATTTTATGAATTATCGTGAGCGAAACGTTGCATAAATACCGCTAAGCTGGTGGCTTGTTGCTCAGTGACGTCGTTGTATAAGCTTGCTCTTAAATAATCACCAACCCCAAATGGAGTTAAGGTACGTAGTCCAACCATGCCAAGTTCCCTGCTTTCGATAAGAAACTGATCAGAAAGCTCTGAGTTTCCACCTTTGATATTAAAGGGTGAATTCATGCGGCTTCTTAAGTTTTTATCGGTAATGGTTTGTTCAACGGACTTTGGTAGAGAAGTTGGGCTTGGCTTAAATTAATCACCTGTTCTGGTGATACATTAGGCGTTAATGAACCGAGTAAAGCTGGGTGAGGGCGGCTAACTTTGCTTTGTGTATTAGGCTGATTTTTTGTATCAGGCTGGATTCTTGTATCTAGGGTATCTGCTTGTATCACTTCTAATGGCATAAAAATATTCCTTTTTCGCTCAATAAATCCATGAGCATTTGTTTCATTTTTACGAATCAAAAGCATTAATAAATTTACCCTGCAGTGTATGTTGCACTGGTATTTTCAGTTAACGACAGCATTCAGTTTTCTTAGGATCAAGTCGATTAAATTGAGTAACAAAATTAATTTATAAGTTACTCTAGTAAGTTGATCTATAAGTTGATTCTGAGGTTGATACTACAAAAATGTAGTTCTGGCTCTATTACTATTGTCATCTACGTCATACTGTTTGAAACAGAAATTAAATAGTAAAACTGAGCATTAATGAAAATACACATGAAGTGAGAATAGTTTTCTATTAGTATTCGTAGAAGTATCAAACAGTATTGACTTTATTACGTATTTTAAAGGAATGTGAAATGACAGAACAAAGCCAAGCACAACAACATCCGGTAGTTTTAATTACAGGCGCGACTTCTGGGTTTGGATTAGCCACTGCGAAGAAATTTGCTCAACATGGTTACCCGTTAATTATCACTGGACGAAGAGAAGAGCGTTTACAAGCTTTGAGTGCAGAACTCTCTGAATTCACTGAAGTCTTTTATTCGGTATTAGATGTACGAGATAGTGAAGCGGTTATTGGCTTTGTTGAGCAATTACCAGAGCGTTTTAAACAAGTGGGGATATTAGTGAATAATGCTGGCCTTGCTTTAGGTGCAGAGCCTGCTGATAAAGCTGCTTTATCTGACTGGCATACAATGATTGATACTAATGTAACGGGTTTAGTCAATGTCACACACAGCCTTTTACCTATTTTACGTGCTCAAGCATCTGCAAGCATCATTAATCTAGCTAGTATTGCTGCTAATTGGGCTTATCCAGGTAGCCATGTTTATGGCGCAAGCAAAGCATTTGTCGCACAATTCTCTCGCAACTTACGTAGTGATTTTGCAGGGACGGGAGTGCGTGTAACAAGCTTAGAGCCGGGGTTAGCTGAGAGTGAGTTTAGCTTAGTGCGTTTTAAAGGCGATCAAGAAAAATACGATCAAATCTATAAAGGTGCTAGCGCGATACAACCGGAAGATATTGCTAACATTATATTCTGGATTGCTGAGCAACCTGCACATATTAATATTAATAGTTTAGAAGTGATGCCAACGTCTCAAGCTTGGGATAATTTTAAAATCATCAAACAGTAGGTATCTATTTTTAAAGGTTTTTTAAGGGGTTCTATTTAAGAACTACTATTTAAAAGTTACCATTTAAAAACAATGATTTAAAATAGCTCAATAAAAAGAGCTCGCTTAATGGGGTCAGTTCAGATTATTAAGCGGGCTCTTTTATTATTCAATTCAAAGTCAAAATCTAAATCTTAAGTTAAGCCTAAATTTAGATTTATTGATTATTCAGCAACTTTAACCACTACACGACCACGTACTTTGCCTGCAATCAATTGCTCTGCTGTATCAATTGCTTCCTCTAGGGTGATCTCTTTTGCGATATCATCAAATACATCGGCTTCTAAAATAGTAGCAAGGCGCTCCCATGCTTCTACTCTGTCTTGTGTTGGACGCATAACACTATCAATACCTGCCAAAGTCACACCACGTAAAATAAATGGCATTACGGTTGCTGGTAGATCCATGCCCTGTGCTAAACCACAGGCAGCAACAACGCCACCATATTTTAAGCTAGCGCATATATTTGCTAAAGTATGGCTACCTGTAGAGTCAATCGCAGCTGCCCAGCGCTCTCTCGCTAATGGGCGACCTGGCTCTGATAATGTGGCACGGTCAATGACCTCTGTTGCGCCTAATTTTTTCAGGTATTCTGCTTGATCAACTCGACCCGTTGAAGCAACTACGGTGTAACCTAATTTAGCTAAAATGGTAATTGCAAAACTACCCACACCACCATTGGCGCCTGTTACTAATATCTCTCCTTTATCGGGAGTGATACCGTGTTTCTCTAAAGCAATTACACATAACATGGCAGTATAACCCGCTGTACCAATCGACATTGCTTGGCGAGGTGAGAAAGCTGAAGGTAAAGGAATTAACCATTCACTTTTTAAACGCGCCGTTTCAGCCAATCCACCACAATGTGTTTCACCAACACCAAAACCATTTAATAAAACATGATCGCCGACTTTGAATTTATCACTGTCAGTTTGTTCAACAGTACCGACTAAATCAATACCGGGAACCATAGGGAAGTTACGTACAACTGGGCCTTTGCCTGTTATTGCTAAAGCGTCTTTATAGTTTAAAGTGCTATATGCAACCTTGATAGTGACATCACCCTCAGGCAATACACTCTCATCAATACTTTTAACTGCTGCTCTGTAACCTTGTTCATCTTTTTCAATTAAAATACCTTTGAACATATATCTTCCCCTTTAGACCGATCGTCTATTAATGATTAAATTTTTTAGTTATAGGTGCTTACCCATAACTGTTTATTGAAAGCTGTTTACTGATAACTGCTTACTTACAGGTGCTTGCTTACAGGTGTTTGTATACCAATTACTTGTTCCATTAATTTACTACCTTCACCCTGTTATTATCGAGGCAAGCTAGCAATAAAATATTGGAAGTAGTTATCCAGTGGTGTTGCATTTCCCACTAAACGTGTTCGGCTTACGGCACCTTCCCAACCTATCCAAAAACATTCAGCTAATTGCTCACAGTCTGCAGACTTCGATATATCACCACTGGCCTGTGCCAATTTAAGGCAATCACTTATACGTTGCTGCCAAGATAGAAAAATATCTATCAAAATAGGTCTAAAACTTTCAGGCAATAAATGTACTTCTTGTCCAAGGTTTCCTACTAAGCAACCACGCGTAAAATGATGTCGTTCAAGCCCTGATTTTGCATTCTCAACAAAATGACTTATGCGCACTAATGGCGAATAAGTCTGATCTAATAAATAGGTATCTAGTTTATTTGCAAAATAATTTGCATAGCTTTCGATTACCGCTAATCCAAATACTTCTTTACTAGCAAAGTAGTGATAAAAAGAACCCTTTGGTACACCGACTCTCTTTAAAATAGGGTCAATGCCAGAAGCTGCGAATCCACTCTCTGTTAACTGCTCAAGTCCGCTGCGGATCAATTCCGCTTTTGTATCGTGATTTTCTCGCGATACTTTTGGGGGTCTACCACGTCGTGGTTTTGTACTTAATAATGTCATATTGATATAATAGACCGATCGTCTAGTTAATTGCAATGACTTTATTTATTGAGCTCTAGAATAACGATTTACGGGCGTATCTTGCCTTAAAGAAGATTGCCCGTTGTGATCTAAGTCATTATTTTCTGTATTAACCAATCACTATTTGTCCTAACACATAACCAACAAGACAAGCTGAAATCACGCCTATCAAGCCCACTGACATAAATGAATGGTTAAAGTAATATTTGCCTATTTTAGTGGTGCCTGAACTATCAAAGTTGACCGTTGCAATATCTGAAGGATAATTTGGAATAAAGAAGTAACCATACACAGCAGGCATCAAACCAATTACTAAGGCTGGCTCTAAACCCAGCGCTAAACCAACAGGCAGCATCATTCGCGCGGTAGCAGCTTGCGAGTTAACCACCACTGATACGATGAATAGAGATAATGCAAAGGTCCAAGGATGCAGTGTCACCATATCAACAATCCCTGCTTTAAATTGTGGCATTGCGTATTGGAAGTAAGTATCAGACATCCACGCAATACCAAAAATAGCAATGGCGGCAACCATACCTGATTTGAACACTACGCCATTAGGAACATCTCTAGGGTCCGTTTTAGTTGCTAATAGAATCACACCACCAAAAGCGAGCATCATCATTTGGATAACAACTGACATTTTGATTGGAGATGAACCTTCGGTGATGGTGCGTATTTCCGGTAGCATAGCGATCAGCACAATAGAAACAATTGCTCCTAGGAAGATAAGTACCGCATTTCGTGCTTTACTGGGCAGCATTTCATCTAAAGAGGTTGAAGTTGTATTCTCTATTTTTTCACGCCACACAGGATCTTTTAAACGTGCTTGGTAGTCTGGATCATCTGCTAATTCTTTGCCTCGACGTAAACTATAAAGTGCCAACATCAAAGTACCGAATAAAGTAGAAGGCACGGTGACCATCAAAATTGACAGCAAAGTAATGGAAGAATCAATATCGACTAACTGCGCTAAATAATACACCACCGCGGCAGATAATGGTGAAGCTGTAATACCAATTTGCGAGGCAACGGAAGCAGCAGCCATAGGGCGTTCAGGGCGAATGCCATTTTTTAATGCAACGTCACCAATGATTGGCATGATTGAATAAACCGCGTGCCCAGTACCCAATAAAAATGTCATTGCATAAGTCACAAAAGGCGCGATAAGAGTGACTCGTTTCGGATTGTTTCTTAAAATACGCTCAGCAATTTGTAGCATATATTTTAATCCACCGGCGGCTTCTAGAATCGAGGCACAGGTAACAACGGCTAATATGATTAACATGACAGTTACAGGAGGGGAGGTCGGAGGCATTTTGAAAACAAAAACCTCAATAACTAAACCAATGCCTGATACAACACCTAACCCAATTCCACCAAACCGGGAGCCCACATACAGTACAAATAGCAAAAATATAAACTCGAAATACAGCATTTTTCTACCTCACTCATCATTTTTATAGGGGCAGATTAGCTTATTAAGGTGGGGCTCAAATTGAGCTGTTTCCTATATTGAGTAGAAGGAAATATTATTTGCACACTAATTGATATGAAATAACAATGGTTTAGTTAGCAAAACCAACATATAAAACTGTGATCGTGGTTTGAGTTAATTTAAATTTAACAAAAAACATAATTGATTATTCTTAAGTAGATTACTCTTGATTGGTATTGGTATTGGTATTGGTATTGGTATTGGTAAGGAAATGGAAATGGGGTTTCAATAACGTATTTTTTGCTCTTAACAAGCAATAAAACACAAAAAACGTTAGCGTAAAGCAAACTTGACGCTAACGTTGACTACAAAATCAATCTACTAATTTATTAATATTTAAACTGACTCACTAATTTATTTAGTTCAAGTACATTATTTTTGAGGGTTTCTCCAGTTGTACTGACTGACTCAATATTGATGGCATTTGAATTAGATACGCCAGAAATATTAACAATACTGCGTTCAACCTCAGATACGACTTGGTTCTGTTCTGCTGCTGCAGTGGCAATCTGTTCGTTCATTTGACTTATATTTTTCACATTTTCGGCAATAACACTCAATGAATGAGTAAGCGCTTCCACCTTATTATGTGATTGGTTTGCGTTATCCCTACTTACTGCAAAAACTTCTACCACTTGCTCTACATTCTCGCGTAAGCGATTCACGATATTTTGAATATCCTGTGTCGACTCCTGAGAACGACCTGCTAAAGATCGTACTTCATCGGCTACCACCGCAAAACCACGGCCTTTTTCTCCGGCACGCGCTGCTTCAATAGCTGCATTAAGGGCGAGTAGATTCGTCTGTTGAGAGATGGCGACAATTACTTCTAACATAGCGCCTATATTGGCACTATCATCCCCTAAGCGCTTAACAACTTGTTGTGCTGAAGTCATTTTTTCAGATAATTCAGCCATTTGTACTGTGGCTGAGTTACATATGCTCATGCCGCTTTCGATATGTTCATTAACCACTGCTGTTTCATTTGAGGCATCAACAGTATATTGAGCTACTTCTTTAGAGGAAACGGTTAGTTCATTCATTGCACTCGCTGTTTGCTCTGTTTCCTTAAGTTGCATGGACATATCATGTTTTGTTTTTTGAGCTGAATCTTGTAACAAATCAGAGGTTTCATTAAGATCTTTAATGGTTAAACTAACCGTTTTAATGACTGCCTGTGTTTTTGTTATGAAGCTATTAATATGGTGTGAAGTAATACCTAGTTCGTCATTTTTAGACTCATTTAACCTTTTCGTTAAATCGCCTTCTCCATGGGCTAGGTCATCAGCCATCTTCATCATCGCATCAAGTGGTTTTAATAAGCCTTTACTAGTTAATAGATAGAAAGCGCTCAATATTATTAAAAATAGGGCTGAAAAGGCATAAACGGAGAATTCTATTGCTGCTGCATTTTCAGTTTGGTTGCTGAGGTTTTGTGCTGAACGCTCTCTGGACATCGACATTACTTGCTCGACTTGTTCTGTGATCGCGGCTGCGGCATCATCAAATGCTGGCATTATTTTATTACCGCCCGCAGGCCCTTGTTCAATATAAGCATTTGCCATTGATTTACCAGTCTCAAAGTAGTTCTCAAGCGTGGGCAGCATTTGTTGATAAAAGTCTGAATTAGCCGTATCGAGTATGCTTAATTCTTGAAGAAGGTTAACAGCAATCTCGTAATTTTCCCCTGCTACCTCAATACCGTCATTTAAGCCATCCAAGGCTCTTGTTGCACTAATATCTGTTACCCATTGTTGCACTTGTATCACTGCTATCTTTAACTCATAGTTTTTAAACAGGATGGGTTCAATAGTATCGGCTATTTTAATCGATGCATCATGGATACGACTACTCTGATAAATCATATAGGCTGATTGGATAAACAGTACCGCCATCAAAAAAAATAAAGCTAAGTACATTTTTTTTCTTATCGTCATAGTCGGTCTCTCTGTGTAAAATTAATGAAGAATTAATTTTTTAAATCGATGGGGTAAATTTAACTATGACTGTTACATGGCTGTAGATCTGTTGTGTAGTTTCAGATCAAAAGTAATAGTAAGTTAACTACAAGTTGATAGCTAAAAAGGAGTATTTTTATAACGATCCTAACAAAGTTAGTAAATTAATTAAAAATAGCAATTAAAAGTAAGATTATTTATTTTTTTCTACTTTTTATCTGCGCTTGAGCACTCTACTGTGAACTAATTCTTTGGTATTCCTGTACAGTTAAATGTGGAAGTAGCTGCTCATATAGGATTAAACACGACACTAATTCTCCTGAACATTCGAACATAGAGATCATTGTTATTTGCTAAAAAGAGTCGCTCTGTATGGTTTTTTCTGCGTACTCTGTCATTAATCCAAAGGGAGGGATTTTAAATAAATATAGAGCAGGAGGGCGTTATACCCTCGTTGATATGTTTTTTATCAATAACTTTTGTTCACTCAGTTAACTTATATTCTTGGGAAAAGGTAATAAACTGCGCTGCGGGGATGGGTTTACTAAAATAATAACCCTGCACAAAATCGCATCCTAACTCCTCTAAAATTAGCAATTGTTGTTGCATTTCAACGCCTTCTGCGACAACCACTAATCCTAAACTATGCGCCATTGCAATCGCTGCTTTAACTAAGTTTCTATCTTCATCATTAAGCGTAATACCATTAATAAAACTGCGATCTATTTTTAAAACATCGAAAGCATATTGTCTTAAATAACTTAGCGAAGAGTAACCAGTACCAAAATCATCCATTGATAGCTTTACTCCCAGTTGATCAAATTGCAGTAAGGTATCGTCAACATAAGATTGACCTGTCATTAACACGCCTTCAGTAATTTCAAGCTCTAAGCTATGTGCCGGTATATTTTCATCTGTGAGCGTGTTTTTGATAAAATTAAACAGCTCTTTATCTCGGAACTGGCTAGGCGATAAATTAACTGCCATCACATATTTTTGTTGAGTGACATTTTGCCAGTGCGTCAAAAAACTGAGTGATTGCTTAATGACGTATCGACCAATGGCAACAATTAACCCAGTATGCTCGGCAATAGGTATGAACTCATCGGGGGTAATATGGCCTAGGGCGGCGTTATGCCAGCGTAACAGCGCCTCTGCACCAATAATTTGTTTTTTATTTACATCTAATAAGGGCTGATAATATATTTCAAATTCATTGCGTTCTAACGCGCCATGCATTTGTTCCTCAATTTCAAAGCGCCTCATCATTGATACATTCATTTCTTTAGTAAAAAATGAATAGGCGTTACGCCCTAATGCTTTTGCTTGATACATTGCAATATCAGAGTTACGTAACAATTCAGATGTGTTAGTTCCATTTTGTGGATACATAGCGATGCCAATACTTAAGGTAAGAATCAGCTCACGTCCATCAATGGATAAAGGCTCTCTAAAAATATTTAATAACGTGTCTGCTATCACCGAGGCATCGCTGTCGGAGTTTATATCTCGTATTAATATAATAAACTCATCTCCACCTAAACGCCCAACAGTATCCTCTTTGCGTATTGACTGGTTTAATCTATTTGCGGCTGCGATGAGTAGTTTATCGCCAATTTCGTGGCCTAATGAATCATTCACTTTTTTGAAGTCATCTAAATCAATAAAGAATACCGCTGCACATTCTTCATTTCGCTCTGCTTCATTGAGCATTTGCGACAAACGATCCAATGCTAAAAAACGATTAGGTAATAAAGTTAGTGTATCGAAATAGGCATGTTGGCGAATGATTTCTGAAGACTTATGCTGTTCTGTAATATCACGAACAATGCCTAAAATTTGATTATGTTCTGGAAGGTGGCTAAGTCTTGCTTCAAAATAAACAATGCCAAAGGGCATGGCTAATTCATATTCAAAACACGTTTCACCTACTTGTTGAAGCACTTTATCAAAATGCATTTGAAATTTTTTGGCAACCTGCTCCGGCAAAATATCAATCATCAATTTACCTGTAAACTGACTAGGAGAAATATACAGGCTCTTTGTATTATTGGCTCGATAGTCAATAATCCTGCCTTCTTCCGTCATTAAAAAAAATAAATCAGGACTTGCTTCAAACACTGCTTCCAACATTTTTTCTTTAAAAATAGCTTGTGCTTGCGCATAACGAACATCGCTTAAATCAATATCCACACAATACATTTGTTTGTGGTTATCTTGATTAATAAACATGACGTGGCTGGAAAAAACATTAATATCTTCACCTTTTTTGTTGAGTAAGGTGATTTCTGATGCGGGGATGGGGATATTGTTGTTAACCCAGTTACTGTGAGCGGCAATGATCCCTTTCCATATGGGCTTAGGAATTATCAATTCCTCTAGTTTTTTTCCTAAAGCTTCCTCTTTACTATAACCATAAAGCGATTCGCTACCCTTATTCCAGTAAATCACTTTGCGCTGCTCATCATATCCTTGCACAGAGATCGCTTCTACTTCATCAAACATTCTATGTAATGGATCGTTGGTTAAGTTGGGATGGAATATTGGTTTTTTGATTCTCATGTACTCCATATCGGGTTAGATGAAAAAAGTTAAGTTAGACGAAAAAAAGTTGAGCGAGATGAAAAAGACATTTTATTTATACTATACCTAAATAAAATATTTTTGTTTTTTATTTAGGTATATTCTAAAAATGGTAGAGATGAGTCAATATTTTGATTAAAGAATATTTTTATATTAACGAGACCCTGACAATAAATGCAATTCCTGATTAAGATCTGCAAATATCCGGTTCTGACATTTACGGTAACCTATTAAATAGCGATGCTATCAATCATTGTCATGTGCTCGTTTACGACTCAGTGCTATTGTTTTTTAAGCTTTCTGAAAGAAATGAGGTAAATAACGCACCGTTACATACAACACCATGGCACTAGCAATCGCCAGTTCGATATTAGCGAGTTGCTCGGTAATATTAACCCAATGTGTTGCAAAACCCTTTTCTAATAAAAATTCACTCACTTCCATCAATGCAACAGCGCCAACCACTAATGGAAAAGTGAAGGCAGAATATGCAGGCGTGTAGGAAAGACGTAGCAGGCTTTTAAATACAAGGTAAATATACAGAGTCATGCTCAAGGCTAAAGCAAAAAGGCACCCGAGCAGTATGTAGTTGGGCTGGCTGGTTGTTACAAGATATGCCAATAATAGTAAACTTGCAGGCGTCGCTAGGATCACGATAATCGGTTTTTCATTATCAGTGAGTACGCTACCAAATAATAATCGATATAGCACGATTGGCAGTAGTACCGCGTAAGAAAGTAAACCCAGCCCAAATATAAAGTGTATAAAAGCAGGTGCTAGTCCGCCGGGGTGGGTTATTAAAGCAAGGACTAGGCCTATCGGAGGAATAAACCAACTAGGTAATATTTGTTGAAACTGGAAAGCCTTACTGCGACTGAATATAAAATAACCCAAGAAGTAAAGGTGTAAAACAATCGCTAGCCAACTGACTACTTGCCCTATCTGTAAATCATATAAAGCAATACTATTTGAGATAACCATCAATGCCATTGCTAAGGTTGGGATCACCGTACCTGCAATAGGGTGCTGTAAGTCTTGCTTAAATAGATGTGGATTGAAGATAAATTTGAGTAATAACAGTGTAATAATACAAGCAGCAATACTTGCTCCCAGGATCTGAGCTTTTCCCTGTAAAGGAATAAAATGCTCCCATGATAATCCTAAGCTAGCAATCGCTAATGCCAACCCAGAAGCGGCAGTTGGAATATTACAAAAATAGTGATTGAGACGGATAAATTGATTGGTTTTTAACATGTTTATTGTGGCTCATCTTCAAGGATATTTACTGTTTAATTTTTATTGCCGAAAAGGTTATTTGAAATAAAATAACTCAGCCGGAAAATAATAGCAGAGATTTCGAACTTTAAGAGGGGATAGGTCAAAGGAGCTGAGATTATTTAAGGTTCATGAGCAGGTAAAATTATCATTGTTGCTGGGCTGATACGTTAATTAGTTGATTAAGCGGCTGAACTTGTTATTGTCCACACCCAATTAATTAAGTCTTATCAATACAAAAAAAAAATAAAAAAATAATAAGACAAAACAATAAAATAAAGGACAGGTATGGGTTATTGGTATTTAGCGATTGCAATTGTTTCAGAAGTGATTGCCACTCTCGCATTAAAAGCATCTGATGGATTCAGCCAACTTTTTTATAGTGCGATTTGTGTGATCGGCTATGTTGCTGCCTTTTATTTTCTGTCCCTTGTATTGAAAACAGTGCCAGTAGGTATCGCTTATGCTGTTTGGGCTGGAATGGGTATAATTCTAGTGGCTGCTATTAGCGCGATTATTTATAAACAGGTTCCAGATTTGCCTGCAATTATTGGGATGGGGTTAATTTTAGCCGGCGTTGCAGTTATGAACTTATATTCAAAAACAGCGGCACATTAAGTCTTATGCACAAGCACCATATAAAAAAGAAAAAGCTCCTATAACCGTTTGCTAAATGTGGCCTATTTCAACTTAAACTGATGAAACAGCATTTCCACATTTCACGACACAATCCTTACCATTCGCTTTTGCGAAGTATAAATACTTATCGGCGGACTTAATCAGATCGTCAATACTAAGGTCAGCTTCGTCCTCACAAGTTGAACTAATACCAATGCTGACGCTTGCATTAAATGACACAGTATCTTGTTGGTATTTAACTCGATTAAAAGCAACCCTAATTGATTCCGCCATTTCAGCTGTTTTTGGGTTACTGATGTTAGGGATAAAAGCAATAAACTCTTCGCCTCCCCATCGTCCTACAACGCCATTAAATTTTTGTACTATTTTTTTGATGATCCCTGCCAATGTTTTGATCACCTGGTCACCCATTTGATGGCCATAGGTATCATTTACTTTTTTAAAGTCATCAATATCTATGAGCATACAAGTGATATCGGTACTTGTGTTGTAATGCGTACCTAACCAATCATAAATCGAACTACGATTATATAAGTCAGTGAGCTGATCATGGGATGCGCGGTAGGCTAAAGCTCGTTCATATTCAACTTTATCCGTAACATCTTCTAATACCACTTGAACCGCAGGTTCGCCTTCCCATTCAATTAAGTTGTCATAAATATTAAAAAAGCGTTTACTGCCATCGAAACAAATATTTTCGACAATATTACTCTTACTTGTTACTTCGCCATTGATCGTCTTAACATAATGTTCTTTTACTTCTGCATGCTTTTCGACAGGAATGAATTGCAAGATAGATTCAGTTTCCATGGCTTGTTGCAGTGATGATGCACGCATTTCATTCGCCCAAGCCTGATTCAGCATTAAGGGTTTAAAATTACGATGTACCATTATCCCTTGCCCTGAATTCATAATTAAGCGCTTAAACATTAAATCTTTTTCACGTATTTGTTTATTTGCTTCAACAACAATCGACAAATCAATCACAGTCACTTGAAGCGCTAACTCTCCTGCATATTCAATAAGGTGATCGATCGAGAATACCGTAAATTCTTTACCGTAACGGTCTATGTTGTGAAATGTATGGCCTCGAGGAGTTATTTTACCTGCAATGATATCAAGGTAATTTTGCATCGCTAGTTCATGATATTCTGGCGTAATAAGATCCAAGAACGAATCTATACTATTTAATAAATCATCGGGGCTATCATAGCCATAAAGTTTGGCATAGTTTTCATCAACATAAATCGCTTTAAGATTTTGAATGATGATCACACCATAAGTTGAATCAATATTAATATCAGGCATAAGAGTTACTATTTTAAGTGTAATTATTAAGGGGTAAATATAGCCATTTAAAGTTAGCTATTGGCATTTAATTACTTAAATATAGCTATTTTTTGAAATTAAGTATAACTAACTTGAAATTAATCGAATTATTTTTGAGCTTTTATGCCTTTCACATCACATCCCATAAATACACTCGGTGGTTGATATTGGTTATTACAAGCATTGGATTAAATAGCTTTCATTGCTATGGTGATGCAAATAGCTGTTTCTGTTATTAACAATAAAATAGGTAGGTATTATGATCACGTTACACCACTTAAATAAATCACGCTCTAAACGTATTATTTGGCTCTTAGAAGAACTCGGTGTCGAGTACCAAATAAAGCCTTATTTACGAAATAGTGATACATTTTTTGCGCCACCAGAGTTAAAAAATATTCATCCATTAGGTAAGTCACCGGTAATAGAAGACGATGGTCTAGTGATCAGCGAGTCAGGCGCTATTACGGAATATTTAATTGATAAATATGGACAAGGTAAGTTCGCACCAGCGCGCGGTACTAATGCTTATGTTGAATATTCACAATGGTTACATTTTGCAGAAGGCTCGGCAATACTACCGCTTTTGTTAAAAATATTTGTTGCTAAAGATGGCTGTAAAACTAACTTTTTAGCTGATTATGCTGATGCAGAAATGCTTAAAATACTGAGTTACGTAGAGCAATGTTTAGAAGGGAAAAAGTATTTAGTTGATGAGCAGTTAACCGGCGCAGATATTATGATGTCGATGATTGTTGAGAACTTAGTCGCTACTGGTGCTATTAGCAACTTTAGTAATTTGGCTCGTTATGCACAGCAGTTAGCATCCCATGATGCATTTAAAAAAGCAGATCAAGTAGAAGCTGAATATTCGTAGTTTCTAACATTGATTCACATGGGCTCATCGAGCCCATTTTTTTTGATCAGTTTTTGAGCTTGGTACTGGTTCGCCTGTGCTTATCGAGTTTTTTATTAATGTTTGCTGCTTGGCGTTGTACCTTTTTAGCGACTTGGGAAAGCTCCACGGGAAGAGAGTTGTAGCCGTATTGAACATCGGTGTTTGTTATTAAATACCTGATATTATTAAGAGCAACCCTTGTATGTTCCGTATTTGTCTTTCCGCGCTCGTTGAGGTCTTATTCATAATTTTTGCTTGGGATTTCAAGAACTTCTTTAATATCTTCCATTTGCTTTCTCTTACGTCTATTAGATTTTCCTTTATTTAGTGGCTGAGAATACTTACATAGCACTTCATTGGGGATGAAAACAACATCACACTCAATATCACCATCTTGCTCCTTCTTTTTTAACCTATGGTTGCCATCAATTACCCACAACTCATTTTGTATGCAAGCGAGCAAGATTGGTTGAGCTTTTCGAGACTCGCTCATCGAGCTAATATGATCCATTTCTATCTCGTGTGAAGTCTTAAATTCTAAAACATCAATCATACTAACACTAGCGGGTTTAATCCTTATTTTTCCTTGAAGTGAAGCTAGATCTTCGAGCAATTCATGAATGCGTATTTCCAAATTCCATTTTAAAATAAAGTAAACTTCATCAGTAGCACCTTTTTCAATTTCGAACATTCCACTTCCCTCTCCGCAGGACTCAGCACCTAATGAGACTATAGAGGTACTCCAACAACCAAACTAAAAACGAGTTTCTAAAATCAATTCTAAGTACTTTTAATGCATCAGGTCATGCATTGAAAGTAGTTAACCGTATTTTGTCCTGTTGAATTGTTCAAGTCACGTTCCTAAAAACGAGGACCACATCCACCTTCAGGATAAGGAAGATAAGAATTAACACAGCGCATAAATAATAAATATTTCTCAACTGAGTCATTGAATTCTTCTTTATCACCGATAGAACGATCTTTATAAGAATGAATTGCATTACGTCGTTGTTGTACTAACTCAATATACGTGTACCATTTTTTATCAAACAGATCCTTTTTTCTTATAAATTGCTTTAGATTTTCTAAAGCCAATGAATCAGGATCTACCTGTTTTCCGTTACGGATTATTTTGTTGATATCGTCCGAGTAATCTTCATAATAAACGCTTAGAAATAATTTGAGAGTACCTTCAATTAAAGCCCCTAAGTTAGTCCAAGCAAGAATTAAGTCTCCATCAGAACACCCTGAATAAAAATCCCATTTTAATAATGTTTTTGATAAAGATAATTGTCTATCCAACCGTGATTTTGATATTAAGTCAGCAGCTGACTCAGGTGCCCAACCATGAGAATTACTCCAAAAATCAGCTAATTGTTTATTACCTGAAATAATACTTTCAACATTTGATGTAAACATCTTTGATCCTAGTGACATAACAGCCTAATTAAGTAGAATTATTCCGTATTTTCGTTGGAAAAACGAATACATTCGTTTATTAAATTTTTTAACAATACGCTACTACAACAGCAAATCAAACAATTAAAGCGCTCTCTAATCTTAAATCAAATGTTAATTATGTGGAAAGGTAGAATGAAGTTTATTGGTTTATATTTAACAGGTTTTTTTATTATATTATTGGAGTAACTCGAAGCTAAATGCGGCAGCATTGTGTGCTGAGCTGGGAGGCTTGTTAAGTTTTTCCTTATTGTATTACAACGTGTTGTTAATAAAGCGAGTGTTTATCAATGTTTAGATGTCCTATGCTCTTTGTCTACCTTTACATGAGGTGCTAGCCCTTGCTTGTTAGGCAAAACAACCCCAATTTTAATTGGGGCTATTTAATAAGAAAATCAAAGATTAAATTTTCTTTCTACGAGAAAAAACAAGACCAACGAAACCTAATACTAATAAGCCAAGATTAGCTGGCTCTGGCACCGAAGCAGTTTTTCCGTCAAGGTTTATTTCAGTAATGCTGAAAGTATTTTGAAGACCATTAAATCCAGAGGAAATAAATCCGCTAAGTAGTACGCTGTTTGTTGAAAGGTTAAATAATGACGAACCTGATAGGTCAATAAAATCATCAGCAGATCTGCTGCCGAATGTTAAGCCTGTACTAGAAGTTGAAAAATTTTCGGTAATCGAATTAATGGTTATATCCAAAGAGGTAATATTACCGGGTATTGCATTACCTAAGAAGCTTCCTCCTGATATTAGTAAATTGTTAATGGAATAAAACGCATCAAAATTTAATGTAATGGCTGGTGAAGAATCAGTTGGGTAATTGAACAATTGGGTGCTTTGGATTGAAGAACTGATTACGCCGTCATTTAAAGTGCCTGACCCACCTGAATAGTTCGCAATACTTGTGTTAATTGGGGTTATAGTACCTAAATATGTGTGTGTCCAACCACCTGTTCCAGAAAGGTTCGCATTATCAATGTCATAGCTTGCTATTGTTATTGGTGACGCATTTACCATGGTGCTCATAAGGTAGAAGCCTATCAAGCCGATTGTTTTTTTCATTTTTATTTACCCTTTTAGTAGTATATTTATTCGATCTTTCGTTAATTAGCAATATGCATACCATATTTATACACTATTGATTTGTAGGTATATTAAGGATCTCTTTATCTACCTCTAACTGGTCATGTAAATAAGTTCGACGGTTTTTGTGTTGTTAGCAAGACAATTAGAAATGAAGTAATACATAAAGAAAGAGCCTCATTGATTGAATAAAAAGTGATCCGGTGCCAGTCTCTTTGGTTCTTTATAAACATAGGTTTCTCTGCTGGCCGAGAGAAAGTAAAGTCGCTGCCTCCCAGCAACAATTATTAATAAATCCTCGATGAGCGCAGACGAACAATACTACGAATAAAGCAAAAGCAGTCAGATCGAGCGTAGCGAAACATAACTCAATGCGGCTACAAATCCTCACCGTTGAGCTTTCCCAATCAATTAAGCTCTTTCTGCAACAGCAAACAGGACGTTTGCTGTAACTTCATTCGGCGCATGGACGCGCCGTATGAAGTGGTGCATAAAGAAAGAGCTTCATTGGTTGGATAAGAAAGCGATCCGGTGTCAGTCTTTTTGCTTACTTTTTCTTCTGACCAAGAAAAAGTAAGGTCGCCGAAAGGGCGAAACACAAAGTTACAATTATTAATAAAGCCACAACGAGCGCAGACGAGTTAATTAAACTAAAACTTATTGAGCTAAATATGCATTCCCAGGGAGACCATGGGAACGAGAAAACGAGAAAACGAGAAAACGAGAAAACGAGAAAAAAGGATCAACCAGCAATCCTTTGTTGCATTATCCCTCTAGGATCCTAATCGAAATCGCCGCCGCCGAAGTGCGGTTATCAACCCCTAGCTTCTTATAGATCTGCTCTAAATGCTTGTTTACTGTGCGTGGGCTCATTTCTAAAATCTGAGAAATTTCCCAACTGGTTTTCCCGTAAGAAACCCAATACAACACTTCTGATTCACGCTTGGTGATGGGCAGGTTTTCCTTTAAATCTAGCGCTGATTTTTGCGTCTTATTTTGTACAATACGCAATAAGTGCATTTCTTGCTGTTGACGCTCGTAAGCAATACTCATTTTTTCTGAAAAACAGTCCACGGTTAACGCTTGGCTGGTGTCACCTAGTAACCAACTTTCGATTAAAGTGGCTAAGGTTGCCCATGGGCTTGCGTCGCCTTTGGAAATATTATCTACCAGCTCATGCACATGTGGTGTTGCCCAAGACAAACGGCCTAATTGACTGACACAGAAAACGGTTTTACCGGCATGGTCTAATGCATCCTGCGCACTTAATGCGAGTTTTGCGGTTTCAACATGACGTTTAATACGCACAATCACTTCGTCGGGCGAAATAGGTTTAGTCACATAATCCACGCCACCCGCTTCAATACCTTTTACGATGTCTTCAACGTCGGTTAATCCAGTCATGAAAATAATCGGAGTGTTGGGTAAGAGCTCTTTTAAACGGCGGCAGGTTTCAAAGCCGTCCATTTCAGGCATCATTGCATCTAATAACACCACATCTGGCGGGACTTTTTCTGCGATGGCCAGCGCTTGTTGTCCACTTAAGGCAACTAGTGCGGTATAACCTTGACTGTTCAGCGCTACATTGAGCATGCCTAATGATTCTGGCGAATCGTCGACAACCAATACAACATCACTGCTTTTAGGATCCATGGTTTAACTCGTTTAAATATTCAATAATTTTAGGGAAGTTACAGACTTCAACATATTCAAGTATCTGCGATGCGCTGTCTTCTGGAAAGTAATATTCTGCTTCTATCTGTGCAAATTTATCTTTAAACCCAGACAGGTAACCAATTTCTGCAAGTGCGATTAATGCTTTATATTGTTCGTCGCCGACACTTAGTTTATTACTGCTATTGGCGTCTTCAGTAGTTATATTATCAGTATTTTTATATTGCCATTGTAAGTTTAATAGTTGTGCAATTTTGCCTAATAATGCATCCAAATTGAGAGGCTTCGCAATATAACCATTATGAAAACCTTCCGCTTGAAGGTTATATTCTGCATCACGTGCATTGGCTGAAACCATTAATACGGGCATTTGATAATGCTGTTCACGCATACTTTTAACCATTTGCCAGCCGTTAATATCAGGCATTTGTACGTCCATTAATACTAGGTCGATATCATTTTCCTGCAATAATTCAAAACCCTGTTGTGCATGTTCCGCTAATAACACATTGAAACCAATCGGCGCGAGTAAATGCAACATCAGTTGGCGTTGGTTTTTATTATCATCCACCACTAAAATGCTTTGCTTAGCACCATTATAACCAACGGCTTCTGATTTGGTGAGTTCAGGCTCTTTAGGGTCTTTGTTGAGTTTGAATAACATTAACCTGAAGTAAAAGGTGGAACCTTGCCCAACATTACTACTTAAACTTATTTCACCGCCCATTAATTCCGCTAATGAGCGTGAGATAGTTAGCCCTAAACCTGTTCCTCCGATAGATTGAGTATGGTTATTACGAATTTGTTCAAAGGGTTTAAAAATCAGTTCTTGGTTACTTTTAGCTATTCCCGCTCCGGTATCTATAATACTAAAGTTGGCGACTTCGCTGCGATAAGTGACCTTAAACGTTACCGATCCTTTTTCAGTATATTTAATGGCATTAGAGATCAGGTTGATCAATATTTGTCTAAAGCGTTGCTTATCGGTTGCCACGTAATCAGGTAAGTTAGCGCTGGCGATATAGTGAAATTTAATACCTTTTTTACTGGCTTGCATTTGAAACATATCCACCAGCTGCTGCAAAATCGCTTTTAAATTAAACTCATCACGCTGTAAAGTGACACGGCCGGCTTCAATTTTAGACACCTCTAATAAGCTTTCAATTAAGTCTGCAAGGTGCTCACCATTGCGTCTTACAATCGCAATACTTTCGCGCTGTTTCGGTGGTAATTCTTGGTCGCGCATCAATAATTGTGCATAACCTAATAACACATTAAGCGGTGTACGTAGTTCATGACTCAAAGCTGCAAGGTAACGACTTTTGGCTTCGTTAGCTGATTCTGCAATTTCTTTTGCGCTTTGTAATGCTTCCGATGTTTGTTCGTGAGCATCGACCTCTTTGGCCAAGGCTTTAGTTTGTGAACGTAGTTCTTTTAATGCATGTTGATTGCCATCACGAGCGAGGATAAATAACCAACTGACGATGCCAATAATGATCATTAATAGGAAGAATATCTTAACTAAAGTGCTAGCAAAAACCTGTTTAACTTGTAAATCATCCAGTGGCACTTGTAGATAGACTAAGACTAAAATAGCAGCGCCGATCAAACTTAACCCTAATGTCAGTGCGATGAATTGCATCAAAGGAGTGGTTAATGCTTTTAGTACTTTGGCACTTAAGAAACGAGTGAAAAAATCATGAGCTTGTTGTGAAAGCGTAGCGTTAGGACGGCATTGATCTGAACAACGTACATCTAAACTACAACAGAGCGAACAAATAGCTTTGCCATAAGCAGGGCAGAAAGTGATGTCTTCATGGTCAAAGCTATTTTCGCAAATATGACATTGTGTGAAGGTTTTAATTTCAGGTTGTTGGTTTGCCGCTAAATAGTATTTCCCTTTAGTTAACCAACCGATTAAAGGCACAGTAATAAAAGGTAAAAAACAGGCGATGAAAGACGCTAAAGCTTCAACTGTTTCACCATAAATACCCATATGCGCAGTAAAACCTGCTACCGATGCAATTAACATTGAACCCACGCCAACGGGGTTAATATCATAAAGGTGTGAGCGTTTGAACTCGATATGGCGCGGGCTTAGCCCTAATGGTTTATTAATGATTAAATCGGCAACAACGGAGCTTAACCAAGCTAATACAATGACTGAATACACGGACAACATACTGGCAATGGTTTGGTAAATGCCGAGCTCCATTAGTAGTAGTGCAATGGCGACATTAAATACCATCCACACCACGCGGCCCGGGTGGTTATGGGTAACACGCGAAAAAAAGTTCGACCATGCTAATGATCCCGCATAAGCATTTGCGACGTTGATTTTGAGTTGTGATAACACCACAAAGCTACAGGCAACAAAAACACTAATAGAAGGGTTATCAAAGACATAGCTATAAGCAAGTTGATACATGTGTGCAGGGTCGCTAGCGAGATCCGGTGCAATGCCTTGTTTTAATGCAAAATAGGCTAAAAAAGATCCTAAAAAAAGTTTAAGCGCACCAAATACCATCCAACCTGGGCCACCGGCAATCAACGCCAGCCACCAACGCCAAGCACCTTTTTTAGGTTTCTCTGGTAAGAACCGTAGAAAATCTACTTGTTCACCAATTTGTGCCACCAGCGCTAACAATACCGCTGAAGCACCACCAAATAATAAGAGATTAAAGGTTGCTCCTGATTCGCCTGCTTCACCGGTAAAGTTTACCCAATCGCTGAATTGTGTATCGTTATGGGTAAATACAAAGAACAGCGGCAGCAGTTGCAATGCCACCCAAATAGGAGATGTCCATACTTGAAAGCGGCTGATGTAGGTGATGCCGTGGGTCACTAATGGAATGATTAATAGCGTACTAACGATATAACCCGCGGGTAAGGGCAGGCCAAATAATATCTTTAATGCCATAGCCATAATGGCGGCTTCAAGGGCAAAGAAAATAAAAGTAAAGGAGGCATAGATAAGTGAGGCGATGCTGGAGCCAATATAACCAAAGCCGGCACCTCGGCTGAGTAAGTCAATATCAACGCCATATTTGGCGGCGTAATAACTGATCGGTAAACCCGTTAAAAACACCACTAATGTCACCGCCAAAATCGCCCATGCGGCATTTTCAAAACCATATTGCAGCGTGATTGCGCCGCCGATTGCTTCTAAAACCAAAAATGAAACAATACCTAACGCGGTCATAGAGATGCGGTTTAGTGACCATTTTCTAGCTCGTTTGGCAGTAAAACGCAGTGCAAAGTCTTCCATCATCTCGTTTGCAACAAGCTTGTTGTAGGTTCTACGTGCTTTAATTATTTTTTGGTTTGATTGCATGCATGCTCTTTTGCTATTTATTGGCTATCCGTACCCTTACTAATAGCGACTCCGCTCTTAGCATATCTCGCGCGCGTAGCTTACTTCAATAGTGCTTTCTTTTATATGCGCATAATTGCGTAGTCCATTGCGTGCTTTTGCGCATTTAATGCTTGCTCTAATTACTGGATACTTATCCCACTTGAAATAGGTTGGGATTGAGATTTTTATTCCGTTAAAAAGATCGATTATTGGATACTAAAAGGGAAAGGAACTATCTATGAAACTGAAAAAACTAATTGTTGCAAGTTCGATTGTTGCAACGGGGTTAATGACTAACTTTGCTTACGCGGCTGACAATATCAAAGTCGGTGTTTTACATTCTTTATCTGGCACCATGGCGATCAGTGAAACCACACTAAAAGACACTGTGTTGATGATGATTGAAGACCAAAATGCAAAGGGCGGTTTGTTAGGTAAGCAACTTGAGCCTGTGGTAGTTGACCCTGCGTCAAACTGGCCATTATTTGCAGAGAAAGGTCGTGAGTTATTAGCAAAAGAGAAAGTAGATGTTATTTTTGGTAGTTGGACTTCGGTTTCTCGTAAATCAGTATTACCAGTGCTTGAAGAACTTAACGGTTTAATGTTCTATCCCGTTCAGTACGAAGGTGAAGAGTCATCTAAAAACGTATTCTATACCGGCGCTGCGCCGAACCAACAAGCAATTCCAGCGGTTGATTACCTGATTAATGATATTGGCGCGAAGCGTTTTATATTGTTAGGTACGGATTACGTTTATCCACGTACAACCAATAAAATCTTAGAAGCATACTTGATGGCACAGGGCGTTAAGTCTGAAGATATCATGATTAACTACACGCCATTTGGTCATTCAGATTGGCAAAACATTGTTGCTGATGTGAAGCGTTTTGGTTCTGAAGGTAAGCAAACAGCTGTTATTTCTACAGTAAACGGTGACGCAAACATTCCATTTTACAAAGAGTTAGGTAACCAAGGTATTTCTGCTGAAGATATTCCTGTTATTGCTTTCTCTGTAGGTGAAGAAGAACTGTCTGGTTTTGATGCAAAACCGTTAGTGGGTCACTTAGCGGCTTGGAACTACTTCCAAAGTGTTGAGACAGAAGAAAATGAAGCGTTTATTGCACAATGGAAAAAATATATTGGTGATGAAAAACGTGTAACAAATGATCCAATGGAAGCAACTTATATTGGTTTTAAAATGTGGGTTAAGGCTGTTGAGAAAGCCGGTACTACTGATGTTGATGCTGTTGAACAAGCAATGATTGGTATTGCTGTACCTAACTTAACCGGTGGTATTGCGGTAATGAACTCTAACCATCATTTATCTAAGCCTGTATTAATTGGTGAAATCCAAGAAGATGGTCAGTTTGAAGTAGTTTGGGAAACGCCTGATACCGTAATTGGTGATGCATGGTCAGACTTCCTACCAAGCTCTAAAAACCTAGTGTCTGATTGGACTGCTCCAATCAAATGCGGCAACTTTGATGTAACGACTGCAAAATGTTCTGGTCAAAAGTTTTAGTCATAACGTTCTAACGCATTAATTAACGTACAGAACTACTTAATGGGAGACACCGTTCTCCCATTTTATGAACTAAAAAACCAATATTAAGGAACAGCCCATGTTGCGTCTATTTCCCCTGTTACTTTTCTTTGTTATGTCATTCAACGCCTCAGCCGCTGTTAGTGAAACACAACAATCAGCTCTTCCTCAGTTAGTAGAGCAACTACCAAATACTAAATTAAATAAAATGGCGCCATTGATTGAACAAATCGCGGCGACGTCTGCACCACAAGTACGTGCTATTTTACAACCATTGATGGATGGGGACCTGTATTACCTTAAAACCAATAAGCGTGTTGTATCCGTCTATAAAAATGAACAAAAAAAATATCAGTTAACCGATGTATTAAGCGCTGAAGCATTGCCAGAAGTTAAAAAATCAGCGATTAAGAAAGTCAGAACCAATAACCGTTTACGTGGCCAAATTCGTGATTTATTAGCCAACCTAGATTTAACAAACGCTGATACAGATATCCGTATCGCGGCTTTGAAACAGCTATTAGATAACCCTAGCCAAGCCGGCTTGGTTGCCGTCAATAAATTAATTAAAGCAGAGAAAGATGAAGATGCTCGCGAGTTAATGTCGGTCATTTTATTAATTGAACAATTACAAACCGGGTCAATAGCGGAGAAATTATCTGCTGCTAAACAACTCTCTAATCGTCTAGAGCCTACCGTTAAAAACGCATTAGTTAAGCAATTAGGTTCGTTACCAAGTAATGCAGCTGACGCAGAAACAAAAGAGTTAAAATCAGTCTTAAGCAATGCAATCGACAGTATTGAGCAGCAAGCGAGTGTCTTTAGCTTAGCGGAAAACCTGTTCTTCGGATTAAGCCTTGGCTCAGTATTATTGCTCGCGGCGATTGGTCTTGCTATCACCTTTGGTGTGATGGGCGTGATCAATATGGCGCACGGTGAAATGATGATGCTAGGCGCTTATACTACTTATGTTATCCAACAAACTTTCCCCAATTTAATTGAATACTCTTTATTAATGGCCGTGCCTGCCGCATTCCTTGTGTCTGGTTTTGTTGGGGTGTTAATTGAACGTGGTGTGATCCGTTTCTTAAAAGGTCGTCCGCTAGAGACTTTACTGGCTACCTTTGGTATCAGCTTAATCTTACAACAGTTAGTGCGTAGTGTTTTCTCTCCGCTTAATCGCCAAGTTGAAGCGCCGCAGTGGATGAGTGGTTCGTTAGAGATTAACCCGATTCTGTCGCTTACCTATAACCGTTTATACATCATCTTATTTGCATTAATGGTGTTCTTCTCATTGTTAATGATTTTGAAAAACTCTTCATTAGGTTTACACGTTCGTGCCGTTTCTCAAAACCGAGATATGGCCAGAGCCTTGAGTGTTAAAAGCTCATGGGTAGATGCAATCACCTTCGGGTTAGGTTCAGGTATCGCCGGTGTTGCAGGTGTTGCATTAAGTCAGTTAACCAATGTTGGACCGAATTTGGGACAGGCTTATATCATCGATTCATTCCTAGTGGTGGTATTTGGTGGTGTGGGTAACTTATGGGGTACGCTAGTTGCCGCGATGACCATGGGAACATTTAACAAAATATTAGAGCCATCAATGGGACCTGTATTAGCCAATATTATTGTGCTAGTCAGTTTAGTGTTGTTTATTCAAAAACGACCTAAAGGACTGTTTCCACAAAAAGGGAGAGCTGCAGAATAATGAAAACTTTACTTAATTCACCTAGCGTGAACAACATAACCAAAAAAATGAGTAGTTTGCATTTTGTTATTGCGATCTTATTTTTCTCAACCTTGTATGTCACTGTTTGTAACTTAATGTTTGCCGAGGGGTCGCTGCTGCATGTGAGCGATTACACTGTGAGCTTATTAGGTAAGTACCTTTGTTATGCTTTACTGGCTTTAGCCGTCGATTTGGTATGGGGATATTGCGGTATTTTAAGCTTAGGCCACGGTGCATTCTTTGCGCTAGGTGGTTACGCAATGGGCATGTACTTAATGCGCCAAATTGGTGACCGAGGTGTTTACGGTAACCCAGAACTACCCGATTTTATGGTGTTCTTGAACTGGACTGAATTACCTTGGTATTGGGCGGGATCTGATAATGCCTTAGTGATGATCTTATTAGTGTTTGCTGGCCCTGGATTATTAGCTTACATCTTTGGTACGTTAGCATTCCGTTCACGTGTAAGCGGCGTGTACTTATCAATTATGACCCAGGCGATGACCTATGCGCTGTTATTATCTTTCTTCCGTAATGAAATGGGATTTGGTGGTAACAATGGTTTAACGGATTTTAAAGAGATCTTTGGCTTCTCATTACAGTCTCCAAATACCAAGCTGGCTTTATTCGTAGCGACGGCAGTCATGTTAGCCATTGGTTATGCAATCAGTCATTTTATTGTTAATTCAAAAATGGGCCGTGTCGTCACTGCTATTCGAGATGCAGAGGACCGCGTGCGTTTTGTAGGTTATAAACCACAACACTATAAAGTGTGGATCTTCGTGGTATCGGCAATGTTAGCCGGCGTTGCAGGTGCGCTTTATGTACCACAAGTGGGCATTATTAATCCCGGTGAGTTCTCACCATTAAACTCCATTGAAATTGTTATTTGGGTAGCGATTGGTGGTCGTGGCACATTATATGGTGCGTTAGTTGGGGCGATTGTGGTGAGTTATGCCAAAACACGTTTCACTGCGATCATGCCAGAAGCTTGGTTATTTGGATTAGGTGGTTTGTTTGTATTAGTCACCTTGTTATTACCTAAAGGCCTTGCAGGCTTAGTGACTAACTTAATGGATAAAATAGATCCACCATCCACAGACAACAAATCTAACAGCTCAGACGGCAGCGCTAACACAAGTACTAACAAAAGTGCTGACGATTCAATATTAACAGCGGAGAATAAATAATGATTGTAGATAAACACGGTTCACCGCTGTCATCCGTTGATAATTTAAAACCAGATACACGCCACGGTATGATTTTATACGTGGAAGATGTCAGTGTGAGTTTTGACGGTTTTAAAGCATTAAATGACTTGAATCTTTATATTGGTGATGGCGAATTACGTTGTTTAATTGGTGCTAATGGTGCCGGTAAAACAACATTAATGGATGTGATCACCGGTAAAACACGTCCAGACCAAGGTAAAGTTAGTTTTGGGCAACAAATTGATTTATTAGAGCTTGATGAATCTGAAATCGCACGTGCGGGTATCGGACGTAAGTTTCAGAAACCAACGGTATTTGAAGCATTGAGTGTGTTTGAAAATATTGAGTTAAGTTTGTCTGGTGATAAAGGTATTTGGACTGCGCTGTTTCATAAATTGAGTGGCGAGCAAAAAGACAAAATAGATGAAGTCTTACAAACCATCGGTTTAACTGCCGAGCAGCACTATCCCGCTGGCCGTTTATCACATGGCCAAAAACAATGGTTAGAAATTGGTATGTTACTAGCCGCTGAACCGCGTTTATTGTTAGTTGATGAACCCGTTGCAGGCATGACCACGCAGGAAACAGAGCGTACCGCTGAGTTATTAACGTCATTAGCTGGTAAGCATTCGGTAGTGGTGGTTGAACACGACATGGCTTTTGTTAGGTCCATTGCACGTAAAGTAACAGTGTTGCATCAAGGGACTGTATTAGCGGAAGGTTCGATGGATGAAATACAAGCAAATAAAGCAGTACGTGAAGTTTATTTAGGTGAGGAGCAAGCTTAATCATGATTGAATTAACCGCAGTAAATCAAAAATACGGTGGGACACAGATCCTATGGGATCTCGACCTGAAGATTAAGAAAGGTTCTCGCACTTGTATCATGGGGCGTAACGGTGTGGGCAAAACCACATTATTAAAAACTATTATGGGATTACTGCCTATTAGCTCAGGTAATCTAGTTATTAATGACAAAGAGATGAGTAAAAGTAGTGTCGAGCAACGCCCTGAAATTGGCGTGGGTTACGTGCCGCAGGGTCGTCATATCTTTCCGCAATTGACAGTTGAAGAAAATCTAAAAATAAGTTTAAATTGTTCAAGACAAAAAAGTAAAACCATTCCAAATCATATATTTAAGCTTTTTCCTGTTTTGGAAGAGATGTTACATCGTCGAGGTGGAGACTTGTCTGGTGGCCAGCAGCAACAATTAGCCATTGGCCGTGCTTTAGTACTGAATCCGGATATTTTAATATTAGATGAGCCAAACGAAGGTATTCAACCTAATATTGTGCAATTAATTCGAGATGTGTTATTAAAGTTAAATAAAGAACAAGGCATGACCATTATTTTAGTAGAGCAGAAGTTACCCTTTGCTCGCGCAGTGGGGGAAAACTTCCACTTGATGGAAAAAGGGCAAGTGATTGCATCGGGTCCAATGGATGAGCTTGATGACGAATTAGTGAGTAAATATCTAGCCGTATAAACAGATAAAGGGATTTAATCAAATAAGCATGATATCAATTATCGACGAGTCTACAACCGCTGCAACATTAAAAGCGCCAGTGAAAAATCACTGGCTTGCTCATCTATTTTTACAATTCAGTCATACTCCAGTAGGAACACAACTCACTCGTACTCAGCGTAAAGGACCATTATCGGTTCAAAAAGCTTTTTATCCTGAAGGGCGAGATTGCGCGCATATCTATCTATTACATCCGCCAGCGGGCATTGTTTCTGGTGATGAGCTACGTATTAACGTTGATGTTCAGCAAGATGCGCATCTCTTGTTTACTACACCAGGCGCAGGGCGTTTTTATCGTGCACGAACGAATCTGGAAATAGGCGATACTAAGCAATCGCAAATTACTCAATTACAGCTAGAAGCAGATGCTAAATGCGAAAATTTTCCACAGGAAACAATCGTTTATGAGGGTGCCGACGGTTTTAATACCGTTGATATTAAGCTCACAAGCAGCAGTGTTTATTTGGGGTGGGATATTACTTGTTTAGGTTTACCTGATTCAGATGAACCTTTTTTGAATGGAAAGTACTGCCAATTGAATCGCTTATATTGCGATGAAATCTTGATTTACCATGATCGTATTGCGTTATCTCCCGCTAACCAATTATTAACACATCCTGCAGGTTTGGCCTGCAATAGCGTATTTGCAACTTTTTTAGCCTATGCTCCACAAAAATTAAAGCAACCACAGCAACGTGCAGAATTAGTCGCGTTATTACGTGACCAAGTTAAGCAACAAGATGCACAGAGGTTGATCAGTATTAGTGATATTGATGGTTTATTAGTGATCCGCTATCTAGGCGCACAGGCGCAACAGTGCAAACAGCTATTTATTGGCTTATGGGAAATATTGCGGCCGTTATTGATCGATAAAACCGCGCTACAGCCTCGAGTTTGGCATACATAAAGAGCAAGTTTTAACTAATAATTAATACCTATTACCTATTACCTAATAATCAATATCTAATAAATAACGTTATAACCTCGAATTTGGCATACATAAGAAGAGAATATTATGGATCTATTACCAAGAGAAAAAGATAAATTACTGCTTTTCACCGCGGCATTATTAGCCGAGCGTCGTTTAAAACGTGGTGTAAAACTAAATTATCCTGAAGCAATGGCTTATATCTCAATGGAGATCATGGAAGGTGCTCGTGACGGTAAAACCGTAGCTGAAATGATGGATTACGGACGTACGTTATTAACCCGTGATCAAGTAATGGAGGGTATTGCAGAGTTAATTCCTGAAGTACAGGTCGAAGCAACATTTCCTGATGGCACTAAGTTAGTGACTGTCCATAACCCTATCATTTAGTTAATGGAGTAATCAGATGATTCCTGGTGAAATTATTACAGATGCGGGTGACCGCGAATTAAACGTCGGATCCGAGAAAATCATGGTTAGTGTAGCTAATTCAGGTGATCGTCCTATTCAAGTTGGCTCGCATTATCACTTTTACGAAGTGAATAGCGCTTTGGTTTTTGATCGTGAACTCACCAAAGGTTATCGTTTAGATATTACTTCAAGCACTGCGGTTCGTTTTGAACCCGGCCAAAAACGACAAGTCACACTTATTCCTTATCGCGGTAAGCGCCGTGTATTTGGCTTCCGTGGCGACATTCAAGGCGACATTGACGGTAAGAAAGAGGGAGAACAATAACCATGGCTAGTATTGATAAACATTCTTACGCACATATGTTTGGCCCAACTGTTGGTGACCGTGTTCGTTTAGCAGATACCAACTTATGGATCGAAGTAGAAAAAGATTTTACCGAGTACGGTGAAGAGGTTACTTTTGGTGGCGGTAAGGTTATTCGAGATGGAATGGGACAAAGCCAAGCATCTTGTGCTGAAACCGTTGACCTTGTTATCACCAACGCTTTGATCCTAGACCACTGGGGCATTGTAAAAGCTGATGTAGGTATTAAAGACGGACGTATCGCTATTATCGGTAAAGCCGGTAACCCTGATATTCAAGACAATATTGATATCGAAATAGGGGCGGGAACGGAAGTGATTGCGGGTGAAGGTCAAATCTTAACGGCTGGAGGAATAGACGCGCATATTCATTTTATTTGCCCACAGCAAATTGAAGAAGCACAAATGTCCGGTGTCACTACTATGATTGGTGGCGGTACAGGTCCAGCAACAGGCACTAAAGCAACCACCTGTACGCCGGGGCCTTGGAATATCCATAAAATGCTACAAGCAACCAATGACTTCGCCATGAATTTTGGATTTTTAGGCAAAGGAAACGTCAGTTTACCGAAAGCGTTAGAAGAACAAATTGAAGCCGGTGTTTGTGGTTTAAAATTACATGAAGATTGGGGCACAACCCCAGCAGCTATTGATAACTGCCTTTCGGTTGCTGAGCGATATGATGTGCAGGTTGCTATCCATACTGACACCTTAAATGAGTCGGGCTTTTTAGAAGATACACTGGGCGCATTTAAAGGCCGTACTATACATACTTACCATACTGAAGGTGCTGGTGGTGGTCATTCGCCAGATATTATTCGCGCTTGTGGTGAAGCCAATGTATTACCTTCATCCACTAATCCAACACGTCCGTATACGGTTAATACTATTGATGAACATTTAGATATGTTAATGGTTTGTCATCATCTAAACCCGTCGATTCCAGAAGATATTGCCTTTGCTGATTCACGTATTCGTAAAGAAAGTATTGCGGCGGAAGACATCATGCATGACTTAGGAGCAATCAGTATGATTTCTTCTGATTCTCAAGCAATGGGGCGCGTTGGTGAAATGATCACTCGCACTTGGCAAACTGCCCATAAGATGAAACAGCAACGTGGTCCGTTAGCCCCAGATACAGAGCGAAACGATAATTTTCGTGCTAAGCGCTATATCGCTAAATACACTATTAATCCAGCCATTAGCCATGGTATCAGCCATGAAGTTGGCTCCATTGAAATAGGTAAACTGGCGGATTTAGTATTATGGAAGCCAGCGTTTTTTGGTATTAAACCTTCGATGATTATCAAGTCTGGCTTTATTGCAGCGGCTCCGATGGGCGACGCGAATGCCTCGATACCAACGCCACAGCCAGTTTATTATCGTCCAATGTTTGGTTCATTTGGCAGTGCCTCTGCGCAAACGTCAATGACCTTCTTGTCACAGGCTGCAATCGATAAAAACGTACCAGAAATTGCTGGAATGACGCGCTTAATCGGTGTGTGTAAAAATACCCGTAATGTGGGGAAAAAAGACATGATCCATAATGATTGGATGCCGAATATAGAGGTCGATTCACAAACCTATGAAGTACGAGCAAATGGCGAGTTATTGACCTGTGAGCCGGCGACGGAGTTACCACTAGCACAGCGCTATTGTTTGTTTTAAGTTAGGAAAAAACAATGTTACAAGTATTTGAAAGGTTGGATCATACGCATGATCAGATTAATGATTCGATTACCTTAGATCATGACACTCGCAAGAAATCACGTATCAAAGGCGTGACAGATAAAGGTGCTGATATTGGTATTTTTGTTGAACGTGGGCATCCCCTATTGGTGGGAGAAATATTAAAAACAGAATGTGGTTTATTGATTGAAGTGAAAGGGCAGGCTGAGGATGTTTCAACTGCGCTTGGCACGGATTGGTTAACGTTTAGCAAAGTTTGTTATCACTTAGGTAACCGTCATACTACATTACAAGTGGGTGAGTTATGGGTACGTTTTAAACCTGACCATGTGCTAGAAGAGCTTGCTGAAAACTATGGTTTAACAATCGATAGAACACCTGCTGTTTTTGCTCCTGAGAATGGTGCTTATGGTAAGCGAAGTGGTCATTCTCATTCGCATAGTCACTCACACAACAATTCACATAGCCATTCAGATCATCACCATGAACATTAATATGGCCAGTCCGGTTAAGCTTAATCGATTACTGCAATTGTGCAGTGCTAATCTACCGGTTGGTGGTTTTTCGTTTTCGCAAGGGTTGGAATATGCAACGGAAATGGAATGGATCAACAACCAAAAAACGACCTTTGATTGGATTGAGTTAAATCTCAATGAATCCATCGCACGCACTGATCTAGCATTATTGAAACGACTTTATCATGCCTTAGAAAACAATGATTTTGAAAGTTTTAAGTTGCATAACCAACATCTAATTGCGTGTCGTGAAAGTAGCGAATTGCGCCTTGCTGATGTTGCGATGGGTAAAGCATTAATCCGTTTATTAAAGCAACTCGATGCTGTTGATAGCGAACCTTACGGTGAATTGTTTAAGCAGCCAGATAGTAGCTTTGTGAGTATTTTTACGATTGCAGCTTATCTTTGTGAATTAGATTTAATCTCTGCACAAAGTGGTTATTGTTGGACATATTTAGATAACCAAGTGGCTGCTGCGACTAAATTGGTGCCATTAGGGCAAACTCAAGCACAAAATTTGTTGTTTGATTTAAGCGATAAAGTGGCAGGGGCTATTAGTGTTGCAAACCAAATTGAAGATGATGATATTGGGGCGAGTCTACCTCGATTAGCAATGGCTAGTGCTTGGCACGAAACGCAATACACCCGCTTGTTCAGATCTTAAAAATTAGATTCGTTTTAAGTACAGACAAACTATTTTAGAAATATGAGAGAAAGATAATGAGAAAAAAACAACTTTTACGTATCGGTGTGGGTGGCCCCGTCGGCTCAGGTAAAACGGCATTATTAAGTCAATTATGTTTAGCGTTACGCGATAAATATGAAATGGCCGTGGTTACTAACGATATTTATACTCATGAAGATGCACAGTTTTTAACACGTAACGATGCGCTGTCGGCTGACCGTATTATGGGAGTTGAAACCGGTGGTTGTCCGCATACTGCGATTCGTGAAGATGCTTCCATGAACTTAGCTGCTATTGATGAATTACATGAACGTCACCCTGATTTAGATTTTGTATTAGTGGAAAGCGGTGGTGATAACTTAAGCGCTACGTTTAGTCCTGAACTATCCGATTTAACTTTATATGTGATCGACGTTTCTGCAGGTGATAAAATACCGCGTAAAGGCGGTCCTGGTATCACTAAGTCTGACTTGTTAATCATTAATAAAATTGATGTTGCTGATTTGGTAGGAGCATCGTTAGAGGTGATGGATAGAGATGCAAAGAAAATGCGTGGTGATAAACCATTTATTTTCAGCAACATGAAAACACAACAAGGGCTAGCTGATATTATTGAGTTTATTGAAACACAAGGTATGCTTAAATAAGCAGTATCTAATTATTATTTTGAAAGGACCTATTTTGAAAGGAGTAACCATGAAATTTTTTACTTTAATTTTTACTTTGTTATTAAGCACACAAGCGTTTGCGCATAGCGATCATGCATTGGGTGAAGGTGCGTTACACTTACTTTACCATGTTGTTTTTTGGGGATTATTTGCCGTAGTTGCGGTGAAAGGTGTGCTTTATTTTAAAAATAAGAAAAAGTCTAAGCAATAAGAATTTGATCTAATTATATTTATGTAGATGAGGTGATGTAATGGTTTTTTATATTGCCCTGTCTACGCCTATTCACTTTCTTTAAACCAACCACAATCCATGCATTTTCTACCGTGTTGATAAAAAAACAGTGGAAAGCCTAATAATATGAATAAAACAAAAGCAGGCTTTTTTCCTTTGGTGTAATTGGCTAAATGAATGCTGTTACATTGAGGGCAATGTTCCGGTGTTGCTTCGAACGCTGAATCAACATCTGCTGAGAAATTTAATGCTAAGATTGCTTTTGCTTCAGTTTCAAACGTCTCTGCTACGTACAACCGAACACCACCTAGTGCATCGGAATAGAGCCACTGCATATTAACAGTATGCTCATCAGCTATATATGCTGGAATACCCTCACTCTCTAAACTCGCTTTGGCGATATGTGCATCCAAAGGAAATGAATATTTTGATACAACAACAAATTTGCTCATAACTATCCAAAAACATTATTAGTAGTGATGTAGGCTCAGCGTTTAACAGTAAGAAGTTAAACCAGGATATAAAACGTTTTTATAATAAATGCTTAGAGATAATCTTTGATATTTCTAGCATTGAAGACTGGCCTGTAAATTCAAATCTAACTTGGCCTATAGCAGAAAAATAGATTTCTAACTCTGAGTCAATGTCAAAGGTGCCTGATGTTTCAATAGAATAAGCGACGATATTTTTATAAGGCAGTGAGGTGACATCTTTTTTACTTCCTGTAATACCTTGAACATTAACGGCAATAATTCTTTTGTCAGTAAATACCACACCGTCACGCATGGACTTATAAGCGTCAATTATTTGCTCATCATCTAGTAATAAGTCTTTTACTTTATCTGCAAAATCAGCATTCTGCTTAAGCTTGAAAAAACCTTTATTATTAAAATCTATCATCGAATATCCCTTAATTTCGTTTGAGTAATCTATTATGTAACATTTATTGCTGCTATAGCCTGCTTAATTTTTTCACTGAAAATGTATAACGGTAATGTGAGCATAAAGATGGACAATATTTGATCTTTAATCCTAATATATTGTTGACTTATTCTGGGAGATCTATACTATTCAACTCAGCAGAAATAAAGCCTATTGTTTACATTCTCCATTACGTTGTTTTATTAATAATACCTCGTCTGAAGTCTTTAAGTTCCAGTCTAATTTTTACGCTATTCAAGCCTATTGAAGGCAATTTTTATTAAATTTTACAGGATATTATTATGTCTAAAGTTCAAGGTACAGTTAAGTGGTTCAACGAGTCTAAAGGTTTTGGTTTCATCGAGCAAGCATCTGGTCCAGATGTATTCGCTCACTTCAGTGCAATTGCAAGCGAAGGTTTCAAAACTTTAGCTGAAGGCCAAAAAGTAGAATTCACTGTAAGCCAAGGTCCTAAAGGCCCGCAAGCAGAAAATATCGTAGCTCTTTAAGCTGTGATATATTAGCGCCTTAACGCGCTAATTATTCTAAAAAAAGAATGGTAAATCTGAAAAGATTTGCCATTTTTTTTTGCTTTTAAAAAAGTGAAAAATACAACCATCATTAGCAAAACTATTAGTTGATTCAGTTTGATTAAATACGCAGTCTATAGCAATAGAAAAGAGAGTATTGTTAGGGGAATGATTAAGTAGTAGTCAGTAGTCAGTAGTTTGTAGGTAGCTATCAAGATTGGATGCAATATAGGAATACTCTTTTTAACGACTAATAATGATCTGATTATTAGGGGATGATTGAGTAGTAGTTAGTAGTTAGTAGTTAGTAGTTGCTAGGTCGCTATCAAGATTGAATGCAGCACAGAAATATTCTTTTTAACGACTAAGAATGATTCGATTATTAGGGGATTAATATAGGTTGATTAGTGCTACTGATGAAGCAGCACATTTAATCTCGCACCATGAGGTGGCACGAGTTTTATAATATATTGAAACTTAAGAAGTGTTACTGAGAAAAGCGATAAGGTTAGAGGCACCTTATTCAATTGCTAATTTTAAAAAATCTATTCAGTGCTGATATTATCTATTCAGACTGCTTGTTAACCGAGCGGGGCTAATCTGCTCTTGTTAAAAGTGCGACAGTATTTTCTAGTTATCTTTTGTTGTTTCTTTTTGTTCAATTATTTGTTGTTCATCTTTGTTCTGTTGGAACCAAAATCTTTTTCTACCTGTAGAGCGAGCCATATATTTCCTTATGGAGTTTAATTTTTTCACCGTGATAATTTATCTTTTTTATCAAATGATATTTTTAATAAAACATCTAAAGCGGCTATTAGTTAGTAACGCAACATTGCGTAAAACTGGGATCGGAATTATTGAATGATTTGAGAAGCTAAAGGTAATTCTAAGGACAACGATAACGATGTAACTGAGGATAACTTGGACTTTATATTACATTAATAACTCTGATTTTCCAGAGCGAATTGAATACTAACCAATAAAAAGCTAAAAAGAAAGCATTATTTTTATTTCTTTTATATTTTAATCAGATAGTTAGCTATTAAGCTTTATTTTAATGAGTCCGTTGTTGGCTAAGCTATAACGCAAACTCAGTAATAATGTGATGCTTAACGACACACTGAGCATCACAAAAATAGCGATCAAGATAAGTAACTGATACTTGATGGCGACCATCGGCGTAACACCACCTAATATTTGTCCGGTCATCATTCCGGGCAAAGTCACAATACCAGTGGTTGCCATCGACGCTAAAATAGGAGCTTGTGCTTTTTTCATTGCTTGTTGTAAAAAAGGAAACGATGCTTGATAAGGACTTGCACCTAATGCAATGGCGGCTTCATATTCATCCTGACGTTGTTTAAAGGCATCAAATAGAGTCTGTAATGCAACAATGTTACCGCTTAAACTATTGCCTAAAAGCATACCAGCTAAAGG
This sequence comes from Vibrio sp. 2-Bac 85, assembly GCF_037546705.1. Classification (NCBI taxonomy): domain Bacteria; kingdom Pseudomonadati; phylum Pseudomonadota; class Gammaproteobacteria; order Vibrionales; family Vibrionaceae; genus Vibrio; species Vibrio sp. 2-Bac 85. The sequence continues at coordinate 131,410 of NZ_JALAAB010000001.1, read as the reverse complement.
GATCATATATTGTGCGTTGTAACGTGGCGAGGGTTGAATGACCAGTAGTGACATGACTAATAATAAGGGCAATAAAGCACAACTTAATGCTAACGCATTCGCCAATAATAGTTTCCGACTTGATAAGTCACTTTTACTGATTATGCTATAGCTACCCATTGCAATCATTAATATCACCCAAGTGATATTTAAGGCGATACTATCTAATGCAAAGATATATTCGAGGTACAACCCCAGCAAAAAGAGTTGTACAAGCATTCGTAGCAATGAAATTATTGTGCTTTTATTGATCCCTAATTTGAAATGGGCATTAATAAAAAGAGGGATTAATAGTAATGATGCAAATAATCCGAGCTGTGGCCAGCTAATATCAATACTTGCTTGCATATCACCCCTTGCTACGGATTTATTTCACAAACCATCTTAGTTGTTAGGATGGTTTGTAATTTTTATCGTAAAATATTGTAGGAATTAAATAATGGTGCTTATTGATCGTCAACTGGTAGCCAGTCAACGCTAACACCTGATTGATTAAACATCTCTTCACTGAGTCTAATTTTATCTCCCCAGCGTGATAGGAAATCTTCACTTTGTGCAGGGCAATGTACTGCTTTGATACCTGTTTGGATTATTTTTGCTGCGCAATTTGGGCAAGGAAAATGAGTGACCCATATTTCACAGCCTTTCAAGTCACGTTTTGCGTATAAAATTGCGTTCTCTTCAGCATGCAGGGTTTTGAGTAATTTAATTTCACGATTGTCGGTTTCAGCACTATCAGAAATCCCCTGCGGATAACCATTAAAACCCAATGAAACAATGCGGTTATGTTCGGTAATAACGGCACCTACCTGTGTAGAGGGATCCTTACTCCATGATGCAACGAGCTCTGCCATTTGGATGAATCGTACTGCCCATTTAGAAATCATATTTATTGTAATCCTTTATCATGTTGTTTATCTATTGTGCTGAACAGTCGCTCATGACACAAGCTTTAGTATTTAATTATTAACAGATAATTAACACTTTATTTTGTAATATGGCAATAAATTAGTAATCAGTAATTGCTGTGTTAAGTTTAATTTAACCTATGATTAAATAGTTTAGAATATGCTTAATGCTAACCCTTGTATATGATGATTTTTAATCAATCGAGGAGCAGTTATGACATTTATTTTCTCTAAATTACAATGTAATAAAAATATGATGATATTTGTTGTAGTAGGCGTGTTATGTTTGTTTCCTATTATCTCCTCTCCAATAGCATTGGTCCTAGGTTTTACGCTCGCTACAATAGGGTTAGTGCCGACTCAAATTGATGTTGCTAAGCTCACCAAAAAATTGCTGGCGCTTTCTATAGTAGGGCTGGGATTTGGTATTAATGTTGATCAAGCAATTCAAGCGAGCGCGGGTAATCTGGGCTTAATTGTAGGATCTATTTTTAGTACATTATTGATTGGTATGCTGCTAACGAAGGTATTTAAGATTGATGCGAAAACTGGCCACTTAGTTTCTTCTGGTACCGCCATTTGTGGAGGCAGTGCCATTGCCGCAGTCGCACCTGCTATTCAAGCAAATAGTGAACAAACCTCTCATGCCCTAGCCACTGTATTCATTTTAAATAGTATTGCGCTGTTTGTATTTCCTCTTATCGGTCACGCCTTGGGTATGAGCCAATATAATTTCGGTTTATGGAGTGCGATTGCCATCCATGATACATCATCAGTTGTGGGTGCTGCTTCAGCCTATGGCGATGAAGCATTGCAAATAGCCACCACTGTTAAATTAGCGCGGGCTTTATGGATCATTCCAATTGCTTTCATTAGTGCGATTATTTTTAAGGGTGACAGCAAGAAAATAACCGTGCCGATGTTTATTATTTACTACTGTGTGGCTATCGCTATAGCGCATTTCATACCGCAGTTTGATGCTTTATACCAACATGTATTTTTTGTTAGTAAGCGTTTATTAGTATTGTGTTTATTTTTAATTGGCTGTGGCATTACCGTGCGCACCATTAAAAATGCAGGTTATAAACCAATGTTACTGGGTGTTTTATTATGGATAACTATTGCAACAGTGGTACTGGCTTATATTGAACTAGTTTAGGTCTAACGATAGTTACAACTATCCTCGTTATCTTTATGTTTGGGCCAACGAACACTAACAAAGTGAAATAATATTAATTGCTGTAAGCAGATGATTTAAGGTTCAAGCGTAAGGTTCAAACGAGGCCGCCAACGGGGAAATTTAGCGTAGCAAGCACTGCGCTGTTTTTTTAACTATATTATCATTCGGTCAAAGGTTATAAGAAGTAGGGGGTATTGTAAGGGCGTTTTAATAACAATAAATTTGACCAGTTTGTTATTCTGTTATCGTTTTCGACACTATTGATTGGGAGTAATCGCTATCAAGTATCAGCTTCCACCTTTCAAGTTTTATCCTTCTCGAATATCACTATTACCTTGTCTTTTTTATTAAACATTATTATTTGATGTGCGGCTGATCCTGCTAAAAAATTATTTTTTCACTGTCTAGAATCGGTTTGAGATCTTCATTGTATTGCTCTAAGAAAGGCTTCTTATTTTACTAACATTGAAATACTGTACTAAAGAATAAAGTAACCTATTCATTAATAAGCAATACTGCGCATCTATTCATGAGGCGGTTTATCACTTTTCTGTGTACTCACATAATAGAATAATAGTGAAAATGCTAATAATGAAAATGCGGCAGCCATAATGCCATGGCTTAAAATAGCGAGAATGATCGCTATGAACACGAGAGTGATCATGAATTTTGTTTTAAACATAAGCCCTTCTATTAGTAGTTGTTGTTTAATGTTGCTATCGTGTGCTGCTGTTATCATTTACTGTTGATATCATTTACTGGTGAACAGGACCTATTATTAACAAGCTTAAGCAAAAGCGATAATACAAAATTGTTCTAACTAATATCATTCCGGCTTAGTCAATCATTACCTATTAGTATTCTGTAGAGAATGAAGATTTATAAATACCAAAAGAGGGGCTCTATGAGAAAGACAGATAAAAAAATAGATAATAATTTACGTGCAGCATTAACTGAAGTTTGTGAAATAGCATTGGATACAGTGCAAGACTATCAATGGATAACTCATAGCGTGAAATACGATGCATTTCCGGCTTCTTTACAAATAAGTTGTGGCTTTGGCTCGGTACAAGCTATTGAACAGTTACAACGCGATCAGCAAGATGTTGTGTTAAAGAAATTAATTGTGAAACATTTAATGGCAGTGGGGATAAATTTAAAAGACGTTAATAAACAAGTGAAGTTTGTGGTTGCTTGATGATAGGAGAGTCGGCTGTTGTCAGGTTTGTTAAAGCAAAGAATTAACTCAGCGTACTGTTTCACGCTGAGTTAATTTAATTCCACGCTGAGTTAATGTAGCGGTTCAATTAACCTTTGTATATTTTGGGATTAAATACATCACGTAACCAGTCCCCTAATAAGTTAATCACTAATACCAAGCTGATTAATACAATGCCTGGGAAGATAGTTATCCACCATGCTCCAGAGAATATGTATTTAAAGCCGATACTGATCAGGGCGCCTAATGAAGGTTGGTCAACGGGTAAACCAAGGCCTAAAAACGATAAAGCCGCTTCAGACATAATTGCATTGGCAACTTGTACCGTTGAAATGACTAAAATAGGCGATAAACAGTTAGGTAGAATATGACGGAACATGATCCGCATTGACCTAAAGCCCATCACCTGCGCAGCTTCTACATACTCTTTTTTCTTTTCTGCTAATACCGAGGCTCGAATAGTACGTGCATATTGAGGCCACTCTGCGACCCCAATGATCACCACTAACATCACCACCGCATAATCAGCAAAAAATTCAGCACCAAAGCTTGCCTTAAAAATAGCTGTGATAATGATCGCAACCATCATAGTTGAAAATGATAATTGAACATCGGCAAAACGCATTAAAAAGCTATCTATACGACCACCAAAATATCCTGCTGATAAACCTATCACTATGCCCAATACTAATTGCACTGCAACGGCCAAAAATCCAATCGTTAATGACAACCTTGAACCATATAAGATGGTGGATAAAATGTCGCGCCCTTGGTCATCAGTCCCAAGTAAAAAGCGAGACTCGCCGCCTTCTAACCATGAGGGTGGTAACTCAGAATCCATCAAGTCGATGGACATTAAGTCATAGGGATTAGTTGGTGAAATAACCGGTGCAAATAGTGCAGCAAGAAAAAAGGTTAAGAATAAAACAAAACTAAACATCGCCACTTTGTCGCGTTTAAAGTGGTAAATAAAGTCAGAATCCTTTAGTTGCTGCCAGCGTGATGGAGCAGTATTTTGTTGAGTAACACTATTCATTTTATGCTCCTTTCCCAGTGATGTTAACAGTTGGATTAACTACGCCGTATAACAAATCAACGATAGTATTAGTGACCACAAAAATAAGTCCTACAAAGATCACATAGGCCGTAATGAGTGGAGTATCAACACGATTGATCGCTTCTAGAAATAAGAAGCCAGTACCAGGCCATTGGAAAACAGTTTCCGTTAAAATGGTATAAGCAACCATGGTCCCAATTTGAACACCGCCGACGGTAAGTACTGGCAGCATGGTGTTTTTAAGAGCATGTTGATAATAAATTTTATTCATTGCTAAGCCTTTAGCCGTCGCAAATTTTACATATTCAGAGCTTAATGCTTCTAGCATCTCTGAACGTACCAAACGAATAAACAAAGGCAGCATAATAGAGGCGAGTGAGATACAAGGTAAGACTAAATGTAATAAACCATCTTTGGTTAAATAGCCCGTTTCCCAACCGAGTACCGAGATAGTTTCCCCGCGGCCATAGGAGGGTAACCACTGCAGTTCAATGGCAAAAATGTACATTAAAATAATAGCGGTTAAGAAAACAGGGATCGAAATGCCGATACTACTGAATGCCATGATTAGCTTAGTCCATAAGCTTTTGGGATGAATTGCGGAATAAACACCAAGGGGAATGGATACCACTATAATGATCAGTGTCGCGCCCAATACTAATTCCATGGTCGCTTGTAACTTATCTAAAATAACGTCTACGGCAGGGCGCTTAAAGAAATAAGAGTTACCTAAATCTCCTTGCACTGCACTAGTAATAAAACGAGTGTACTTGGTGGCATAAGAGTCATTTAACCCAAGTTCATCACGTAAAACTTGTCGTTCTGCTTCTGATACGGATTGGCCTACCATTTCTCGAAGTGGATCGCCTAGGTTATCTTGGATTGCAAATGCGACTAGGCTGATCACAAACATTACGATTAATGCTTGGAAAAGTCGCTGGACCAAAAAGGTAAACATCAGTTGTTTCCTATAAAATGATTAACGACCCAAAGGTTGGGTCGTTTTATTGTGGAGTTAAAAAATTAAAGTTGTTTATTTTACCTATTAGGTAGCAAACTAAAATAGGCTCTTTTTATACAACAAGAGCCTGTAATTAAGCAGGCTTTAAATTATCTCAGCCTGAATGCTACCTTTATTTAACAACTAAATCGCCTAAGTACGGGAAGTTCAATGCATTAACAATAGGTGAAACATTTAGAGTAGATTTTGCACCCCAAGCAAGGTTCTGCCAATGAAGCGGCACAAATGCAGCATCGTTATATAGAATTTGTTCAACTTCTTGTAACATTGCGGCACGTTTTGCAGGATCTGTTTCTGCATTGGCTGTGTTTACTAAGCTATCTACTTTAGGATTTGAGTAATGGCCACAGTTGTAAGCGCCTCTACCCGTTTCCGTATCACGAGTCATGGTTAAGAACTCAGAGAAGTTTGCAGAATCTTCAGTATCTGAATGCCAACCAATCATCAGCATATCCGCTGCACATTTATCAAACTCAGGCCAGTATTGTGCTTTAGGCATAGTTTTTAAATCTACAGTAATACCAATCTTAGCTAGCATTGATGAAGCTGCTTGCGCAATCTGTGCATCATTTACGTAACGGTTATTAGGTGCAATCATTGATAATTTAAAGCCTTTCTCATAACCCGCTTCTTTCATCAATTGTTTTGCTTTTTTCAAGTCATAACGAGGCGTTAAATTTGCATCATAACCGGCATAACCTGCAGGGCCTTGTTGTCCCGCTGTTGTTGCAAAACCTTTCATGATTTTTTTCACAATAGCTTCATTGTTAATTGCATACACAATAGCTTGGCGTACACGTACATCTTTTAACGCTTCATTTGAACTTTGGTTCATTTGTAGTGTAATAATACGGGTACCAGCAACCGTGGTTAGCTCGATGTTTTTAGTATCGATAACACGTTTTTGATCGTTAGGTGCAACTGGGTGAATTAAGTCCACATCTCCAGAAAGTAGCGCAGCAACACGAGTTGCATTCTCTTTAATTGGCACCAAGGTTAGCTTATCAACATTACCTGGTGAGTTTGTATCCCAGTAATTGTCAAAACGGTCAAATACTACTTTTACGCCTTGCTCACGAGATTCAATAGTAAATGGGCCCGTACCTGAAACGTGTGTTGATGCAAATGAACCACCATGTTTAATGATAATTGATTTATCTACACCGTCCATATCACCTGAATAGAACTTACTGTCCATTGGGAAAAGGTAAGTGGCCGTTTGTAGTACTAATGGGTACGGTTCAAATGAAACGAGCTCAACCGTGTAATCATCTATTTTTACTAGCTTCTCGTACGGTGAAAATACGTTTTTAAAGTCTTGAGACGTTTTTAAACGATTAAATGTCCAAACAACGTCATCAGCCGTCATTGTATTACCTGAATGGAATTTGACACCCTTACGAAGTGTAAAGCGGAAGGTGTTATCATCTACACGTTCCCATTTTTCAGCCAAACGAGGCTCAAAATCAAATTCTTTAGTAAAGCGCACTAGTGGATCAAATAACATGTGTGACATTTGTAGCACACCACCAGAAAGTTGCTCATGTGGATCAAGTGTTACTGGGTCCGAATCATAGGCAATGGTGATATCAGCAGCAGTGGCTGAAAAATTTAACCCTGTAGCAAGTAATGCGATGGCTAATTTTGTTTTTAAAAACTTCATTTACAACTCCTTTTATGAAAAAAACATTTAATTATTAACTTTATAATGGTGAAATTTTGTTTAGATACTACTCCGCAACCCTTTAAACTCAGGCATCAATGAAATTAAATGCTGGCTATAAGGGTGTTGAGGATGGGTAAATAATTGCTCACTCTCGTTTACTTCTAATAATTTTCCTTGTTGCATCACACCGATGCGGTCGCATACTTGGCGTATAACGGGTAAATCATGGCTAATAAATAGCATGGTTAGATTTAGCTCATCTTGTAAATCTTTAAGTAGATTTAGAATCTGTGCCTGTACCGATACATCAAGTGCTGATGTTGGTTCGTCACAAATTAATAAACGTGGTCTGGTTGCTAAAGCACGCGCAATAGAGATACGTTGACGTTGACCACCGGAAAATTCATGAGGGTACTTAACACCCGCCATTCTCCCTAGCCCCACATGGTCTAATAAATCGAATACGATTTGTTGTATTTGTGATTCATTAGCGGCTAGTTTATGAAAGCGAATAGGCTCGGCAATAATATCGTAAATCTTCATGCGCGGGTTCATCGACGTGTATGGGTTTTGAAATACCATTTGCATTTGACGACGGAAAGGGCGACGTTCACGTTCCGATTTAATCGCAGTTAAGTCAATACCTTCAAAAGTTATTTTGCCTTCGTTAGGCGGAAATAAGCCGGTAATAACACGTGCAATCGTTGATTTTCCTGAGCCGGACTCACCCACTAAACCAAAAGTTTCACCTTCATTAATACTAAAGCTGACGTTTTTGTTGGCTTGAACGTATTCGCGTTTGCTCTCAAAGAATGAGTCTTTAGTGACAAAACGTAAACTGACATTCTCAACATTTAATAGTGGACCATCATAATCACGCTGTTCTTCACTTTGTCCTAACCAATGATTTTTAATATCCAAGGCTTGCAGTTCATGTGCTTCTTCGATGTAACTAACAAGCGGAAACCGATCAAGCTTTCTATCTGAACGTGGTACTGCTGAAATTAAGCTACGCGTATATTCATGATCCGGATCGCCTAGCACTTTAGCCGTTTCACCAAACTCAACTAAATCACCACGATACATTACCGCTATTTTGTCGGTTACGTTAGACACTACACCCATATCGTGGGTTACCAACATACAGCCAACATTTTTTTCAATACATAAACTACGGATCAATGTCAGTATTTGATCTTGAATAGACACATCAAGTGCCGTGGTTGGTTCATCGGCAATAATTAAATCGGGTTCACCAGATAATGCGATCGCAATAACCACGCGTTGGCGCATACCGCCAGAAAATTGATGCGGATATTGTTTAATTCGAACTTCAGGCTCTGGAATACCCACTTGTTGCATTAAGTTGATAGCACGTTTTAATGCTTCACCTTGACTCACATTTAAATTGGCATGAATGGTTTCTAGTAACTGTTGCTCAACGGTGAAAAGAGGATTAAGCGACGTCATTGGATCTTGGAAAATAAAACCAATTTTATTACCGCGCACTTTACGCATCTGCTCAAGTGTTAAACCTGATATTTTTTCACCATCTAAAAAAACTTCACCAGCAGCAATGACACCGGGAGGGCTTAATAAATCTATGATCGCATTACCAACTGTAGATTTACCTGCACCAGACTCTCCTACAACGCCAACTATTTCACCACGATTGATCGAAAATGAAAGCGATTTGACCGCTGCATGTACACCAAAACGAGACGGGTATTCAATACGAAGGTTTTTAACTTCTAATAACGCCATTTTAATTATTCCCTGCAGGCTTTAAGAATTTTAGTTTGATAAAACCTTGTATATATATGTTTTTGTGATTGAAAACACATTTATAGCATCCTTTTTCTTACTAAATCCAATAAATTTTCAATCGATCACATTAATTTAGGGAATCGATATCGACAATTCTTTCATGCTAATTTTGGCTATGACTTCAAATTAACAGCATTAATTTTGTATGTTAAATAACCGCAAGCGGTTAAGTGGTTTATTTTCAATCGCATTAATCGCCTCATAAATACAACTTTTAGGTAAGCATTTGCCTAATTCTTGTACTTTTTAATGGTTTCATTTTATAACCTCTGTAAAGCTTCGATCGGATACTAATCAGTGTTATATTTACACCTTGAAATCATCAATATTTTTATTTTAGGCTCGTTATGAAACATCAACAGGCTGTTTTTTTACAAGAAATGGGTATTACCCACTGGCAAGTAAGAAAACCGGCGCTATTTAAAACTGAAGAAGCTCTTAAGCAGTTAAATTTATCTGCATGCAAACTGTTAGTCGTGTGTACAGAAGAGGATGCAAAACATGAGTTGATGGCTGCTATCATTAGTGCTTTTCAAATAAAATCTGATCAGGTGGTTTATTGCTCTTTAGCGCAATTTGAGAATCAACAGGGTAATTTACCCACATTGATTTGGTCTACACTTGGAGAGATTGCTTCTTCACCGTCTCATCAATTATTAAATTCACCTTCTTTAGCTGAACTTGCGACAAATGCAGCGGCTAAAAAAGTACTTTGGAAGCAGTTCTGTGCCTATCAACAATAAACAATCTGTAACATCTATTATTGCCATGGCGATTACCGATCTCCCTGAAGTATTAGCGATTGAGGTGCAGGCTCATAGTCACCCTTGGTCTGAAAAAATCTTTCTGAGTAATTTTGGTAAGCGTTATATTAATCATGTGATCATGCTTGATGATAAGGTCGTCGGTTATTTTGTTGCTAGTTATGTTGCAGGTGAAGTGACCCTGATGAATATAGCTATTTCTCCTGTTTATCAAGGAGCTGGTCTGGGTCGAGCATTGTTAAATTATTTAAAAACCTTTTCACTCTCGCTATCGCAACAGGAAATCTGGCTAGAAGCTAGAGCTTCTAATACGCCTGCAATCAAACTGTATCAAGCGTTAGATTTTGTAGAAGTGGACATTCGGCCTGCTTATTATCCCGCCGATAATGGCCGTGAAGATGCTATTATCATGTGTTGTTATTTATAAACTTATTTGCACCTGCTTATAAACAAACTTTAAAAAGTCATAAAGTAGCTCTTTAAAGTTATAGACCATTGGAAATTTATGATCTCTAAAAATCAGTTAAAACTCATCCACTCCTTAGAGCAGAAAAAGCAACGTAAGAAATTGGGATTGTTTTTAGTACAGGGTGAAAAAAACGTCAGTGAGTTATTTAACTCAACTTTTGAGATAGTTAATTTATTTGCGACCAGTGAATATATTAATCACCATGCAGATACATTAAGTGCTAACAAATTAGTGGCTTTGACCATTGAGAGTACGCAACAAGAGTTACAAAAAGCAGGGACCTTAAAAACTAATAATAGTGTGATAGCAGTAGTTAAATGCAAACAGTATGCTATTCCAGAAATAGGTGAAAACGAATTGATCTTAGTGTTAGATCAAGTGGGGGACCCGGGCAACTTAGGTACTATTATTCGTGTTGCAGATTGGTATGGGATTGAGCATATTATTTGTAGCCCTGACTGTGCGGACCTTTATAACCCTAAAGTGATTGCTGCAACAATGGGATCTTTTGCGCGTGTGCAAGTCAGTCATACTGAGCTTAGTGAGTATTTATCTGCACAGGTTAAACCTATTTACGGCGCTTTCTTAGAAGGAAAGAACATTCATCGTAGTGAACTAGCTAGTGCCGCATTTATTGTGATGGGTAGTGAGTCACATGGTATTTCTACTGAAGTAAGTCAGTATATTAGCGATAAAATAACAATTCCTAACTTTGGCCAGGCAGAGTCATTGAATGTAGCAATGGCCACGGGAATCATTTTAGATAATTTTAAGCGTTAGGTTTTTATCCCTTAATAATCCGGTCTGATAGGCCGGATCATGTGAATGAACTCCTCATTATTATTCACCTTATTTTTTCGCATCTGCTTAGTTTTAATCGCCCTATGGCAATGTTCAGACCGCCTGCTTATATCTCAAAAGCTCACACTTTAAAGCTATACCTTAAAGCCACACCTTAAAGTCAGACCTTAAACTAAGATCTTCAGTTGATAGTTCAGGGTAGAGTCCATTAAACCACGTCACTGATCACTTCTAATTGCTATCGAAAGCACTTAATTAGCGTTTATTTTTATCCTGATTAAAGTAATAAAGATGACATCAAAGGTAAGTTTAATTTTGTGCCGTAAAAAACACCTTTCCTGCATTTTTGAAAATAGTGTCGTTAAAAGGTTGACAGATGGTAATGATATCTATTATCATCTTGTCGTTGGCAAGAATACTGTCGTTATAGCTAACAGTAATTAAGCATTGAACATTTAAGCCATGAAGTTAATGTTGATTGTTGTTAGTTCAGTATTTTGTCGATGGTTGTTACTGAGAGTCTCCATGCTAGGTAACACCAAAAACCATGACTCATGATAATAGATAACGTTTTATTTATTATGAAATTTTGATTGAAGGTTTGCGCACACAGGCGTTCGATTTAGATTGATGCTATTTTTCGCAGGATATGCCAGCTGTTGATAGATAGTAATGAGTTAAATGGTAATCGGTAAAATTAATATTGCAGCTACAAAGGCGGGGGGTTGGAGTAGCCTGCAATATTAATCCCACTTTACAAGTTGATTTCCCAGCTTAGCTATTTTTACACCTCGAAGTATCATAAATATTCATTTCCCTATAAAAAATCTTAAATCTTAACTTTCAATTCTTAATTCTTAATTCTTAATTCTTAATTCTTTCATTTCTATTGATTGTTAACGCTTAATTTTCTTGTTCAGAAAAGACTAAAGTCGACTTACACTTTCGGCATAAATAACGAGTGCCTTTTTTAATATTATTATGTCGACGAACAGTTAATTGATGCTGCGAGCAAGAGCAGCGGTAAATAAATAATTTACCTTGAACATCTGTAATATCTAATTGATGGGTTGTATTGGCAGGTAAATGAAAAACCTGTGTCATGATCTGTTGCCATTCTTTACCGTGTGGTTTGACTTTACCGTAAAGCTGGTAAGTAATTAAATGTGCAATTTCATGGGCAACGACATGCTCAATAAAAATAGCTTTATTTTGTAGATATAAGATTGGATTGAATTTAATCAGGTTTTTTTGTAGATGTGCAGTACCTGCGCTTCGACCACGTTGATTAAAGAAGTAAGTGGGGCGAGGAAAAGCGCGATCAAAAAAGCACTCGGCTAAAATGAAACAATCTTCACCTTTCACTGCGAGTGCTTTTTTATCTTCAAGCGTTAGCATCATTCAATATTAAATCGTTTTTATAAAACGCTTAAATTAAAATGCAGCCGCTTTAAGAGCGTCTACTTTATCTAGTGCTTCCCAAGGGAATTGCTCACGACCAAAGTGTCCGTAAGCTGCTGTCTCTTGATAAATAGGTTTGATTAGATCTAACATTTCGATTAAACCGTAAGGGCGTAGGTCAAAATGTTCGCTTACTAAGCTAACGATTAAGTCTTTTGCTACTTTTTCAGTACCAAATGTCTCAACGCTGATTGATGTTGGCTCTGCAACACCAATTGCATATGACACTTGGATCTCACAACGGTCAGCTAAACCTGCAGCAACAATATTTTTTGCGACATAACGTGCTGCATAAGCTGCACTTCGGTCTACTTTTGAAGGATCTTTACCAGAAAATGCACCACCACCGTGACGTGCTGTACCACCGTAAGTATCTACGATTATTTTACGTCCTGTTAAACCACAGTCGCCTACTGGCCCACCGATCACAAAACGACCGGTTGGATTAATGTGGAATTTAGTACGTTCAGTTAACCATTCAGCAGGTAAAACCGGTTTAATGATCTCTTCCATTACCGCTTCAACTAAATCTGATTGTTTAATATCTTCACGATGTTGCGTTGAAAGTACAACGGCATCAATACCGACGATTTTACCTTGGTCATAAGCAAAGGTAACTTGGCTTTTAGCATCTGGACGTAACCAATCTAGTTGGCCACTTTTACGTACTTCCGCTTGTCTTTTTACAAGACGGTGAGCATATGTAATTGGCGCAGGCATGAATACTTCTGTTTCATTGGTCGCGTAACCAAACATTAAACCTTGGTCACCGGCACCTTGTTCACGAGGGTCAGAGCGGTCTACACCTTGGTTAATATCAGGAGATTGTTTACCTACTACGTTTAGTACGGCACAAGAGTCGGCATCAAAGCCCATTTCTGAACTTGTGTAACCAATTTCACGTACGGTATCACGTGTGATTTGTTCAATATCAACCCAGGCATCAGTGGTGATTTCACCGCCTACCATGACCATGCCCGTTTTTACGTAAGTTTCACAAGCAACGCGTGCTTTAGTATCTTGTTTTAAAATGGCATCAAGTACGGCATCAGAAATTTGATCGGCGATTTTATCTGGATGACCTTCAGAAACTGATTCTGAAGTAAATAAGTCACGTGACATGTGAACTCCTATTCGGGCTATTTAAATAAATTATTTTGGATGTTTTTACATCTAGACGTCCATAATACATTTTTTTGTGATGGATAACACCCTATTATTTATAAATAAGATAGAACTGTTTGCTTACTTTATTGGTCAAAGGTGGTTAAAATTACTGTAAATTTTCTTAAACATGCTGTGCTATAGGTTATACTCGCTGGCATTTTATTTTACGGTTATGTTTCTTCTGTCTAATCGAGACTCTCTATGCCTTTGTTACATCAAATTAAAATTATGTTTAAAAAAGTGCTTACTTTAGTAAATCACTTACCTCGCTTACACTTTTGGTTAGTTATCTCTTTATTTGTTTTTTTACTGATTATTAGCCTTATTCCTGCTTCTAACCCTAATGGAAAAACAATTAAACGTGAATTAACTCTTCCTATTAGTGAGTCATTAAAAGATGACTATGCGGTTGCTGAGCCAGCAACAGTAAATCATGATGCAAATAAAACATTACTTCCTGACTTTTCTGCCAACCGAGAAATAGACATCACTATTTCTGCGGGTGATACGTTAAGTGAAATTTTTTCTAAAGAAGGTTTGTCAGCGGCAGCTTTACAAGAGTTATTAGAGGTTGATACGGAGCATTTACGCCTTGCTAATTTACTGCCAGGGCAAGAAGTACAACTTTTGGTTAGCCCTAGTAATCAATTATTATCCTTAAAAGTGATTATCGACCGCGCTAATACATTAAGTTTTGTTTTAAAAGATGGTGCTTATGTATCGAACTTAGAGGTTAAAGAAGGAGAGTGGCGTAATAGTTATTATCAAGGCAGCGTTACTGGCAGCTTTTATGTTAGCGCAAAAAAATCTGGATTATCCGCTAGCCAAATCCAACAAGTATCTCGTGCCTTGCAAGATAAGTTTGATTTTAATCGTCAACTTCGCGTTGGGGATAGCTATCATGTGTTAGTGGCTAAACAATATATAGATGGGGTTTATAGTTTTGATAGTGAAGTATTAGCTATTTTGCTTAAAACCCGATCACGTACCTATACCGCATTTTTAAACGAAGATGGCCGCTATTATGACAAAGACGGTAAAGGTTTAAGCAAAGCTTATCGTCGTTACCCAGTCAATGGACATCCTCGTATTAGCTCGCGCTTTAATCCTCGTCGGTTACACCCGATTACTAAACGAGTAAGTCCTCATAATGGAACTGATTTCGCTGTTCCTGTTGGTACTAATGTCTATGCTACCGGTGATGGCGTTGTGGTAAGGGCTGGTTATCACCCTGCTGCAGGTAATTATATTGTGCTCAAACATGGTCGTAAATATACAACTCGTTTCTTACATCTAAGCAAAATATTAGTACGTAAGGGGCAACGTGTAGAAATGGGTAAATTGATTGCTCGCTCGGGTAATACAGGACGCTCTACAGGTGCTCATTTACATTATGAATTTCATGTTTATAACAAACCGGTTGATGCGATGAAGGTTGATCTGCCTTTATCACAAGAAGTGCCACAGAAAGATATAAAAGCCTTCAACCAACGACGCGACCTTTCATTACGTGAAATGGGCGAGTTGTAGGATAAAATTGATAGTCATTAATATTTATTAATAAAACTAGTTATTAATGTATGGGTTGTTAATTATTAAGCCGATGTATTAAAGAAGAAAGGGTATTGGATGTTATTAAAAAGTGATGCATATGAACAATGCATAAATTATTTTGCTGATAATTTAGCGATATTTGAACAAAAATCAGGTTCACGCACTGGGCAACCTATTTCTGATATCGTTCTTGATCAAGTTTCCGATATGCTGATGAACTTTTGTTCACAACAGCCCCAACTAAGTAATGAAACTCGTTTAATTGTTGTTGCTGAAGGTGACCAATTAGTTGAAGATATTGAGCAGATACTAGGTAAAAGCTGGGAGCAAAAAGCAACCAATGAACAGCAAATGTTCATAGAAGAATATTTTTTATTATTAAAAAATAGCTTGGATTCGCAGGTAGCGCATTTGTAGTTTTTCTTAGTTTGTCGCTACACATAATTGTTATTACAAAGAAAAAGTTACAAAGATAAAACGAAAAAACCAATTTATACGATTGGTTTTTTTATATGCAGATTATATATCAATGCTTTACATCACCACTTTGTATGGTTAAACATTGATAATAGCGCCATTAAGATCGCCATAATGCGTAATCAATATCCACAGATTAACGAATAGTATGATGAAGGTGTACTACTTCTAATAGCTGATCTTCACGTTCAAATCGGCTTTCCATTACTTGACCTAACTCTGAAATATCATGGTCAAAGTTTAACAATGTTTTATCCGATACGTTTTCTGCATAGGTATCATTAAAATTCAACGCCACATCCGTCGTGGTGGTGATACGAGAATATAACTCTTGAGCAATTTTTAAATTCTCTATGCCATCCATTCTCGATTGTTCAATGATTTGCTCATACACTTCAAAATGTCCTGTTGAAGCATAATCCAATAACTGCTGGCAAAACTCTGTGATCACCTCTTGTTTAGGTAAGCAGCGTTTTTCTTGTTGGTAGGGTGGCAGGCCCGCTAATTCACAGTATAAGACAACGAGTTTTTGACGTGCATCTAACCAATTATCTAAAACAGATAGTTCACCACCCCATTCTTCTTTTGCTTGTTTTATTTTTTTAAGCATAAAAACCTCTTTTAAATGAAATAGCTACAAAACTAACTGACTAAAAATTAAGTGAAATAATGGCGCTCGTCAATATAAATTTAGTTTATATAGCAATCACCACAATTACTGTGAGCTTATGCCCAATGTAATCGCTTCAAATACTAATATTTTATATTAATCGTTACCATTGTAACGAACAACTAAAACGAGAATAAAAAATAACACTTGTTCAATAGTGGTTTGATATTGCACTATACCCGTTACCAATCAAAATGCATTATTCAGTAGCTAACTCGGATATCAAGGCAAGGCGTAACATGATGACAATGACTAGTCCTTATCGAATGTTACAACGCAGCATTGATTTTCGAGTTAGCTACCCATAGGGCAAGTCGTGAGGTAATCATCTTCGTTCCTGTTATAAAACGGGAAAAAGTTTTGATATAACCCGTTAGAACTTCACCTTTATGCCTATAGCTTGTTTACCTCACTGCGAGCTGATTTTTGTATTTTGAATGATAACGGGTATACATTATTTATTCCTCCCCAAAACGAGTATTTAAGATGGCAGAGTTACAAACTGCGTTAGATGAAAACGCATGGTGGTTTATTTTATCAGAAGGTAAGTTAGTTGCGTTGGATAAAGGTGATTTCATTCCCTTTGGCAATGTTAATGAGTTACCTTTTCCTGAAGGGGTAACGACTAATAAACGATTGTTAGGACAATATAAAGATCAACCTTGTTACCTAATAGAAGTTGAAGGTAGCTTAGATATTGGTTTAGGTGGATACGTCACATTGCGTTCGTTATTAGGGCGAATTGATGATCTGTTATTTGATATGGCTGGGCGTGCATTTCAAATCGCATTGTTTTATAGAACCCATCAATTCTGCGGTCAATGCGGACAAAAAATGCAGCCCATTGATTGGGAAGTAGCGATGAAGTGCTACCATTGCCAACATCGGACATATCCGCGTGTTTCCCCTTGTATTATTGTTGCAATCCGTAAACATAAGCAGATATTACTGGCATTGCACAACCGTCACCAAAAGGAAAACTATCCTGTTTATACAACGTTAGCAGGGTTTACCGAAGCGGGTGAAACTTTAGAGGCTTGTGTTGAGCGTGAGGTTTTTGAAGAGGTGGGGATTAAAGTTAAAAATATCCGTTATGTAAGCAGCCAGCCTTGGCCTTTCCCTCATTCATTAATGATGGGCTTTATTGCTGATTATGATTCAGGTGAACTAAAAGTTGACCCGCATGAGTTAATTGAAGCAAATTGGTATGATGCAAATAATTTACCAGTGATACCAAGGCATGGCACAATTGCACGTAAATTAATCGAAAAAACACTTAAAAGATGTCGCTAATTGTGTCGCCAATTGTATTGTTAGTTATATGGCTAGTTAAAAATTTTGAACGACAAAACAGGATTAAGGCGCGTTCATTTATTTTAAATGTTAGTATATGCGCCAATAATTAAGCTGACTTGTAAACTCGGCGCGCCATCAATAGACAGAAAAGAAAAGGTTACCAATGACTGAATTAAAAAACGATCGTTATATTCGTGCTTTGTTAAAGCAAGAAGTAGATAAAACACCTGTCTGGATGATGCGTCAAGCAGGCCGCTATCTACCTGAATATAAAGCGACTCGAGCACAAGCGGGTGACTTTATGTCGCTTTGCCGTAATGCAGATTTAGCTTGTGAAGTGACGTTGCAGCCTTTACGTCGATTTGACCTAGATGCAGCGATTCTTTTTTCTGATATTTTAACTATTCCCGATGCAATGGGCTTAGGATTATATTTCTCAGAAGGTGAAGGCCCTAGATTTGAGCGTCCTATCAGCTGTAAAAAAGATGTTGATAACCTGATCATGCCAGATCCTGAAGGTGAACTTCAGTATGTAATGAATGCGGTCCGTACCATTCGTCGTGATTTAAAAGGCGAAGTGCCATTAATTGGTTTCTCTGGTAGCCCATGGACGTTAGCAACTTATATGGTTGAAGGAAGCGGTTCAAAATTCTTCACTAAAATTAAAAAAATGGCATTTGCTGAACCGCAAACATTACATCTGTTATTAGATAAATTGGCAGATTCTGTGATTGCTTATTTAAATGCACAAATTGCTGCAGGTGCTCAATCTGTGATGGTCTTTGATACTTGGGGTGGTATTTTGTCGCCACGCGATTATAAAGACTTCTCATTACAATATATGCATAAAATAGTGGATGGTTTAACCCGTAACTACGATGGTCAAAAAATTCCGGTAACTTTATTCACAAAGAATGGCGGTCAATGGATCGAACAAATCGCTGATACTGGTTGTGATGCAATTGGTCTAGATTGGACAATTGATATTAAAGAAGCAAAAGCACGTGTTGGTTCACGTGTGGCATTGCAAGGTAATATGGACCCATCGATGTTATATGCATCACCAGAACGTATTCGCCAAGAAGTGGCGACTATCTTAGAAGGTTTTGGTACAGGCAATGGTCATGTGTTTAATTTAGGACATGGTATTCATTTGGATGTACCACCTGAAAATGCGAAAGTGTTTGTAGATGCCGTGCATGAATTAAGTGTGCCTTACCACAAATAAAGACTGTTAATATTTATTCACTAAAAAAACATACTTCGGTATGTTTTTTCGTTTCTAGCCAGTGCTTATTCATCATATGGTTATGCTTGGCATCTTAATATTGATTGTCGGTTAAGGTGTTTTTTCTTTTGCAAAGAGCCGTTTATTCTATTGGGATCATAAGTACCTGTCTGAGTGCAGCTTTATTCTCTCCTTTGATTAAATCAGCTAACGTGTATTGATCTAAACAATCAAAGAAAGATTCCATTGCTTGTGCAAACATTCTTTTTAGCTGGCAACTTGATGTGATCACACATTGGTTATCTTTTCCAAAGCATTCAACCAATGTTGAACCTTGTTCTATAGAGCGTACCAACTGGCCTATATTTATATTTTCAGGCGCTGTATTAAGCTTTATTCCTCCATTTTTCCCCCGAGTTGCATTGATATGATTGTTGGCACTAAGTTCCTGCACTACTTTCATCAAATGATTTTTTGATATTTGATATCGCTCAGCGACTTCTTTAATAGTGATAATGTGGGAAGTTTCTTTTGCAGCCGCAAGGTAAATTAATACTCGTAATGAGTAATCGGTAAAACGAGAAATGTTCATATAAAGCACCTAAGTAATGATATTTAATAATGGCATTATTTTGTCTCTACCGCCTTAATATCTTAAAGAATTATTTTAAATGCATCGATTTATAAGATACATATAGTTTACATCTTTAATTTTGTATGTAAAATCGCACTCAAATAAGATTCATTTAAAATGCATCTTTTATTTGTAAGTTAAATAAAGGATTTTTATTTTAGAAGTTTTTGAATTTAAGGTTGTTAATTAAAGGCTAAATACTCATCAAAAGGAGCATGTTATGGGAGAGTATAAAAAATTGTGGTGGACCCTCTTAGGGGTGCTTGCCATTACCTTTTCATTATTAGGTTACTACGGAACAGAAATTTATCGTACAGCACCACCGATACCAGCATCATTTGTTTCTGAAAGTGGTGATATTTTTACAACGGAAGAAAAAATATTAGACGGTCAAACGGCTTGGCAATCAGTAGGTGGGATGCAACTGGGATCAATATGGGGTCATGGCGCTTATCAAGCGCCTGATTGGACAGCGGATTGGTTACATCGAGAACTTGTTAATTGGTTGGATTTAGCGGCAATGGACGAGTTTGCTAAACCTTTTGATCGATTAACTGGAGAGCAGCAAAACACATTACAATATAAACTTAAAAATGATTACAGAACAAATACCTATGATCATGAGAAAAATACAGTCACGTTATCTGTAAGGCGTCTGCAAGCGATTGAGCAAACGGGTGAGTATTATAATGCGCTCTTTGGCGGTGCACCTGAATTACAAAAAACGCGTGAAAATTATGCCATGAAAGAGGTGACATTACCAAGTGCAGAGAGAAGGGAGCGTTTAACTGAATTCTTTTTTTGGACCGCTTGGGCTGCCTCAACTGAACGTAGTGACGGTAATGCAACTTATACAAATAATTGGCCGCATGAACCATTAATCGATAATAAACCCACTACTGAAAATATTTTATGGTCTGTTGTGAGTATTGTATTGTTGGTTGCCGGTATTGGTGCTTTAGTATGGGCTTGGGCATTTTTACGAAAAGAAGATGAAAGTGAACCTGTTGCGCCACTCAATGATCCTATCTTATCTTTCGCGTTAACAGCTTCGCAAAAAGCATTAGGTAAATATTTATTCTTGGTTGTGGCTTTATTTACTTTTCAAATTTTTATGGGGGCACTCACCGCACATTATACCGTTGAAGGTCAAGGCTTTTACGGTATTCAAACTTCAGAATGGTTTCCTTATAGTTTAGTGCGTACTTGGCATATTCAATCTGCTTTATTTTGGATCGCCAGTGGTTTTTTAGCGGCAGGATTATTTTTAGCACCTGTCATCAATGGAGGTAAAGATCCTAGATTCCAAAAACTCGGTGTTGATGTGCTTTTTTGGGCACTGGTTCTGGTCGTTGTTGGCTCATTTATAGGTAATTATTTAGCGATTGCGCAAATAATGCCAGCAAATTTAAATTTTTGGCTAGGCCATCAAGGTTATGAATATGTTGATTTAGGGCGATTATGGCAAATTGGTAAATTTATTGGGCTTGTATTGTGGTTAACGTTGATGATGCGTTGTATTGCGCCGACGTTGAAACAGAAAGGTGATAAAAACTTATTAGTTTTATTTATGTTCTCATGTATCGCGATTGGTTTATTTTATGGGGCGGGTTTCTTCTACGGTGAAAGAACACATCTCTCTGTGATGGAATATTGGCGTTGGTGGATTGTACATCTATGGGTTGAAGGTTTCTTTGAAGTTTTTGCTACTACTGCGTTGGCATTTATTTTCTTTAATATGGGATTAGTTTCTCAACGTATGGCGACAGTGGCTTCATTAGCATCTGCCTCATTATTCATGTTAGGGGGTATTCCGGGTACTTTCCATCATTTGTATTTTTCTGGTACGACAACACCTGTTATGGCAGTCGGTGCGACCTTTAGTGCACTCGAAGTTGTGCCACTAATTGTGCTTGGATATGAAGCTTGGGAGCACTATAAGTTGCAAAATCGTGCGCCTTGGATGGACAGTGTGAAATGGCCTATTATGTACTTTGTTGCAGTTGCTTTTTGGAATATGTTAGGCGCTGGCGTATTAGGGTTTATGATCAATCCGCCAATCTCTTTATATTACATTCAAGGTCTTAATACGACGGCAACCCATGCGCATGCTGCATTATTTGGTGTGTACGGTTTCTTAGCGCTCGGCTTTACCTTATTGGTATTAAGATACATTCGCCCTCATTTGAAATTTGATGAGCGTTTAATGAAGGTTTCTTTTTGGTGGATGAATATAGGCTTAGCACTGATGTTATTTACTAGCTTATTACCCATTGGCATTATTCAATTTATTGCGAGTGCATCAGAGGGGCTTTGGTATGCACGTAGTGAAGCCGTTATGCAAAGTGATACATTAGTTACATTGCGTTGGACACGTACCATCGGTGACATCGTGTTTATGATTGGTGCATTAGCAGTCACTTGGCAAGTGACTAAAGGTGTCTTTTTTTCGCCAGAAAAAATAGTGAAATCGAAATGTTAACTTAAGCCTCTTTGATTGGTGTTGCGACGTTTGTATTGCTTATAAGTCATGATTCTAATTAACGTATAATGAATAAAAATGACGCTTGTTAGCGTAATACCGAACAGTTAAGAAAAGTTAGTTTATTTTTAGCTGAAGAAGATCAAAATCCTATGACTCAAAAGGTCATGGGATTTTTTTATGGCGTTTTCAGAAGCACTTGCTCGCACTTCGATTAATCGTTTTACTGAATTTTCTTCTTTGTCAGATATCTTAGAGCCAGACGTTATTGAATCTTGCCTAAGCGCATCGTTGGGGAATTGAATTAGGTTATCGCGAAATGAACCGCATATGCTTGAAAGTCGTTTTACATTACGTAGCAATCTACCTGAATTAATTGATCAAGAGTGATGAAGTGTTTTACTTGCTTATAATTAAATTCGTTACAAAATGATACTGATGGCGAAATCACTTGAAGGTGCTTTTGCTAATCAATTGGGCTTCAGAGATGCGTCTTCTCGTATTATTCATACTCCGACCATGATGCTGATATATGCACCAGAAAACGTTCCAAAGATAGTGATAGATATAGCAATAAATGCCGCCCAGTTTAAGCTAGAGGGAAAGCGAGAATGAAGTTATTCTAGGTATTTAAAACCTCTAAGAGCCGATATCCGGTTGCTAAAAGTAAATATGCCTTTGACCTTAAGTGAATGACATTATGCTGCAGCATGTATTTTTATTTTGCCAAGCATAAAACCAATAAATATTGTTTTTATGCTTGTTTGCTAAAATCCAATTAATTCAACTCAACTTAATTCAACTAAAATTTCACCTACCACCTTTGATGTTTACTTCGACGCCCCGCTAATTTGTTTGTAAGCAACTACAATTTAATCTTTAATCTTAAGTATTCAGGCTAACTAACAAATCATTCCAGCTATTTTCCGACCATCTAATTGTCATGAAACTATTATATTAATAGCTAGATTTGTATATAAAATGAACGGTGTGATAATGTATGTTAACTACCGCTAAAACCAATTTAGTTAATTATCTGTTTATTTATGTTAGTTAGATTATATAAATGCTTGGTTATCGACGTTGTAATAAGCCCGATAATGATTACAACCAATGCTTTGCTTGTATTTCTTCTCGCCTGAATAAAGCTCTTATTTAATTCAATTGCTATGAATGGCAATTTTGCCATGCAAATGGAGGTGATATGCCGTTATTTATAGAACACCAACAATTAAACATTCGTCGTTTTGTTGATGAAGATAAAAATGACTTTATTAGCTTAGTTCAGCATCCGTTATGTATGAAATACAGCATGACAGGGGTTTTATCAGAGCAGCAAGCGAGTAAGTTTTTTGATACGTTAATGCAGAACAAAAAACACAAAATGTACGCGATTGAAGAAGCTGAAACTGGTCTTGTGATTGGTTGTACTGGATTACAAGATTGTTTTATTGAAGAAGACTTATGTATTGTTTTTACCCTACGTTTATTGCCCGAATTTAATCAACATCAAGATTTACACCCTGCATTAAAACAGTTAATAGAACAACTCACTTCCCTACATCAACTCCCGAAACTACAAGCAGTGGTTGCTAAGAAAAATCAGTTTATTATGCAACTGCTGGCAGATTTGAGCTTTGAAAAAGTCAAAGTAGTCACCTGTCGTGGCATCGATAGTTACTTATATCAAACTTGTTGATCCATCGATTACCGTCTTATTTGAATAAATAGTGTTATTTTTTGTATTTTTATTCAACAAAACGAATAAAAGTGCTTTTAATTCGGGTAGAATGCCGCGCAAGTTCAACTTTTTGGAAAAGCCAATCACTTGAATTTTTCACCGATGAAAACATTAACCGAGGAATGTGGAATATAATGGAAAATAGCCGAACAATTAAACGCGCACTGATCAGTGTTTCTGATAAAACTGGTATTGTAGAATTTGCACGCGAACTAGCAGCTAACGGTGTTGATATTTTGTCAACAGGCGGTACTTGTAAGTTACTTGCTGAAAACAACATTAAAGTAACTGAAGTATCTGATTACACTGGTTTTCCTGAGATGATGGACGGCCGAGTAAAAACATTACATCCTAAAATTCACGGTGGAATTCTTGCTCGTCGTGGTATCGATGAAGATATTATGACGGCAAACGATATTCAAGCAATTGATATGGTTGTTGTAAACTTGTACCCATTTGCTGCGACAGTAGCAAACCCAGATTGTACTTTAGAAGACGCGATTGAAAATATCGATATCGGCGGTCCAACAATGGTACGTGCTGCGGCAAAAAACCATAAAGACGTTGCGATTGTTGTTAATGCTTCTGATTACTCACGTATTTTATCTGAAATGAGTGAAAATAACGGTAGCCTAGTTTACAAAACACGTTTTGATTTAGCGATTGCAGCTTACGAGCATACTGCACAATACGACGGTATGATCGCTAACTACTTCGGTACTATGGTACCAAGCTACGGCGAAAACAAAGAAGGTGATGAAGAGTCTAAATTCCCACGCACTTTCAATGCACAATTCCAGAAAAAACAAGATATGCGTTACGGTGAAAATTCTCACCAAGCCGCTGCTTTTTATGTTGAAAACAACATTCAAGAAGCATCAGTATCAACGGCAACGCAGTTACAAGGTAAAGCATTATCTTACAACAATATCGCCGATACAGATTCAGCATTAGAGTGTGTTAAAGAATTCTCTGAGCCAGCCTGTGTGATCGTTAAACATGCAAACCCATGTGGTGTTGCTGTCGCTGGCACAATCTTAGATGCCTATGAAGGTGCTTACAAAACTGACCCTACATCTGCATTCGGTGGCATCATTGCGTTTAATCGCGAATTAGATGCTGCAACGGCTGAAGCGATTACTTCACGTCAATTTGTTGAAGTAATTATTGCACCATCTGTTAGTGCAGAAGCTGCGGCAATCGTTGCGACTAAAAAGAACCTACGTTTATTAGAATGTGGCGAGTGGGCTAAGCAAACTACAGAGTTTGATATTAAACGTGTTAACGGTGGTTTATTAGTTCAAGACCGTGACCAAGGTATGGTGGGTTTAGACGACCTTAAAGTTGTCTCTAAACGTCAACCTACAGATGCAGAAATGTCAGATTTATTATTTAGCTGGAAAGTGGCTAAATTTGTTAAATCAAATGCAATTGTTTACGTTAAAAACAGTGCTACCGTTGGGGTAGGTGCTGGCCAAATGAGCCGTGTTTACAGTGCAAAAATTGCAGGTATTAAAGCTGCTGATGAAAACCTAGTGGTTGAAGGTTCTGTTATGGCATCGGATGCATTCTTCCCATTCCGTGACGGTATTGATGCAGCAGCAGAAGCTGGTATTAGTTGTGTTATCCAGCCTGGTGGTTCAATGCGTGATGATGAAGTTATCGCAGCAGCGGATGATCACAATATGGCAATGGTATTCACGGGAATGCGCCACTTCCGCCATTAATTTTATTTTGCTTTGTGATTTGGCTCGTCCTCTGCGTTGAAAGTGCTCACTTGCAGTAGCAAGCTCCGCGCTTTCGCCTTCATGACAAGCCAAACCCTTTAGCAAAAATCACAATTAATTATTGTGTTATTAAGCAATCAAGTAGCAAGCTCCTTGCTGCCTCTTGATTGTTAGTAAAATTACTTAACACAATTAGATTAATCAATTTGAATATTGTAGGGCGAACTTTGGTTCGTCTTTATTATTTTAGATAACTTATTTTTAAGGTTCCTATTATGAATGTACTGATTATTGGTAATGGCGGTCGTGAACATGCGTTGGCATGGAAAGCGGCACAAAACCCTGAAGTTAAAAATATCTTTGTAGCACCAGGTAATGCCGGTAGTGCCTTAGAAGATAAAGTCACTAACGTTAATATAGGTGTTGAAGATATTGATGCATTAGTTGCTTTCGCAAAAGACAATAATGTTGAATTAACCATTGTTGGCCCTGAAGCACCGCTTGTTATTGGTGTGGTTGATGCGTTCCAAGAAGCAAACTTAGCATGTTTTGGTCCAACTAAAGGTGCCGCACAGTTAGAAGGCTCTAAAGCATTTACTAAAGACTTCTTAGCGCGTCATGATATTCCAACAGCTTGGTACCAAAATTTCACTGAAATTGAGCCGGCTTTGGCTTACGTTCGTGAAAAGGGCGCTCCTATTGTGATTAAAGCCGATGGTCTTGCTGCAGGTAAAGGCGTGATTGTAGCAATGACATTACAAGAAGCTGAAGATGCTATTCAAGATATGCTAGCGGGTAATGCATTTGGCGAAGCTGGTCATCGCGTTGTCGTTGAAGAGTTCTTAGATGGCGAAGAAGCATCATTCATTGTAATGGTTGATGGTAAAAATATCGTGCCAATGGCAACTAGCCAAGATCATAAACGTGTTGGCGATGGCGATACTGGACCAAATACCGGTGGTATGGGTGCATATTCCCCTGCACCAGTTGTAACGCCTGAAATGCATGACCGCATCATGGATCTTGTTATTCGACCGACAGTTGAAGGTATGGCTGCTGAAGGTAATACTTACACTGGTTTCTTATATGCCGGTCTTATGATCATGGCGGATGGCACACCTAAAGTAATCGAATATAACTGTCGTTTCGGTGATCCAGAAACACAACCAATCATGTTACGCATGCAGTCTGATATCGTTACTTTATGTCTTGCTGGTGTAAATGGCGAACTTGAAGATATGGTTGCTGAGTTTGATCCACGTGCTGCTATTGGTGTGGTATTAGCTGCTGGCGGTTACCCTGCTGATTACACTAAAGGGCATGTTATTTCAGGTATTCCTGAAGCCTCTGAAGGCCTAAAAGTATTTCATGCAGGTACTGCTGAAAAAGACGGTCAAGTGGTGACAAATGGTGGTCGTGTACTTTGTGCTACAGCATTAGGTAATACAGTGACAGAAGCGCAACAGAAAGCCTATGAGCTTACTAAACAGATTAGTTGGGATGGTATGTTCCATCGTAACGATATCGCTTACCGTGCGATTGCACGTGAAAATAGTAAATAACTCAGCTTATTTGTAAGTTAACTAACTTCTCTGATGATTGTTCAGAGAAGTTAGTTCCTAGCAAAGTGTTAATCTCACCTACTCTTTACACCTACTCATTACCTCTGCGAATTTTCCATCTCATAGATTACTGGTTTTTGCATCATCAACGGTAACGGCTTTAAGCAACTTTTTACATGTTAACGACTGCTATTCAACTAGCTTACTGATCACTGCTACATCATTATGCAATGTTTTATGTACTGGGCATTTATCTGCAATTTCTAAAAAGCGAACTTTCTGTTGTTCGTCTAAATCGCCTACAAAACTGATATTACGCACAATCGCTTCTATGCCATTTTGTTGTTCGCAGTTATTACAATCATCTTGATAATCACGGGTATGTGTAAGCTCAACTTTAATATGTTGTACGGGTAGTTTTTTACGTTGCGCATACATTCTTAGGGTCATTGATGTACATGCGCCTAGACCGGCGAGTAGATGCTCGTAAGGATCTGGTCCTGTATTTTTCCCGCCTACGCTAACGGGTTCATCCGCTAACCAATAGTGGCTTGATGTGCTTACATGCTGGGTAAATTTGTGATCTTTTTCTTCAACCAGGACATGTCCTTTAGGCAGTGTTTTTTTGTCACTGTTTGTTTGCGTGTTTGTATCATTGTTAATATATCGACTAGCCCATGCTGCAATAACATCTGCTGCATATTCTGAATCATTTTTCTGGCTTAATAAGTGGTCTGCATTATCTAAGCTTACGAAACTTTTAGGGTGTAATGCTGCTTGGTATATTTTTTCAGCTTCACTGATATTAACGATGCTGTCTACTGGGGAATGCATCACTAACAGCGCTTTTTTGAGTTTGCTAATATGTTGATTACCATAGCTATTAATATCATCTAAGAACTGCTTCTGTATGGTGAAATTTCTGCCGGCAAGTGTTACTTCTGCTTCGCCTTTATCGTTAATGTCATTAATGTGTGCTGCAAAATTATGAGCAACATGTGCAGCATCAGATGGAGAGCCTATTGTCACAACAGCAACGGATTCCGGTACTTTTTGAGCAACGCCTAATACGGCAGCACCACCCAAACTATGCCCAATTAGTAATTTAGGTGCATGATACTCTTTACGTAAAAAGTCAGCCGCGGCCACTAAGTCTTGTATGTTTGATGAGAAATTTGTATTGGCAAAATCTCCATCGCTATTACCTAACCCGGTGAAATCGAAGCGAAGCACTGCAATCCCTTTGGCCGTTAACGCTCTGCTAATGCGAGATGCAGCGGCAACGTCCTTACTGCATGTGAAGCAGTGAGCAAACAGCGCATAGAACCTGACGTTTGCTTCAGGAGTCTCTAACAGTCCACTCAGTGTATGACTACCACTAGTGAATTCTACTTTCTGACGCATAGTACATTCCTTCTTTAGTTGATTACTAATAAGTACATAGATGACTAAACATTAATGAGGCTGTTATATATAACATGTTGTTTAACAAAATGATGGTTTGTGTTGTTTTTTATAGCGTTAGTTTTATTTGAAAAGTATTGGTGATTTGTTACCTGCAATCACATTAAATATAGGAAGTGCCATCAACCATAGAAAGTGTGATTAAACATAGGAAAGAATTAAAGCTAGGAGGGGGAAATTAAAGTGTTTTAAAAAGCCCTCAAAAGAGGGCTTCTAATAACATGTCCAGTAAACTTACTTATTTAAAAGCAATTTATTTAAAAGCCATTTATTTAAAAGTAATACGCTGTAAGCGAGTGGTCAGTTATTTTAAATACAAATACTCGAAAGTATTTTATCCGCGTAACAAAAGATTATTTGTTTACCGCTTCTTTAAGAGCTTTACCAGAAACAAAAGCAGGAACGTTAGCTGCTTTAATTTGAATGTCAGCACCAGTTTGTGGATTACGACCAGTACGTGCTGCACGATGATTTACTTTAAATGTACCAAAACCGATAAGTTGAACTGGTTCACCATCTTTTAGGCTATCAGTTACGCTAGCTAAAATTTGCTCTAGGGCAGCTTTAGCTTGTACTTTAGTTAGGTCTGCTTTTTCTGCGATATCTGCAACAAGTTGAGTTTTGTTCATTATTTGACTTCCATTAGTATAAAAAAATGCATAAGAATTTAAACATATTATTTAATGTATTGCATTCATTCCTCGCAAGTAAAGGATAATAATCATTTAAATTAGTAAAATAGGGGTTTATTTACTTTATTGTGTTAAAAATCACACAACAGTGGCGGCTGTTGTGCCCTGCGGTTCAAATTTTGTTCGCCACATAGCACTTTGCATGACCCGAATATTACGCAGCCTAGTCGCCTAAACGAATTTTTTTGATAAAGATTATGTCGTTTGGGGAGGACTCTGAGGATAAGCTCTACTGACTATTTATGCTGCGTTTTGCTTAATTATGCACATCGTGATATATCAAATGTCATCTTGAGCGGCACTGTATAACACCATTTTAAACGACTACACATAACTAACTACACATAACTAACTACACATAACTAACTACACATAACTAACTACACATAACTAACTACACATAACTAACTACACATAACTAACTACACATAACTAACTACATATAACTAACTACATATAACTAACTACATATAACTTAGCTATATAACAAAAATCTATTTGGCCTTAATTAAAAAGCCAGCAACATATAGCAAAAATAGTTCTTAAAAATAACCCTCAAAGATGACCCTCAAAAATTAACTGTTCTGAACATTGAACATTGAACATTAAATGTCTACTGTAGAGATACCAATATTGGTACTTTCAAGAGACTTTATATAAGCACGAATTGATTTAATGAGTTCCGGACTACGTTCATTATTTAACATTTTTAATAGGGTTTCTTGAACTGCTAAATGTTCAATAAATAATGGCTCAAGCAACAAAGTTGCTTCATCAATTTCTTGATCTGTTTGTAATTCAATAAAACTAGCAATGGTTGCAAAGCTGGTTTGGCTTGCATTTAATGCTTCCTCTTTGGACTTAGTAGAAAACGAGTTGAAGATACAGTTAGTAATCACACAAAAATCGACAGCTGGATAAACGCCATAGAAATCATAATCATTGCTTTCTGGGATAATCGCATCAAAATTTTCTTCTTGGATGGTGAAGTTTATTTTAGCGCCTTTTACGGTCAGTTTTTCCCAAAAAAGTTGTAGGATATTTTCAGCCGTTTCTCCATGTTCACTTCCAATTGCTTGGCTAAACATTTTAAAGTGAGTAATATTTTGCTCTGCTAATGCCATACAAAAAACATTTTGTTGCCAAGCTTGTAAATTGGAAAGTTGATCATTGATGGGAAGAGATAGCATAGTAGTCCTATTTGCAAAGGCAAAAGAAGCTAAGGTTATAGGCAAACTTGAAGACTGTCTGCAGATATTTTGTGATTTTTATTTTTTACTTAAAAAAGATATAAAAAAAGCGACTTAGAAAGTCGCTTTTTTAGATTCTAGAGTAGAGTTAGACTTAACCCATGCCGTATTTTTTCAATTTTTTGCGTAACGTACCACGGTTAATACCCAACATAGTTGCTGCACGAGTTTGGTTACCACGAGTGTATTGCATAATGATATCTAACATTGGCGCTTCAACTTCTGCCAATACTAATTCATATAATTCAGTTGTGTCTTGACCATTCAATTTTGCTACATAACCAGATACAGCTTGACGTACTGAGTCACGTAGTGGACGTTGAGTTATTTGCCCTGTAGCAGGAATACTAGTTGTTGTTGTCAGTGCTTCTTGAGAAATATTTTGTTCAAACATGGCTGTTAACTCTTTTAATTACAATTGATTTAAATAAGTTTCTAATACGTTTAATTGCTCACTAGCATTTTCTATCGCATTAAATTTTCGCTTAAAATAACCTAACCTGTCTTGCGCTTGCAAATACCACCCGACATGCTTCCTAGCGATTCGAGGTCCCATTACATCACCATAAAAAATATGCAAAGCCTGCACATGATCTAATAGCATTTGTGTAATTTCCGTTTGTGCCAAACGCTGTGCATGTTGCCCAGTGTTTAGAAAGTGGTTAATTTCATTGAATATCCAAGGGGCACCTTGTGCACCTCGTCCAATCATGATGGCATCAGCTCCTGTGTAGTCCAGTACAGACTTAGCTTTCTCCACAGAAGTAATATCACCATTTGCAATCACAGGGATTGTTATACTTTCTTTAATTTTTTTTATCGTGTCATACTCTGCTTCACCTTTAAAAAGGCACTGTCGAGTACGACCATGCACGGTTAGTGCTTGGATACCTGCTTGTTCAGCAATCTGTGCAATCTCTATCCCATTTCTATTTTCTGGATCCCAGCCAGTGCGAATCTTCAAAGTAACAGGCACATCAACGGCATCAACAACACTCTCTAAGATAGCTTTCACTAACTCAGGGTGTGGTAGTAATGCAGAGCCTGCTTTTTTCTTATTCACTTTTTTGGCGGGACATCCCATATTAATATCAACGATCTGAGCACCTAGCTGCACGGTCAATCGTGCGGCATTAGCCATTGCTAGCGGTTCAGAACCAGCAATTTGTACAGAACGAATACCTGATTCGTTATGGTAATCCATTCGTAACTTAGATTTAGTACTATTCCAAACACGAGGATTGGATGAAAGCATTTCTGACACAGCTAGCCCAGCACCTTGTTTGCGACAAAGTTCTCTGAACGGCCTATCTGTGACGCCTGCCATCGGCGCTAAAATAAGATTATTGTCTAATTGATACTTTCCAATGCGCATATTCTAAGCGTTCTCTAAGTTAAGGCGGCGTAGTCTACGCATTTTTTACTGCAGAATAAAGGTTAATAATTAAGCATTTTGAAATTATTTCGCTTGCAAATTGAGCAACACTTTGTTCTCAGTTATTTATAATCGCTTTAAGCGTGCTTAATTCCAGATAAACGCGCCCATTCATCTTTGATTTTTGCCTCATCCATAGCAAACCATTGGCCATAAACTTCAATCAATTCTTCAGCTTGTTGCTCTAAAATACCTGATAATGCTAAAGCACCATTAGCCTTCACTAAGCACTCAATACTGCTTGATAATTCACGTAACGGGCCCGCTAGAATATTTGCCACAACAACATCTGCCACAATACCTTCAGGGACGTCGTCTGGTAAATATAACTCAAGTTGTTCTGATACGTTGTTACGTTGTGCATTATCTCGGCTTGCAGTGATCGCTTGTGGGTCTATATCAATGCCTATGACGCGTTTTGCACCCAGTTTTAGTGCTGCGATAGCCAAAATGCCTGAGCCACAACCAAAATCGATAACCACCTTATCTTGCAGGTCCTGAGCATCTAACCAAGACAAACAGAGTGCAGTCGTTGGGTGAGTACCGGTGCCAAAAGCAAGGCCAGGGTCAAGCATTACATTAACCGCATTTTCATCGGGAACGGGCTTCCAACTTGGGCAAATCCACAAGCGTTCACCAAATTGCATGGGATGAAAGTTATCCATCCATTCACGTACCCAGTCTTTATCTTCTAGTTGCTCAACTTTAAATGCAAAGTCTTCCGCAAGTAGGTTACTCTCTTTTAATAAAGCAATAACGGGTAGCATATCGGCATCAGCCTCATACAAACCAGTGACGTCGGTATCACCCCATAGGCGGGTTTCACCTGGCATTGGTTCAAAAATAGGGGTGTCTTGCGAATCAGTAAAGGTAGCCGATAGGGCGCCATTATCCATTAATAGTTCACCAATCTCTTCCGCATTTACATTGCTTGCGTTTAATTTAAGTTGGATCCAAGGCATGATTATCTCTTTTTTAGTTGAGTCAATAGATAGCGCGCAAGAATACAGGGAATTGATTAATTAATATAGCGTCGTAAAATACGGTTTGCTGATCCTTGTATGTTGAATGGAATGTGCGCGTAAGTTTAAAATTATTGTTTTATCATTGATTGTTATTCAATATTTGCTTACTTTAGTAGGATTTTTCTGATCTTTACAAATAACTTTCTGATCTTTAGTAATAATTTCAGACAGTTCATTGTAAAGTATCATCTTATTTTGAAAATAACAGTTTGTTACGAAAAGGGTATTTCGATGAACAAAATAGTGATTATTGATGATCACCAGTTATTTTTATATGGTCTAAAACTAACCTTAGAAAATGAAAATAATTTGGTGGCTACATTTGATAGCCCAATTGAGGCGCTAGTAGCAATAAAAGAAATTCAGCCAGATTTAATTCTGATGGATCTATATATGCCTGAAATGACTGGTTTGGCAATGATCGATGCATTAACAGAGGCGCAGATAGCTTCTCCTGTGCTTGTATTGTCAGCTAGCGAAGATTATCACGATGTGTATCAGGCTTTAAAACATGGTGCGGTAGGTTTTATTCCTAAGTGTTATTCTCCAGAGGCTATGTTAGCTGCCTTGAAAATTGTACTTAGTGGTGAGTTGTTTGTACCGGAAGACGTTGCAGTAAAGATTAATGAAATTGCGCAACTTGAGGCTAAAAATAAGCAAAATTTACATTTATCTGACAGACAAATGCAAATTTTGAAGCTAATTCATGAAGGTAAAAAGAACCGAGAAATAGCTGATGTATTATGTATTTCTCAGGATACAGTAAAATTTCATCAAAAAAGGCTATATGCGACATTACAGGTATCAGGCAGTTCGAGTCGTATAAAAGCTGTTGAAAAAGCACTTGAGCTTGGTTTGTTTAAATCTTAACTTGGTTTATTTAAATATTAATCAGGCTTATTTAAATCTTAATCAGGTTTATTGATGCTTTTTATTTTAGTAATTGTTTTAATAAAAACCTTAAAGAAGCGGGTTTTACGGGTTTATTGAGTACTTTATAGTTTATCCCTTTGCCCGTTTCTTGCACTTCTTGTAGTTTTCCTGGATCTGCCTCACCCGTTAATAATACCGCCGGAATGGTATCTTGCTGACGAATCGCTTTAATAACATCAAGTCCTGTTTTTTGGTTTGGTAATCGATAATCTGAAATCACTAAATCGTAGCGATTACTCTTGTACTGTTGTAAACCTGCTTCAGCTGTACTTGCACAGTCGACAAGGTAACCCCAATTTTCAAGCAACATACTTAAAGCGCTTAAAATGCCTGGGTCATCATCAATTAATAATATTCTGTAACTAATCGAGTGACTAGCAAGTTGATTCAAATTAATCGATGTCGGTGCAGTAGCGACGGTTTCTAACGGTAATTGAAAGCAACTACCATTAGCCCCAGTGATTGCCGCTATCTGTGTTTTACACAATGCAGCTTTACGTTGAGCGATTGCTAGCCCTAACCCAATGCCTTTGCTCTTATTATGTAACGGATTATCAGCTAGTGCGACTTCATCAAATAAATGTTCATAGATAGACGTTATGATCGGCTCACCTTGGTTCCATACCTGTAATAACGCATTACCCTTGTGAGCTCTAACCGATAATAATATTTTTGCTGCATTTTCTTGCTTACCATGAACAATCGCGTTACTAAGCAATGTCTCCGCAATTTCAATTAATAATTGTTTGTCCATTTTTACGGTGATTTCAGGTACGCGACCAGTGATATTAATGTCTAACCCAGAAACTTGACGTTGATATTTTTTGACTAAAGGTAATAGTGTAGAGGCGACATTAAATTCAGTCAGCGAAGGAGTGATTGCATTACCATCCAAGCGTGCTAAATCTAATAAGCTAGATAACCAACGTTCCAGCTCCTCTGACGCTAATTTGATGTTATTTGCTAGCTGATAGTGAGGGGTATCATTAAGTTTATTTTCTAACAAGTGTCCATATAAAGATAAGCTACTTAGTGGCTGACGTATATCGTGAATTATACGGTTTAAATAACGAGCACTATGCTGACTAAGGATAGTGTCTTTTTCTGGTTTTATATCTGTTTCTTGTTTTGGTGATTTATTATTCCGCATCTGTGTATTCACAGTGAGATAGCACATAGTGATAAGAAAAGTGCTGTTAAATAGAAATACTAAGGCATCACTTTCCCCCAATACACATGAAAATACATAACAAACTGTTAAAAATATATTGTTAAATATTAATAGTGGAATGCTGTAGGAAAACAAATAAGCATAAAATAGAGGCAGTAACAGCGTTAAATATAAGAAGCTATTTTGATAGGTTTGTTCTTGGAAATGACTATTAATAGCCACAAATAGAGTGATTAAAAGCGCACTGATTAGAATAATGTTTTGTGCTAATTTGTCTTTTTTATAAATCAGACTGACGAGCGCCATTATGCATAATAATAAAATAGTTAACGGTATATAGAATGCAGTAGTAAAAGTAGGCGGTGAGTCAAAAACAGTATAGCTTTGTGCTATGCCGATTGAGAAAAAGAAAATGAATGATGCAATGATAACTATATTAAAAGTGCGAAATGATTGCCATCTAACATGATTTTTGGGTACTTTTATTGATTGCATCTGATTATTCATTTATTAGTATTAAGTGATTGCTTCATTGATCTTCCCATGCGCTGTAGTGATTCTATTTTGCATAATGGAAATGAATCAAGAAGTGTATTCAATGAAGTCTGTAAAAGATAGCTAAAAAATAAACGATAGGTAAAAAAAAGCCTAACAAAGTTAGGCTCGCCTGCAATATGTCTTTTTATTACAAATTTAATAAAAAATCCATTTAAATGGCATTAAAGTGGGTGTACTACTATGCCTCAATTCCTTAAGACCCATATAGAATGCCTCAAGAGTGGGTATAAAGTAACTACCCGTTCGGGTAGTTTTGACATATTCTTGCACAATCTTGAATGAAAAATAGGCGAACAGCTGTGTTAATGAACAGAACCATTAATCGGTTATTTTTCAGGTACAAATTTTTGCGCACTTTGTAAGGCAAATGAGTAACCTTGTGCACCCATGCCACAAATAACGGCACAAGCGACATCTGATAAATAAGAATGATGTCTAAATTTTTCACGTTTATGGATATTAGATAAGTGTACTTCCACAAACGGAATCGCCACGCCTAATAGCGCATCACGAAGGGCAACGCTAGTATGTGTAAACGCAGCAGGATTGATAATAATAAAATCAATTTCTCCAGCGCTGTCGTGAATTTTCTCAATCAGTTCATATTCGCGGTTGGATTGAAGGTGAGATAATTGAATATTTAAGTGAGTGGCTTCTGACTCAAGCGATTCAATAATATCTGTTAGAGTTTGGCTACCGTAAACTTCCGGTTCACGTTTCCCTAATAAGTTAAGGTTTGGTCCATTTAATACTAATACTTTCACTTGCTACTCCTTTTGAACAGAAGTCTCATAAAAAAACTCCTCGAGAACGGTTAGGTTATCGAGGAGTTTAGCGATAAAGCCAGCAATTGGCTATGTCGGATTTATTAAAATCAGTGGCCGTTAAAGCCTATCTAATTTCTTGATTTTCTTTAATCAACTTATCAACCACACTTGGGTCGGCTAAGGTTGATGTATCACCTAATTGATCACTTTCACCGGTTGCAATTTTACGTAATATACGACGCATAATTTTGCCTGAACGTGTTTTAGGTAAGCCTTCTGCCCAATGTAAAATATCAGGTGTAGCAATCGCACCAATCTCTTTACGTACCCATTGTTTCACTTCAGCGTAAAGCTCAGGAGAAGAGTATTCACCTGAGTTTAGCGTCACATAGGCATAAATACCTTGACCCTTAATTTCATGAGGAACGCCTACAACAGCGGCTTCTGCAATCTTAGGGTGTGACACTAATGCGCTTTCTATTTCAGCGGTACCCATTCGGTGTCCTGAAACATTTAGTACGTCATCAACACGTCCTGTGATCCAGTAATATCCATCTTCATCGCGACGTGCACCATCACCTGTGAAGTACATGTTTTGGAAGGTTGAAAAATAGGTTTGTTCAAAGCGGTCATGGTTTCCATAAAGCGTACGCATTTGCCCAGGCCAGCTATCTAGCATCACTAAGTTGCCTTCAATTGCACCTTCTAAAATATTACCTTCATTATCAACTAATGCAGGTTGCACACCAAAGAATGGACGCGTCGCAGAGCCTGGTTTTAGGTCCGTTGCACCCGGCAGAGGAGTAATTAAGATACCACCGGTTTCTGTTTGCCACCATGTATCAACAATAGGACATTGTTTATTACCAATTTTATCGTAATACCATTGCCATGCTTCAGGGTTAATCGGCTCGCCTACGGATCCTAAAATACGTAATGAATTACGATGAGTCCCTTGTATTGCTTCGTCGCCTTTTGCCATCAATGCACGAATAGCAGTAGGTGCTGTGTACAATATCGTCACATTATGCTTATCAACCACTTCACTCATACGTGCTGGAGTGGGGTAGTTTGGCACACCTTCAAATAACAGCGTAGTCGCGCCATTCGCTAGGGGTCCATAAACTAAGTAACTATGACCAGTGATCCAACCTACATCGGCCGTACACCAGTAAATATCACCTTCTTGATAATCAAACACATATTTAAAGGTCATCGCTGCATATACTAAGTAGCCACCGGTAGTGTGTAATACACCTTTAGGTGTGCCGGTAGAGCCTGATGTGTATAGAATGAATAGTGGATCTTCCGCATTCATTGCTTCTGGTTGACAATCTGGTAGTTGTGATTGAGTGACTGTTGTCCAATCTAAATCTCGACCTTCAACCCAATTAACGTCACCGCCAGTGTTTTTAAATACAATGACATGTTCAACACAGTCAGTACCATCACGCGTTAATGCTTCGTCTACATTTGCTTTTAGTGGGACTGTACGTCCGCCACGTCGACCTTCATCGGCAGTGATCACTAATTTTGAACTGCTATCAACGATTCGACCTGCAATCGCATCAGGAGAGAAACCACCAAAAACAATAGAATGCACTGCACCGATTCGAGTACAGGCTAACATGGCTACTGCTGCTTCAGGCGTCATTGGCATGTATAAACAAACCACATCGCCTTTTTTAATGCCCTGTTCTTTTAAGGCATTAGCAAACTGACAAACTTGTGTATATAACTCTTGGTATGTGATTTTTGCATCTTGGTCAGGTGAATCCCCTTCCCATAGTAATGCAACTTGGTCAGCTTTCGTTCCTAAGTGGCGATCGATACAGTTAACAGAAACGTTTAATTCACCATCCTCAAACCATTTAATATTGACATTGCCTGGAGCGTAAGAACTGTTTTTGACCTTGGTGTAGGGTTTTATCCAATCTAGAATTTTACCTTTTTCACCCCAAAATGCCTCTGGATCTTCGATAGATGCTTTGTATTCAGATAGATATTGGTCATTGGTTAGCAAGCTATTTGCCGCTAACTCAGGTGAAACTGGGTAAATAGTATTTCCGCTCATTGTTCGCTCCGTTATTACATAATAATCAATTGCTCATATTTTTATTTTTTAGGTATAGCTTAATAAGTAACCACGGCATTCTAATCGAGAGGGGAAATAGTTATTGTGAGGAATGCCTATGTTGTTAAATAAATGTTATCTCTCATTAGGTTAGCGTCGTTTATGAGATCAACATCAAAAATAATAAGTGTTTTTTTGAGTGGTTGAGGAGGTTTTTTATTGTTTTTTTATTAACTTTTTTGACTTTTTATCTAAGCTCTAATAACTGACTAATTAATCAGGTACCCAGTATTAACCAAAATATGAGTATAAAAATGGCATTATTTAAAGGTTATTGGGTCATGAGCATACGGGTAACTTTTATTTAAAGATGGTTAGCCAAAAATGATCAGCCCGGATAAATGTATTGGTTAGTTTGCAATATTCAGTTAAATACTGGAGGTCAAATGAAAATCAAACAACAGGGTTTTGCTATTTTAATCACCGCAATTGTATTAAGCATTGCGGGAGTCGCCTATACAGCGAGCATGGCGTATTTACAGATCATCGATAATCAAGTGTTGGGTAACTACTATCGTAATAGTGAGGCTTTTGTAAATGCAGAGTCGGGCATTAATTTAACCTTAAGCAAGCTGAAAAATGTGTCAACTGCCACTAATATGCTTGATAACCTACCTTACATTTACACCGCTTCACTTAATGCTACGACTTCATATCAGGTCACTGTAACTCAACTAAGTAGCAATAAATTACACATTATTTCCGTCGGACATTCACAGGATGGCACTGCATCAAAGCAAGTTTCGGTGCAAGTTTATTACGACATCGCGTTTAATATTCCCACTGCACCTCTTTCTAGTAATGGAAAATTACAAATTAATGCGGCGGATTCAATCAATGATGGTTGTGAAGGTTTAACTGTCGCTGAATGCCGTTCTCCGGGGAGTATTGCGCCACAAATTACGCTTAGCCAGCCAAGCTTGACATTACCTAGCACTGTGCTTGCTCAGGAAAATAACGATCAACCAGTACCTGATTTTTGTTTGGATGATTCATTACAGGTCGATAACATAGACCTTAGTGCTATTTATGGATCGCTGTTGGATCAAGATGGGCTGTCTCGCTTTAAACAAATTAATCTCAATCAGTGGGGCAGTGCAGCTTCGGCATCCGGCTCTGTTTTTGATCAAGTACAACCGATTGAAGATATGAATAGCGCCACTTCACTATTTGAAAATACGTTTGGTATCACCTGGCAAGACGCAAAAGGTGAATTAACAAGCTCATCACAAGTGGCGCATATTGATATGGGAAACCTAAATAACGGCAGTTGTTCTGAACAACTGCAGAATATGGATGACCTCATTGATATTATTTATATCACTGGAGATTGTGATATTAAGCAACAACATACATCGACAAATAGCGCGGGTAATAAACACTTTACTATTGGCTCAGCAGATGATCCTAAATTGATTTTCATGGAAGGAGGTTCTTTTACTGCCTTGCCTAATACACACAGTGTGGTGATCGGTTTATTGTATTTATTACCGGCCTCTGAAGAGGTTATCGATGAAAACGGTAATCTTGTTTATATTGATGGCATTAAACAAACTGCGCAAGACATGAGTATTGATTTAGCGGGTATTCAAGTAAATGGCGCTTTATTAAGTGAATACAGTTGCTCGGTGAGTAGCGCAGTAAGCAATAATTTTAACAACGATAACTTTAACAACGATAACTTTAACAACGATAACTTTAACAACAACTTTAACAGCAATAATAGCCTGCCACCTTTATCAATCCGTTACGATAAAAATGTACTCAATCAACTTTATAAACAATTAGGGATGACAGACGCCACAAGCAATTATCAATTAGTGGCAGGAACATGGAGAGACTTCTAATGATCAATAATAAAAATAAGCCTCAAAACACAGGTTTTTCATTAATTGAAATTTTAATTGCTCTGATAGTGGTTAGCTTAACGGCAGTCAACATCACTGGCTTACAAAAGAAAGTCACAGATCAACAGCGTGACAATATTGCACGTACAGCGATGATGTCATTAGTAACGGGGAAAATGGAACAGGTATTGAGTATTACAGATATTAATCAGTTATCTGATTTGCATGATGTGTCTGAAACTAATATAGACATTGCCAATACTAAGTTCTCAATATCGTGGGCGATTGCAGATGTTGTAGCTGGTTTTGATCATGGTGGCGATTTTAAACAAGTGATGATGGATGTTTCATGGCTTAATGCTCAGGGAGAAGTAGAAGACTTTACCCATGCTCAGCAAGTCAATTTAACGTTGCTGACATCAGAAACAAATAATGCTTCATCAACCAACCCATACGCACCGACGATTGCCTCATCGATAGGGCTAAATGAATTTATTTATTTTCAGCCAAAGCTTGAATATCAACAAGGATCGTTTGTTATTCATGATAGCTATTTATACCAAGCCTCTGCTGACTACGCGATGGATCTGGAACATCCTCATTTGGTCACTGACCCTGACACCGGGATCACTAGCGCAAGTGAAGGTTGGATAGGTTTTGGAGTCATTGATGATCCCGCATTAGCCAGCCACGATGATTTAGCCGTGTTATTTACGGAATAATAACGATGTTATGATTTTGTGATAAGTAAGCTTCGTTGATATGTTATTCTTGAACTATTAAAGAGCACAGCACTCTAATCGATATCATTTACATGAAGGAATGTTTGGCCAATGATTGAAAGCCAACTGATTATATTACAACAAGCTAAAACGTATTTAACGTCTGTTTCTGAACAGCAATATACACAAATTATTTCGCCTTACTTTATGAGTTCTGCGGGTGCACACATGCGCCACATTCTAGATCACTATTATGCGATTATTAATGGCTTGTCAGAAGGACTAATTGATTACGATAAACGCAGTCGTGGTGGCATTATTGAAAGTTGTCCGAAAGCCGCACTGCAGTCGATACAAGAGATCTCTGATTTTTTAAACGCATTAACAGCGCAACAATTGCAACAAACTATTAAGTTATCAACTGAAATTTCAGTAACAGATAAGCAAGTTGCAATAGTGGATACAAGTCTTGCCCGTGAGATTATCTTTACTGGTAGTCACGCAGTGCACCACCTAGCAACGATTAAGCACATTGCACAAGCTCAGGAAATAGAAGTAGAAGGTAGTTTAGGTATTGCACCTGCAACGGCCACTTTTTTACGCGCAGGTTAATATAATGTGTACATTAACGTATCGTTTAAATGATCAAGGTTATCAGCTTTTTTTTAATCGAGATGAGCAGATAACACGCCCCCAAGCTATTGCTCCTAGTATTGATACAAGTTTAAATGCCGCTTATCCCATTGACCCAACCGGTGGTGGCACTTGGATTGCAGTACATCAAAGTGGTGTGAGCCTTGCATTATTAAACTATTACCAAGCGCAAATCGACCCAAGCCTTAAGAGCTTCGTAAGTCGTGGTGTTATTATTCCGCAATTACTAAAACACGCCGACAGTATTCATCAACAATTATTGAATATGGACTTAAGTGTTTATCAAGCCTTTCAATTATGTGTTTTTCATTCAAACTTATCCGCACAAACTGACAGCTCAGAACAAGCATTTCAATATATTTGGGATGGACAGCAATTGACATTCTCAGCTTTATCAACAGCAGACTCATTGCCCATCACCTCATCAGGTGTCGATTATGAAACCGTGTCAGCCTATCGTCGTGCACAATTTCAATTGCAAATAGATACTCAAAAATCCAGTGAAAATGATTACTTTGATTATCACCAACATCAAGGGCAATCAGGAAAGTGTTCTGTGAAAATGTATCGAGAGGATGCTAAAACAGTGAGCTTTACGCAGATTTCTGTTAATCAATCACTACCATTAGGCGAGAAAGTAAAGGTTGAATATTTGGATCATTTAAATGATC
This sequence comes from Vibrio sp. 2-Bac 85, assembly GCF_037546705.1. NCBI lineage: Bacteria > Pseudomonadati > Pseudomonadota > Gammaproteobacteria > Vibrionales > Vibrionaceae > Vibrio > Vibrio sp. 2-Bac 85. The sequence goes on along the minus strand of NZ_JALAAB010000001.1, from coordinate 89,137 downwards.
CATCTGCACTAGCGAAATCAATTACTCTATAGGGAGAGTAATTAACTCGCTAATTATATACCCGTTACCATTCAAGATGCAAAGTTCAGCAAGTTGTGAGGTGAGTAGCTTCTAGGCAGAAAGTTGAAGATCTAACTAGTTCAATCAATACTTTCTAACAACGAAGATGCTTGCCTCACAACTTGCCCTGTGGGTCGTTAGCTCGAAAAGCAATTCAGCGTTGCAACATTCGATAAGGACTAGCCATTTAAGATGTAAATACTTGTTTTTACATCTACCGGCAGAGGATTAACGTAGTTAATCGCTCGATAGGTCATCATGTTACGCCTTGCCTTGCTGTCCAAGCTAACGACTGAATAAAGCATCTCGATTGATAACGGGTATATAAGTGCATTTTATCATCTGCTAGCGGCAGATTTTTTTTGTTAACAGCTAATGATTTATTGTTAATCATTAGCTGTTAACTGTTCGTTCTTTGCTTTTAGTAATGAGGCGGGCGCATCTCTTCTTTTTCAGAAGCTAATTGATTCGGCTCACTCTCTTTTAACTTAACAGCTAACAAAGCCACTTGTTCAATCAACTGCTGTGTACGGCGTTGTTGTTCAAAAATCTCTTTATTTAATGTGTCTATATTATCTTCTTGAAAAGCCGCTTTCATTTCCAATTGTTCAATACGTTGTTCTAATTCTACTTGTTTGCTATCCATTGTGTCTCTTATAAAGGCGCTAGGGGCCAAATTTCTAATAATCCAGCAGAGCTTTCAGTCACAATTGCTGAATCACTCCATAATGTCGCTGAGTATACTACAGCTGTTTTAGGACGTGTTTCTTTTCTTGGGGTCACCGTCCAATCTTGTTTTGCTAAACCTGTTTTGGTATCCCATAACACTACTTTCTTGGTGCCATTACCGGTCAACAAATAATCACCATCTTTGATGAATCGTACCGAGGAGAAAATAGATTGTCGAGCCCTATAAATGAGTGTGCTTTTTAATTTCCCTGTTTGTAAATCCCATATTTGAGAGGCCTTTTGGTTATCTGCTATAAAAGCAAAACGACCATTTTTTTCTAACCTAACCATGCTAATACGTTGTGTAAATTCAAATTTCTGTATTACCTGCGCGCTATCGGTATCCCATAAAAAAGCTTGATGATCGTTACCACCAGATAACACATAACGGCCATTACTGGACATGTCGATGCTGTTTATTTTTTCACGGTGTAATGGCGCTTCTAAACGGCGTCCAGTGCGTAGATTAATATGAACTAACTTACCATTAACCTGTCCATAAACAACGAATTGGCCATTTTCAGACAATTGGATATCTCTGATTGGTGAATCAGAAACTTGATAAAACCCCAGTGATTTACCTGTTTTTGTATCCCATAATGCAAATTCGTCACGGCTGGCAGATAATGCAACACTGTTATTTGATGATAAACGCACAATAAAAACATCGTTGTTTTGTCCCTGGTGATGATACCAGTTGAAAAGCAGTTTATTATGCCGATTATCCCATAAACTGATGCCATGGTGGATCGACGATGTCAGTGAATAATCTCCATTTTGAGAGAGTTCAGCTGCAAAGGCACCTTGCACAGCATGTTCATATTGCTGAGTCGGTTGCGAGTATTGCTCACAAGCCGTTAAAAACAAGCAGCTTGTGAGTAAAATAGTTTTTAAAGTATTAGCTAATGGCATGATTAAATTGTCTTTGTTGATAAACAGCTTTAAGGTTAGTATAAGTAAACTGTTTTAGATACTTGCTTTACAACTTTTTGAAGTAAAATCAAAGCTATCTGTTTTAATTTAATATTTGGAGTAACAATGAAAAACGTTTTTAAAGTTTCTTTATTAGCTGCAGCAGTTGCAATTACTGTTGGCTGTAACCAAGAAGAAGAGCAAGTAACTTCAACTCAAGAAACTGCTGCGGTAAGTTTTAAAGATGATAATGAAAAAGCGGCCTATGCAATTGGCGCATCATTTTCTCGTTATGTTTCTACTACACTAGAGAAGCAAGCTGAATTTGGTATGACACTAGATAAAGAAATCATTCTGCAAGGTATTACAGATACATTACGTGATAACTCTAAATTAACAGATGAAGAGATGATCGAAACGCTAAAAGCTTACGATACAAAAGTGAAAGCGGCTGCTGAAAAAGTACAGCTTGAAGCGGCAGAAAAATTAGCTGCTGAAGCAAAAGCATTCCTAGATGAAAATGCAAAAGCGGAAGGCGTAACCGTGACTGACTCTGGTTTACAATACTCAGTGATCACTAAAGCAGACGGTCCAAAACCTGCTGCTGAAGATACAGTGACAGTTCACTATGTAGGTACATTAGTTGACGGTACTGTTTTTGATAGTTCTGTAGAGCGTGACCAACCAGCTAAATTCCCATTAAACCGCGTTATCCCTGGTTGGACGGAAGGTGTTCAGTTAATGAGTGTTGGCGAGAAATACAAGTTCGTTATTCCTGCTGAATTAGGTTACGGAGAGCAAGGTGCGGGTTCAATCCCACCGGGTGCAACGCTTATTTTTGAAGTTGAATTATTAGATATTGAAGCTGCTGATGCACCAGTTGTTGAAACAGAAGAAGCACCAGCTGCAGAATAGTGTTATCAAAAAATAGCTATTTTAAGTAGTGTTATTGAAAGGTCGCGAAAGCGGCCTTTTTTATTGCAGGCATTTCCTACCACCATTTCTTATTATTATTCATAGCGGTTATCTCTTGTTGATATGCAATGTATTCAAGTGTTTCAGGGCGTTTTTATTCTTTAGCCTTAACCTACATCATTACGTTCAATGCTTTGTAAAACCCATTGTCCAGACCTAAAGGATAAATGACAAACACTGGCGTTGTGGACGTTAAACATCCGGGGAGCATCCACTGGAATTTGCAGTATTTTTTTAATTAACATCACTATTGATAAACCATGTGTCATCACCGCAATCGACTGTCCTTGATGCAGTTTTTTCAACGCATTAATTTTATCAAACAAACGCGTTTGCACCTCGGCTAAGGTTTCTCCCTCTCCAATTCTATAATCTAATTCAGCCGAAAATAAACGTGTCAGTTTCTCTCTATCTTTATCCGTTAGTTGGCGCTTTGCTTGACCATCCAAATAATCATAACTAATTTCACGAAGCAGAGGACAAGTTTGTAATGGTAATTGCTTAGCCTTAGCAAGGGGCGTTGCCGTGGCGACAGCTCGACCTAAATCGCTACTATAAAATTGCTGTAACGGAATATCATTAAAATAACTAACTAGATTAGATGCTTGTAGGTGACCCGTTTCAGTCAAAGGGCTATCGGAATGACCTTGAAAACAGCCAAGTTGGTTAAATAATGTTTCACCGTGGCGAATTAAGTATAAATCAGTCATCCGTAACCTCTTCTCAGAATAAACGTTTATTAACGTCCCTTAGTGCTCACTCAAATTATCGTTGTGGAACTCGTTATTGTTAGTATTGATCTTGATGCCTTGTTGATGGATATTACGCTGAAATAAGGCTCTAATTCAAGAGGGTGGAATAGCTTAATAAGCTCCATCATAACCCCGAACATAAACAGCAGACAAAGACACAATCAGTGCGACAAAAAACGGCCCATCGACTGCTATTTATTTCACTGAGGAATTCCCCCTAAAAAAGGCAAATAGTGTATCCTTAGCCGATAATTTTTTAGCAGAAAAGATAGTTGCAGTTAAAGCCTATTGATTCAATGTTTTATAACAAGAGACTCTAAAAACGAAGCAGAGGTTGGGATAATTTATCTTCGTTTGCTTCAAAAAAATATTGAGTCAAAGTACCAAATTAACTGTGTTTAAGGTGAGCAATGTTTGATGTAATTATTATTGGCGCAGGTGCGTCAGGTTTGATGTGTGCAATTGAAGCGGGCAAACGTGGCCGTAAAGTCTTACTCATTGAACACGCAAAACGTATTGGCCAAAAAATAATAATGAGTGGTGGCGGGCGTTGTAACTTTACCAACTTATACGTAGAGCCGAGCAACTTCCTATGTAGTAATCCACACTTTGTAAAATCAGCATTAAGCCGATACACACAGTGGGACTTTATTGCGCTGGTGGACAAACACAATATCAGTTGGCATGAGCGAGACCACGGGCAACTATTCTGTGATGATAGCGCAAAGCAAATAGTAAAAATGCTGTTAGATGAAGCACAAGCGGCAGGTGTTACCATTAAAACGCAATGTGAAGTCATCGACCACCAGCAAATAGCAGACAACGACTTTGCCGTACAAACCAACCAAGGTGATTTTAAATGTCAGTCATTAGTGGTTGCGACGGGCGGATTATCTCTACCTAAATTGGGTGCTACACCTTTCGCTTATCAATTAGCTGAAAAATATAAATTACCCGTTAAACCAACCCGTGCAGGCTTAGTGCCTTTTACATTACAACCAGTACTCAAAGATAAACTCGTTGAATTATCAGGGATTAGTTTTCCCGCTACCGCGACAGCCATTAAAAAAGACGCGGCAGGTAAAGAGTCAGATAAAAAAGGGCATGCTAAAAAAGAAACGCTCATGAGCTTTAGTGAGGCTTTGTTATTTACTCATCGAGGGTTGAGTGGGCCGGTTATTTTACAAATATCAAACTACTGGCAGGCTGGTAATACCATCTTGATAGATCTATTGCCCAGTCAGGATCTGCAAAGCTTATTGACAAAAACACAACAAGATCGCCCTGAACTAGCGCTTAAAACATTGCTATCTCAACACCTACCTAAACGAGTGGTAGAGTGTTTGCTAGGCTTGGCTGAAATTGAAAGTCGTCCGTTAAAACAGTTCAATGAAAAAGAGCTACAACAAATTGTGGCATTATTTCATCAATGGCAACCGTTAATTAATGGCACCGAGGGGTATAGAACGGCAGAAGTCACACTCGGTGGTGTTGATACTGATGTGATCTCCTCTAAAACCATGGAATGTAAATCCGTTAAAGGCTTATATTTTGTGGGTGAAGCAATGGACGTGACTGGTTGGCTCGGGGGCTTTAATTTTGCATGGTGTTGGAGCTGCGGCTGGGCAGCAGGACAAGATGTGTAGTGTATTCATGGAATTAAAACGAAAACACTTGGAATAAAACGAAGACAATCTTTTTCTCTAATTTCATTTAAATCATTGTATTTAAATGAAATAGACTGTCTTCGTTACTATAAATAAAATGACTTACCATTCAAATTGTTCATTTGTATTTATATCATCCTCAATTTCTCTTTCATATTCCTTTGCAATGAATTTTTTCCATCTAATTTCCTCATTAATGACCAAGAATATATTTTATTGTTTGCATGAAGTTTTAACATACCAAATAGAGGTAGTCTCAACTCTAGTTTCTTAGCTCTTGAACCACTCCGAGAACTGAAGTGCAAGTTTGATAAATACTTTTCAAAAACGTTGATTAGGTTGATTGAATTTTTTAAGAGCTCTAGGGCGAGTGAAGTCCACTGTATGGTACTTCCAATAGTTTGATATGGCGTAATAATGTCTGCAAGCTTAGAGTAGCGAACTTCTGGTTTTTTATTTGAGGCTTAACTTAAATGTCATTCCGATAAATACATCAAGAGTCAATATTGGATACATTTGAATCATTGACGATAGAAAATCAGGAAGATCGATATGACCTATGGTGTGATCTAAAATGCTATCTTTGATATTAGTGAAAACTCCAATAGTATGTTTTGCATTGGAATTTTTTTGAAAAGCAAACGTTTGCTATCTGAGTAAAATTATAATCTTTACCATTAAAGTTATTTCTTTTTTTGGAGTAATCGAATAATGATAGCCATGACGCTGACTTTTCTTTAATGAACTCAGAAGCAATATAAGTGTGGTTTTGCTTGAGTTCATGAAAATGCATAGACAGTAGATCGATTACAACTTCTTGACCATCATCTCGTTGCCAAATTAAATCCAGAATATTACAAAGTTCATCATAAGGTATCGATTCATGTACAGATTCATGTGCACGTCCATACGCAAAATTGACGCTTATGATAAATAAGGTAGTTTACTGTTAGAAATGGGACTTAGGCAGGATTTAAGTGCGTTAGTCATCATTTATAGAGGTTATTTTAGTGAAACTCCATCTATTATCAGAGTTGAAAGTTTACTACTAACCTTGATTATAATTTGTATCGAAAATGACCATTTTAGTTTGAGGCCGATTTAGTGGTGAAATCGTTTTTTGCTACACTACGAGTTAAGTTTTTTGGTGAGGTTACGCCACGATTCAAGAGAGGTGACTGTGTCGTCTGAAGCAGAATTAAAAGCAATAGAAGCAAAGTTGATAGAACTGGATAGTGAGCGAACGATCTTGCTGGCGAGACGAACTGCATTGCTTAGTATTAATATTGATACATTGCGCTTAAGTTCTTCGCAAAAAATAGATATTTTTATGAAGCTATTTCGTGGACGGCAAGATATTTATGCTAATCGCTGGCAGAACAAACAAGGGCGTAGTGGTTATTCGGTTAGTTGCCATAATGAATGGCAACAGGGTAAATGCAATAAGCCGAAAGTTAAGTGTATGGAATGTGTACATCAAGCATTTAAAACTTTAGATCAGCAAGCTAACTATGATCACCTTGCAGGAAAATACACATTAGGGCTATACCCGCTCCTGGAAGATAATCGTTGTTGGTTATTAGCGGCCGACTTTGATAAATCAGATTGGCAAGAGGCAGTGTCAGCTTTTAGAAAAGCTTGTATTGCGCTAAATGTCCCTTGCAGCGTAGAGCGATCTCGATCTGGTAATGGTGCCCATATTTGGGTGTTTTTTGAATCACCTGTATTCGCTAAAGATGCAAGACAGTTAGGGTTTATGTTACTTGATAAAGCCATGGAGTTTCATGCTGGTTTATCATTTGAATCTTATGACCGGTTGTTTCCTAATCAAGATATTTTGCCTATTGGTGGATTTGGAAATTTGATTGCTCTTCCTTTGCAACATACTCCAAGGCAGCAAGGCAATAGTGTATTTATTGATGCAGATTTTAACCCCTATTTTGATCAGTGGGCCTATCTGGTCTCCACCGAGAAATTGACTAGCAAGCAATTGGAAATGATTGTTAATGACAAAAAAGATCTAAAGATCTCTTCTGAAAGAAAGCCTTGGGCATTGAAATATGTTGAAGAGCGAGAGACCATTTCAGGTTGCCCTGCAAAACTAACATTGGTTCTGGCAAATCGCTTATACATCAATATTGCAGCGTTACCCCAAGCTTTGCTGGCAAGGCTTAAGCGCATTGCTAGTTTTTCCAACCCTGTCTTTTTTAAAACTCAGGCTTTACGTTTTTCAACCAATGGGATTCCACGTTTTATTTGCTTAGCTGAAGTAGAAAATGGCTATTTAGCATTACCTCGTGGTTGCTTTGATGAGATATCTAGTCTATTGGCAAACAATGGGATTGAGATAGTCTTAGATGATAAACGCAAGCTTGGTACTCGTTTAAAAGAGTTAAAATTCAAAGGTGACTTGAGAAAAGATCAAAAGAAAGCTGTAGCTGCATTAGCACAACATGATTTTGGTGTATTGCATGCCCCAACAGCTTTTGGCAAAACAGTTACAGCTATTGGTTTGATCCACAGACGAAAAGTGAATACGCTTATTTTAGTGCATAGTCGCCAATTATTGGATCAATGGAAGGAGCGTTTATCTGCCTTTCTTGATTGTTGTGAAGTGGGTTTAATTGGAGGGGGGAAACGCAAGTCGACAGGAGAAGTCGATATTGCTACTTATCAGAGTCTGATTAATCGAAAAGACAATAGCGTTGACTCACTTCTGTATGATTATGGACAAGTTATCATTGATGAATGCCATCATATTTCAGCACCTAATTATGAAAGGCTGTTAAATGAAGTTCATGCCAAATATGTTTTAGGTATCACTGCTACGCCAAACAGGCAGGATGGTCACCAACCGATCATATTTATGCAAGCAGGCCCAATACGGCATGTTGTAGTCAATGAAAGTAACAAGTTCATCCAACAAGTTAGATTATCTAGATTACAATCCGAACTACCATCAGAACTGTCAGATACAGGCAATAGACCGCATATCGCAGATGTTTATCGTTGGTTGATGAGCGATGATAAAAGGAATGCGCTTATTGTTGCTGATATTTTATCGGTAGTTGAACAACAACGACATCCAATTGTTCTAACTGAGCGCAGAGAGCATGCTCAATTATTGGGAGATCTCTTGTCCCAAAAGGGAATTCTATTTCAGCTTTTACGGGGAGCAATGAGTGTTAAAGAAAGAGATCAAGCAATGACTGCTCTCGATGAAACACAGGTAATTATAGCTACAGGGAAATATATCGGAGAGGGCTTTGACTTACCAAAGCTTGATACCTTATTTCTTGTTTTACCTATATCTTGGAAAGGATCACTCGTACAGTACGTAGGGCGAATTCAAAGACAGTTTGAAGGGAAAGAGAAAGTAATAGTATTTGATTATCTCGATTCTTCTTTGCCAATGCTAGAAAGGATGTATAAAAAGAGGACGAAGGGTTATGAGGCACTTGGCTTCGCCATCACCGAAAAAGCTGATGAGTTATTACAAGCTAATTTAGATTTTGGCTAGGTAAACTTCTAAGCTGGAATCATAATTAACAGGGGGTTATTTCAGTGTTTTTATATGCTCATTAATTGAGTCTTGGGCGGCTTCAAGACGTTCAACTATAGTGGAGAACATGTCTGGCGTAGTAAAAAACATACCTCCAGACACTGCCTGCTGATGATCTTTTGCAATACGATTTAATCTTTCACTGTTAGGTACCAGTATTAATTTACCTTGAATAATTAATTCGTAATCTACCCCAGGGCTTGCCCATCTATGCTTTTTCATTTCTATGACTGCTTGCATCGCTTCACCTGAACTGAGCGGATCAGAAAACTTCATGTTAAAAAGGCAATCAACATCGTACCAGTGCCGTGCAAGTCTATCGGGTTTGGGATCTTTTTCTTGTGTAGAGAATTGATGTAGTGCGGTCAGCTTTTCCCATAGTATAAAATCTTTTTGATATGCCATTACTTGTGCTTTTGGCAATTCAAGTGACTTGAATTCAGGGATACTATCCATATAACAGTCTATATTAATGGCTTCTGTTGGTTTCCCCCTGTTTCTACCTCCAAATTCTAATAAAATATGGTCAAGTTGATAATCATTTTCATTTTTGGTTACGCGTGGAAAGTGGATGTCTATTTTTTCACCGTGAGAGTCAGGTTCAAGCTCTGCGAATAATCCGTCAATAGCATATTTAGTAAACCGTTGATTGAGTTTTTTAACTAACTCATTACTCCACAGGATAAGTCGCTCTTGTTGTATATCTCTAAATTTTTTATTCTGACTTTTATTTTTAATGCTATTTTTCCAGGATGTTAATTCATCTTCTTCTGATAAACCGGAAAGATCTGACCAGTGAATAGATAAATCAATATCCTCAGAAAAACGCTCAATAGCCCCCCAACATTTACTTAATGCTGTACCTCCTTTAAATGCAACGGAGCACTCGCCTAACAATTCTTCATCATAAAGCAATCGTAGGATCTCTGTAACCCAAATGTCTTTCTCCAAAAAATTTGCAACTAAACCATGTTCATGTTGTTGAGCCGCATAAGAAAACATGGCGGCAAGTTCTTCATACTTAGATTTGTCGGCGTATAGGTTAAAAATATTCATGAGGAAAGTCTTATTTCTAGTTGAGCGAGTTTAGATTTCCAAACTTCTAGGACGTTACTATTTCTCAATTTTTGAATCATGCGAATTGACTCTTTTTCATTTAAATTAAGACGTTTGATCGCTATCAATAATGTAGATATAGAAGTATGTTCAGGTGAAAGGGCAAGCAAGCCTCTATATAAAGTGCCTTCTGGTTTATTTATCCATTGCAATTTTCTTTCCGTAGTATGCTTCACCTGAACGACTTCATTCCCAATCTGAAAATTACGAGATGGGCCTGTTGTCCAATATACGCTTTTAACAGGAGCTTGCGTTTGAAGACCTAGTCGATATGCCGCCTCAAGTCCTTGTGGTACTATTTTGTATTTGTGAGTTCGTGCCCAAGTTTTTGCTACATCTTCGGCTTTTGCCGTAATCTTAATAGAAGGGATGCTTGGTAGAGGTTTGGGGCGAGAGTAAATTCCCTTTGCTACACGGGTAATTTCTCCTTCCTTAGTTAAGCGGCTCATTGCCTTTTGAACAGATGTAATTGTGCCTAGAGAATAAAAGCCCTCTATAGAAAATGGGGTTCCTCGTTTCATTCGAGATAATCTATTGGCAACTAATTTTGTAACTGACATTATACACCTTGTTCTGACGTAAATACTTCATGTGATACCATTGTAGCTCATGTTTTATAGTGTTCATAGGTTAAATTTTGTCAGGATTAGTTTGATTACATAGTTTTTGTTTCGTGACCAGGTGAGTGAGTCGTAATCATTTATACTCGGATGATGCTAATAGATATGAATTTTAAAGTGAAGCCACTAATAAAAAGCGGTATATGTATTGTTACACTTTGCAATCGGTAAAGTTTGTGATGTCTCATTGAAGTAAAATTAATTAATGTTATTTCAATAATACTGAGCTAGTTAATTATCTGTATGACGCAATTTTGAGGGTATATAAAGATCAAGTATTAAACCTTAGAAGTTAACGTGCTAAATGAAATAAACTGAAAGGTTTACTTAAGATTATTATGCAATATAGGTAGGTTATTTTCCCGTGTTTATATATGGAAGAATGATAACTTTAATCAATTTAAAGCTTACAATTGTCTTCGTTTTAATTTCATTAAACTATTGATTTTATGACAGATGAGATAAGACTTAGAAGGGGGGCATGTCAACTGACTTATGCTTGTATGACTGTTTAGTTTGCTAGCTTAAACTTCTTCTGAAAAACCTAAGCTCGCTTTTAATACCGAGTGTAATTAGCTAACTCGTTTTCGCCCCCAAAGCAATTTAGAAACCTACAAACTCGTGGCTAATATTACTCAGCCACAAAAACTTAGTATGTGTAAAGTGATTAATGGACATCAAATAACAAGTCCAGCCTAATTTAGTTCTTTTTGTAATAATCAGAAAAATTGTCAATATAACTTTCCCAAATTGGCGTCTCACCAATCACCTCTTTTATCGTATCTATGAATTTATTCACTAATGGGGTTGGGTTACGATGCGGGTATAGTGCATGAATATCGCCTAATGTTTCAGGCAAGGTGTAATTGGTCAGCAGTGGCACTAGTCCATATTCTTTGATATTTTTATCGAGCATATAAGCGCCCAGCATTCCATAGCCAATACCCGATTTAATGGCATCAAGAATAAGTTCCGGCTCATTAACTCGATATTTCCCTTGAAGCTCCCATATTACGCCAGGTGTTAATTTCGAGTCAGCACCAATGGTAATTCGATTCACAACTAAACCGTCATTTGCATATACAACGGCTGGTAGTGCGAACAATTCTTGTGGTGTTTGTGGTGTCCCATATTCTTTTAGAAAACCTTTTGAAGCCAATAAAATTGGTTTATTTTCTGATAGCTTTCGCGCGATTAAATTGGAATCCTGTACCTGTCCAATACGAAAGGCAATATCATATTTATCTTCGATTATACTGCGTTTTTTATTATCTAAAATGAGTTGAACATGGACATCTGGATAAGCTTTCATAAATTTTATGATAGCTTTTTGTACGTATTGTTTGCCAAATAAAGTCGGGCTGGTGATTCGAAGCAGGCCCTTAGGCTGACTGTGGAAAGATTCAACAATCCGGTGAGTATCTGCAATGGTTTGCCTCACTAATTCTGCTTGTTTAAGTACTTCTTTTCCTGCTTCTGTTAATGATAATGAACGTGTTGAACGATTAAGTAAACGAGCCCCTAGTTCATCTTCTAACATTTTTATTTGTTTAGATAATGATGATCTATCTATATTTCGAAGATTAGCCGCTTTGGTATAAGAACCTTGCTTAACGACATCGAAAAACAGATCTAATCTTGTTGCTATATCCATGATAAAAATCCTCGTCAGCACAAAACTACATATCGGCTTATTGTTTGCAATATCCCACTCAAAGTAGCCAGTTAGCACTTTTTATTACACTTAGACTTCTATTGTAGCAAATATCCCCCTAATCAATGGGAAAAACCTCTGATTATCTGATGTGTTTTTTAAGGAATAATAACAACCAATTAATCAATACAGTGAATGACTGAGTTGATACCTTATCAATATTGGAGTTAATACCATGAACACATTTACTATTCATACCCTAGAAACTGCACCAGAAAAAAGTAAACCGTTATTAGCGACTTCTCTTAAAAAGAACCGCATGATTGCTAATCTGCATGGCATTATTGCAGAATCTCCAGAACTGCTTATTGCCTATAATGAACTCAATAACCTTTTCATTCAGTCTTCATTTAATACAGAAGAATTAACCGTCGTATGGCAAGGAATTAATATCGAACATGGCTGTACTTACTGTGTACCTGCTCATACTGCTATTGCAAACATGATGAAAGTAGACCCTGCATTGACAAAGGCATTGCGAGATCAACTACCAATGCCAACACCTAAATTACAAGCGTTGTTAGATTTGACATTGAGTATTGTTCGCAAACGTGGACAAGTATCAACAGAGGAGCTGAGTGCTTTTTATGATGCAGGCTACGAGCAACAACAAGTGCTAGATATTATTTTGGGACTTTCTCAAAAGACTATCAGTAACTATGTAAACCATATTGCTAATACGCCAGTGGATAAACCATTTCAAAAATTTGCATGGCAGAAGAAAGTATAAACCTGACAATATGAACATACTCATGCGTCATCATGACTGATAGTGATTAACCTAAACCTGATCCCTAATAAATTAGCCTATCGTTTGTGGTAGGTTTTGGAGATAATATGAACTTACAATTAACAACTGAAATTCCATCAACGACTAAGTACACCCATCAATTTATCGATATTTTAGGATCTAAGATGGCTTACATAGACGTTGGCGAAGGCGATCCTATTTTATTCTTACACGGTGAACCAACATCATCTTATTTATGGCGTAACATCATGCCACACTTAGAATCGCAAGGTCGTTTAATTGCACCTGATAATATCGGCTTTGGTAAATCTGATCAGCCAGAGTTAAATTATACATTTGAAGATCATTATCTATATTTTGATGCATTTATGAAAAAAATGGACCTTCAAAACATTACCTTAGTTGTCCACGATTGGGGCTCTGGACTTGGTTTACATTATGCTCGTTTGAATGAATCAAGGATTAAAGCGATTGTGACGATGGAAGCGCTTATGGCACCTCTTCTTCCGGCAAAGAGCTACGAAGATTATCCTCATAAAAAAGCTGAATTTTCTAAAATGGTTCGTGATCCTATTAAAGGACATAAACTAATTATCGAAGATAACTGGTTTCTCGAAGTTGCGCTACCGGGTGCTATTGTTCGTCCGTTAGAGAAAGCTACACACGAAGAGTATCTAAAGCCATTTCCGACTGAAAAATCCCGTATACAGGTTTACCAATGGCCTTTGGAAATACCGATTGGAGGTGAGCCCGCAGTCACTACCAAAGTGATCAGCGACTACAATACTTGGCTTGAAAATACTGACATTCCATGGTTATATTTGTACGCAACACCGGGCTCTCAAAACCCACCAGAAGCCGCTGATTATTGGGAAACTCGCGCTAAAAATATACAGATATCTTATATTGGTGAGGGTATTCACTATGTCCAAGAAGACAATCCTTATGCAATTGGCAGGGCTATCTATGATTGGTATCGTCGTATTAATAAATAATGATGGGGCATTTGAATAAGTAAGCGATGCAGAGTAAAACATTTTTAATAGCGCTGTACTTAAACTCTTATTAACGAGATATGCATAGGAATGCTTGTTAGGTGCATTTCTGTATTTAGCATAACCCCAACTTCAAATCTCTAAAGAGCCCTTGGAGGCGACCTACATGGTTAATGCCGATCAGTTAAGAAAAATTAGTTGATTTTTAGCTGAAGAAGATCAAAATCCTATGACTCAAAAGGTCATGGGATTTTTTTATGGAACTTTCAGAAGCACTCGCTCGCACTTCGATTAATCGTCTTACCGAATTTTCTTCTTTGTCAGATATCTTAGAACCAGACATTATTGAATCTTGCCTACAGGCTAATGGCGTCGCTACGTTAAGAAAACGAAAGCTCCCTATGGATGCCATGCTCTGGGCTGTTGTAGGTATGTCACTTTTTAGAACAGAGTCTGTCCGTCAGCTTATTAACAAACTCGATATCGTATTACCTCAAGAGGTCGACTACGTCGCAAGAAGTGCGGTAACACAAGCCCGCAAAAAACTAGGGAGTCATGTCGTTAAAGATGTATTTAATCAAACGGCTACTACTTGGCATAAACGTGCTGAGCATCCTCAATGGTGCGGACTCAATTTATACGGCGTTGATGGTGTCGTTTGGCGTACACCAGACACAAAAGAAAATAGTACCGCATTTTCGCGCTCGGCGAATAAATCTTATGAATCATCCTACCCACAAGTTCGTATGGTTTGTATGATGGAATTAAGTAGCCATCTTATTGTGAATAGTGCTTTTGACAGCGTAGCCGAAAGTGAAATGAATCTAGCGGCCGATTTAGTTGATAGCATCCCAGATAACAGCCTTACGCTCTTTGATAAAGGGTTTTATTCATTAGGTTTATTGCATGATTGGCAGAAAAAAGGAAAACACACTCATTGGTTACTACCGTTAAAGAAAGGGGCTCAATTTGAGCTGGTTAGAAGCTTAGGTCGCCAAGATAAACTGATACGCATTGCAACGACCCCTCAAGCTAGAAAAAAGCGACCGCACTTACCTTCGCATATCGATGCGAGGTTGGTGACCCGAAATATCAAAGGAAAAGAAGTAAAAATACTGACCTCAATGACAGATAATATGGCTTACCCTAGCGCAGAAATTGTTGATTTATATACGCATCGTTGGGAAATTGAATTAGGGTATCGCGAGATGAAGCAGCATATGCTTGAAAGCCGTTTTACATTACGTAGCAAGCTACCTGAATTAATTCATCAAGAGTTATGGGGTGTTTTACTTGCTTATAATTTAATTCGTTACAAAATGATACTGATGGCGAAATCACTTAAAGGTGTTTTTGCTAATCAATTGAGCTTCAGAGATGCTTCTTCTCATATTATTCATACGCTGACCATGATGCCGATATATGCGCCAGGAAACGTCCCGAAAATAGTGATTGATATAGAAAAAAATACCGCACAATTTAAGCTGGAGGGAAAGAGAGAACGAAGTTATCCTAGGTGTTTAAAAGCCTCTAAGAATCGATATCCGGTTGCTAAAAGTAAATATGCCATTCACCTTAAGTGAACGGCATTAACCTACATGGTTGCCTTTTTTGTATCTATCGGTAATTTTTCTAGGGCGCTTTGTGCCCCAAAGGTCCTTAGAAAATTGTGTCGAAACTGTACCAAACGATTTGGAAAACTATAATATTTGGTCAATTTTTTTTCGTAACATAAAGTGAAATGGTCAACTAAGTTTGGTTATCTAGTTAGCGGATAATCACGATTATCATTTTTTAGAAAATAGAGGCGTTATTTTAAAAAGGCAAATGGAAGGTTTCTGTGGGGTTTTTATCGTACTAAAACAAAAAACGCAGCGAAGCTGCGTTTTAATATGATTGGTTTAATCGAATAGGCTAATTTAAGTTAGTTTCTTCTTCTTCAATTTCATCATCACTTTCAGGTTCAATCAGTTCAGGCTTTTCATGCAAATCTGCTTTTAATTGACCTTTACGGTTTTTTAACACGGTATCTAATTTTTTAGCCGCATTCGAAATAGCTGGGTACATAACTGCATTGTTGCCTTTAACAGCAACGCTGGTTCCTTCATAATTGGAGCTAATCTCAACATTAAACTCACCATGCTCTTTGGAAATGATCACATCTAGCGAGATAAGTGTGGGGAAATGCGTAGATATTTTAGCGAATTTTTCTTCTAAGTGCTCTTTGATGCTATCAGTAACATCAACATGGTGACCGGAAATATTTATTTTCATAGATTGCCCTTAATAGATTTATCGTTGGTTACCTCTGTATACTTGCATAAATAAACTCTTTGTACAAATACAAGCGCATATAATTAGAACTCAAATAATTGGTGCGTCTTACCCTTGTTTAAGTTAATAGAATTTACATAGTGACCTAATCTCTCGCATTAAGAGATAACGGGGTCTATAGGTGCCTAAACATGCCTCAGTTTGTGAAAATACACATGGTCATTTTATCCAAAAGAAAGCCTCACATTAGTAAATTAATTTGGTCACTATGTAATGATTTGTAGGTTCCCTTATGCGCGTAAACGACTTAGAATTTCGATACTATGATTCAATGTCAGCCTTTTATAATAGGTTAGATATTTAGACGATTAAATTAAGGTTTCTAGATTGATGTTTCTAGATTGATAGTAAGAGGTGATGTGAGTTATTCAACTAGCCGATAAAGATTGTCTTCGTTTTAATTGCATCAAACTATTTATTTTAATGTTTATAGAATAAGTCTTTGAGCGAAGACATTTACTTGAATGCGTGAATTTGGCCAAAACCAGTTGACCACACTCCAACCGATTTAGGAACTTGGGGATAAACATACAACTTTTAGAAGTTAAAGGTTAAAGGTTAGAAGTTAAGGTTAAAGAACTTGCCTTGATGAGGCGTAAATTACATATAAACCTTACTCTGCTTGCTCATTATTAATAGATAACTCGATTTGCTCAACGTAATTTTTTGTTGATAACAATGGAAGTGGACGACCCAAACCGAAGAAAGCATTGACATGTTTGATGGCGGGTATCTTTCCACTTTCTTTAAATACAGCTGCTGTTGTCGCTTTAAGCTCTGCTAAATTGATGCGATGTTCCGCGCCGAATGTTTCAACTGGTTTATAGGTCGTTTTTTCCGAAAAAATATTTGCGAAGTCGCTGTATCCCATTTTTATATCCTTAAATATCATTATTATTGTGGTACTAATTCATCTTAATAAGTGTACTTACAAAGGTAATCTACTCTTTAAAAAGAGGCTTCTTGATCATCATTAGAAAACACTTCATATCTTGAGATTAACTATTAACAGAACCTCAATAGTTATTTTAATATAGTTACTTTTTTTAATTTAATTACTTTTTTTTATCTAGTTACGTTATTTTAATGTAATGATTACTTTAGTCATGATCCATATTTTGGCACTGAATGCTTTAACGAGGATTGTTACTTATTCGCTTTTTTATTATCTGTTGGAGTGTCAGGTTGCTGCTCGGCGCGAAGCGCTTTTTGTGCGCGTTCATCAAGTGGTACACAGCAACGTTTGTTTTCTGGGGTTAACCCCATTTCATCTAACCAGTCACAATAGTGTTGCCATGCGTTTTTTATTATTTTCATAAAACCTCGAGTTATATTAATAATCTAGCTACTAGCTGCGCATATAATACAGCCTCAACTTGTCTTTTTACAATGCCCCTTATCGCTACTTCATATTCCGTTTATTTGCTGTATCTAACTGTTTTGTTTAAATCCTCACCTAGTCGAACACTCTGCAATAACTTAAAGTTTTACTTTGTTTATTAACGAGTCTCACTTACTGTAAAGGTAACAGGATGTTATTCATTGTGATTGAAATTATAAGCTCAGCGAGTCGTTTTATGCAGGAGTAAAATAAAGGAGCAAAAATGAGTTTAGAAAAAGTACGACAACAGGCACAACTGAGCTTTTGTGAGAATGGTAAAAATATTGAAGTAGGTGATCTTAAAGGCTTCCCAATTACATTAGCAGAATTAAAGTCGACAAACAGTGAATCTCATTATGTTGTTGAAACCTTCGACTCTGGGCTGACTGGCGTTGTCTATCATCTCCAGTTTGCAGATAGGCACTGGACACTTAAGCTAAAAAGGTCTGCTAGCCTAGTGAATAATGTCGACGGTCAAACATCCTTTCTTAATGAGGTGCAGCGCCGCCATGATTTTAGCGTTTTAAAGCAAACTAAAGCGGCTGATTTTAATCATATAATTGAGACCAAATTTGCATCATATACTGAAGGGATTATTCTTTCTCCATGGATTGTAGGAGCACCTCCTCAACGTTTTAATAAAAAAATTTTTGAACAAATTTTTACATGTATTTGCAATTTAGAACTCAACGGATTTTTTGAGTGGGATTTATCCCCTGGTAATATTTTATTGGACAATAATAATAGTATTAAGCTGTTTGATTTTGGTTATATGTATCAATTTAATCCACTCAAGCACTTTAATAGCAATGGTCAAGATACTCCTTTATTTCACGGTATCGAACGCTTTGAAACACGCTTCTTTTTTGATTACTTATTAAAAAATCCTCTTCAATTGCCTAAGGAAGAGCTATTTGAATTATATCGTCTGGAAAAACAATGTGCGCTACAGGCCTATTTGCTTAAGCTTCAAAACCTGAAAAATGCAGCAGCTGATGCTAGTGTTATTAGCCATCAAAACAATATTAATTTGAAATGGGAAAAAGCACTGAGTAATGAAGAAGCGTTAAGGGAGTTGTATTTAGTTGAAAATTATCGCTCTAACGTACTGGACTTGTTGGATGATTTGCATGGTCAGTCATGTAATATTTATACGCTTAAAAAAGCAGATTTGATTTTAAGTTTTATCCATGAACACTTTATTCAGCTTATTAATAACAATGCTTTTTTCTTTGGTGACGAAAAATTAAATCAGGAACAACTAATCGTTAAATATACTGAGCTTCGTAACCAAGCCGTAAGTTTCCAATTAGGCTCTTGAAAAATAAGTAATTTTTTAAAAAAAAGTAAGTGCTATGGCTCTACTTACTTGAATTTATTCAATAAGTTGAATGACAAAAAGATCATTGTCATATACTTACTTTTAACAATTATCATCACGCTACCCTTTAGCAATGCAGTTCCACTTACTTAAAGGTAGCTTTTTATGATGTCATTCAAGTAATTTAGGTAGCGATTCCAGAACGCTGTATTCCTTTTTAGGGCCCTTAAATACTAACTAACAATCTTATTTCTACCGCTATTTTTTGCTTTATAAAGTCTCTTATCTGCTATTTCTATCAAGGCCTCAGCTGAAGCATTGGGATGTTCCTTGAGGTCAGCTAAGCCAAAGCTCATGGTTATGTGCTGATTTTCAAAGACGGGGATAGTAGAAAATTCCTGTTGAATATTATTAAGTCTTTCAAGGACCTGTTCCGTTTCCATATTCAGAAATACCAAGGCAAATTCTTCGCCTCCATAACGCGCTACTATATCTTTTGCAGCACGTGTATGTTTTTTGAGGTTAGCGGCTACGGCGACTAGTGCGCAGTCACCTAAAGTATGTCCGTAATCGTCATTGATACGTTTAAAGTAGTCAATATCACCCAGTACAAAGGTAAGTGAGTGTGCTTTGTTTTGTGCTGATTTAAATGCTTTTTCGAATACGAGGTTAAAGCCTCGACGGTTATAAAGTGTTGTTAACTCGTCGGTGAGCGAGCTCTCAAGTAAATTCTCATTTTCATCCTGTAAATAAGACGTTCGCTCTGATACTTTTTGTTCTAGGTGTTGCAATATATCTAAAAGGTTTTCGGCCATTGCATGTAGACCTTGATTGAGCGAACAAATTTCGCGGATCCTACTCATAGGTTGTGGGAGTAATAGAATACTTTCAACTTTTTTATCATTAGCAGCCTTATTAAGTTGTTGTATCGGTTTGCCTATATACCAAGCAATCGCGGAGCCAATGATTGCAATACAAGCAAATAGAGAGAGTGTGATAAAAATAGTGGTTTGTGTGTATTCAGTTAATATTCCTTCATGATAAGAAGAAGGAATAAGCACACCAATCAGCCAAGTTTTTCCATATTTTAGCTGGATGTTACTGACGCGATATAAGTAGGCTTCTCCATCAAGATTAAGGTGATATGAGCCTTTTTTAAAGTGCTGGCTGGCCATTTTAAACAAGGGATCTGGGTGGTTGTTGAGATTTAGCCTAGTGTAGGTTCCTTCCGTAATATTGTACAAAGCATCTTTGCTTGAAGTGGCAATCAATGCACCATTTTCTTCAGCTAAAAAAATGTAAGCGTTATCCACTAGCTCTAACGATTCTAAATAATCATCTAATTCAATCAACGCAACACTAGTTGCCGTGACACCTAATACTTTGCCATTTACATCATAAATAGGAACCGATAAGCCGATCCCCAATGTTGGACGACCATAATAGGGATGAATGTCACTCCAGGTTATTGTTTGGGCTTTTAATGCATCGAGGTAAAAGGGTCTTCCCCTTGGGTCGTAACTAAAAGCGGGATCGGTTTCTATCTTGGCGCCAATACTCTTTTTAGGGTGATAGTTAAATCCTTCCATGGTGAAAGGTTTGTTAATAAAATTTGCTGCAATGTTGTGTTGTATTTTACCAATGGGATCGCGTGCAGATGCGAGGTAACGACCGTCTGCTGTGGCAACGGAAATAAACGTCATATGTTCAAAAGGGGTAGCTTGCTCGTAAAAGCGGGTGGCGATGGGGGGTAAGTTATTCAGTAATTCAGGTTTGTTAGTAAAGGCATCACGGTTAATTTCTAAAATGTCGCTGAGTGGCGCAATGAAATCTCCCACCCTATCATCAATTCGATTTTCCACCTCCTTGATATATTGCTCGCCTACATTATTAGCTATATTGGAAATGGTGACGGTGGATACAAAGTACATCAGCACACCTGCAATAAGTGCAAGTAGTACGAAGGGGGTAATAATTAACCAACGCAGGGGAATAGACTTCACTGAGTATTTTCTCTATTTATAATGGAATATTTTAATATTAACTAAACTAGAAGGCATTTTTATTAATATTAAATATAGTACGTTATGCGTTGATAACAATAGTTTTATCCATTTAAATAAATGATACAACACTGAACTCACGTGTTTTTTAATTAAATAAAGTCAATAAATAATATTAATAAAGCCTTTTTAAATGTAATAACCTATAAAGTGTGATCTCTGTTCTTAAATGTATTGTAAAAATCTATAAAAGTTCAATTTTTTCTTCGCTTTTTTATTAAAAAAACCTTAGTATTTCCACTGAGTTACCACTTAGGTGGTATTTTTTTTATTGGAAATAAACTATTTGTACGCAAATAGAGGTGAATGGATGCAACAAAGCGATACAGATACTCCCGCAAATAATAACTCTACCTTGTTAGTAAAGATAAAAAATATCTCTTTTACGGTGGTGTTGATTATGTTGTCGCTTGGGCAGTGGAATGATACTAAAGAAGCCGTTGTTAGTGTTTATGAGGAAGTGATTTCAAGGTTTACCAACGAAATAGAATATAAGCGTATTAGCAAATTGCGGATTGGACTTACTGAGCGTTATACGGAGCAAATCCTAGGATCTCCTCAAGTCATTAAACCTTCTAAATTAGATGATGATCTTCAATATTATTATTACAACAGTGAAAAATTTTTATTGGTTACTTTTATTAAAAACCAACGTTTGAATGGTTTTACCGTATTCAGTAAAAAAGCTGATTTTTTAGCACCGGTTGCTTATATCAACAAGCAACTTAATACGCTGGATATTAAACAATACCTACCTTCACAGGAGTCAATACTAACTAATGTCGGTAGTTTGGAATATTTCTCAGAAAGTTATGAGTTAAGCCGTAACTTAATGTTCTATAACTTATTGTTAGGGCATGTGAACTACAGCAATGCGCCTACACCTTATAGCCAAACTATTATTGACGTTAACCATGAGTTGAACTCAGTTGAAGAGTTTGATTTTTCCTCAGTGACATTTTCATCACCATTAATACCCAATTTTTATTCTATTACTGAATTGTCTAACGAAATAATGCTGGAATCTCTATTAAGCAATTATGAGATGAGTGCGTTATTTAACAATCATTATTAATTACTTCGTTATTTAAAAAAAGGATCTCCAATGTTTAAAAAAACAGCACTCACATTCTCGTTAGTAACGGTATTAACTGCTTGCCAAAGCACTTCAAGTGTTAACGATGTGCAGTCATTAGCTTGTTTTTACCCTGACGCGCCAAAGGAAGAAGCGCCGCAATGGGTGTGTGGTGTAACACCAACAGGATTGGAAATTAGTGCGACAGGCTATGCTAAGAAAAATGTAGCAGGGGCAAGTATTATGAATGATATTTCCATCAATGACGCACGCGTGAATCTAGGTCGTCAATTCGAAGTTAATGTACAAAGTATTTTAAAAACGGCTTCAACGTCTTCTACTAATACAACTACTGAAGGTGTTAGTGAAAATGTAGATGAATACTTTGAAAATGTCACAAAAAGTATCTCAAGCACCACTTTAAATAACTCAAGAATCATTACTAAACGTACTAGTCCCGCTGGTGGTTTGTATACGTTAGTAGGTATGGACAAGGCGACTTTCGATATGAACTTTTCTAAAGTGATCCAAAAAGCAGAAGCAAAGGATGCCGAGTTATGGTCTAAGTTCAATGACAAAAAGACCGCTGATGAACTTGCAAACGTGCTTTCAAAATTAAAAAACAAATAATATAGGAAGCCACATCACTGATATTTTCTGAGTGATGTGGCTTTTCTGAGGTCATATGAAAAAATTTATAACTAGCCTATTCGTTATCTCTTTAGCACTTAGCCCACTGGCAAGTTCAGACAATGTATTTGATGAATTTGATGCAGAAATGAATGAGTTTGAATCCCCTAACAATGACAAAATAGTCGAAGAGTATATTTCTTTTGTTAGCGGGTATTTAGCTGAATATGACACTTGGAGAAAGGAGTATTTAAACGGGTTCGATTACAAACAAACTCAAATTATTATGCAATGGGGTGAAACTACTGCAAAAGATATAAATAATGTTGTTTATTCTGAAGACTTAAAAACCAGAGAACTTGTTGACTACGATAACAATCAGGTTGTGGTTGAAATACTCGTTCCTGCGGATACTACTGCAGCTGAGAGTGAAAAAATATTAACGTCATATCTTGCTAAAGATGAAAATAAATCAGAAGTAAAACAAGCTCTTGATAAAGTCGTTAAGGCTAAGAATATTCAGTTAAATGAGATTAAATTCGATACTGAACAAGAAAAAAATGCCAAGGAAGTGATCAAAAAGCAAACACTCGCTTATAAGAATGAAGCAGATCTAAAAGCAGATAAGCTACAAGAAACTCAAGCAAGTGTGCCTGAAAGTATTATTGAAAAATCTGTTGAGTTACAAAAAAAGACTCTAGAAAAAGAAGAGGCACAACGTATTGCAACTGTTGAAGCACAATATGCAGCGCTGAGAGAAAAAACAAAGGTGACACCGCCTACTTATAAAGTTCTTAAATATACCGCTAAATTACCGGCTAACAGCCTCAGTAAAAGAGCCAAAAAATACAAGCCATTTGCTGAAAAAGAGAGCCAACGCTTCGATATTCCCGTGGCGCTAGTGATGGCTATTATGCATTCCGAATCTGCTTTTCAACCGAAGGCTAAATCAGCGGTTCCTGCTTATGGTTTAATGCAAATAGTGCCACGCACTGCCGGTCATGACGTGAATAAAATGATTCGAAAAATAGATAAACCAATGCAAGTTAAAGAGTTGTATGTGCCTAGTATTAACGTTGAAACGGGCAGTGCTTATTTGAGTATTTTAGATAAACGTTATTTGAAGTCGATAACCGATCCAAAGAGTCGTTTGTATTGCACTATTGCAGCCTACAACACCGGCGCGGGTAATGTCGCAAAAGTCTTTAATAACAGTGGTAACACCAGAAATATTAACAAAGCGGCACGGGTTATTAATACTTTATCTCCTGAGCAAGTGTATAACGCTTTAATGAATAAATTGCCTTACGATGAAACTAAGCATTACTTAAAAAAAGTGTCTAAACGAATCGCCTTATACGAAACAAAATCTGCAATATAATCTGCTATAGGAAAAATGATGATTAAATGTAAGCAGTATTTTAAGCCTTTATTTGTTGCTATGACAGGGCTTGTACTTTTAAGTGCATGTTCATCTAACTCAGGTAATGAAGATGTACCTGAGTGGGTGCTTTCACCTACTCAAGATAATCAACAATATATGTATGGCGTTGGTGTTGGCAAGGGGCTTGAAGAAGCCAAGCAACATGCATTAAAAGAGATTGCCGGTAAATTTTCGGTCAGTGTTAACAGCGATACATTACACAAGCAGTCTTTACATAATGGGCAAGTAGATCAGCTTTTTTCACAAAAAATTAATACTCAAGTGAAAGATATTGAGTTTACGCAGGTGGAGCAAAAAAAAGCTGAAAAGGTAGAACAACAATATTTTGTAGAAATTGCTATCTCGAGAAATGAGTTTATTAAGGATAAAAAATCTAAGCTGACAACCATCACCAATCGCATAGATACTAGGCTGCATAATATAAGTAGTAAAAGTAAGATTGAACAGCTTTACGCCTATAACAAAGTTCAAGCCAGTGTAGCTGAAGCTGAGCCGCTATTGTATTTGATTGCAGTTGCCGATAGTGAATTTGATTTAACACCTTATACGCGTTTATTTCAGGAGTATTCATTAGCCGAAGCACAATTGCTTGCAAGTACCCACTTTTATATTCAATCAACGAGTAATGTATCCCCCATTGCAGAACAACTAAATGACCTGATACAAACACATGGGTTCCAAGTTGCTAGCCGTAAAAGTAAAGCTGATGCCATTATTCAGGTGCAAGGAAAAACAAAGAACAGTTTGGCTTTTTCTGTTTATAGCACACGTATTAACTTTAGTTTCTTAGTTAAATCCAACTCCAGCAAGGTTTACAGCAAAAAATCATATCTGCTTAATGGTTCTTCTGTGACTGGCTACCAACAAGCTTATGAAAGTGCCGTGAGTAAATTCTTAACCGTGGTTGAAAACCGCTCCGATGTTTATCAGTTATTGGGATTTGATGAGTAAACGATACTGATAACGAGTACAAATTAATTAAATAAGCGCATTTCAGCATATTTAACTTTGCATATTAAAAGGAAGTAGTACATGAAGAAAAAATTATTAGTTGTCGCAGTATCTGCAACGTTGGGCCTTACTGGTTGTATGCAAACAAAAGAAAATATTCGCGAATATACTGATGTTTCAATGCAAAAAGCAGATATCTTACCAAGCAAAGAAACCCTTGCTGGTGCGAAGCAAAAAATAGTGATTTTTCCTGCAGATACAACAGATTCTCCATTAGGTAAATTAAGCCATACCGGTACTGCTATTTCCACTGCATTAGAAACTCATCTTGCGGAGGTAGGGGTTGAAATAGTAGATAGAAATATTGCAAGAAAGCTTAAAAAAGAACTTGCCCTAGCAGAGTCAAAGGGTAAGTCGCAATATAATGGTCCTGATGTTGCTAACTATGCTATCACGGGTAATGTTTCAAACGCTTCTATCTCTTATGATTTTACAGCGCGAAAGTCGTACACAAATGATGATGGTAAAACCAGTGTGACACCTGCGCACTGTCGTTTCACGGCGACGGTTGCTGCTAATTTAAAACTCTATAAATTACCAGGATTAGCTTATTCAAAGACCATTACAACAGAAGACAAAGCTTCCTTTTCAACCGATACTAGTAACAGTCGATGCCCTATCAGTAATGCATCTGCTAATGCTTTAATACGTAAAGCAGCTAAAGCCGGTGTTGAGAGTAATAGAGCAAAATTCCAAAACTTCTTTTCACCTAAAGCCTACGTATTAGAGCGAAAAGTAAATGGTGATAAAAGTTTATTTAAAATATCAGCAGGTAAGAATTTTGGCTTTAAACCTGAATCAACGATTACCTTTTATAACTTAGAAGTTAAAGCGAATCCATTAACTGGTGATGTTGCTATCGAGGAATATGCAGTTGTTGAAGGTACGATAACAAGTAACCTTATTAGTGACCATTTTGCTTGGATTTTAGTGGATGACGAATATGCAGATCAAGTTAAGTTAGGCGACTACGTTAAAGTTAAATATGAGAAATCTACCTTCGGTGATCTTACGACTAAAATGACCACTAGTTTTAATAGCGGCTTAAAAAACATGTTTAACTAAGCTTGGTTTAATTACGCTTGGATTAATTAAGTTTAGGTTTAATTCAATATAGATTAATTAGCCACTACAATCAGCCATAAAAAATACATCAGGTTTATTTTTATGGCTGATTTTTTACTTGTCTTTTCCTGCTTTTGTTCATCTTCTTAATACTTACACATTTTCAATTAAGCATATTCAATTAAACATGCCCATTAATTAACTTTGTACACTTTCAGTAAGCGCGCTAATAGCTTTAAATTTAAAGGTGTTTGTCAATTTATAACCGTGAATTTAAAACACTGAATTACAAGCTGTTAGTTTAGATGAATGAGTTTAAAGCACAGGGAACTGTATTTTACCTGTGCTTTAACAAATAAACTTTACACTTTATGATGTTGCTTTTATTGCATTTGTAATTGAAACTGTTCAATAATTTGTTTATGTTTTTGCGCTAAAACACCTTCTTTCACAGTAGGAATTCGCATTAAATCGATTTCTTTATTGCTCTTAGAAAACTCGCTTGCAAAATGTGCTGCTAGTTCATGTTTACGGCTTTGTTGAGACAAGTCTGCAATATCTGCAATATCAATATCAGGGTCAAAACGATGAAAGCCTTGATAACTAAAATGTTTATCTACATGCAAATCACTTAGGCGAATAAACTCCTGCATTAAAGCGCGGCTCAATGCATTTAAAGACAGTTCATCTACCATTAAATAAAGTGTTGCATTGTCCATCTCTGGCAAAGTGCTGCGTTCGGTTTGTTGGACTTTTATATCGACTAGCCATAAACCATTAGGTCGTTGTTGCGCTTCTAACAAGCTGAGTTGGCTATTGTCATAATTTATTTTATTCAGTACTTGGTTGATTTTTTGTTCTGTACTTGTTGTCGCTATAGGTTCTCTTATACATTGATCTTTATCGTAAAACTCTGCCATTAAAGGAAGATCAATATGAGTGTTAAAAGGCGTGGTTGTACTATCGTTAAGTGTTAATTTGAATAGCTCTCTAACTTCATGTTCGCGTGATTTTTTTATCGCTAAAAAAACACTTTGAATAATTTCAGAGGTAGGCAGTTCTGGCTCTACACGCCATTTTCGACCAAATAATAACTTAAGCTGGCTTTCTTTTTGAGTTGATTTTTTATGGTAGTTATCGTGACCTACAACGCCTACTTGTATATAAATACCCGATAGTTCCTGAGCTGCAAACACAACATATCTCGGATCATACTCAATATCACAAATGAGTGCTTCGACACTTTGCAGAGTATGGTGATAGGTTAAGTAGTGTTGGGGCACACAGTAGTCACCATTACTTAGTAAAATTTTTGGCGCTTTAGGCATCACCTTTTCACCTAAACGCAGGGGAACTTCTTTAACCATCTGAAAAACCTTGTCATGTTCATATCTGAGTCAATACGTTATTGGCTCAACTAAAGTTCACTGAATATGCAAAAGACCTCGAATATCAATAAAAAATTTCAGTTATTAATATCCAAAACGAGTGGCTTCAAAGCGATTTAATAATCTATGTAACGAATAGCAAAGGAATAGGGTGATAATAATTGCCACTGCAATGCTACTGATACGATAAAAAGCACTAAATATTAAATCATTATCAGGACTTAAATATTGTCCGAAAAGAATGCCTAAGGTGGTCATAGCACCAAAACCAATACTTGAACCTCCTCCTTCTCGAACATGAAATTGACTAAATAACATCAGACCAATCCAGAAAATGGGAACGACTAATAACAATTGGCTGGACCAGTCATAAAGCAAGATTTGTACACTCACTCCAAAGGTGACACCAATGATTGTTCCTACCGCCCGTTTACGAGCATAACCAATCACACCATTCCAATGCATTGGGAATAGGATCAAGATTGTACTGGCTTGAGCTGACATTGAATCTTGTAAGTTAAATGTCTGAAAAATAAGGAATGAAATAGTAGCAATGGTTGCGCCTAACAAAGCTTCGTGACGCATTCTGTGTGTCGCTTTGGGCCCTGGTTTATGAGCTGTTCTAGGTTCTGCATCGGGTAGAATGGCCATCATCACATAGGCGATGATCACAGACAGAACCGTTGCCCAAAAATTATTAAATAGCAGTTCATTTAAGTTGGTATTTGGGTAGCTGGCAAAGTGCAACATAATGCTGAGCATTAAGACGCCATTTGCTCCAAATAGAAATAAAGCGCCTCGAGACATAAATGCAAATCGATAAAGAAATAATAAAAACACAACCAGTGTCATCATTCCCGGTGACCCCATTAATAAACTACCGATTAATCCGACCTCAATAATAGCCATCACCGATGAAGCGATAAGTTGGCGCATAGCATGAGCAGACATAACGGGGACTAAACCAAGTAAGATCATTGGGGTAACGGTATAGAAAATTCCATACTGCCAATCAAATATTTTACACAGTGCAAAACCTAGGGTTGCGCCTGTTGCAACCCGTAAACACTGGCGTAGGTCATTGCTGGTTAATGGGTTTTTACGTGTTTGCATGATAATGCGATACCTTTATTGTACTTTTTGTCTGTGTCGGCCTGCAGTGAAAGTTCTTTTGAACCCCATGCGATAATAAACCGAACCATGGTTAAGCTCATGAACATAGAAATGAATCTAGAAATGAACTTAGCCATGAATGCAAAATCAGAAGGACTTTGTTTTATCACTAGTAGATATAATGCAACAGCCCGATTATTTTAATCTGTGCTTTGGCGAATAAAGCGAGAAGACTATTATCTGATAACAGTTGTACCGTCGCTCTAGCTCCTGCAGGGAGCCGGTTCGCTAGTGGCTGGTCTAAAGATAAATGCAACCTTAAACGTTGTGCATCTCGTACCCAACGCGTGGACTGTTGTGGAGTTGCTAAACGGCCATTTGCATCAAATTGACCCGCACTCACTCCTGCATCGATACCGCTTACGGTCGCTGAATATAGATGGCCTGGGTCACCATCAAAGGTCACTAATGCTGTTGAGTTAATATTTACACCCCGTAAACTCTTCTCTCTAAAGTCGGCGATAATATCTACTCTTTCAGAGACCAAAGCGAGTAACGGTTGGCCGATTGTCGCAAAGCTTCCCACCTCTAATTGCAGGTTGGTGACAATACCATCTTGATCCGCATGGATTTGAGTGTAAGAAAGGTCCAACTTAGCTTGTGCTAAACGGTTTTGGGCCTGTCGTAATTTGAGATTTTTATCACCATAACTGCCACGACTAATTTTAAGTTTTTGTAAGCGGGCATTAGCGGCTAAAAGGTTAGCTTCAGCAGCATCTGCATCACTATCTACTTGATCTTTTTGTTGTCGTGAAACACCATGAGAAACAAATAATGCATCAAGACGTTTCGCTTCACTACGTTTCTGCTGCGCATTGCTTTTACTTGCATACACATCCGCTTTAGCTGCCGCGAGTGACGCATCTAACTCTGCATTATCTTGCTTGGCTTGCTCTAGGGCTAATTGAGATTGCGCGAGCGCCAATTGATAAGGCGTAGGGTCGATTTGGAAAAGTAAATCTCCCTTTGTTACTGTTTGATTGTTGGTGACTGCAATGATGTTAACTTTACCGCTAATTTGCGGTGTTACTTTAGTCACGACTCGTGTTGCCATTGCTTGGGGTGTTAAAGGGATAATATTATCGGCCAGTAAAAAATAGCTAAAAATCATCATAAATCCAAGAATAGCGATTTTTACTAAACGGGCAAATTGTTGATCTGGTGTCATCTTAGTTCTCATCAATCGGTTGAAGTGATATTCGCCAGTTTTCGTTGGCGTTAACAGTAATTAAACTCATAATACGTTCGAACTCATTGAGTTCAGTTGGGCTTATTCCTTCAAGCAAATCCATGCGGACTTCAATGATCCGTGCTTCTATTTTTTTTAAAATCTCTTTTCCTGCGGGCGTTAGTACCACAATTCTAGCTCGCTTATCTTTATCGCAGCTGTGTCGCTCAATCAATCCTTGTTGTTCTAATTGCCCTAAAGTACGCATTAACGAAGGTAGTTCGATTTCTAAAGCATTGGCTAATACTTTTTGGCTCACTTTGTCACCTAACCGCAATAATTTCCAAAGGGCGGTCCAACGTGGATAGGTTAACCCCAAAGGTGCAAGCTCAATATCTGCAACATTACGCCATAACCTATGCAAGCGGGCGAGATGTTCAGCAAGTGATAGTTCCTTTAATCGCTCTAATTCTTGTCGCATATTTCTCATCCATATAAAATATAGTTAGCAAGCTAAGTATTATACTTAGTTAGCAGGCTAAGTAAACTTTCATTTGTATTTGAAAATAAATACTTAGCGGTAACGAGGATGATTTCTAACCATAAATAAAAAATACGGAGAGCTTAGCGAAATAATTTTATTTGGCAATTCTGTGAGTAATTGGTTAAGGCTAATGGGTATAAATGGATTAATTTATCTAGCGTGGTTGGCACTTTCTGTACTTTCTATATTTTATAGTTGGAAGTCTTAACTTTGAATTAAAGTGGCACTTGTTCTGCTATATAACCAAGGATTAATAATGTATTGGCTATACAGCTAAAAGAAAAAAGCGAGTTATTTTAGTTTGAAATAACTTACTTAGCTAAGCAGCTCTTTACTTAACTCAGATATTTGAATCATTATTTACCCTATCAGTCGGTAACTTGGTAGTGGTTAATTATTTGAGTAGCAATCATTTGTTTTTATAAGTGATTGCAAAAGGTTAATGTATGTAATAGATATAAATACCATAATCTTACGATTTTTTTTGATATTCGAGCTATTGACCAAATTGTCCACCTTAATAGTAACGGGTATAAAATAATTTATAGTGTGACGCCTGATTTAAATAAAGCTAATTCACGAATGTTATTATTTTCATTGCAAGTTTTTTGCCCATTAATAACATTCACTATCTTATCTAAGAAATCATTTGCGACTTGATCAATATGCTCACCTTCTACAATGGAGCCTGCATTAAAATCTATCCAATGAGGTTTTCTTTGGAATAAGTCTGAATTAGTTGATATTTTCATGGTTGGTACAAAACCCCCATAAGGTGTACCTCTGCCTGTAGTAAATAAAACTAAGTGACAACCACTAGCAGCTAAAGCTGATGTTGCTATAGCATCGTTTCCAGGTGCGCTTAATAAATTCAGGCCTGGAACTTTTAATCGCTCTCCATATTTCAAAATATCAACGACTGGGCTATTACCAGCCTTTTGTGTACAACCAAGCGACTTATCTTCTAAAGTGCTAATTCCACCACTCTTATTGCCTGGAGATGGGTTTTCATAAATAGGCTGATTATGATCAATAAAGTATTGTTTAAATTCATTAACCATAGCAACGCCTTTATCAAATACATGCTTGTTAATACAGCGCTCAAAAAGTATGTGTTCAGCTCCGAACATTTCTGGGACTTCAGTCAGTACGGTGGTGCCTCCTTGTATCACTAAATAATCTGAAATAATGCCTAATAAAGGATTAGCAGTAATACCGGATAAACCATCTGAACCACCACATTCAAGACCAATTTTCAATTTACCAATTGAACAAACGCTTCTCTTATCAGAGGACATTACTTCATAAATTTCTTGGATATGTTTAATACCGACTTCAACTTCATCCATTTCTTGTTGGGTGACCATAAAGTGAATACGTTGATCATCATAATTGCCGAGTAATGTTTTAAAAGGCTCTATTTGATTATTTTCACACCCTAACCCAATAACCAATACTCCTCCTGAATTTGGGTGGAGAGCCATATCAGCTAAAATTTTCTTTGTATTTTCATGATCGTCTCCAAGCTGTGAGCAGCCAAACTGATGTGGAAAAACATATATCCCATCAATTAATAATTGTGGGTTTTCTTTCAGAAAGCGGTTTACTATTTGCTGTGAAATACCATTAACACAGCCAACAGTTGGAATTACCCAGAGCTCATTACGTATGCCGATATCTCCATTAGGTCTTTGATAGGCTTGTATTTTTTTATTCTCCATATTTGTGTCAATAGAGGCTTCTTTAGGCAGGTATTGGTAATCTGAAATAGTAGATAAATTTGTCTTTATATTGTGAGTATGAATAGCCTTTCCTGGTTGTATATCTTCCGTAGCATGCCCGATTGGACTGCCATATTTAATAATAAGCCCTGAGCTATTAATTTGTTGTATAGCCATTTTATGGCCTCGATTTATCGCTTCTAAAGCTTGAATATGGTTATCATTGACTTCAATGGTTTGACCTTTTTCAATGTCTTTCAAGGCAATAATAACATTATCAGCTGGGTGTATATGGATAAATTGTTTCATATTTTAGCTCTTCTATTTAACTTCAATTTTTGAATTTGAGTACTTTATTTAATAAAAGGCAATTAAAATCAGGTTTGATCTCTCTTTTTGTCTGATTTTTATTATAAAAAACCATTAAAAATCCGTTTTAAACGATATAGCTCTCGTTATTATGCTCTCCTTATCTGTGATTTATTTTTATTATTTAAGATGCCTGCAGATTTTAAGACGGCTAGATTTACATTAATTTTAAGGTAATCACTATGATGGAAACACTAAATCGTTCAACTCACATGCTTCCCAATTACCCTACTAAGATCATTCAGTTTGGTGAGGGTAATTTTTTACGTGCTTTTGTTGATTGGCAAGTTGATTTGTTGAATGAATTTGCAGGTTTTAATGCAGGCATAACGATTATTAGACCAATCAAAGCTGAGCATCCTAAATTAGATAATCAAGATGGACTTTATACTGCCTTAATTCAAGGGATCAATGAAGAAGGTAGTGTTGTTTCTGAGCCAAGAATAGTGAGCTCAATAAACAAAGAAATTAAAGTATACGGGGAGTATGATGCTTTTTTATTAGAAGCCGAAAATGAAGCATTAGAGTGGATTATTTCTAATACAACTGAAGCTGGGATTTGTTTTGATGATAACGATCTCTTTTCTCTTCACCCTGCCAATACTTTTCCGGGTAAATTAATTCAGTTTTTACATCATAGATATAACTTTTTTTCTGGGGACCTGAATAAAGGCTTAATTTTTTTACCTTGTGAATTAATTGATTATAACGGTGAAAAATTAAAAGAAACCTTATTACAATATTGTGAACTATGGTCGTTAGAAGAAGCATTTGTGACTTGGTTAGAAAAAGCAAATACATTTTGTTCTACCTTAGTTGATAGAATCGTAACAGGTTACCCTAGCAGCAATATTCAAGAGATTGAGTCTAAATTAGGGTATAAAGATAATTTCTTAGTGTCAGCCGAGTACTTCTATTTATTTGTTATTCAAGGTCCTGATTTTCTTAATAAGAAATTGTGCTTAGATAAATATCCATTAAATATAAAAATTGTCGAGGATATTAAACCTTATAAAGAAAGAAAGGTTGGGATATTAAATGGAGTGCATACTGCATTAGTACCTGTTGCATACTTAGCGGGTGTTAATACTGTTGCAGAAGCAATGAATGATAAGCAAATTTCTATTTTTATTAACCGGTTGCTGCACGATGAAATTATTCCTAGTTTAGATATTGATAAAAAAGATTTAATTAGTTTTAGTCATGAAGTGATCAATCGTTTTAAAAATCCATATATTGAGCATTTCTTGACCTCGATATCACTCAACTCATTTGCCAAATTTAATTCTAGAATTTTACCTCAAATGCTGAACTATCTTGAAAAGAATAAACAAGCCCCTAAATTACTGTCATTTTCTTTAGCATCATTGATCTGCTTTTATTTGGGAAAAAGAGGAAGTGAAGATATTCCTCTAAATGATGATGAGTGGATTATGAAACTTTTCTCAGAATGGCGCATCCTTTACGAAAATGATAATCAGCAGCTAGTAAATAATGTATTGGGGCTCGAAAAACTATGGGGAAGAGACCTCAACCAAGAAGCAAATTTAACAAAAGAAGTTGTCCACTTACTCACCAATATTAAAAATATAGGTATTAGAGAAACACTAAAAAAAGAATTTTTAATTAACTAACCGCAACTAATAAAGGAATATACAATGAAAAATACAATGAAAAAAATGGTTACAATACTTGGGCTCAGTTGTGCACTAACAAGTGGCGCACAGGCTGCGACAGAAGTTATGATTGCATATGGAAATCAATCAGGTGAGCCCATTGATAAAGCAATGCATTTCTGGGCTGATAAGGTAAAAGAAAAATCAGAGGGTGAAATTATATTTCGTTTATTTCCTTCAAGCCAACTAGGTGGTGAAACCGAAGTTTTAGAGCAAGCCAAATTCGGAGCAAATATAATAACTATTAGTTCTTATGGTTATTTAATGGATACTATTCCTGATTTTGGTGTTATCAATGCCCCTTATTTAACGCAATCATTCGATAAAAAATCTCAGCTGCTTCATACCGAATGGTTTGAGGGCTTATCAAGTCAATTAACGGCTAAAGGGTTACAAATTGTTGTTCCTGACGTTGTTTATGGCACTCGTCATTTATTATCTAAAAACAAGGTGACAACGCCAAGCGATTTAAAAGGAGTAAAAATACGAGTACAGCATTCACGTGTTGCTATTTCTACTGTAACAGGGATGGGCGCAGTTCCAACACCAATGTCATTATCCGATGTTTATCCTGCTATTGCACAAGGCGTTATTAGTGGCGTTGAGAACCCACCTGCTGTGTTGTTTGGTGGAAAGTTTTATGAAGTTGCAAAAAACTTAAATCTTACTTCACACTCTAAGCATATGTCTCCTTTTGTTGCGGGTACGAGCTTTTGGAATAAATTGAGTAAAGAAGAAAAAGATATTATTACTAGCACTAGCCGTGAGATGGTTAAATATGGTGCAAAGTTAGTTGAAGCTTCAGATAATGAGGTGATTGAACTTTTAAAGAATGAGGGGGTTACTGTAAATGAAGTTGATATCACTGCATTTGAAGAAGCGGCTCGAATGCAAGTTCCTAAGGATTTTTCCGAGTGGACTCCAAATCTTTACCTTGATACTCAGGCTAAAATGGCTGCAATGAAATAATCAATTGATGGGGCTGTAAAGCCCTATTTATCAAGGGGATAAGAATGAATTCAGTCGTTGAAAGTAGTGTAAGCCTTAAGCATCAAAAAAGCGAAAAACTCATTTTAAAAATCGTAAAGCTATTTAATAAAATAGATCAGTTAATTGCTTCTATATCACTTGCATTAATTGTATTGCTTACAATCTATGGTGTGATCATGCGT
Organism: Vibrio sp. 2-Bac 85; assembly: GCF_037546705.1. Lineage (NCBI taxonomy): Bacteria > Pseudomonadati > Pseudomonadota > Gammaproteobacteria > Vibrionales > Vibrionaceae > Vibrio > Vibrio sp. 2-Bac 85. The sequence goes on along the minus strand of NZ_JALAAB010000001.1, from coordinate 53,749 downwards.
TATGTTATTAATGCTCCAAGTGCTTGGGTAGAAGAGGTATGCCTCGCTTTATTTGTGTGGTTTACTTTTATGGGTGCAAGTGTACTAATGAGCCGTCAAGAGCACGTTAATGTTGATTATTTAATTAAAAAGTTACCAACTAAACTGTATCAATTTACTAATGATGTATTAGTACCTCTGATTATATCTATCTCTTTAATGTTTATGTTGTTTTATGGCCTAGTACTTCTCCAAATGTCTGAAAACCGTTTCACTTCTACATTGCAAATACCTTATCTATATATTTATTCAGCGATTCCTGTCAGTGCTTTTTTCATGCTTTATCATCAATTTAGAATTTTTATAATTAACAAATTAATTTGTAAAAACACAGGAGACAAATAATGGACGTTATTATTCCTATCATTGCATTAATGATCTTATTTTCATTGGGAGTCCCTGTCGCATTTTGCCTATTTGCCTCAACGCTTGGTTATTTTTTGTTAAATGGTAGCATTCCATTAGTCATTGTAATTCAGAGGTTAGCAGGGGGATTAGATTCAGTTACTTTATTGGCAATTCCTTTTTTTGTGATGGCTGGCGTCTTCATGAATCAAACTGGAATAAGTAAAAAATTATTGACTTTCTGCGAAGTATTGACGGGACATATGAGTGGCGGATTAGCACAAGTTAATGTTGTATTAAGTACATTAATGGGAGGGTTATCTGGTTCTAATATTGCAGATGCTGCAATGGGGTCAAAATTACTTGTTCCTCAAATGGTAGCTCGCGGTTATAGCCCGGCTTTTTCCTCAGCTGTTACTGCTGCATCATCTTTGATCACTCCTATTATTCCGCCAGGTATTGCACTTATTATTTACGGTTATGTTAATAATGTGTCAATTGGTAAGTTGTTTTTAGGGGGAGTTGTACCAGGCCTCTTACTCTGTATTATGATGATGGTTTTGGTCTCTTTTATTTCCAAGAAGAGAGGTTACCTCCCTATTAGAGATAAAAAACCAACTAAAAAAGAAGTTTTTTTATCGGCAAAAGATGCAATATTAGCTTTGTTTTTACCTGTTATTATTATTGGGGGCATTAGATTTGGTGTATTTACACCAACAGAAGCTGGTGCAATAGCAGTTATTTACGCGTTATTTTTGGGATTATTCATTTACAAAGAAATGACCCTAAAAACGATGTGGGAAGCTACCAATGAATCGGTATTAGCGGCGGCTAATGTATTATTTATAATCTGTGTCGCATTTGGCTTTTCTAAATTCTTAACATGGGAGAGAATACCCCAAGACTTAGCTTCATGGCTAACAGTTGTAGTCGATAGTCCAATTGCTTTCTTATTATTAGTTAATTTGTTTTTATTAATTGTTGGGATGTTTTTGGAAGGAAATGCGGTGATGATTGTCTTAGCACCATTATTAGCACCAGTTGCTAATCAATATGGTATTGATCCCGTTCACTTTGGAATTATTTTCATTTTTAATAGTGCCATAGGAACTATTACTCCTCCGCTTGGTACAGTTATGTTTACTACGTGTTCGATCACTAAAGTTGCTATTGAGGATTTCGTAAAAGAAGTATTGCCATTTTGGTTATTATTAATATGTGCCCTTATGATAATTACGTTTGTTCCTGTTATATCGATTGGATTACCTAATTTTATATTTAATTAATTACTAATTTGTGGGGCTATAATGAGACGAACAATTGTATCCATTATAGCCATCGCAAAGTAAATATTGACCCTGTGATATTCGAACAGTTTTTCTTACCTACTTATTAAGTTATCAGAAATCTTCTGGTAATAATTCCTGATGTAAACTTTTTCCCATTGTTCGTTTAGCTGTCTGTAAATGTCGGGTTAACTCATTTAATGCTCCCATATCATCTCTCATTACTATCTTCCCTAAAATTAACATGTGTTCATCTATTGCTATTTGATTGCGAATACGTAAATCAGCATTATTCCATTGATAATGGCAATGAAATACAAAGGAAATGATATCAAAGAAGCTATCAATAAATGGGTTATCTGCAGCAGACAATATTAACTTATGGAGCTTTCGATCTAGCGCTGCAAAGTCTCGAGGGTTATTAATTAATGTTTTTCTAAAATCTCTGTGTTCATTTAATAATAGTTTTGCTTCTGCCCAACGAGAATCATTTGAAGGTAGATTCATAAATTTGCATAGAGCATGATTTTCAAGCATTTCACGTAATTCAAATAGCTTATTTGCATAATTAGGATCAAATGGTTTCATCATCCATTTTCCTCGATGAATATTTTCAATTAACTCAAATCGTGAGAAGCGAATTAAATACTCGCGTACCACCTGAGTATCAACATTAGCATTTTTGGCTATTTGTGATTCAGTAAAAATATCACCCGGCTTTATTTCTTTGTTATTAATGGCTTGTGTAAAATAATCATCGATTTGATTTATTCTATTAACGGATGATTTCTTCAAATCTTTTATTTCTTTGAATTTATCTTCTTCTTCAGGGGGCCTTATCACTTGTAATTTAGAACCGGTAGATTCAAGAATACCATTTTCAACTAAGTAGTTAATGGAGTATCGAATTGTTGTTCTACTGACATTATAAAGTTCAGCTAGTGAAGCTTGAGAGGGCAAAGGTGACTTGATATATCCAGTGGAGATTCCCTCTAAAACTTGATTAATGACTATCTTTCTTAAATCTTGATTTCTTCCCATGCATCACCTGATTTTTATACATATAAAGTACCGTTATAATTCTAAAAAATGAGACGAATGCCGCACTTTTTGAGCTGTAATGGATATTATGTTATACCGAAGTTGATAATAAATAAACTTATTTACCTAGGAGTATTTATGAAAAGTATCGTATGCACAGAACCTTATAAACTGACTTATCGAGAGGTAGAAAAACCAAAAATAAAAGAAACAGAAGTACTTATAAAAGTAAAAGCGATTGGAATTTGTGGTACAGATATACATGCATTTACAGGGCATCAACCTTTTTTTGATTATCCTAGAGTTTTAGGGCATGAGGTTTGTGGCGAAGTTACAGAACTAGGTAAACAGATAACTAAATTTAAAGTAGGTGAGCAAGTTGCATTAATTCCGTATGTATCTTGTAATTCATGTCCTTCTTGTTTGAGTGGGCGAACCAATTGCTGTGAAAATATTTCAGTTATTGGTGTTCATGAAAATGGTGGCTTTGGAGAGTATTTAGCGATACCTGAATCAAATGTTCTGCCGGTTGGTAATATTGATTCTATTACAGCTTCATTAATAGAACCTTATGCAATCAGTGCTCATGCAGTCCGAAGAGCAGCCGTTCAACCAAGAGAAAATATTCTTGTTGTAGGCGCGGGACCGATTGGTTTAGGGGTAGCTGCAATTGCGAAAGCAGACGGTGCAAATGTAGTGGTGGCTGATACTTCCCCAGAGCGACGCAATCACGTTCAGAACGTATTAGGTCTTGCTACTATTGACCCGTCACATGAAAACACAGAAGCATCTATACGAAGTAACTTTTCAGGATATTTAGCTCAAAAAGTCATTGATGCAACAGGTAGTGCAAGAGCAATGAATAATGCAGTCAATTTAATTTGTAATGGTGGGACGATTGTTTTTGTTGGATTATTCAAGGGAAATTTAGAGTTTAGTGACCCTGACTTTCATAAAAAAGAAACAACTATGATGGGGAGTCGTAACGCAACCCCTGAAGATTTTAGTAAAGTGGTACGTTTAATGAAGTCTGGTGATTTATCATCAGAAATGATGTTGACCCATAAATTTGATTTTTTAGATATTGCTGATAATTTTAATGAGCAAGTCGTTGGTAATAAAGACTTATTAAAAGGTGTGATTGTCCTATAAGTGATTTTTATGAGTTTTTAACGTTTATATATTCTCTTATAATTTAGCGAAATGTATGGTTTTATACCTTCGCTAAATTACAAGCTTAAGCTTGATTTTATTTAGTCAAGCCTAAGTTTTTAGCATGGAACTGTAGGTGTGAATCAATATAACTGCTGATGAAGTAATAACTGTGGTCGTAACCTTCACGCATATTGAGTTGGAACTGGTTTAATTGAGTGTTAGCAATCGCGGCTAAATTTTCTGGTTTTAGCTGTTCTTGTAAAAACGAATCGTTGCTACCTTGGTCAATTAAAATAGGTTGATGTTTTTCTTGCTGTGCTAATAATTCACAACTGTCATAGGTTTTCCACTCTTCAACATTATCACCTAAATAAGCGCTAAATGCTTTTTCTCCCCATGGGCAATTAATAGGGTTACAGATTGGACTAAATGCACTGATTGATTGGTATAACTCGGGATTACGTAAACCAATGGTTAATGCGCCATGACCACCCATAGAGTGACCGCTGATCACACGTTGTTTGGTGACTGGGAAGTTAGCCTCTATTAAAGCTGGCAGCTCATTAACGATATAATCGTACATTTGATAATGCTTATTCCATGGTGCTTGTGTCGCATTCAAATAAAAACCTGCACCTAAACCAAGGTCGTAAGCTTTATCTTTATCGTCGGCTACATTATCACCACGTGGGCTGGTATCCGGTGCAACAATCGCAATACCTAACTCTGCTGCTAACTTTTGTGCGCCTGCTTTTTGCATAAAGTTTTCGTCGCTACAGGTTAAACCTGACAACCAATACATGACTGGTACTGGATTATTACTGCTTGCTTGCGGCGGTAAATAGATGGCAAAACGCATTTCACAGTTAAGTACGTTTGATGAGTGAGTATATTGTTTATGCCAACCTTCAAATAGTTTATTACTGCTGATATTTTCAAGGATCATAATATTGCTCGTTTTTAAATGAAGTAGACCAAACAGAGATCCTGCTTGGTCTATCAATGAGGATTTTAGCTATATACGTTAGTTATATGTTAGTTACGTATGTTAGCTAGGTACTTTATTTACGTATGCTATTTATGGTCGAAGTGAATAACAGTACGGATACTTTCACCACTGTGCATTAAATCGAAAGATTTATTGATATCTTCCAATGGCATAGTATGGGTAATAAAGTCACTCAACTTGAACTCTCCAGCCATATAACGTTCAACAATTGCTGGTAATTCAGAGCGACCTTTAACACCACCAAATGCAGTACCACGCCATACACGCCCAGTCACTAACTGGAACGGACGAGTAGAAATTTCTTTACCAGCGCCAGCAACACCAACGATCACTGATTCACCCCAACCTTTATGACAACACTCAAGTGCGCTGCGCATCACGTCAACATTACCGATACACTCGAACGAGTATTCAACACCGCCATCGGTCATTTCAACAATTACATCTTGGATAGGTTTATCGTAGTCTTTAGGGTTAATGCAGTCAGTTGCACCTAGTTGTTTTGCTAGTTCAAATTTACTTTCATTAATATCTACACCAATGATTCTGTTTGCGCCGGCCATTTTTGCACCGATGATAGCCGATAAACCAATACCACCTAAACCAAAGATGGCAACGTTATCGCCTTTTTCAACTTTAGCTGTATTTAATACCGCGCCCATACCTGTGGTAACACCACAACCTAATAAACATACTTCTTCAAGTGGTGCTTCTTTGCTTACTTTTGCTAATGAGATCTCTGGTAATACTGTGTATTCAGAGAATGTTGAACATCCCATGTAGTGGAAAATTGGTTGTCCGTCTTTATAGAAACGGCTAGTGCCATCTGGCATTACGCCGCGGCCTTGCGTTTCACGTACTGCGCTACATAAGTTAGTTTTACCTGATTTACAGAACTTACATTCGCCACATTCAGCAGTATAAAGAGGGATAACATGGTCACCAACGCTAACGCTAGTGACACCTTCACCTATTTGTTCAACAATACCACCACCTTCATGGCCTAAAATAACGGGGAATAAACCTTCAGGATCTTCACCAGATAAAGTAAATGCATCGGTATGGCAAACGCCAGAAGCGATTACTTTAACTAATACTTCACCTTTTCTAGGTAACATTACATCAACTTCTTCAATAACTAGTGGTTGATTTGGGCCCCAAGCGATTGCTGCTTTTGATTTAATAAATTGGTCTGTCATATTTACTCCGGTTATGTGTGTATTGCATTTTAATAGGTCTATTATATTTGTTTCTAGATTAATGATAATCTACCTAAAATGAAAATTACTTTTACTAGGTGGTAACAATGAAGTGGCAAGGTATTAATGAATTTGTAGCGGTAGCTGAAACCCAGAGTTTTTCATTAGCCGCTAAAAACCTCAATATATCAACCGCACAAGTAAGCCGTCAAATCAGTGCGCTGGAAAAACGTTTAAAGGTAAAACTGTTCTACCGTACCACACGTAAAGTGTCACTAACACAGGAAGCACAGCTATTTTATCAGCATTGTCGTCATCTATTAGATAGTCTTGATACCGCAGAACAAGCGATAACCAATCTGCAAAGTAGCCCCCAGGGGAAAATAAAGCTAACGGTGCCAGTTACCTATGGAGAGCAAAAAATATTGCCATTAGTGAATGACTTTGTAGCGTTACATAACGAAATTGAAGTGACTACCGAGTTGACTAACCACCGTGTTGATTTAATTGATGGCGGCTTTGATATTGCTATTCGTTTAGGGCAATTACAAGACTCAACCTTAATCGCCAAACGATTGAGCCAACGTTTTAATTATGTGTGTGCCACGGAAGATTATTTACAAACACACGGCCAACCTCACTCGTTATCGGAGTTAAAACATCACAATTGTTTATTGGGCACGCGAGACTATTGGCGCTTCATTGAACAAGGTAAAGAAAAAGCGGTGAGGGTAAAGGGAAATTTACGCTGTAATAGTGGCTTATCGCTGGTAGATGCTGCATTAAAAAATATTGGTATTGTGCAGTTACCGGATTATTACGTGCAAACGTATATAGAATCAGGCCAGTTAATGACTATTTTGGATCAGTTCAGAGAACCAGCAGAGGGCATTTGGGCAGTCTACCCACAGAATCGTTATATGTCACCTAAGATCCGTTTGTTAATCGATCATCTTGCGAAGCATTTACAATAAAAAAATAAAGCGCGTACCAGTCTCCTAATACACGCTTTATGTTGTCAGCATTGGTTAATTAACTTTAATTCTAGTTTATCAGCTTAAGCATTTTTCCATTGTGTTTTACGATTTTTTTTCCAATTTCTTTGCTGTTTTGACCAGTAGTCATTACTGGTTTCTATGCCATGTGGAAAACAATGATTACATCCCATCTCTTCACCAACACAGATTCTGGAAATAAAAGTGCCTGAAATTTTACGAGGCATTGCTGCTAAGCCAGCTTCATTTACACCGTACGCTGAAATTAATTTATTTTCTTTTTTCATTTTCTCTCTCCTAGGAAATACCTAGAACAGAGAACCTTTTAGAAATTGTATTAACATAATTCCCCCTTAATCACTCCATTGAGCGCACATCACCATTAACTCTATTACAAGTTGGTACAACTTACAGAAGTGCTCAATGGGAAGAATTTACCATAGCATAATATACCTAAAAATCATTATAAAAATGTTGTTTGCTATTGATTTAATTGTCTTTAATCTATTTTAAGAATTTGGAAGTAATGGGCAGGAATCGTCGATGTGTTAAAAAGCTGTACATTGTTCGGATCAAAAAACAATCTGGTGCCAGCTCATCTGATTTCTGTAGGGATAGGTCCTCTTCTGAGCAAGAGAAATAAAGTCGCCGAGAGGACGAAAAAAAAGCTCAAGCAGGATTCCCACGGAGACCATGGGAACGAGAAATCATGCTAATTGATTGCTATTAGCTATGCCATTACACCAAAATTATACCGCACCACCAAAACCACAGCGCTACTAAATAGAAATAGAGTAAAGAAATAAAAACACTCCAAAGTAAACCTTACTTCAGTACCTTTTGTAGCCATGCTGAAATATCTCTCAATTGCTCAGCAACTACCGTATGTGGCATCGGATATGAATACCACTGTACTTGATATCCGGCATTAACTAATAATTGATTAGCCATTTTACCTGCGCTAAAAGGCACCACATCATCTTGCTCACCGTGTTGATGTAAAATCGGTGTTTGCTGATTTTCAACGGTTAAAGATGCAGGTAATTTATCACCATTAGGTAAGTAGCATGACATCGCTAAAATACCCGCTAGTTTTTGCGTATATCTTAATCCAGTAAATAAACTCATCACTCCACCTTGGCTAAAACCTGCCAATACTATTTTGTCACTGGCAATTCCGCTATCAAGTTGCTCTTGTATTAACCCTTGAATGATCTTTTCTGAATCAAGTACATCGGCTAAATTTGCTCGGTTATGTAACTCCATGCTTTTAATGTCATACCATGAACGCATCACTGCGCCTTGATTAATGGTCACCGCTTGCTCTGGAGCATGTGGAAAAACAAAGCGAATTTGATGATCCTGTGGTAATCGCAAGACCGGAACAATCGGTGAAAAACCAGCGCCAGAATCGCCTAATCCATGTAACCAAATTACACAGCGGGTGGCTTTTGATGAAGGTTCGATGGTGATCCTATCTAATTGTGTTACTGACATTTGTGTGTCCTTTTTCGCTTACTTTGATTGTTTCTGTGTGTACTTTAATCTGCACTATGTATAAATTTTTACCAGTTATTGTTTTTATTAATCAAGCGGTAATGCGGTTTTTTTAACAACTTCACGTAATACAAAACTTGAATGCACTCCGGTTACGCCTTCAAGCTTGGTAATGTGCCCCAATAGAAACTTCTCGTAATGCTGCATATCTCGTACTACTACTTTTAATAAAAAGTCTGCTGATTGCCCTGTGACAATTAGGCATTCTAAAACTTCTGGTAATGATGTGACTTCTCTTTCAAAGTTTTCAAATCGTTCTGGGGTATGCCTATCCATACTAATGCCGATCATTGCGGTTAGGTTTAAACCCAAGGCTGCTGGTTTTAATAAAGTAACGTGTTTATCAATAATGCCTGATTCTTCTAGGCGTTTTACACGTCGAGAACAGGGGGTAGGGGATAAGCCAACACTGTCAGCTAACTCTAAATTACTGATCCGTGCATTACTTTGCATTAAGCGCAATATTTGTTTGTCAGTTCGGTCTAATTTGATCACTGAGTGCATGCTTTAACCTCTGTTTAGTTTTAATCACTACTATTGTTGGTTTAAATAGGTTTTTGTTGCGATAATTTGCCATTAAATAAGTGAGTTTGCAATCATTCACTCCATAAAATTGTTTATAGTTTCACTATGGATAGCGAGCGAAGTTTCTAACCGGAAACGGGTGGCAATAACCTTACCATGCTGAGCCAACTCGCTGATTCTTTTGTTTTATCTTAACCAGAGATAAAATAAAAGAGTCGTAACCAACTACTATGCAGACCAAAGACTAAGTAGGACAGAATAAGATAGCAACAAACCGTTAATCGAAGAATAGTTTTAGGGAATCTCTTATGTCAATGAATAGCAATCAGCCATCTAGCTTCAATCATAAAAAGTATCGTGCTTTTACGCCTATTCAAAAAACCGATAGACGTTGGCCAAATCGTACAATTACCCAGGCACCAGAGTGGTGTAGTGTTGATTTAAGAGATGGTAATCAAGCGCTGATCGAGCCAATGAGTCCAAGCCAGAAATTAGAGTTGTTTAAGCTATTAGTTGATGTTGGTTTTAAAGAGATTGAAGTGGGTTTTCCAGCCGCTTCAGCCCCTGACTTTGATTTTGTTCGTCAATTGATTGAGCAAGATTTAATTCCAGATGACGTAACGATTCAAGTATTAACACAGGCTAGAGAGCCTTTAATTGCACGTAGTTTTGAAGCCTTAAAAGGCGCTAAAAAAGCGATTGTACATTTGTATAATTCAACCTCTACGGTGCAACGTGAACAAGTTTTTAAAAAGTCGCGTGAAGAGATTAAGAGTATTGCAGTGCAAGGTGCGAAATGGGTAAAAGAGATGGCGTTACAACAGCCTGATACCTATTGGTCTTTCCAGTATTCTCCTGAAAGCTTTACCGGTACAGAAATGGACTATGCATTAGAAGTCTGTGATGCGGTGATAAATGTGTGGCAACCGACTGTTGATAACAAAGTGATCATCAACTTACCTGCGACAGTAGAAGTATCAACACCTAATGTTTATGCCGACCAAATTGAGTGGATTAACGATAATATTAGTCATCGAGAAGCAGTAAGGATCAGCCTACATACACATAATGACCGTGGCTGTGGTGTTGCTGCCGCTGAGTTAGGTGTGCTAGCAGGTGCAGATCGTATTGAAGGGACTTTATTAGGTAATGGTGAGCGTACTGGTAATATGGATATTGTCACCATGGCGATGAATATTTACAGCCAAGGCATTGACCCTGAATTAAACTTTTCAGATATGGATCGCATTATTTCAACCGTTGAGCGTTGTACGCAATTAGCGGTTCATCCTCGTCATGCTTATGCTGGTGAGCTTGTGTTTGCAGCCTTTTCAGGTAGCCATCAAGATGCGATAAATAAATGTATGAGTATTGATGCTGAGCAGCGAGAGCAAGATCCTGATGCACATTGGCAGGTGGCTTATTTGCCTATTGATCCTCGAGATTTAGGTCGTTCTTATCAACAAGTCATCCGTATTAATAGCCAATCGGGCAAAGGCGGTGTTGCTTATGTACTTGAGCAAGATTACGGCATTCAAATGCCACGTTGGATGCAAGTTGACTTTAGCCCATATATTCAAGAGTTTGCAGAAAAAAGCGAAGCAGAAGTAGGTCCTAAAGCGATTAAAGATATTTTTTCTAGTACTTATTTAAATCCACAACAAGCAGCTAAAATGGCCGATTATCAATTAAACCGTGAGGGTAATGTAGATACTTTACAGGTTGAATTAGAAATCGCAGAGCAAGTTGTTGGTATTAAAGGCGAAGGTAAAGGTGTGTTAGATGCCTTTGTTAAAGGACTAAGCGCCAAGATTGGCCATGACATTGTATTACTTGATTATAATGAGCATGCTATGCCAAGTAAATTAGGCGCTGAAAATGAACAAGCTGAGGCAATGGCTTACGTACAAATTAGCATTAAAGGCCAGCGTTACTGTGCTGCATCACATTGCGAAGATATTGTGACTGCATCAATGCAAGCGGTATTAAATGCATTAGGTCGAAGTGGTGTAGAGATAGAATCGATTGTCTCGTTATCTGCTTAGAGCAAAGAAATGATAATTCGCTAGTGTTATAACGCAGCGATTAAAACGAAGGCTTCAACGATCATTTGATGATTATTGAAGCCTTTATGACATTAGCACTTATTACATTAGTGATAGACCGATTAAGTTAGATTTTTATTAATAGCCTATACTCGATTAATTAAGCATCAGCTACACCAGCCTCCAATTAAGTTAAGCCAACCTTCATCAAGCTATGTCACAAATGACCAGCTCAACAACTTTGAGCTAACTCTTCGAACAATACCTTAACCAAATAATACCCTAACCAAATAATACGCTATTAAAAAATATGCCAATAAAAATATGGCCATGAAACCCTATGGACTCACTAGTAGAATAGATAAAAGTGTCAGTTACGCGTTGCTAGTATGTTGCTGAGAAGAGGTTTTTTCGATTGTTAATAGATCAGTAGGATAAAAACGTATCCGTATCATTGATAAGTTCAACTTTAAAAAGTAGAATGCGAATCATTATCGTTCGTTTTTATTTTTAAAGGTCATTATGTCAAATATAGTGTTATTAAGTGATGATCCACAAAGTACTGTGTCACTCACTGAAGTGCTAAGCAGCAAAAAACACCAAGTCACTTGTTTTAGTGATGGTGAAACAATTTTAAACTTTCTGCAGCAACAAAATGTTGATCTTGTATTAGTTGATAACTACTTGTCCTCAGCGCAGACCTTAAAACTAATTACGACGATATGTAAAAATTTTGCCACCCCCATTTTATTGTTGAGCGAATCAACCGATCCAACTGCTGTACTCGATGGTTTACAAGGAGGCGCAGATCAATACCTGACAAAGCCTTTTTCCGCTAAAACACTATTAGTGCATATTGATGCTTTGTTACGCCGAGTCAGTTTAGATAGGCAACGTTTAACATTTCATCATTGCAGTAAACAGTTTTCACTGAGAGTCGCACGCCTACCTTTAACCGAAACTGAAGTCTCCTTAGTACAATATCTAAGTAAAAATGATGGTAATGTTATCTCTAAAGCAACCTTACAAAAAGAGGTGTTGAAAAAAGATATATCAGCTTTTGATAGAAATTTAGATGTGCATATCAGTAACATACGTAGAAAAATGTTGAGTGCAGGGCTATCAAAATTACATATCAAAACCGTGCACGGTAAAGGTTATACTTTTTGTGAAAAAATCAGCCAACTTTCTCTTGGATTTTTTTATTTTTAACATTTTTATATTTCAATTTAATACTTCTACTGCCATCTCTTCTATTTTTAAACGCTAACCAACTCTAGCGAATGACTGGATTTACTTTGTTGCCCTCAAAAGCAGCATAGTAAATCCAGATTATCTGTGTTTTTATTTTCGAAAATGTAAATAATGTAATTTTGATGTTATTGATAATTATTATCATGTAAGTTTTGCGTTGTTTCCATCAGTGCATGAGATTTATCACTCAAATGGAATTGCGATTATTTCCTAATTGAGGAAATGAAAATTAACACTTTGGAGAAGTGAAACATGTTTAAAAAAAGTCAGTTAGCATTATTCGTAGGGGCGACGATTGCCTCATCAATGGTTTATGTTAACGCTGCTGAAAAAGAGCTAAATCCTGAAGATGTAATGGTTATCACTGCTGAGCGTGCAAACTATAAAGCCGATAATAATACAGGCTCTATGCGTATGGAAATGACGCAACTTGAAACACCGGGGCAAGTTACGGTGATCGATGAGCAATTAATTGATGAGCAGCGTGCGACAACATTAGGACAAGTTTTAAAAAATGACTCAAGTGTTTCAGCGGGCGGTGATAGCCGTAACCGTGAGCGCTTCTCTTTACGTGGTTTTGAATTAGGTAGTAGCAGTGGTTTTTTACGTGATGGCAAACAACATTGGTCTCATTACCGTCAACCTGTTGAATTATTAGAATCTGTTGAAGTATTAAAAGGGCCAGCTGGTTTGTTATACGGACAATCAGCACCTGGCGGCCTTATTAACATGGTCTCTAAAAAACCTACCGCTGAAACGCAAGTTGTATTTAGCCAAGATATTGGTTCAAACAGCGCAACGCGAAGCACGCTCGATGTCAGTGGTGCATTAAATGAAGATAAAACATTACGCAGTCGCTTAGTTTTATCACAACAAAATTATGATTCATGGAGAAGCTATAGTGATGGTTCTACACCTTCTACAGAACGTTTTGTAGGTGGATTATTTGTTGATTATGATATCAATGATGCCGTCACTGTTTCTGCACATTATGACCGTACAACAGATGACGGAAGTGTTGATTCTGGTGCTTATGTTGTTGATGGTAAATCAGTATTAGGCGATAAGTATATTTGGGATACGCAATGGTCAAACATTGATAATGAAGTTGAGAATGTAGGCCTTGGTGTTGATGCACAATTAAACCAAAATTGGTCGTTAAATGTTAGTTATAACTATCAAAATTTTAAGCGTCATGATGTAGAGAGTTACCCCGTTGAAACAACGTTTGATGGAACAACTTATTCACAAGGCGGTAGTGACCGCAGTGACCATTGGATCTTCCAAACTGCAAGTGCTGATTTAGTCGGTGAATTTAACACTGGCAGTATTGAACACCAATTATTAATTGGTAGTAACTGGTTAGGCTACAGCTATGAACGTGAACAGTATTCGTTAAACAGCACTACAACAACAGTTGGTGAACCAAATGGCTCTGCAACTATCAACACTTCTGCAAGTGTAAAAACAAGTGACAGTGAATATAACGCTTATGGTTTTTATGTCCAAGATATGGTTACCTTAAATAAACAGTGGCAAGTCTTAGGTGGACTTCGCTATGACTTAAAAGTTACACCGGGTGAAGATGGTGAATCTGATGAAAGATTAGATGCAATTGTGCCTAAACTAGCATTGATTTATCACCCTGCAAGTAATGGTTCTATCTACTTAACTTATTCTGAAAGTTTTGAGCCATTATCTGATGTTTCAGATAGTAAAGCGACTAACGACGGTGCTTCACTTGATCCAGTGACAGGTAAGCTTTACGAATTAGGGACGAAATGGGAACTGTTTGACGATAGGTTGTTTGCTTCTGCCGCTATTTTTGAAATTACGCAGGAAAACTCAACCATTAATGTGGGTACTTCAGAATCATACGAAGTCACGCAAGCAGGCGAACGAGTTCATCGTGGTGCTGAATTAGCATTCCAAGGTAACTTAACAGAGTCATTATCATTGAGTGGTACGGGTACTTATCTTGATGCAGAATACACTACTGATGCAAATTATCAGGGTAATCGACCTGCTGATGTGCCTAAGTTCTCCGCTAGTGTTTGGTCTCGTTATCAAGTTACCAGTGATACGGATCTTAACTTAGGTGCTACCTACGTGGGGTCTCGTTACAGTGATGCTGCTAATACCTACAAAAAAGATGCTTACACACGCATTGATTTAGGTATTTCTCATACACTTCAATATGACCAAAACCTCGACATGGTTTTCCGTTTAAACGTAGAGAACTTATTTGATACTGATTACTACGCTGGTGGCGGTTCAACAAGTGATGATTACGCGAGTAACGGTGCACAAAACGTAGTGGTTGGCGAAGGACGTAACTTTATGGCAACAGTACAAGTTCGTTATTAATCAAAACCCATCAACTGTTTGAGTAGATGCTCAAACAGTTGATACACCTATTTACAATCTAATCGTCCTGTCATTTATTTACAATCTCACCTTATTGTTTATTTGCATTACATAGAAAATGTAAAGAATGTAAATTTATTTATCTCTTAAATGATAATGAGTTACATTTGCGTTTTTATAATCTAATAAAATAAGACATCAACTTTCATGGTCAATTCGCTCAAAAATAAAAAAGTGCAGTTATGGGCAAGGCGTTTACATATCTACGTTTCAATGGCTTTATTATTAGTTGTTTTATTTTTTGCTGTTACAGGTATCACTTTAAATAGACCTCATTTGTATGTGAGTGAACAACCAAAAGTCGATCAGCAAACATTGGCCATACCTGATTTTTTATTTGCAATAACAGACGATCATTTAGTCGTTGATAAAACAAAGCTATTAGCTTACTTAGCAGATAAAACCAATGTCACCGGAAAGCCTTCATCTGTGCAGTTGTTCAGCGAAGTTGAAGAAGGAGAGTTGGTTGAAGGTGAGGTTTCTTTAGATTACAAAGGCCCTGGTTTTAACAGCACAGTCTTTATTGATTTAGTCACGCAAGAAGCGGAAATAGAAACAACACATTATGGCGTGATTGCAGTCTTAAATGACCTCCATAAAGGTAGGAACAGTGGCCAAGTATGGGCATGGTTTATTGATATTAGTGCCCTATTAATGATTTTTTTTGTGTTAACAGGAGTGTGCTTGTTAGTACCGAAGAAAAAGAGTTTTAGCTTGGGATTAAAATGGACTGCATTTGGCTCCGTTATCAGCCTACTGATTTATCTCTTCGCTGTACCATAAAAAGTCCTGTGAGTTATTTCTGAAATTAACAACATATCAACAAAAAATACCGTTAAGAAAATTTAAACAATGAGAGTGAGAAAATGAAGGGAATTTATTTTAGTTATTGGCTATTGGGTTTAATGATTGCCTTACCGAGTTGGGCAAAAACTATTCCAGCATCAGCTAGCATGGGCGTTGAGTTTGAATTACCTCAAGTGGAAGCAAGTATCTATGCTCGGCCCTATGTTGCAGTGTGGATTGAAGATAAAAAACGACAGCCTGTACGCACTATACAACTTTGGGTTGGTGATGATGAATGGTTAAAAGACTTACGTAGTTGGTGGCGTAAAGTTGGGCGTGATGACCGTTCGGTTGTTGATGCCGTCACTTCTGCTACTAGACCCGTTGGACAACATCGCTTTACCTGGGATGGTTTAGATCAGCAAGGAAACCGCGTTGAACAAGGTGATTACATTTTTTATGTCGAAGTTGTACGTGAGCACGGTGGACGTAATTACATTCGACAAAAAATAACCCTAGGTGAAGAAAGCTTTGATTTGCAAATTGCACCTACTGAAGAGACTGGCAACATTGCTTTACATTATCAGCTTAATTAATGGGTTTTATATTTTCCAGTTATTAAGTCGCAGCCACCCGTTAATAGCCACCTATTAATAGTTACTAATTAATAATCACTAATCAACAATTACTTAAGAGAGAGAACAATGCTAAATAAAAAATTCAATGCCGTTGTTGTAATGGCGTCAATGTTAGTCGGATTAACACTATCAAGTGTTGCTAGTGCACATCCACGTTGGGTATTACCCTCTCATTTTACTATTTCTAAAGAAGGTGGCGATTGGCTAACTTTTGATGTGACAGCGTCTCATGGCACCTTTGTGATGGATAAACCTGCGGGCAGTGAAACAGCACAAGTGGTTATGCCCGATGGCCGTAAAGAACGTCCTGACTTTGTATTGCGTGGTAAACGCCGCTCTGTATTTGATTTCCACTTTACAGAAGAAGGGACACACCGAGTACAAATTAATGGTACGCCAAGCTACGTAACAAGCTATAAAGCTGGTAAACGTGATACTCAGAAAAGATTACGTGCGAACAAGGTTGAGCGAGTTGCATTATTACCAGAAGGTGCGCGTGATGTAAGCAGTACATTAAACTACACGCGAGCAGAAACCTACATTACTGTTGGCAAGCCAAGTGAAAAGCCTTTCCCATTAGAAGGTAAGTACTTAGAGCTTCAGCCTACTACTAAGCCGGCTGATATTGTGGCGACTGAGCCTGTACGTTTTCAATTATTCTTTAACGGTAAAGCACAATCGGGTGTAAAAGCAGAAATTACACGTGATGGTACTTTATACCGTAACCAGCAAGACCAAATTGACGTTGTTAGTGATGAGCAAGGTTTTATTGAGTTTACGCCAGAGATTGCTGGCCGTTATATTTTAAAAGCGTCGCATCGTGCAGCGATTATGAATAACCCACTAGCAGAAAAAATGAATGCTAGTGTGCACCTTACTTTTGAAGCGATATTACCGTAGTGGTTGCCCGAGTGAGTGCAGTTACCCTGCTTAAAAAAAGCCTAATCGGTATCGGTCTTCTTTCTGTTAGTCAGATTGCTTTTGCGCATTATCCACTAATGCATTGTTCAATTGTTGGCGACAATATTGAATGTGAAGCGGGTTATAGTGATGGCAGTAAAGCGGTCGATTATCAGGTCAATATGTACGATTACGACGATAACTTAATTGCTAAAGTGAAGACGGATAAACGCTCTATTGCTACTTTTAATGATGCGCCCGATGAATACTATTTGGTATTCGATTCTGGGCACGAGTATCCCGTTGAAGTGGATAGTGTCGAGATAACTGAGAAATGACCATACAAGCAGTTGTCAGCGAGAATAAAGGGCATGAAGGTTACTGGATAGCGACATTATGCCTTTTAATTTTGCTAATAGGTGCATTGTTATTACCCTATAACAGTGCACATCATCAACATCAGTCTTTAGCTGATCATCAAGTGCTGATAACTGATCTGCCTTCTCCTCCTTTAGCTATGATTGCTGAGCTGCGGTTAGCCCATGAAGAGATCCGTTATTTTTATCAGATGCAACAAGATTGGTTAGCGGTAACGCAGTTGGAGCAAGATTGGATTGCTCCCTTTGTAAAAGATAAAAGCTGGGCGCATCAAGGTGAGCATGATTGGTCTTTAGTTGCTGCTGGAATATATCAAAGTACACCAGCTAAAGGTGGCATACGTTATCTTTTAAATAGCCGTAGTGATCAAGTTGATATTTGGTTGCAGGAAAAACCGCAAGCAAGTGTAGCTACCGCTTTTGATCTAAATGCTTTAGCTACATCAGGTTGGACTCAAGTGGTGTTTAGTGAGTCACAACTTACAGAGCAACATACTGAACATTAAAGTATTACTGAACAGTAAAACGACGCTGGACATCAGCATTAGGAAATTTCCATGGCGACATTATTAATTATGCTTAAACGCTTCTCATTGCTTTTATTGTTAACGCTGACGAGTTTGCAAAGCTATGCACAAGTTGATCTAAAAAATGAGCAAAAGATTCAACCTAAGCAACTTAAACAACTTAAACAACTTAAACAACTTAAACAACTTAAACAACAAAGCAGCGAACAGAATCGACAAGAAAAAAAACTAACGGTTGGCATTACGTTACAACCTTATTATAGCTACGTGAAAGCAGTGGTTGGTGACCAAGTGAATGTATTGCCCCTTGTTGATGAAGGATTTAACCCACACAACTACCAACCTCAAGCCAATGATTTACGTCGTTTAAATTTAATGGATGTCATTGTTGTTAATGCTATTGGGCACGATGATTTTGCATTAAAAGTGATTAAAGCTGCTGACCGCGATGATCTTATTATTATCAAAGCGAATAAAGATGTACCTCTGTTACCTGCCATGGGGCAATCTGTCGGCAATGGAGTTGTTAATCCACATACCTTTGTAGGTGTGGCAACAACCATTCAAAAGGTTTATAGCATTGCCAATGAAATGTCTAAAATAGACCCTGACAACGCTAAGTTATACCGTGCAAACGCACGAGCTTATGCTTTGAAATTTAGAAAGATGAAACATAAAGCAATGATGAACTTAAGCGATATTAATACCGCAGGTATGAAAGTTGCGACTACACATAATGCCTATGGTTATATTCTGCAGGAGTTTGGTGTACAAGTCAGTGCTGTTATCGAACCTGCGCACGGTGTTGAGCCAAGTGCAAGCCAACTGCAAGAAACCATCGAAAAGATTAAAGAATCTGGTATCGATGTATTGTTTTATGAGCTAAATATGCCAAACCGTTATGTTGATACCATCGAAAAAGAAACAGGAATTAAGTTATACCGTTTCTCACACATGACCCACGGAGCTTATCGAGCGGACAAAGTTGAAGTGGAAATGCGTCAAAATTTAAATACGCTAGTGGAAGCGATGAAGTTTACTGCAGCACAAAAAGGTGGTGTGTAGTGGGCCCCTCTATTTCATTAAGTCATGTTAGTTTACGCTATGAAAATAACATTGTGTTACAGGATATTTCAGCCACATTAGGTTCCGGTGAATGCCATGTCATCATGGGCCCTAATGGAGGAGGAAAAACGTCACTATTACGTTCGATATTAGGATTAACTCCTTTTAAAGGAGAGGTGAATATCCATTGGCCTAAGGGTAAAGGTAAAATAGGGTATGTGCCACAAAAAGCGACCTTTGAGCCTAGCTTGCCGTTAACAGTATTAGACTTTATTTTACTTAATCAAAGTCGCTCCCCTTTATTTTTTAACTTTAATAAAAAACACAAGGTCAAAGCGCTGCAACAGTTGGCACGTTTGGGAATGGAAGATCGCGCCATGTTTAGAATGGGGCAATTGTCCGGGGGCGAGCAGCAACGAGTTTTATTTGCACAAGCCTTGTTAGATGATCCTGATTTATTGATTTTGGATGAGCCTACCAATGGTATGGATGACCAAGGTGTACGTTATTTTGAGTCATTGATTGCTGACCTTGTGAAAGAAAACAAAACCATTTTGGTTGTACATCATGATATTAGTGCAGTACGCCGTTTACAGGCCGTGGTGCATGTAGTGAATGGAACTTTATTGGAAAGTGGATTGGCAGAAGACGTGTTAAAGGCAAATAAAATAGAACGATTATTTAATCATTATCGTAGCCACTCAAACCATCAAAACGAGGAAGTCGCTTAATGGATTGGTTACGTTTATTAGCAAACCAAGGCGCGGAAGCTGGCTGGTTAAGTGAAAGCTTTGCCTATGGTTTTATGGTCAATGCTTTAGTGGCTGCCTTGTTCGTTGGACCACTGTTGGGTGGATTAGGTACATTAGTGATTGCTAAACGTCTTGCATTCTTTTCAGAGGCGGTAGGGCATGCCGCATTAACGGGTATTGCTATTGGCGTATTATTAGGGGAACCCCCTGAAAATCCAATCATTGGCTTGTTCTGTTTCTGCATGATCTTTGCATTGTTATTACATTTTGTACGTAACCGCACAGCAGTACCTTACGATACTTTAGTCGGGGTGTTCCTTGCTGTTGCGTTGGCCGGTGGTGCCGCATTATTAATGTATGTTGCACGTAAAATTAATATTCACATGTTAGAGAATGTATTATTTGGTTCAATATTAACTATCACTGACTTTGATTTATTAGTATTAGGTGTCAGTTGCCTACTTATTATTGTTGGGTTGATGTTCACTTTTAATCGTATTTTATTAGCTTCAATTAGTCCTGATATCGCTAAAGTTCGTGGTTATAACACGCACTTTTATGATTACTTATTTGTAATGATGATCACCTTAGTGACTATTGCTGCGGTGAAAATTGTTGGTGCAGTGTTAGTGGGGGCGTTGCTATTAATACCCGGTGCAACGGCACGTTTAATGACTAGAAGCATGGGCAGTTTTGTTCTGTTGTCTTCATTATTAGCTACGTTAAGCTGTTTAATTGGTACTTTGTTACCAATGGAATTAAAGCTTCCTATTCCCTCTGGCGCGTCAATTATTTTAGTGGCAGCTAGCTTCTTTTTAATCGCAACGGTTTATCGAATTGTGGCGAGGAAATAATAATGAATCTCTTAAATAAATTAAAAAATTCACCTCTGTTTAGCCGAATTTTATTATCTATATTGTTCTTATTGCCTAGTCAGTTAATGGCCAAGGATATAGTAACCACTACACCAGTGACTTACATGTTGGCGACCCAGTTAATGAAAGGTACAACAATTAGCACAACCTACTTAGCACCTAAGCGTTACGGTATTGATCGTTTAAATAATTGGTATGCAAATAAAGGTGAGCAAAAAGCATATCAAGCAGGAGAGCAAGCCACTGTTGCTATTACATTAAGCGCACTATGGCAGCAGGATCCTTTGTTCATTTATGCGCGTCAGGGGAATATCAAACTAATTGAGATAGATGCTTCACAATCACTCTCTCCTCGCAGCCGAGGCATCGCATCGGTTACATTACCGAACGGAGAGAGTTCAATTTATGCGTGGTTAAATCCAAACAATTTGAGCACCATGCTAAGTATTGTGAGTGAAGATTTAAAGAAAATTTGGCCAGAAAAAGCGCCTGTAATTGAAAAAAATCAACAACAGTTATTGATTGATATTCGCTCGCTGATTAACCAACAACAGCAAACTTTATTTGATAAAGAGATTGATTCCGTTGTATTACTTTCGGATCAATTAGAAGACTTTGCTTCGGCAAATCAGTTGTTTGTAGTGGATCGATTATTTAAAGATGAGTTGGAATGGACAGCACAGGATAAAGCGAGTTTAACAACGTTATTAACAGAATCGCCTGAGTTGTGGTTAGTCACAACGCGTAAGGTATCAGCTCAACTAAAAGCATTGTTACCTGATTTTCATCAGATATTGGTTGTCGATAGTATCGACCGCTGGGGAAGGGCTGGGATCACTGAAGAGAAACCATTGCAGCGCTGGTTGTTTTAAAAGCTTTCGTGTTTTAAATGCAGTCTGTTTTTACAATATTGTCGTTATGCATTGAAAGTTGAATCTGCCAGGCGCTAATGACTGCAGCTAATATTAGCTGCGGTCATTACTTTGAATAAACGTTCATTTACGTCTTTTAATATGCAATAAAGAGTACAGTTTTGACTGCAGTTTTTTATCCGCTCGGTCTTTAATTTTGGCTTCACCGGCTTTCTCTATTTCAATAATCCCTGAACGATTCAAGGTAATTCTATAACGTTCAAACTGTGCATCATATTGGCCTTGGTCTAAGGCTACAATGACGTTAATTTGGTAGCGTCGTTCAATAGAAGTAGTTTGGATCTTTTCTTTATTTGAGGTGCTTTCTAAGCGTTCAAATACTTTGCCTGTTCCACCTTCCACAAAGCGAGTTAATGGGCGTAGACTAAAGAATATATTTTCTTCAATGGTATCGTAACCAGCCTGAAAACCTTGCCTGCTTATACGTGATTCAATACGGTAATGCAAAAGCTGCGCACTCTGTTTATTTTGACTATGGCGCTCAGCTAACAAGTCCCTACTCTGTTGTGGCAGTTTCTTACTGATGCTGTAATCTAGCCAAACTTTTTGTCTGGCTATTTCCTGTTGATTAGTCGAATCGAATAATGTGCGAGACCATTTAGGTTTACCACGCCGTATCCAACGCCAAAGCATATTTTTAAACTCGTCTTTAAATACTTCACGCACACCGTAAATGATCGCCAATATAAATATCATTAACGTGGTTAACTGGCTAAACGCACCTTGCGTTTTAATAATCAACACTAACACCACACTCATCAATAGCGCGGTCGCAACGCCCGTTACTAATTTTCGAGTGTGATTACCTAATATTAACGTTCTACTTTTAAAGATTACCCCGTATTCAATTAAGCGACGTAATAGGCGCATTTTATTAGCAATACGGTTTGGATCTTTTAAAGTGGCTTCAGAGTTATAGCCCTTTTTTTTGCGATACTGATTTTCTTCATCGCAAATAGCCAACAACGCTAAACGTGTTTCACTAAACTCGCTGTTACGTGGTTTTTTGACCAACATTCGCATGATGGTTTGTTCAGTATGCCAAGATAGGTAATTGTCTACGTTTTCATAGATAGAAGTGAGTTTGGCACTGGTTGGTTGATGGCTTCGGTGCTTCTTTAAAATATCTAAACAATGCTCTGTTAAATCAACAGCAGCATGATAAAAGTCAGCTAAACCTTCACTATCGTTAATCGCCAATACTTCATTTGCATCGGTATCTAACGCTGAAATATATTGGTATGCGAAAAGGTTTAAATTACTTTTATATTCAGCGGTCGAGCGTTTCATACGACTGGCAAAGCGACGGTGTAATAGAGGTAAATGCAAGCCATTGGTGTGGTAAGCGCGTCGTCCGTTAATGCCCGCATTAAAATAATCGACTTCGCTTAAGGTGTCTTTATTGATGCCCATCTCTTTTGGAAGTGAAAAATATAAGTCAATACGTCTAAACGTCCCTTGTTTCATATGATGGGTTAGTTTAATCGATAATTTCTCATCTTGTTTTAAAGTGAAGTTGGGCAATGGTTCCTCCTTAGTTGTTGGGAAGTATATCCCATAATAATTAATTATAATGAGTAAATATTTAAAAATTATTACCTTAATTGAGCCAGCAAATTGTGTTTTTAAAGCGCATTACAAAACACTAAAGCTAGGCTTCAAATGGTAAAATATGATGCTTCATTTTTATATGGGTATTGGTAATGCGAGGTCTGTTATTTGTAATGATAATAGTCCAATTTTATGACCGTTTAGTTCATTTATTTATCTTATAGGCCATTAATGCAGCCATATTCTACCACAATTTGAGTAAAAAACGTGCAGATAAGTGAGGTGTAAAGTTAGTCATTTATTTAAGTTAGTTATTAAATAAAGCAAAATAGAGCGATAGATATTGATAATGAGAACAAGTCTATTCATTCACATTACAGAGGGCAGGTAAATTAATACTTTAAGCTTGGCTGAATTTTGGTTATATTAAGTAAGCTTTTAGTGATTTTCGGTTGTTAATAATAAACGCTTGAAACAAGGGCTCGGTATTGTCGAGTCAAAAATCATAGTTTTCATTTAACTAAATTCAACTGAATTTTACCTAATATCACTATGGGCAATATGCTATGCAAAAAAATCTAAATACTAATCCAAGTGCGAATCCAAGTGCTAATTTAAATACTACAGCACCAACTCCTTCATCAAACTCTGAACAATCAGCGATTAACGCGATTCGTGCCAGTTTTTTACATTTTATTGAAGATCCTGCTCAGCTCGATAATGCACAAGAAGCTTATCAATATATTGAAGATGGTTTGATGGTGATCGAAAATGGCAAAATAAAATCATTACAAGCTTTCGAACAAAAAAATGCAGACTTATACGATTCGGTTGAAGATAAGCGTGGCAAATTAATTATGCCTGGTTTTATCGATACACATATCCATTACCCACAAACTGAGATGATCGCCGCTTACGGTGCACAATTATTAGAATGGTTAGAAACCTATACTTTCCCTACCGAAAAACAATTTTCTGATAAAGAGTACGCGCAAAAAATATCTGAATTTTTTATTCATGAGCTTCTAAAAAATGGCACAACTAGCGCATTAGTATTTGGCACTGTACACCCTGAATCAGTTGATGCTTTGTTTGAAGAAGCGCAAAAAATAGATATGCGATTGATAGCAGGCAAAGTAATGATGGATCGCAATGCACCAGACTATTTATTGGATACCGCACAATCGAGCTATGACCAATCTAAAGCATTAATTGAAAAGTGGCATAATAAAGGGCGTTTACAATATGCGATTACTCCGCGTTTTGCGCCTACTTCAACCGCTGAACAATTACAGTTTGCAGGACAGTTAAAAGCCGAATACCCAGATGTTTATGTGCAAACGCATTTATCAGAAAATATAGATGAAATTAATTGGGTTAAATCACTTTTCCCAGAGCGAGCAGGGTACTTTGATGTTTACCAGCATTACGGACTCACTGGCAATAAATCTATCTTTGCACATTCTATCCACCTTACTGAAAACGAGTGGCAAGCAATGGCTGAAACGGATTCAGTAATCGCATTCTGTCCGACTTCAAATTTATTTTTAGGCAGTGGGTTATTTGATCTAGAAAAAGCCGATAAAAATAATATTCGTGTTGGCTTAGCAACAGATGTAGGCGGAGGCACTAGCTTTTCACAGTTGCAGTCACTTAGTGAAGCTTACAAAATTATGCAGTTGCAAGGCAAAAAATTGTCGGTCTTTAAAGGCCTGTATTTAGCAACCTTAGGCAGTGCAAGATCTCTCAGTTTAGATCATAAAATAGGAAATTTTGTGACAGGTAAAGAAGCAGATTTTGTGGCATTAAACTGGGCAGCGACGGATTTACAAAAGTTACGATTAAAGAACTCTAACAACCTACAGGATAAGTTATTCGCTTTGATGATGTTAGGTGATGAGCGTAATGTTGAAGCAACGTATGTTGCCGGGAAATTAGTTTATAGTGCTGTATAAGGGCGTTTTGAATTGGCATAATAAGGGGATTTAATTATTTTTTGTTTATCCCTATCTATAGGTGAGCAAAAAATTTACACTTTATGCCAATTTAGATGGCCATTAAGACAAAAAATATAATGTTGGTGCTAATTTAATATTTGTGAATTTAGCACCTTTTGTCTGATTGCTCTCATTTAGTCTGTAACAGGAAATACCATGAAACTAACTCAATTAACCGCTGCAATTTACGACAAACTTTACACTGATATTACTCAGTTTAGAGAAACCTTTGACCTGCCTTGTGCTGCACCAGAAACCTTGGATGAAAAAGCAGATGCATTACATAGTTCATTGATTATTGAAGAATTAACAGAGTTGGCAGAAGCGCCATGCAAAGTTGAACAAGCCGATGCAATTGTTGATAGTGTGTATGTTTTAATGGGGCGAGTGGTTCACCTTGGCAATAAAAATGTGGAAGATAATATCGCCATTAGCTACTTAGTTGATCTGTTTTTAAATGTAGCCAAGCAACGTAATATCGATTTTATGGCGTGTTGGAATGAAGTGCATTCAAGCAACATGAGTAAAGTGTGTCGTAACCAACAAGAGTATCTTGAAACGGAAGCTTTTTATGCTGAGCAAGGTGTGAAGTTAGTGGATAGTGTGAAAGGTGAATTTATCATTGCTAAGTGTGCTGAAGATGTACAATTAGAAGGTAAATTAGTTCGCCAAGGTAAAGTTCTTAAATCGGTATTTTATCGCCCTGCGGATCTTGCTCCCCTAGTTAATGGTTAATAGCTAAGTGGTAGCTGGCTAAGTCGTTGTGACTAAGCAGTTGTTAATAACTAACTGTGAATAAGTAGCAGTGAATTAGAAATTCAATAAAAATTCACTGAATAAATTTTAAACCGCAGTTAGTAAATTACTCACTGCGGTTTTTTAGATCATCTAAAGTTAATTTCTACATGACGCCCATTAGCGGTTGCAACATTTTCATATTGCCAGCCATAGTGCTGAACTAGTTTCTCGGTTAACTCTAACCCTAAGCCAAAACCCAGCTCATCCTCATGTTTATCATCACGAATATTTTGATTATTGATCACGAGGTGGCTCTTAGATTGCTTGATCGTTATAGTGCCTTCTTGAGTATGCTGTAAAGCATTTCTAATGATATTAGTGATCACAATTTGACACAGCGCCTCAGGTAAAGAATGGATACTGATATCAGTTTCAATCGTGACATCTACATTTTTACCATTCAATAAATAAGTAAGTTGTTCTAATAATTGCTGTGTCATTAAACCCAATGAAATTGATTTAACTGGAATAGATTTATCGGGTTGGCGGTTTAACCACAATAGTGTTTCGGTTAAATCTGTCATGGTAATACTTGCTCGCTCAATACGATCTAATACAAGCAGTTGTTTTTCACTACTAATACCTTTCGATATCATTTTTCGCAGTAATTCAGCATTTGTGCGTGTAACGGCTATAGGCGTGCGTAATTCATGGCTAGCATAACCTAAAAAGCGTTTTTCTCGTTTTAAACTTGTTTGTACTGATTGTAAACTCGATTGCACAATCTTCGCTAAGCTATTCAGTTCACTATAATGAAAATCAGGTGCAGGAAGAGACAATTGTTTTTTATTTAATTGCTTAGCCCAAAGCATTAGCTTTTCTACTGGGTTAGCTACTTTATGTAAAATCAGATAAGGCGTTAAAGTAAATAGTGCCATGACAGACAATGCAATTATTAATAGGTTTATGAAAGGAGGGGGGCCATCAAACCCTGTGTTAGGTTGATCCTTCGTTGTAAAAATTGTTGAGATAAAACGCACTTGGCCATCAACATTCAATTTTATAACAAAGTAAACCGCTATAGGAGGCGTAAAAGGAGGCATGCCATCCATCGCTTTCAATAGCTCATTTTCTTTTATATCGTTCGGATCTAATTTTTCTTGAATAATACTAGGCAAATCTTGCCATCTATTAGCGACCACAAAGTCATTAATACTGATTGGATTTCCTTCGGAAACATTTTCAATATTAGCAATTGATCGCATCGAGTCACTCATCGCAATATTAACACCGTAAACAAAGTATTTATAACTAACAAAAGACATAATTGAAATTGTCGTAACACCGGCCACTAGCATCATGGCGAAAAAATATAACTTGAGGCTCGGGATTATTTTCATTACGACTGCTCACTTTTTAAAACAAAACCATGGCCAACAAGCGTATGGATTAATTTTGTTTTGTTTGTATTGGTATTGTCATTATCGCTTTTACCATCCACCGATTTTCTTAAATTATACATATGCACTTTTAAGCTATTACTATCAGGCTGATGGTCACCCCAAACACTTTGTACTAACTTTTCTCTACTTACTGGGTTGGGACTAGCAAGCATTAATGTTTCTAAAATTTTAAAGCTGATAGGGGATAATTTTAAGGGTATGCCGTCACGTGAGGCGGTTTGTTGTTTGGCATTTAATTCTAAACCACAAACATTGAGCATTTTAACTTGCCCACTACGTCGACGAGATAATACCTGTACTCTTACAATTAACTCTTCCATCGCAAAAGGTTTCACCAAATAATCATCGGCTCCTTTGGAGAAACCTTGCAATTTATCATCCAATGTATCTTTTGCTGTGAGCATTAATATAGGCACATCAATGCCCTGTGTTCTGAGTTTTTCACAAACTTCTAAACCATTCATTTTAGGCATATTTAAGTCTAAAATAACGACATCGTAATTGTTTGTTGTGATCAGATTAAAACCTGACAAGCCATTGGTGGCATGGTCACATTGAATATTTTCTAATTCAAAGTAATCAATCACAGCGGTTGCCAAGTCAATATCATCTTCTACTAATAATAATTGCAACTTATCTGAATCCATGATTATTCCTTCATTTGTGTAATCGGTAGAACTTTACTTGAGGTAAATACGATAACAATTGTAAGGTTAATAGATGGTTAAGACCAAACAATTAGTTTTTATGATGATTGACGTTGTGATGTTGTGACGTTGTGACGTTGTGAAGTAGTGTGGCTTGGTAGGTGATGACACAAAAAAAGCGACTCATTGAGTCGCTTGTAAATATATGCAGATTTTTTAGAGATTAATTACTATTTAAAACTTAAGCTTGTTATTAACGTACACCAACTAAAATTAAGCCGGGTAAGATAAAGAAGGTGCCAATAACATACCCAAAGGCGAGGAGTTTATTTTCTGTGCCCACTTGAGCCAGCTTCTCTGCACCTTTTAACGGTAGTTCACGTAGGAATGGGATTCCGTAGATGACCACGACTGCTAAGAAGTTAAATAGGAAATGCACTAGGGCAATAGTTAACGCAGCTTCGGCCATTGGGCCTGAGATAGCTGTGGCTGCTAATAATGCGGTGATTGTTGTACCGATATTTGCACCTAATGTGAAAGGGTATATTTGACGGGTGGTGAACATGCCGCTACCTGCTAATGGGATCATTAAGCTAGTAGTCGTTGATGATGATTGCACCATCACTGTCATTAAGGCACCTGAACTGATACCCGCAATAGGACCTTTACCTAAAGCATTATGCAAGATGGATTTTGCTCTACCCACTAATACTTTTTTCAGTACTTTACCTAAGAAAGCGACTGAGAATAAGATAAGTGCAACGCCAGCAATGACCATTGCAATACCGGCCATTTTCCCTGGAATAATAGAAGCCATATCTGAAATTAGGTTCACGCCTGGTTTTGTTAAAGGTTTCATAAAGTTAAAACCTTTAAGCGACATATCCGCGCTACCAACCAATAAATGTGATGCGGCACCGGCCATTTTTTCTAATAAACCAAACATCAATTCAAGCGGTAAGAATATAAGCACTGCAATTAAGTTAAAAAAGTCATGTACTGTTGCTGCACTAAAAGCACGTTTGAAGTCTTCCTTATCACGCACGTGTCCGATGGATACAATAGAGTTAGTGATCGTGGTGCCGATGTTAGCGCCCATGATTAATGGGATTGCAATTGAAACGGGTAAACCACCGGCCACTAAACCAACGGTTACAGCTGTGACGGTAGAAGATGATTGTACTAATGCTGTTGCTAGTGTGCCTAGAATCAAGGCAACGAGTGGGTTACTTGCAAATTGAAATATCTCTTCAGCCCCTGCAGCACCCCCTGAAAATAATTTAAACCCGCTGCTAACCGTGCTCACGGCAACTAACATGCAATAGACTAAAAAGATCACCGTAGACCAATTAATTAGTTGTTTTAACGTACTGTTGTTATTTTCATTATTCATTTTATTAAGCCTATTATTAGGAAGCTATTTAGTGCACAAAGGTTATGTATTTTGTTAATGCGCCGATTAGAACAGAGTTTTGTTACAGAAATATTTCAGTTGTCATAAAAAATTCGTTAATTTTAAAATAATGATGATTATTGATTTGAAAATCATAATAGATAGAGGTTTTATTCGGGTTTTAAAAAGGGCTGGATGATTGGTGCGAGCTGATAAACGATAAGTAATAAGTGAAAAGGGACAAATAATAAAGAAAAAGCAGAGTGTGATTAAACACCCCGCTATATTTTAATGGTTAGCTGTTTAACATTTTTTATTAAGCACCTGTTCTCTATCATCTGTTATTAAGTACTTGTTCTTTAACTGCAATAAAACAACGATAAAAATAATGATAAAAATTAAAGCTGCTCTTTCAGCTGATAAAGCATTGCCAACGCTTGTTTTGGGGTTAAATCATCCGGATCTAAGCTGGTCAATAAAGTGATAGCTTGATGAGGCTCTGGCTGTGAAAAGTCTAAACTACATTGCACCGACGCTTGCTCTGCATTACTTTCGACTAACGCCTGAGAGTTAAGTTGTGCTTGTTGTTGCGATTGTAGTGAAGAGGCTTCTAACTGCTGTAACTTTTTCTTCGCATTATCTAATACTGATTTAGGTACACCTGCTAATGCGGCAACTTGTAATCCATAACTTTTATTCGCAGCGCCTTCCTGTAAAGCATGTAAAAACGCAATACTATCACCATGCTCAACAGCATCTAGATGCACATTAACTAATTCAGGAATAGTTTCAGGTAAGCGTGTTAACTCAAAATAGTGCGTTGCGAATAAGGTATAGGCCTGGATTTTTTGTGCTAATTGTTCAGCACAAGCCCAAGCTAAAGACAAACCATCAAAGGTACTCGTACCACGACCAATTTCATCCATTAACACTAATGAATTTGGCGTTGCATTATGTAAGATATTAGCTGTCTCGGTCATTTCTACCATAAAGGTTGAGCGACCACTTGCGAGGTCATCGGAAGCGCCAATACGTGTAAAAATACGATCAATCGGACCAATCGTTGCACTTTGTGCAGGAATGAAACTACCAATGTGTGCCATTAACACCATTAACGCAACTTGACGCATATAGGTTGATTTACCACCCATATTAGGACCGGTAATGATCAACATACGTCGTTGTTGATGCAAGTTAACAGGGTTGGCTATAAATGGCGTTTTACTCACTTGCTCAACCACTGGGTGACGGCCTTCTTCTATTTCAATTCCACTTTGTTGCTGCAAAACAGGGCGCACATAATTTAACGTTAATGCACGCTCAGTTAAGGTGTTTAATACATCCAACTCGGCTAAAGATTTAGCGGTAAATTGCAGACTTTTTAAATGTGGTAGTAATAGATCAATCAGTTGCTCATAAAGTTGTTTTTCTAGCGCTAGCGCTTTACCTTGGCTTGATAACACTTTTTCTTCATGTTCTTTTAGTTCGGCGATAATGTAACGTTCTGCCCCTTTAAGGGTTTGGCGGCGTACATAATGTTCAGGCACATGTGCCGATTGGCTGCGACTTATTTCAATAAAATAGCCGTGGACACGATTATAGCCAACTTTTAAAGTGCTGATACCGGTGCTTTCTCGTTCACGTTTTTCTAGTGCTTCTAAATAGTCCGTTGCACCTTTAGATAAGTTGCGCCAATGATCTAGCTCACTGTTGTAACCTTCCTTGATCACGCCCCCATCTCGAATCAATACCGGTGGATTATCAATAACAGCCGTTTCTAATAGATTCAATAACTCAGGGTAGTTACCCATCTCTTCGCTAAGGTCAGCTACTAGATCTTGAGGTAATTGCGTGATTAAGTGTTGTAACTCAGGCAGTAAAGAGAAAGCACAGCGTAAACGTGTCAAATCGCGCGGACGAGCAGAACGTAACGCAAGGCGAGCAATCACTCGTTCAATATCACCAATTTGTTTAAGTGGTATTGAAAGTGCGTCGGTTAAGTCGAAATCCATTAGTGTTTGGATCATGGTTTGACGGTAGTTAAGCACCGTTAAATTACGAATCGGCTGGTGGATCCAACGTTTTAATAAACGGCTACCCATCGGGGTTACTGTGGTATCTAGTACTTGCGCCAGGGTATTATCAGTACCGCCAGCTAGGTTAAAGGTCAGTTCTAAATTACGACGTGTCGCCGCATCTAAAATAACCGTATCTGTGCTTTGCTCTAATGTGATCGACTGAATATGTGTCAATACAGTACGTTGTGTATCTTTTAAGTACTGTAATAATGCACCTGCAGCACAAATAGCAAAATGTGCTTTTTCAATACCAAAACCCACTAAGTCCTTGGTGCCGAGTTGTTGAGTTAAGATATTTTTACAGGTACCTAATTCAAACTCCCATTCAGGGCGACGGCGGATAGTTGGTAAGTGCTCAATTAAATCAACACATTCAAAATTATCTGGGTACAGTAGCTCTGCTGGGTTGAGGCGCTGTATTTCAGCTTGTAGTGATTCAGTTTTATTAACTTCATTAACAATAAAACGGCCACTACCAATATCTAAGGAAGCAATACCAAAGGTGTCGCCTTGCTGATAAACTGAACATAATAAATTATCTTGTTTATCATCCAATAATGCTTCATCGGTGATCGTACCAGGGGTGATGATACGTACAATCTTACGTTCAACAGGTCCTTTACTGGTTGCTGGATCGCCAATTTGTTCACAAATTGCAATCGATTCACCGAGCGCAATTAGCTTTGCTAAATAACCTTCCACACTATGGTAGGGAACGCCGGCCATAGGGATCGCATTACCACCGGTTTTACCGCGTTGAGTGAGGGAAATACCTAATAACTGAGAGGCTTTACGAGCGTCATCGAAAAACAGTTCGTAGAAATCACCCATGCGATAAAAGAGTAAGGTGTCTGGCACTTCACTTTTTAAGGTTAAAAACTGTTGCATCATCGGAGTATGTTGTTTTAATTCTTGCGCTGTTGGCTTCATAATGAATACACTTAATAACTATTTCTAAAAAAGGCGGAAAATTATGTTTACTGAAAAAACCGTTAAAGAATTGGCGCAAGTATTAGGAGAAAAACTCACTAATGCAGGTTTAATTGCGACCACTGCAGAATCCTGTACCGGTGGTGGCGTAGCATACGCTATTACAGAAATTTCTGGAAGTTCGCTGTGGTTTGATCGTAGTTTTGTGACTTACAGTAATGGTGCTAAAACACAAATGCTGGGCGTAGATGCCGGTCTGATTGATGAGTTTGGCGCCGTTTCAAAAGAAGTCGTTAATGCGATGGCGATTGGTGCCGTGAAAAATTCTGATGCTGATATTGCCGTTGCGATAAGTGGTATTGCTGGGCCTGATGGTGGAAGCGATGAAAAACCAGTTGGTACTGTGTGCATTGCTTGGTATAACGCACACAGTGGTCACAAAACGGAAACCTATTTATTTGTGGGTGATCGTTCAGAGGTCAGAACCCAAGCCATTCGTTTAGCTTTATTAGGGTTAATCGATAATATAGAAACAAATTTTTAATAAAAACACTTGATACTGTATAAATGAGCAGTATACTGCATAAATATACAGTAAATTATAGAACATCACTGGAGAGAATATGAGTCAGGACGCGAATAAAGATAAAGCATTAGCGGCGGCATTAGGCCAAATTGAGAAACAATTTGGTAAAGGTTCAATCATGCGTCTGGGAGACGGTGCAGCAGCAATGGAAATCGAATCTGTTTCAACTGGCTCATTAGGTTTAGATGTTGCGCTAGGCATAGGCGGCTTACCTTACGGACGTGTTGTTGAAATTTACGGACCAGAAAGTTCTGGTAAAACGACGTTAACATTGCAAGTTATTGCTGAAGCACAAAAACAAGGTAAAACTTGTGCATTTATTGATGCAGAGCATGCACTTGACCCAAGCTATGCAAGAAAATTAGGCGTTAATGTAGATGACCTTCTTATCTCACAGCCAGATACGGGTGAGCAAGCATTAGAAATATGCGACATGTTAGTTCGCTCTGGCGCAGTGGGTGTTGTGATTGTCGATTCTGTTGCAGCCTTAACACCAAAAGCTGAAATTGAAGGAGACATGGGTGATTCACACATGGGTCTTCAAGCACGTTTAATGTCTCAAGCATTACGTAAATTAACGGGTAATATCAAGCAAACTAATACTATGGTTATCTTTATTAACCAAATTCGTATGAAAATTGGTGTAATGTTTGGTAACCCAGAAACAACTACCGGTGGTAACGCTTTAAAATTCTATGCTTCAGTTCGTTTAGATATCCGTCGTATTGGTGCGGTTAAAAATGGCGATGAGATAACGGGTAATGAAACACGCGTTAAAGTAGTTAAAAACAAAGTATCACCTCCGTTTAAACAAGCTGAGTTCCAAATTTTATATGGACAAGGTATTAATAATTACGGTGAGTTGATTGATCTAGGCGTTAAGCAAGAACTAGTCGAAAAATCAGGATCTTGGTATTCATATAATGGTAATAAAATTGGCCAAGGTAAAACTAATGCATGTAAATTCTTAGATGAAAATCCAGCTGCTGCTAAAGAGTTAGATGCTAAGTTACGTGAAATATTATTAGCAAAACCTGACTTGAAACCAGAATCAAAAGAAGTTGAAACAGAAGCACCTGAGTAACTAGCTTAATGATTTAATAAGTTACTGGTTAACAGCGACTAACTCGCGATAAATAAAAACCGATGCCCACAAAGCATCGGTTTTTTTGTTACAGCAATTTTTAAACCATCAAAATCTTTAATAACAAAAATACTAGCATGCCAAAGAAGATGGTTTTTAATAGGCTCTTTGTCACTAAGCTAATAATGACACTAATAATAGCGGCTAATAAATAAACATTACTGAAGCTGAAGTCCATTTCTCCAAAAGGCATCACCACTGCGGGAACTATGATTGCTGTTAAGACAGCAGGAGGAACAAATTTTAATGATTGTTGCATCCAGACAGGGAAAGTGATTTTTCCTGCAAAAGCAAACATCACAAAGCGAATGCCAAAAGTGATCACAAACATTCCCAATATTAACCAAAACTCATTCATGCTTGCTCTCCTTGATTAATCGACATTTTCTGAAAATGAACAACAGATAAACCTGCGGCAACCCCGATTAATGCACTGATAATTAATCCTAATTTATTAGGTAAATAAGCAAAGTATAGTGAAGCGATAGCTGCACAGAACATTGCACTAAACATTGCCTTCGTATTTAAATAAGGGATCACCATGCCAATGAAAGTGACAGACATCGCAAACTCTAATCCCCAACTTGTCATATCTGGAATGATATTACCCAGTACTAAACCGATTGCCGTAGCTGAACTCCAAGTGATATAAAAACTAAACATAGAGCCTAGATAAAAGAAGTGTGCAAATTGATGGTCATCGCCTAATGGAGAGCCAGGTTGGTAACGTTGGCTCATATTAGCAAAGGTTTCATCGGTTAAACCAAAGGCTAATAGTGTGCGTAATGCAAATGGTAAATGGCTTACACGAGGCACTAATGCTGTGGCGTATAATAGATGGCGTAAATTGACCACAAAGGTGGTTAATAAAATAATCTCTAGCGGTGCTTGCACTGCAATTAATGCCAATACAATAAATTGAGCGGACCCTGCAAATACAATGAGTGACATTGCCATGGTTGCCCAAACAGAAAGGCCACTGGTTGGCGCTAATGTGCCAAATAAAACACCAAAAGGAATTGCGCCTATGATCAATGGAATGGCAGCTTTGCAACCTGCTTTCATTTCGGCTTTTTTAAGCTGTTGGTGATTGATAGCACTCTCCTTGTGTAAATGGGTAGAATATTTGTAAGTGGTAAAATTACTGTATCACTACAATAGAATATTGCCCGTATTTGACCACAACAGAATGATTAATAAAACCTTCTTATTCATCTCAATAAATTATTTAATGATAAGTAGTTAACGAATTTGATTTTAAAATGTTTTAAGATGAATAATCCCTTTTTTGTATTGATAGCATTAAATGAAGGGGAGGATTGAACATCGTGGTGGTTATGCTTTACCAAAGATAATCGACTAATAAACCCAATTATTGAAAGGATTGTAAATGACAAATTTGACTATCGTTGCGAGTATTATTGTTAAACAAGGGCAGCGTGACTTTGTAAAAAGTGAAATGATTAAACTAATTGACCCAACACTCGTTGAAGCTGGCTGTGTAGAATATCGTTTACACCAGAATAATAATAACCCTGAGCACTTTCTTTTTTATGAATGTTGGCAATCTCGAGAAGCGTGGCAAAAACATAGGGAAAATACGCATATGTCAGAATACCGCGCCGTGGTTGAAGGAGCTATCGAATCATTTGATGTCAGTGAAATGACTGAATTAAAATGATATTTAACCCGTTATAGCTTTAATATTAAACCTGCTCACTGCTAGGTTTATTGTTTTTACATCTTAGAATGATTACGGGTAATAGCGGATCTTATTAGTGATCATTTCCACTGTTTTCAATGTTTTATTTTAGGTCATGCCAAATAGGTTTCTGTGCAAATTTATCACTGATGAAATCAATTAATAAACGGCAACGGTGAGATAAAAAACGTGTTTGTGGATAAACAGCATAGGCATGTAAATTGGGCAATTGATGATCCGTTAATATCGCGACTAATTCCCCGCTAGCGATAGCTTGATGAACAATAAAGAGTGGTAACGCTACAATTCCCTGCCCATTAATGGCGGACATTTTTAAAAAATCACCGTTATTAGCTTTAATTTTTGCACTGATATCAAGTTGATGTTGTTTATGCTGCGGGTCTTGGATGTGCAATTTATTGTGACCATTTTGGGTATATTGCAATAAACGATGTTGACTTAATTGTGCGAGATTTTTAGGTTGCCCATATTGCTTTAAATATTCAGGGCTTGCACATAAACAATGTCGGATCGTCGTTAGCCGTTTTGCTTTTAACGTTGAATCTTTTAAGTCTGAAATACGAATAGCAAGCTCGTAGCCTTCTTCCACTAAGTCAACATGGCGATCAGAGAAGTCGATATCGATACAAAGGTTATCGTGCAATTGACTAAATTCATCAAGAATAGGCGCAAGGTGTGTTAAACCAAAAGACAAAGGGGCGGTTAAGCGTAATGTGCCTTCAATATTGGTGCTGATACCACTTGTCTGCGCATTTAATTCGGCTACATCATTAAGAATCGTTAATGCTTTCTGATAATAAATTCGCCCTGCATCGGTAAGGTGAGATTGGCGAGTGGTACGTGATAACAATTGCGTATCGAGTTGCTGCTCAAGTTCGACTAAGCGTCGACTTACGGCAGATTTTGCAATATCTAATTGCGCTGCTGCTTTACCAATGCCTCCCGCTTCTACGATACGAACAAACAGTGCCATGTTTTCCATCTGTCCCATTCATTGTTCTCCATATAGCAATTATAAATTCAAATTATTGCTGTTTATTGTTAATACTTCAACAGTTATGATTTGTTCATTGATAATATTTGATCATTAATAAGCTTTATCCATTAACAACCTTTATTCATTAACAGCAACAGGAGGAAACGATGAATGCGATAACCGAATCTAATAGGAATGACGCACTTAATAAGTCAGATAATCGTAGTGAGCGGAGCATTAAAAAAATTGTTTCTGGTGTGAAAACATCCGATGGTGACGGTGTTAAGTTAACGCGTCTTATTGGCTCTTCACAGCTGGATATGTTAGATCCTTTTTTATTATTAGACTGTTTTGAAAGTGATCAGGCTGAAGATTATATTGGAGGCTTTCCTACTCATCCTCATCGAGGCTTTGAAACGGTGACATACCTGCTAAATGGTAAAATGCGCCATAAGGATAGCGCTGGTAATGAAGGCGTTATTGAACCCGGTGGTGTGCAATGGATGACCGCAGCTAGAGGTATTTTACATTCTGAAATGCCAGAGCAAGAACATGGTTTATTAAAAGGATTCCAGTTGTGGGTGAATCTGCCTAGCCATGCCAAAATGAATAAACCACAGTATCAAGAGTTTTTGCCAAACGCCATGGCACATGAGCAATCAAATAACGGAACAAAAATTAATGTGATAGCAGGAACGACTAATCAAGGAACCACTGGCGCCGTTACTAATGTTTATAGTGAACCTTTGTATTTAGATGTTCATTTACCTGAAGGGCAAGTATTAACACAATCGATTACGTTAAATCACAATGCATTCATTTATGTTATTGAAGGTGAGGTCAGCTTACAAAGTGCGGATCATTTTGATGCTATCGCAGCGACAAAGTTAGCTGTTTTAACTGACGGCGAGCAAGTTTCTATAGTAGGTGGGCAGCAAAATAGCCGATTTTTATTAATCGCCGGTAAGCCTTTTAATGAGCCTGTTGCACGTCATGGACCTTTTGTCATGAATACAAGAGAGCAATTATTACAGGCTTTTGATGATTTTAATCAGGGTAAGTTTGCCTAACTAAGCCAATCTAGCCAATCAAACTAAACTAAACTTAACCAAACTAAACTCAGTGAAGCTTAACTTGGCCAAACTATGCTTAGTCAAAAAATAGAGGAATATGTTATGGGATTATTAGTCGATGGACAGTGGCATAACCAGTGGTACGATACCAAATCAAGCAATGGCAAATTTGTTAGAAGTGAAGCGCAATTTAGAAACTGGATCACCGCCGATGGTCAAGCTGGGCCAACCGGTAAAGCGGGCTTTAAAGCAGAAGCAGGGCGTTATCATTTATATGTTTCGTTAGCCTGTCCATGGGCGCATCGCACCTTGATCTTTAGAGAGCTAAAAGGTTTGCAATCCATGATTGATATCTCCGCAGTGAATTCTCTAATGGCTGAAGAGGGGTGGACCTTTAAGCCGGGACAAGGTGTAATTGAAGATACTGTTAATCATGTTTCACTGGTTCATGAATTATATACCTTGGCAGATGCGAATTATTCTGGGCGAGTGACTGTACCGATTTTATGGGACAAACAACAAAAGACGATTGTGAGCAATGAGTCGGCAGATATTATTCGAATGTTTAATAGTGCCTTTGATGGTATTGGTGCCAGTGAAGGAGATTATTATCCAGCATCTGTACACAATGAAATTAACGAAATAAATGATTGGATTTATAGTGATATTAATAATGGAGTGTATCGCGCAGGTTTTGCTACAACGCAAACGGCCTATGAAGAAGCGGTAAACGGTGTGTTCGAGGCTCTAGATAAATTAGAACTGCGTTTGAGTACACAACGTTATTTACTTGGTAAGCAATTAACCGAAGCAGACTGGCGCTTGTTTACTACTTTAATACGTTTTGATGCTGCCTATGTGGGACACTTTAAATGTAATAAAAAGCGAATTACTGATTATCCGTCACTGTCCCATTATGTTCGTGATTTATACCAGCATCCAGGTATAGCTAAAACAGTGGATATTGATTATATCAAAGCACATTATTACGGTTCACATGAAACC
This sequence comes from Vibrio sp. 2-Bac 85, assembly GCF_037546705.1. Lineage (NCBI taxonomy): Bacteria > Pseudomonadati > Pseudomonadota > Gammaproteobacteria > Vibrionales > Vibrionaceae > Vibrio > Vibrio sp. 2-Bac 85. The sequence continues at coordinate 14,716 of NZ_JALAAB010000001.1, read as the reverse complement.
ATTAACCCGACGCGAATTATTCCTGTTGGTCCTGATGTTGATTTTATGCAAGCACATGATCGATTACGCTTTGCTTAAACCAATTACTTTATAAAAATCACTTTATAAAAAATACTTTATAAATCAAAGGTAAATATTAAAAGTAATGAAGTGATGTAATACAAGAAGTCATAAATAGCCCTACATTTAACATTCAATATTTTAAATTTAATATAGGGCTATTTTTATTGAGCTCGGTTTAGCGAACGTAGTTGCTAAAACAGATTAGTCCATAAACATCGTCAATAACTCGTTCAAATATCTATGTCCTAATGGTGTTACTTGACAGGTGTCTACTGATACTCGCATTAAGTTTTTATCAGTAGCTTGCTGTAACTGCTTATCTAATACACTACGCGCTAAACCGGTATAATCTTCAAATTCAGCCAATGGAATGTCTTCCATTAAACGTAATCGATTCATCATGTATTCAAAAACCAGCTCCTCTTTAGGGACTGTATTGTAATCATCCATATAAGCACGTTGCGGGTCTAAGTATCCTTTAGGGTGCTTGATCTTCGTGGTGCGAAGTACTTTATTTTCGAGGGGTAATGATATTTTACCGTGTGCACCACAACCAATGCCCAAATAATCACCAAAACGCCAATAATTTAAATTATGCTGACATTGCCAATTGTCTTGGCTGTAGCCCGATATTTCATATTGGTTGTAACCGTGTTCCGCTAATAATTTCACACCTGCTTCTTGAATCTCCCACAGTGTTTCATCATCGGGTAAAGTAGGAGGGTGAGAAAAGTATTGTGTATTAGGTTCAATAGTAAGCTGATACCAAGATAGATGAGTTGGTTTTAAGGCAATCGCCGTTGCTAAGTCACTCATGGCATCTTCTAACGTTTGGTTTGGTAGGCCATGCATTAAATCTAGGTTGAATGTTTTCATTCCTACATTATGTGCCTGTTTAGCTGCGGTTTTTGCTTCCTCTACACCATGAATTCGACCGAGTTTGGTGAGCTTATCTTGTTGGAAGCTTTGCACTCCAAAGGAAAAACGATTAATACCCGCTGTTTTGAAATCAGCAATTTTTTGGTTCTCAATGGCCCCTGGATTAGCTTCTAGGGTGATCTCTATGTTTTCACTAAAGGGAATAAGGTGCTGAATATTTTCTAATAACCATTGAATACCCGGTGCTGAAATTAAACTCGGTGTACCGCCTCCAATAAAAATACTGAATAAGTGACGTCCTTGTACAAAGCTTAAATCTTGTTTGAGATCGTCAATAAGCGCAGTTAAATATTCTTGTTCTGGGATCTCTCCTTTTAACTTGTGAGAGTTAAAGTCGCAGTAAGGGCATTTTTCAATACACCAAGGAATATGCACATATAGGCTGAGCGGGGGAAGTTGTAACATTCATTTTTCCAAGCTAAAAAAAGCGACTGAATCAGTCGCTTTAAAAGTGAGTTTAAACGGTAATAATAAAGCTATCGTTTTATTGCCCATATTAATGGACCTGTAAATTAAAATAGCGATTAAGCAGATAATTGCTTTTGTAATAACGCGACTAATTGCGTTAGCGCTTTACCGCGATGGCTTAATTCACTTTTACGTTGTTTGCTTAATTGTGCAGAAGTTGATTGCTCGCTTTCAACCCAGAACACTGGATCATAACCAAATCCATTTTCACCGTCCACGGCTTCTGTAATGCTACCTTCCCAAGTACCTTGGCAAATAATCGGCGTAGGATCTAACTCATGGCGTAGATAAACTAAAACACACTGAAAGCGCGCTTTACGCTGTTCAGCGTTAATGCCTTCCAGCTTATTTAATAGTTTATCAATGTTATCTTGATCTGTAGCTAATTCACCAGCATAACGAGCGGAATAAATGCCAGGTTGGCCATTTAGAAAATCAACTTCTAAACCTGAGTCATCGGCAATCGCGGGTAAACCTGTTAATTTTGCTGCATGTCTTGCTTTGATAATGGCATTTTCAACAAAGGTTGTACCTGTTTCTGGTACATCCGGCACATTAAACTTGCTTTGTGGTAATACCTCAATAGAAAAGCTATTTAATAATTCGCTCATCTCTTTTACTTTGCCTTGATTGCCGGTGGCAAGTACCCATTTTTGTTTCATGTTCTGTCCTTAATCAACATAGAATTTATGTTGAAACTTAAGTGTGTTCGATTTCTTTTCTGTTTTGACATTGATTTCAAAATTAACAATTTCTTCATTAGTAAAAGGGTATTCGGCTAGATAATAAATCGCTTTACCTTCTTTTATCTGCCTAAACTCAAGCTGATGAGTTTGGCCGATTAAGTTTTTTCCCGTACCTTTTAACGTCGCTTTAACGGCTTCTTTATTCTGTTTACTATCAAGAACAGAAATATTTAATAACCCATTATTCTTACTGCGTTTGATATTGTATTGAGTGGCAATACTTGGCTCAATAAAAGTACTTGGTAGGGCAATGTAGTGCACTTCTAGGTTAGCAAATTGTTTAAACTGGTCTGCTGTTGCCTGCAAGCTTGTAAATAATAATGTAGTGAGTAATAACGTATTAAATACGAAGCCTTTAAACACTGAGCCTTTGGTTATCATTTTTTTAGATAATACTATTGAGTTAAACATATAATCCCTTATTGTGAAAAAATAGAAGGTAGGTTTTTAGGCTGTTTAATACGCACTAATTTATGTCGACTTTGTAAGCCTTTTTCTACATTAATTGCACTTTTTGCTACTTTAAATTGTTTACTTAAAAACTTCACTAAGTGAGCATTCGCTTTGCCATCGACGGGCGGTGCAGTAATGGCTATTTTTAACTCTTCACCATGCTGTCCAACAAATTGATCGCGGCTTGCTTTAGGTTGTAAGTAAAGGCGAAGCACTAAGTCCTCGCCTTGATATGAGTAATAACTTGGTATTTGGCTCATTTATTACTACACCACTTTTTCATTTATAAATTAACCCAATATTTGAGCTAATAGATCGTTGAATAATTTTTCTAAAAATTGTAAACCTAACAATACCACAAGCATTGATAAGTCTAAGCCGCCCATTGCAGGAATAACGCGACGCACTGGGCTTAAAAGTGGCTCAGTTAATTGAATCATTACTGCTTCAATTGGATTTTGCCCTTTACTTACCCAGCTTAAAATAGCACGTATCACTAATATCCAAAAAAGCAGTTTGAATGTGGTGGTGATTACAATTGCCAGAGCTGAAATCAACATTGCTACAACGGTGATATCAAAGTTTATCACTAGGCTCAATACAAATATTTTGGCCACGGCAACTACAAATGCAAAGATAATAGTCGCAACGTCTAAGCCTCCCAATCCTGGAATAACGCGACGCAGAGGGGCAACAACTGGTTGTGTTGCTTTCACAATAAATTGGCTAAATGGATTATAAAAATCTGCGCGTGCGAGTTGTAACCAGACACGCAATAAAACCACCATAAGATACAGGTCAAATAGAGTATCGATTAAAAAATTAACTGCATTCATTTACTTACTACCTCGTTATAGGACTATTAAAATAGTTTTTCCATTTCTTCACCACGGTCGGATGCTGCTTGCATTGCTTTGGCAACAATCTCAGGCAACCCCTGTTCATTAAAAGTACGTACTGCTTCAGCCGTTGTACCACCTTTAGATATTACGTTGTTTCGTAAAGTTGTTAAATCCAAGTGTTGATTTTGTTTTACCATCTCAGCACTACCAATCGCAGATTGTTGCACTAACAGACGCGCATCGGCTTCACTAAATCCCATTTCGATGGCTTTTTTCTGCATCGATTCCATAAATAGGAAAAAATAAGCAGGGGCTGAACCGGCTGCTGCAATTACTGCATTAATTTGTGATTCTTGTTCAACCCATACAATTTCACCGACAGCACTCATCAATTCACCTGCGAAGTGTTTATCCTGTTCAGTTGCTTGTTTTGAAGCAAATAACCCTGTCATGCCTTTTTGCAAAAGAGATGGCGTATTAGGCATAGTACGGATCACAGCCGTTTCTTTACCTAAGATAGATTGAAAACGTGACACTGAAACACCGGCAGCAATAGAGATTATTAATTTATTAGTGAGATCAACACCGTCATCAACAAGCGCTTGGCAAACATCTGCCATCATTTGCGGTTTAACACCTAATACGATCACATCTGCCCATTGCGCTGATTGTTTATTATCTTGGCTGCTTGTAATTGAAAGTTCAGTTACCAATTTTTGGGTGTTGGTTAAGCTGGGGGCCGATGCACAGATTAATTCTGCTGGGTAACCGCCTTTTACTAAGCCGTTAATAATACTACCCGCCATATTACCTGCACCAATGAAGGTGATTTTTTTATGCTGCATTATCTTTTCCTTACTGTTAATTTATCTTGCGCCAAATATATCGGTGCCAATTCTCACCATAGTACTACCACAGGCAATCGCACTTTCCAAGTCACCACTCATGCCCATCGATAATGTATCAATGTCTGGATATTGTTGTTGTAATGTTTGATAAATATCATGTAGCGCAGTGAATTGTTGTTCTATTATTTTCGGGTCATCGCTATTTTGTGGAATAGCCATAATGCCACGCAGTTTTAAACGCGGTAGACCCTGAACTTGTTCTGCTAATTCAATGACCTGTGATAGCGTGGTGCCGGATTTGCTTTCCTCACCACTGATATTAACTTGCAAACAAATATTAAGTCTTGGCATATCAACAGGGCGTTGTTGATTCAAGCGCTCTGCTATTTTCAAGCGATCAACACTTTGTACCCAGTCAAAATTTTCCGCAACTGGGCGAGTTTTATTCGATTGTAGCGGGCCAATAAAATACCAAAAAATAGGCCTGTCAAATTCGCTATCTTGTTTAATTTGTTGAATTTTTTCTATGCTTTCTTGCACATAATTTTCTCCAAAGTGAGATAATCCCTGTGCAAAAGCTTGTTTGATCAACGAAACTGGCTTGGTTTTGCTGACAGCAAGTAACTGAACTTCGCCTTCGCGCATTGCTTTTATGCTAGCTTGAGCTATTTTTTGTTCTACTGCTTCGATATTGTTAGATATATTAGTCATATTATTAGGATTTTAAATTATGGATATAACGGAATTATTAGCCTTTAGTGTAAAGCATAAAGCATCAGATCTACACCTTTCTGCAGGTGTTCCTCCAATGATTCGAGTTGATGGAGAGGTACGCAAAATAAATGTTCCTGCATTAGAGCATAAAGAAGTAAACAATTTAATCTACGACATCATGGATGATAAGCAACGTAAGGACTTTGAAGAACAGCTAGAAACTGACTTTTCCTTTGAAATTCCAGACCTTGCTCGTTTTCGTGTTAATGCTTTTAATCAAAATCGTGGGGCTGGTGCAGTATTTCGTACGATCCCAAGTAAAGTGTTAACGTTAGAAGAAATTAATGCGCCTCCTATTTTTAAGAAAATTTCTGACTTGTCACGTGGTTTAGTTCTAGTGACTGGGGCAACAGGGTCTGGTAAGTCAACGACCTTAGCGGCCATGATTGATTATATTAATGATCATCGCCATGAGCACATTCTAACCATTGAAGACCCTATTGAGTTTGTGCATGAATCTAAAAAAGCATTGATCAATCAACGCGAAGTTCATAAAGATACTCTAAGTTTTGAAAGTGCATTACGTAGTGCATTACGTGAAGATCCCGATGTTATCTTGGTGGGGGAGATGCGTGATTTAGAAACCATTCGTTTGGCTTTAACGGCAGCAGAAACAGGGCACTTAGTATTTGGCACATTACATACCACGTCAGCAGCCAAAACCGTTGACCGTATCGTAGATGTATTCCCCGCCGCAGAAAAAAGCATGGTTCGTTCGATGTTATCAGAGTCTTTACGTGCTGTTATTTCTCAAACATTACTGAAAAAACACGGTGGTGGGCGAGTTGCCGCACATGAAATTATGATGGGGATCCCAGCAATCCGTAACTTAATTCGTGAAGATAAAGTAGCGCAAATGTATTCGGTTATCCAAACGGGTATGGTACATGGTATGCAAACACTGGATCAAAGCTTGCGTAATTTAGTTAGTCAAGGCACTGTTTCTTATGAAGATGCTGCGACCAAAGCGATGGATCCAAAATCTCTCTAGGAAATGCTAATGCTCGATGAGTTATTAAGTGAGTTAGTCAAGAAAAAAGCCTCTGATTTATATATTGCGGTGGGGTTGCCGCCTACGATTAAGGTCAATGGTAAGCTAATATCGTTAAACGATCAGAGTCTAACTGAGGACGGAATATATAATTTACTGGCCGAAGTTGTCGAAACAGAACGTATTACTGAATTCAAAAAGAAAAAAGAAGCGAACTTTGCGCTTAACTTACTGGATATTGGTCGTTTTCGTGTCAGTGCTTTTATGCAAAAAGATACGCCGAGTATGGTGATTCGGCATTTAAAAAGTAAGATCCCAACCTTCGAAGAGTTATTTTTACCTGAGCAATTAAAAAAAACCTGCATGGAAAAGCGAGGCTTGATTTTATTTGTGGGCGCTACCGGTTCCGGTAAATCTACAACTCAAGCAGCTATGATTGGTTATCGTAATCAGCATGCATCAGGCCATATATTAACCGTTGAAGACCCGATCGAATTTGTACATGAACATGGCCGTTCAGTGGTCACGCAACGCGAAGTTGGGCTTGATACGGACTCTTTTGAAGAGGCATTACGTAATTCATTACGCCAAGCGGCTGATGTCATTGTACAAGGTGAAATTCGTACTTATGAGACCTTACACCATGCAATTACATTTGCTGAAACGGGGCATTTATGCATGGGGACTTTACATGCTAATAATGCAAATCAAGCTTTAGATCGTATGCTGCGCATGGTGCCAGAGGAAACTCAACGTCAGTTTTTGTTTGATCTGTCAATCAATTTAACTGCGGTGATTGCGCAGCACCTAATTCCCACTTCAGATGGAAAAGGTAGTATTGCAGCTTTTGAAATTATGCTTAATACACCTACATTAGAAGAAGCGATTCGTAATGGTGACCTGCATTTATTAAAAGATATTATGAAGGTTTCGGGGACCTATGGAATGCAAACCTTTGATCAGGCATTATTACGTTTATATTTAGAGGGGAAAATTGGTTATAATGAAGCTTTAGCTCATGCTGATTCTGCCAATGATTTGCGCTTGAGAATTAAGCTAAAAGCAAAAGAGAATGGAATAACTACTAATTCTGAGACATTAAGTGATCTCCATATCGTCTGATATCTGTTGATTAAATGATACCCCAAACAAAGCGAACTTATTGATCGCTTTGTTTTTATAGATTAGGAAAAAACATGATAGTTGTAATATCTCCAGCCAAAACGTTAGACTTTGAAACTCCTGCTACAACATCAGAGTTTACCACTGCAAATTTATTAGAGCAGAGTCAGTTATTAATAAATCGTTGCCAACAATTATCTATGCAAGATGTAGCTTCATTAATGAAAGTGAGTGATAAAATTGCAGGATTAAATGTTGCTCGCTTTGCAGAGTGGAAAAAACCTTTGAAGTTAGAAAATAACGCCAAGCAATGTTTATTTGCTTTTAAAGGTGATGTTTATACTGGTTTAGAAGCGGAAACATTAAGTGATAACGCGTTACAGTATGCGCAACAGAATTTGCGAATATTATCAGGCTTATACGGGTTATTGCGCCCATTAGATTTAATGTTAGCCTACCGACTTGAAATGGGAACACGTTTAGATAATGAACGAGGTACTAACCTTTATCAGTTTTGGGGTGATTTAATCACTGAGCAGCTGAATGTTAATTTAACGGCACAAGATTCGCCATATCTGGTTAACCTCGCTTCCAATGAATATTTTAAAGCGGTAAAAACAAAGGCATTAAAAGCTACTGTGATCACGCCTATTTTTAAAGATCAAAAAAATGGTCAATATAAAGTAATTAGTTTTTATGCTAAAAAAGCGCGTGGATTAATGGCTCGCTATATTATGGAGAATGAAATTACTGATATTAAACAATTAAAAGAGTTTACTGTCGGCGGGTATTATTTTGTAGCTGCAGCATCCACTGAGACCGATTTAGTCTTTCAACGTGATGAGCAATAATAATTAATTGATGAATAGTAGAAAGCCCAGTTATGGAGTTGAAGTGGCTCCTAAAACGTGGACTTTTTAATTGTTATTGGTTCTCGATTTTAATTGCCAGAAGCTTTAATCTTAAAATAAAAAATATTTTCAGGTTAAAGCTCAGCGTAGTGTTCTTGTAATGACTTATTCCATACTTTTCTATTTTAAATTAACGTTATTCAGTGCTATTCAGAGTAATTTAATAGAGCATCAAGTTTTACTGCAACACCGTGATCTTTAGAAGATACCGTTACTTCAGCATCGGGCAATGCTTTCAATAAATCTTTTTGAGCATTGGCCATCAAGATTGCCTTGCCTGCACTGCGTAACATCTCCACATCATTCATTCCATCACCAAAAGCAATACACTGTTGAGTATTTAAGTTCATAGTTTTTAAGACTGCATCCACCGCAGCACCTTTATTAGTGGTTGCTTCCATGACTTCTAAACATTTATCTAGTGAGAAAGTCAGGTTAACTCTGCCTGCAAATTGTTGCTTCAACTGTTTGTAAATAACATCCAATTTATCTCTTTCTCCCCAGAAGAATATTTTGATGGTATTCGATTTATCTATTGTTTTTAAATCAACAGGCTGACAATAAAAAGCGCTATCAATGGTCATTCCTACTAATTCTTGAAGAGAAAAATTAGCATACCATTGATGGTCAGTGAATAAGTTTATTTGTACCGTTGGGTCAAAGTCTTGCTCGCAAATAGCGGTTGCAACATCAGTCGGTAAATTTTGTTTTAAAATAATATCACCTGTTTTGTTATGCACTCGTGCGCCATTTGAGGTGATCAAATAAATAGGGTCGCCTAACTCCTCTTGTATTTTCTTTGCTTCTATATAATGGCGGCCTGTTGCAATAACAAATTTTCTACCGTCTTGTAACCAACGATCAATACTTTCTTTAGTTTGTGCTGATACTTTATGATCTGGACCGAGTAATGTGCCATCAAGATCTGAAATAGCTATTTTGTACATGTCAGCTTACCTTGTTGAGATTGTTTGAAAAAATCAAGTACTGCAGCGATAGCAGGTATCCTGTATTTATCTTGTTCTAATAATAATTCATGTTTTGCATTAACAACTTCTATAAATTGGTTGTGTTCGCAGCGCTGGTTATTTGCAAAAAATGCTTGTTGTCCTTCTGCCTTCACAATCGAGTCTGCACCTGCTTGAACAATGATCATAGGGATATCGATTTTCGAAGCTTGTTGAATCGCTTTTTCACTGGCGTATAAACTTTCATTCACCCAGCGCATGCTTGGTCCTCCAAGTTGAGTTTTAGTGTTTATTTCAAAAGTGTTCAATGCTGAGTGATAACGTTTTTCACTGCTGGTTAAACTGTTACCTTCAAAAGGGTTACTAAAGTAAGGACCTGAACCTGGGGCATAACATGCTAAATCACTAAACCAAGTGCAGATTAAATCACTCATATAACTGATCAACTTGGCAAGAAAAGTAGGCAGAGCACCTAGGTTGATAGAGAACATAGGACTAAAAAATGCACTTGCTTGAAATGGGTGTGTTTGCTGTTGCAGATACAGCGCACTAATAGTGCCACCCATTGAGTGAGATAATAAAAAACGTGAATGGTATTTTGTGTCTAATTGTAATGTTTCAACAAAAGTCGCTAAATCTACCACGTAATCTTGGAATGCTTGCACATGGCCACGATGCGCATCTCCGCCAAGGCGACTAGATAAACCTTGGCCTCGATGGTCAATTAAAAAAACATCATACCCCTGTTGGTTTAATTCAAAGGCGAGTTCTTTATATTTGAGTGTGGACTCATTTCTACCTTGGCTGATCACCACTGCGTTAGCTTGGCCAGTTTTAATATGAACGGTATGGATAGTGCCACCATTGATACTTTCAAAGGTGTTTACTTTAGCATTCTCATCCCAAAATCGATTAATTGTGGGTGAGAATTGGTCATCAAGCAGCGCTTCTGTATTTAGGAGGTATTTATTATCTAGAAAATTTTCAGTTTTACTTTCTAGTTTTGCTTTATTTTCTAACTGTGTCTTATCTTCTAACTGTGTCTTATTTTCTAACTGTATTTTATCTTCTAACATAGTAGGGCTGGCCTGCATTGTTGGATGAAACAATATGGATAGAATAGGCAGCAACCTTACAATACGAATCAAGCACACCATATAACACCCATTTCTAGTTCAATGATTTTTAATCTTAATGTAATGTAGCACAATCATGAACCCATATTTTAGGCATAAAAAAACCACACTTCAGAAGTGTGGTCTATTAATCAGAGTTGAATAAGGTTTACTTTGCTAATTTTGCTTTAATAAACGCAGTCACTTCTTCAATCTTAACTTCTTGTTTTTCGCCAGAAGCACGATCTTTATATTCGATAACACCGTTATCAATACTACGGTCGCCAATGACTAGTGTATGTGGGATACCAATCAGCTCTGCATCGGCAAACATAATACCAGGGCGTTCTTTACGATCATCTAACAGTACTTCAATACCGGCTGCTTGTAACTCTGCGTAATATTGTTCTGCTAAATCAGCAACACGATGTGATTTTTTCATGTTCATTGGCACAATCACAACGGAGAAAGGCGCGAGTACATCATTCCAGATAATGCCATTTTCATCATTGTTTTGCTCAATCGCTGCTGCCACAATACGTGAAATACCAACACCGTAACAACCCATGGTCATCACTTGGTTTTTGCCTTGTTGATTTAATACTGCTGCATTCATTGCCTGCGCATAAGTATCGCCTAATTGGAAAATATGACCTACTTCAATACCGCGTGCTATTGATAGCGTACCTTGACCACATGGACTTGGATCGCCTTCAACCACGTCACGTAAATCTGCGACTTCATAATCTGTAATATCACGATCCCAGTTAACACCTGTTAAATGCTTACCAGTTTCATTGGCACCACAAACAAAGTCTGCTAGTTTTTCAGCTGCACGGTCAACGATAGTGCGGATAGTCAAGCCTTTAGGTCCAATTGAACCCGCTTCACAATTTGCTGTTTCTAGAATTTGTTGAGCATTGGCAAAACACAGTGGGCTTGCAATGCCTTCAATATGTTCAACTTTGATTTCATTTAAGTTGTGGTCACCACGTAACACTAATGCAATTACTGGAATAGTTTTGCCTTCCTCTGCTTCGCCTTGCACTAATAATGTTTTAATAACTTGTGAAGGAGCAATGTTAAGTAACTGACTAACATCTTCAATTGTATGTGCATTAGGTGTGTCGATAACGTTAATATCTGCGGTGGCTGCTGGGCGATCAAATGCAGGTGCAATAGCCTCTGCTTTTTCAATGTTTGCTGCGTAATCACTTTGATTTGAAAATACGATAGCATCTTCACCACTCTGTGCTAACACATGGAATTCATGCGAAGCACTACCACCGATACTACCTGTATCTGCAATTACTGCGCGGTATTCTAAACCTAAGCGATCAAAGATTCGGCAGTAGGCATCAAACATAGTTTGATAGGTTTTTTCTAAACACTCTTGATCCAAATGGAAAGTGTAAGCGTCTTTCATGGTGAATTCGCGTGTACGCATCACACCAAAGCGTGGGCGAGTTTCGTCACGGAATTTAGTTTGAATTTGAAATAAGTTTAATGGTAACTGTTTGTAGCTATTAACTTCTTTACGTACTAATTCAGTGATCACTTCTTCGTGTGTTGGTCCTAAAACAAAATCACGGTTGTGACGATCTTTTATACGCAACAATTCTCCACCAAATTTATCCCAACGCCCTGACTCTTGCCATAAATCAGCAGGCTGCACAACTGGCATTAATATTTCTACAGAACCAGCACGTTCCATTTCTTCTCGTACAATGTTTTCTACTTTACGTAAAACACGTAAACCAGTTGGTAACCAAGTATACAATCCCGATGCTATCTTGCGGATCATACCTGCACGTAACATCAGCTGGTGGCTGGCAATTACTGCATCACTTGGTGCTTCTTTTTGAGTGGATAATAAATAATTGGTAGTACGCATGGTGATCCTTGTTGATAGTTAGCTATCGTATTGCGAATATAAAAGTTGGCTGATTTTAACAGTCGATTGCTGTGGACTAAAGCATTGTTAATCGATTTATCTAAATAATATTGTTTTTTTAGCTGGAATTTAGTTAGTTTTAGAGACTAACTGAGAGGAACCCCTATGCAACGTTACTTAAAGCCAGCAAAACACAGTTTGATCATCATGTTGATATGCGTTGTTTTACTATTGATTAATGGCATTTTCATCGTTAACCGTTTTGGTATTGTACCTCGAGAAGTAAGTCATTTATCTGGTATTGCATTTGCACCTTTCCTGCACGGTGATTGGGCTCATTTATTAAGCAATTTTTTTCCTTTTGTTATTTTTTCAAGCTTGATTGGTTTACATAGCTTAAAGCGCTTTTGGACGGTATTTATTTTATCGATATTAATGACCGGCAGTTTAGTTTGGTTATTTGCGCGGGGGGAAAGCATTCATATCGGAATGAGTGGCGTGGTGTATGCAATGTGGGGATATTTAATCGTCTATGGTGTTTTGAAAAAGCACTTTAGAGATATCATCGTGTCTATTTTAGTTTTAGTGCTCTACGGTGGTTTAGTGTTTGGCGTGTTACCAAGTGCACCTAATGTTTCCTATGAAAGTCACTTTTTCGGTGCATTGGCTGGTGGAGTTTTAGGTTATTTTTTGTCGAAACGCTAATCATTAAACATAGTCAACGGATAGCACTGTGATCGTTGAGGCTGTACATTGCCATTTGATATTAAAATCAGAAAGAAGCATCCCATAAATCTTATTATCGGCTTTCGACTTTTTATAAGCAGGGCGTGGATCCTGTTGTAACACCTCTTTAATAAATAGCTGTAGGCCCGAGTAATGTGATGGCAGTGATTGAAGCTGTGATACAGCATCTTGACTAAAATCTACCGCTAATAGCTTTTCCGGTGATGTTTGTGCAAAACCTGCTTTAGCATTAGGTATCGAGTCGGCATAGGGAATATATGGCTTTATATCTATAATCGGAGTGCCATCGACCAAGTCGATACTGCTTAACGAAAGAAATATTTTTCCATCTCGTTGTATCACCCCATGATATTCAACTAATGATAAGCCAATATTATTGGGGCGGTTAGGACTGCGAGTTGCAAATATACCAACACGTTTATTCCCCCCTAAGCGTGGTGGGCGTACCGTAGGGCTCCATGTATTATCAACATCAAAACTTGGTGCATTTTTATGAAATTCAAAAACCAACCATAAATGGCTAAACGCTTCCAACCCATTAAAGGCATTAACATCGTCATAGGGTGGCAGCATCTCTAATTCTGCTTTGGCGCTTACTACTAGCCCTGGTTGCCTAGGCACTGCAAATTTTTCTTTATAGGGAGAGTGAGTTATTGCTATCACTTGATGTTGGTAACTAGTCATTAGTAGGCGCTTCAACATTTAAAGCGCGTCCGTAACAAATTACATTACTGACACAGGTTTCATCTTGCTTGAAATTAATACAAGATTGAAAAACAACTCCATTTGCATTCATGTCTGCTGCATTGATTCTAGCTTTTGTTCGAGCTTCTTTTTCACTTGCGGGTAGGTCGATGGTAGCCTCTTGGCAACTACTTCCTTCAACAGCACCCAATACCGTATATTCGAGATCAAGTAGTTCCTTTTTGTCATAAACCGTGACTTGTGAAGGCTTGAAATAAGTATCAAAGTTTTCTTTATCAACATTCGAATTAAATTGGTAATTACTACAACCTGATAGTAGGCCAATAAAAGCTAGAGTTATAAGTCTATTCATTGTCGTCACTCTTTATTAATAGTAGGGGATAATAATGGATGGCATAATAACATCATTAAACATCCCAGAACTAGAGAAGTGAAAATGAGTAAATTAAAACCCGCAGTATTTTTAGATAGAGATGGCGTTATTAATAAAGATAGCGGTTATGTTTCAGAGATAGACGACTTTGAGTTTATAGAAGGTGCTATTGAAGCGTGTATCGAATTCAAGAAAAAAGGATATCTGTTAGTTGTGATAACCAATCAATCAGGTATTGCTCGTGGTTTGTTCTCTGAAGATCAATTCCATACATTAACGGAATGGATGGATTGGTCATTAGCGGATCGTGGTGTTGATTTAGATGGTATCTATTATTGCCCTCACCACAATACAGAGGGTAAAGGTGAATTCAAAGTTGATTGTGAATGCCGTAAACCAAAACCTGGCATGTTAATGAATGCGATTGCGGATCTTGATATAGATATAGAAACATCAATTTTGATTGGCGACAAAGTCTCTGACTTACAAGCAGGCATAGCAGCAGGCATTAAAACAAACTATTTAGTGCGTACTGGTAAAGCAATAACAGAAGAAGGTGAAAGTTTAGCATCAGCTATCTTCGATGATTTGACTTCAGTTGTTAAAAACATTTAATAACTCTGTGGATAAGTTACATATATTTGTGTGTAACTTGTGCTCAAGAACAGTATAAAAATTAAATGCAAATAATCGTAATAAAACACTTGCCAATGTGATCTCAATCCCTATAATGCGACCCCACAGACACGGGGTGTAG